>CAZNPD010000008.1:0-8093 GCA_964575265.1 uncultured Pseudomonadota bacterium | reverse complement strand
TAAGATCGGTCTGGAGGTCATAAGGCTCCTACAGGGATATTTCTACAACCGCTTATTTTTAAAGTTGCAGGTCACCTTTTCTTCAACTTACATTTCTCTTTCAAAATCTCTTCTAGTGCATTTCTTATCCCCACTTTCCACAATTCATACGCATAAGCCTGTACCGTCGTCCCGACAACGTCTTCTGCTTCCGCATGAGATGCAACTTCTTTGATTATATCAAAATCCACCTGCTCTCTTTCAGGATAGGGGTCGAAAAGCAATAGCAATTCATTGTCGAGAGTATACGTTACACGGGAGTCAGCAGTTTCGTGAATAAGGTCATCAGCTTCTGCTAAAGCATCGTATATATCTCTACAGACGTAATCCAATCCTCTCTCTTCTATGAGTTCTTTTGCTATCTCTTTAGCATCCTCTTTGACAGTATCACGATACTCTTTCAGTACAAGCGTCTCTAGCTCTCTAAAAACCCTCTCAATTTTATCATCTCGAGTAAACAACGTCATTTCTACTACCTCCTCTAACTTATATACTCTAAGTAGTAAATAAATCTTTCTTTAGTCAACTAATTAATTATCCAAGGAGTATTTTTCACTTTTTTTGAATAAAGCATCAATTTCCGAAATCATTTCTTTTCCTCTTTCACCAATTCTTTTCATCAGAGCTTCAGCTCTCAGTTGATACGCTTCAGCTTTCTCTGTTTTTCCAAGCTTTTTGTAGACTTCTGCAAGATTTTTGCATGCAAGCATGACGTGATCATCTTTTCCAAGCAACTCAAAAATCACGAGAGCCTCTTCAAGAAATCTCGCAGACTTCTCAATTTCATCGAGAGCATGATGCACGATCCCAGCGTGAAAGCAAGCGATTGCATACATCTCTGAATCGACTGTTTTTCTTGTGAGATTCAGAAATTCGAGTGAGAGATTTTTCAGATTTAAGAGATCGTTCTTTGATTTTGCAAGATACAATGATAGAACTAATGCGTTGTTGTAAGCTATTAAAATCTATTTAGTAATCCCCAATCTCTTTTTATTCCTTCTGAAGTAGTTTATTACGCTAAAATACAGCTCAAGAGCTGTGAACGGACGTCTCATAGCCATGTACTCGTCCGCTTTCTGAACGGTATTGATTATATTCATATTCTAATTTTAGATTCACAAAAATTTAAACTTTACTATGTCTTTCTATTAGAAGTAGTACCTTCTACTGGTTTATTGTAAAAAGGAAGAACAAATGCATCTTTAACTGGCGAATAATACATATAATATATGTAATGTAGTACTCTTCTGATGCTTTCAGCAGTTGCAAAATACTCAAACATTTTTGTCATCTTTTTTCAGACATTCAGATATTTTTGCTTCCGTATAGCAAAAGACCACTTTTGTCTGCAAACAGCAAAATTTAAATAAGACTTTTGCGTATACTTTCTATGCGTACTGTAGCGTATATTCGAGTTTCAACCAAAGAGCAAGACGAGAATGTCCAGAAGGCCGAGATCGAGAAATTTGCTGAGAAAAGGGGTTTATCAGTGGTAGGATGGTATGTAGACAAAGGGGAGAGCGGAGCTAAGCTGTTCAAAGAGAGACCTGAGGCAAACAGACTTTTGCAGGAGCTTGAAAGCGTAAAACCTGAAGCTGTTGTGGTTTTTGCGATAGACAGAATTGGAAGAACGATGCTCGATACTGTTCAGACAATTCTTGAGCTCGAAGAAAAGGGCATCTCAGTTATAAGCATAAAGGAAGAATGGTTGCAAACTCTCGACAGCAACATAAGAAAGCTGATTTTAAGCATATTGTCATGGGTAGCGGAGTTTGAGAGAAGAAGAATTAGGGAAAGACAGATCTCAGCATGGGAGAGCGGAAAACAGAAGGGAAGGCCACGCAAAGTGGCAGATTCTACTGTTGAGCACTATCTGAAAAAATACGGAAAAATGGGTTTAACTCTAAAGGCGATCTGGAAAATCATGAAATCTTCAGGATATGATATATCCTATGATACTTTCAGAAGAGTGGTGAGCAGGAGGGGATATAAGAGGGTCATTGATAGAGAAGTTGGATGATAATGTTAGAGAATTTCCTTGATGTAGTGGGGTAGTTCACTTTTAATTCTTTTTTCAGCAATTTTAACGTAAGTTTCATCTATCTCAAAACCTATGTAGTTTACTCCAAGTCTTATACATGCTATAGCTGTATTCCCTATGCCCATAAACGGGTCTAGAACTAGTTTAGTTTTACTCAAACCGTGAAGCTTGATGCACATCATAGGGAGTTCTACTGGGAATGTCGATGGATGCGGTCGTTGCTTTTCCTTAGACCGTATAGTTTTATAAGGAATAAACCAAGTGTTTCCTCTGCATCTTAAGTCCTTAGTTGCACTTTTCCATCTTCCAATATTAGATTTATCTTGGTATGGAACTCCTATAGCCAATCTGTCAAGTTCAACGTCTCCATTTTTTGTGAAATGAAAAATGTACTCGAAACAGTCGTTTAAGAAACGTTTTCCGCCTATAGGCTTGTAATGTCCAACAGCTATATCCCCTATGATATTAGGGTATTTTCCAACATCTTTTTTCTGAATTGCTATAGACTTAACCCAAATAATTACATTTTGAAGCTTGAAATGTTTTCTCAACCTAAAGGCAACTTCCCAAGCCACCCAAGGGTCTTTAGGCTTATGCCCCATATTCAAGAAGAATGATCCATCTTTTTTCAAAACTCGTTTACATTCTTTTCCAACCTCTTCCATCCAATCTAGATATTTCTCTCTGGGGATAGTATCGTCATACTTGTTGTATTTAACGCCAATGTTATAAGGTGGAGAAGTTACTATAACATCTACTTCTTCAGACTCGAGAAGTTTTCTCATCCCTTCCAAGCAGTCCATAAGGTAAATTTTGTTCACTTCAGCCATCCACGGGTGATAATTACAGTCAGGTTGTTTATTACAATTAAACTGTAGAAGAATGCTATGCTGAATAGACAGATCAAGCAGAGTTTTATTGTTTTGTAATTCAATTTATCTCTTTTTACAAGAACAAATAAGGGAATTAATGGGTGGAAATACAGACTCCCTAGGATCTTAATTAGCACGAAATTAAGCCAGCTTTGGCTTATTACCTTTGACATCAAAGGATTCAGTTCTTCAGCACCACAGAAATTGACTCCTGCGTATGTTGTGATTGCATCCAGCAAATTTAGAAGAGCGATCACCAAACAAACAACATAAAATCTTCGCAATTTATCCCCCATCATTTTATCCCCCATCATGTATCTTAAATAGTAAATTCTCTTTATAAATCTTTTTCCTGTAGCAGGTGCTACAAAAAATAGTAAAGTTTAAATACTGATAGTATCTACTACTAATCATGGCGGAGCAGATTGTGGTTGAAATTAAGGGGGATAAAATTTTTGTAAAAACCCCTTATGATGTTTTTTTCATAAAAAAGGTTAAGGAAATTTTTGTAGAATCTGAAAGAGAATATGACGAATCTCAAAAAGCGTGGCTAATCAAGTATACGCCAGAAAATCACCAACTGATAGAAAAGATGGTTCAAGAACACTTTGGGAATGTGCAGGAGAAGCTTGCAATTTTTAAGTGCAATGGAGACGCTCCAGCAGTAAACCACATGTATCTTGTTTCTTATACCAGAGATAGTAGCGGAAAAAGAAGAGCTTGGTGTTTTGATACCATCATCTACGAGAGAATGGGACATCATGGAAGCAGAAGAAGTCCGCTTTTTTACGGGATCGTTCTTGCAAAAGTTCTGGTAAATAAAAACACAAGAATTAGTGCTGATGAGTACAAGCTTTATCCATATTCAAAGAGCTTACACATGACGGCATTGGAACTGGTAAAATCAGCAGAATCCTTAGATGATTACGAAAAAATAGTGGAAAAACTCGATAGCGTTGCTCAGGAACTCAGCAAAGCTGAAAGCGTGGCAATTAAAGCAAAGGAAGCTGTAGCTGTAAACGGTTTTCTGGTAGTATCCTCTCTTCCATCTAAAGCATTGTTAGATGAGATTTTACCAAAAGAATATAAGGGAGAGCGAATTGGAAGCGAAATAATACAACTGATCAAGGGATATTTCTATAACAAGATTGGAGTTCTCAGCAGGAAGTTCTACAATGATATTCTACAGAAGCACGGAGTCTGGGCAGGCTTTGGATACATTGTTCCAAAACACAGGGTTCAAGAATTTATCAAAGAAATAGAGGAGCTCAGAGAAGAATACAAGAAATTCGAGGAACAGCTAAGAGCTTTCCTTGAAAGGGGAGAGATTGCAGAAGAACTCAGAGAAGGAATCGAAAGAGGAAGGATAAAGATATATCAGGAGTACATCGACGTTGTCAGGGAATATCTTAAAGAGCGTGGAGTCACGGAAATTAAAGTTCCAGAGATCTCTGAAAGAGTAAAAATCAGGCTAGTTCCGTTTACAATAGATATGGAGATTGTTTCAAAGTATCTCGAAGAAAGAGCGATACAGGATGTTCAGAAAGAGCTTGAAATTGTAAAGCAAGAAATGTTCCAGAATTTGAGAGAACAGCTTGAAGAAAAGATAAACTCAATCTTTGAAAGAATCAAGAACTACGAAGCTAAGAACCTATCGAAGAAAGTAATCAAAAAACTCAGAGAAGATATGAATTACGTGGTTAAAACTGCTGAAGAGCTTGGAATTCAGGTTGAAAGACTAGATATTCTAAGGAAAGCAGTGGAAACAATAGACGAAGAAAAAATAGAACCAACAGTAGCGGAAGGAAGGCTAAAAGCTCTTCTAGCGGAACTTTCTTCTTAGTATCTATCCTTTTTACTTATGTATGTAGCACCTGCTACCAAAAATAGTAAACTTTAAATAGTTGAAGGTTTTAGATTATACTATGAGCAACTGGATTGTTGAGGGAATAATTGGAAGAAAAGCTCAATTCTCAACAATAATAGTTTATCAAAGCAACGATCCAAAAAGGTTTGATCAGTTTTTAAGCTATCTCAAGAGCCAGCAAAAAATTTCAAAAGCTTACGTGTTTTTTGTCTGGAGAGGTTTGTTTGAAGTTTGTTTTGATGGTGAGAAAACATCTTTTAAGCCTGTTTCTGTTCAGACATCTGGCATTCCTCTCCCAATACCAGCTCCATCAACAATTAAATCATTAGAAATGGCTTTGGATTACATTGATCAGCAATTCAGAGCAGGAGAGAACATCTGGTTCATTATCCAAGGAATCTTCCAGAGAAACGATGCACTTACCTCTGCTTTGAGAAGCTGGACGTTTGATACCGATATCTACATTCGAGGACACACTATAGTGCTCTTTACAGAAAGTCCAACAATCCTTTTTGATGAAGAGACTCTGAAGTATTTCACAGTTGTGAGAGTTTCTAGCTCAACAGAAAACGAGAGAAAAGAAATTCTTGAGAAGATAATGGGATTAATTCAAAAAGAACCAAATGGCAAAATAAACGCTTTAATACAAGCGACAGCAGGGTTAAATCTTCATGAGGTTGAGTCTGTAGCTTTGAAATCGGTTTACAAGTACAGAGATCTCAAGGTTGAAGCTCTCTCAGAGTACAAGAATGAAATCATCAAAAAGAGCGGTATTCTGGATATAGAGCAACCAGAACACGGTTTTGAAGCGGTCGGTGGCTATGAGACGCTCAAAGACTTCATTCAGAACAACGTAATCAAAGTCTTGCAGAATCCTGTCAAAGCAGAAAAGCTCGGATTGAGACCACCACGAGGCTTGCTCCTTTTCGGAATGGGAGGCACAGGAAAGACTCATTTTGCAAGAGCTCTTGCAAAGGAGTTGAAGCTTCCGTTTTTGAGATTGAGGACGGAAAAGATAGTCAGCAAATGGTATGGAGAGACTGAGAGAAGCATGGCTAGAGCTCTTGAACTTGCAGAAGAAGTATCTCCCTGCGTCCTCTTTATCGATGAAATCGACAGATTTGGACAGAGAGGGCAGCTTGGGGAGCATGAAGCAACAAGGAGAACATTCAGCATTTTGCTCGAGTGGCTCGGGGATGCAAGAAGGAAAACAATCGTTATTGGAACAACAAACAGACCAGAAGACTTAGACGAGGCTTTTATCAGGGTTGGCAGATTCGACTACATCATTCCAATGCTCCTTCCCGACATTGAAGCCAGAAAACAAATTCTCCACGTTCATACAAAAGTCATAAGAAAGGTTCCGCTTGCAAAAGATGTAAGCATCGACGAAATTGCAAAAAGAACAGAATTCTTTACAGGGGCAGAGTTAGAAGAGTTAGTTCTAAGAGCTGCAAGAAATGCGTTGAAAAGTGATAGAGAAAAGGTAACAGCAGAAGACTTCGAAATAGCTCTAAAAACATTCAGAATCAACATCGATGCGAGAAAGGAACAGCTGAACAGATATCTGATGCTTGCGGAGAAGTTCTGCAACGATGCAGAGTTCCTTCAGAACCTGATAAAGGAGCAGAAAATTGCGGACAGGCTTGAAATTCTTAAGCAAGAACTTAAAAGCTAAAAATTTTTTTAAATTGTGTATATTACTTGCACTCCCAAAGCTTCAGCAATACTTTTCATTTTATTGTCAGCAGTAACCAATACAGCATTCTCCTGACAAGCTAAAGCAATTGCTTTCATATCCTGCTCCGAAACGTTCAGATCTAATTCTTTAGCAACCTTTACAACTTTTTGGAAGTACTCTGGTTTTACAGGAGTCTTTTTCAGTCTTGCTTTGAACATTTTAGTTACATTTCTCGCTCTGATGCCATACCTTTTTATCATCTCTGTCTCATCACCATTAACAAAGAACTCGATCTCATCCCGCATCTGGGGGTTTCTTATGAGCTCATTGTAAATTTCGTTAGGAATGAGACAAGTATTCTCGTCGCAGTCAGTTATGAGATTCTTAGCGTCATATGCAGAGCGATATCTCCCTCTTAGCAATCTCTTAAAATCGCATCTCCCCTTTCCGTAGCAGTAAGACGCAACAGAACCGATGCTGTGCGTTAAATCTTCAAAGGCATGACTCAGGCTTGAAGTATCCCAGACAAACTTTTTAGCCATGTTTTATTTTTAGTACATAACATAATATATTTTTCGCTCTAAACTAAAAATAGTAAATTTTAAATATTTCGAGAGACGAGGAAGTATCATGATGTCGGAATTTCTCACAACAGTAGCAGGTTCTACTCAAAATAGTAAAGTTTAAATAGTTTAGGTGTGCAGTTTATACTATGAACGGGGAAAAGGTTTTGGTTTTGCACAGAAATGTGGATTTGGATGCAGTCGTGTCTGCATATCTGTATTTGAAGGTGGTGGAGCAGGGGGTAGTGTTTACAGAGGAGAATTTGAGTCTGGAAGAGCTAAAACAGCTTGGTGTAACAAAGCTGGTAATCTTGGACATGCCCTTAAAGGAAGAAATTGCTAAGAAAGCACAAGAACTCGGAATCGAAATCGAGCACTACGACCACCACGACGGCTCAGCACCATCAACAGCAAGGATTCTATGGGAAAAGTTCAGAACAAAACTTCCAGAGTGGACAAGATTTATTGTGGAATTAGCAGATTATTCAGACACAGGACAGATTCTTAGATTGCCAGCTCCAGCAAAGTATTTCCATCTCACGGGGTACATAAATGCTCTCAGAACAAGCAAGTTATCTGATAGTGAAATCATTCAAGAAGTCTTCAGGATTCTCGATATTTACAAGTTAATGCTACAAAAGCTAGTGGAAGCAGAAGAGTTAGTTAAGGATATCCCAATTTTTGAAATTGGTGGAGTTAGAGTAGCAATCGTCGAGAACGGATCGCACACAATAAACCAAACCTTGTTCGAGTTAAAAGGGGTAGATCTCATAATCTTCAAAGACGGAAACAATTTAGGAATTACAAGAAATGCTACAATCAATGAACCAGATCTAAATAAGCTAAAACCTTTAATTGCAAAGGAATTAGAGAAGAGAAACCCAGAAGAGCTCAAGGAATGGTTCTTTCATCCGCAGGGATTCTTAGTTGCGAGGGGAACAAGAAAGCATCCAGCAAAAACACCTTCAGTTCTCACACCGCATGATCTTCTCAGGCTTTTGTCATCCATCACTTAATTTTTTTCAATGGT
>CAZNPD010000007.1:4730-8654 GCA_964575265.1 uncultured Pseudomonadota bacterium | reverse complement strand
ATGGCAGTAGTAAATTTGTATGTAACACCAGACGAGATAAGGGATTGGTTGAATGTGGATGAGAAAAAGTATGATAACACGTTTTTAGAGAACCTAATAAGGATGAAAATGGATTACGTGGATAGGATAAGTGCAACGACATGGGCAGGGAATACAAGACAAGCAACAGAAGTGCATGATCTAACGAGACCTAAGTGGGGATGGTGGATATACAGATTAGGTTATCCAATATATTTGAGCAAGTTGTGGATAAAGAGCATTGATGAGTTAAAGGTGTATTCAGGTGAGACATGGGAGGACTGGACGCAGTTATATGTTGAAGGGAGAGATAGAGATTATTGGGTAGTGCCACATGAGGGCATATTGTTTTTGAATGCGTTTATAATACCACAGGCAGGGAAAGAGGTTAAGGTGACATATACCTACGGCAGAGACGATTTACCGGGATATATAAAAGAGTTGACATTATTGCTGGTGGTAAGGGATTTGTTAATGAATGAGAGAAGGATGTTTGCTGTGCCTGAAGGTGCACAGGGAGTAACACTTAGTGAGCAAATAAAGATGATTGACGAGAGAATACATGAGTTAGAAGAGTTGGTAAGAGCGGTGCACATAGGGAGAATGGTGTATGAATTTTGATATGCGAAGCGAGTTTAAAAAGATTTAAATATAATGAGTGTCAATAATACATTGAGGTGAGGTGAGATGGGAATAAAGACTTTAAAGGAGGTGGTTTGGAATGTGTTGGTTGTGTGAGCAGAAAAGAACAACATTAAAACTGCCAGGGCAGATTGATGAGCAGACGACAATATCAGACATAAGAGTAACATACACATATAAGGTAGAGCCATCATACCAGTATGTATCAAATACCATTGCGCCGTGGGTGCCGTATTGTTGGATGTGTTATTTGAGAAATGGTGATATGAGATGTGAAAAGAATAAAGAAGAAAGTAGGGAATAAGGAGGTGATGTATGTTGACAAGATGGGTGCTACTGGCAGGAGTAGTTGAATATCCGATAGCGAAAGAGGTTTCAAAGATATTTAATGATGGTACAAAGATAGTGAAAATGAGCGAATTTGTTGTAACTAACTACGGTGATGAGAGGCAGATACAGAAGGTGATTAGTGAGATTGATAGGAGCTTTACACAATGGATGGCGGAATATAAGGATGGCGATGAAGTCTATGTTGCATTGGTAGGTGGGAATTTGCAGTTATCAATACTGTTGAAACGATTGGAGAGAAATAACATCGACTATTCGTTGCTGATATACGAGAAGAAGCTGAAGAGATATGTGGTTATTGAAGAAAGAGATGGCGACGTTTGGGTAAGGTGATGGATATTGCAGACAGAGACATATTGGCAAGGAAAAGACTTGAGAGATTGGGTGTTGATTTTCTGTTATGCAGGGGAACAACTGGGACACATGTGGTTAGCAGATTTGAGGAGAAGGGTATATTTTGCAGTTGTATTGGATACCAATTTCGTGGAAGGTGCAGGCATATTGAGAGGTTGTGCAATATGAAAGAGATAAGTTTGGATGAGTTGATAAAGGGAGATGGGACAAAGAGATACGAATCGAGTTTACAAGCGTTGAACAAATTATTTGGCGGTGAAGCATATAACACAGATGAGATAATGGCGATATATGGAAAGCCAAAGGTGGGGAAGAGCCTATTATGTGTGCAAGAGGCATATTGGTTTATGACGAAGGGATTGAATGTGTTGTATATTGACACTGAGGGCAGTAGCGCGGAGTTTATTAAGAAATGGGTTCCAGTGTTTGAAGCGAGGTTCGGTGAGAGGAAAGGGAATTTTTGGTTGACGAGGACAAGTTCACTGGGAGAGTTCATGGAGTATCTGGGTTATAAGGTGAGCGTTGATAGAAAGAAGGGGAAGATGGAGTTTAGAGTTGACGAGATATTGAAGAATTCTAGGGTAGAGAATACGATAAAGGAGAAGAAGATAGATGTCATGTTTGTTGATAGTGTATCAGCACCGATGAGGTTGTTTACAACGGCCCAACAAGATCAACCAGCGAAGGCAGATGCAATGGCACAAGTGTTCATGAAGTTGATGGAACTGATGGAGAAGTATAATGTTGCGATAATAACGGTAGGACAAGCGACATACAATCCAGCGAATCCGTACGAGATTGGAGCGGAGATAAGAGGAGGAATAGTGATGCATCATTATTGCAAGCGAGTGGTGTATTTGGACAGACGATCAGCTAAAGAGTTTAGAGATTACAGAAGATTTTGGTTAGTGAGAGCAGAGGATGTTCAGGATTGGAGCAGAGCAACGGTGGCGAAAATTGATGATACTGGATATGTTGATGTGGATGACGATGATGAAGTGATGGAAAGGATATTTACTGATGCTGAGTTGAAGAGGTTAACCTGAGGTGGTATGAGGTGATAATATGGTGTTGGAAGAATTTGAGAGATGGACGAGAAGGGAAGTAGTTAAGAATATATTTCCAAGGGATGTGGGCATACCAAGGAAGGTGGCGGATGATGAAGTTGATTTCATTGCATACATTGATGAGCAGGGTGGTATTGATTGCTATGCGGGTGTATTTGCGAAATGGCAGATAGTGAGACGCAAATTTGATACAATATTTTTTGACATTGACGCACATAACCGCGATTTGCGAGTGGCTTATGACAATTTGATGAAGGTGTTAGATGCACTGGAGGGATATGATGTAAAGGTGTATTTTACAGGAAGGGGCTTCCATGTTTTCAGTAATTTTCCATTGACGAGATTGGAGCATTATGGAATAGTGTGCAGGGAGTGGACAGAGAGGAAGGGGATAACAGAGTATGTTGATATGAACGTCGTTGGTGATATGAGGAGGATGGCAAGGATACCTTTAACAATAAATGCAAATGTTGATTTGAAAATGATTGCAGTAGATATAAATAAGAGGAGTTTAGATGATATTGTGAGAATGGCAAGGGAAGGTAAGAGTGACGATGTTGATGTAGTGATTAATGATGATTTAGCAAACGAGTTACAAGAGATAGAAGAAGAGATAGTGCAGAGGAATAGTGATGGCGATACATATAAGAGATTGAATTTAGAATATGAATTTGAGTTTAGTGCAAAAATGCGTGAGCTACCAAGGTGTATAAGGGATGGTATAATGACGTTGGCAGAGACGGGCGAGTTAGATCATCATTGGCGAGTAGCGATGTCAATATTTTTACTGAAGATATGGGAGTTTGAAGATGTTAAGCGATTGTTTAAGATGTTTGCAAGTGATTACAATGAGCGAGTAACTGAATATCAGTTAAGGTTTTTGCAAAGGAAGGGATATTTTTGTTATAGCTGCAAGAGTTTAAAGAGTTTGGGTATATGTCCGTACGATAAGCTAAGCGATTGTCCATACTATGAAATAACAAGTGGATGGTTGGAGCGATTAGTTGGAGGTGGTGTGTGTGTTAATGAGTAAAATGAATGCGAAGTTTAGAGATGGTGAGATGTATTTAGTAGGTGTGTTTGATGGAAGCTTAAAAGAAGTTAAAGCAAGGATAAGACCATACTTTTTTGTTAAGACAGATGATGTATGGGCAATTAGGAAATTTAAGGAAGTTGTGAACGTTGAAAGATGCGATTTAAAGTATAGAGATGCGGATGGCAGAGAGTATAGTGTGAGTAAGGTTGAGTGTGCAAACAGTAAGGATGTAGGGACAATAAGGAATGTTTTGATGAAAAAGGGAATTGAGAGTTATGAAGCAGATATACCATTTACGAGAAGATGTTTGATTGACAGGGTGGTGACAGTTGATTTTGATACGAGTTTATGCTATATTGATATTGAGACTGACGATAGCAATGGATTTGTAAGAGAGTTTGGTGGTGGTGAGATAGTATCAGTTGCAGTATATGATCAGAAAGGGAGAGGAGAGTGGTT
>CAZNPD010000007.1:0-4630 GCA_964575265.1 uncultured Pseudomonadota bacterium | reverse complement strand
TTTAGAAAGAAGACAAGGGCAAAACGAATATGTGAGATGAATAAAGATGAGTTACGTGAATATAACATGTATGATGCAGAGTTGTGTTATGAGATTGACAAAAGATATGGATTTGGCGAGTTGCAAGTTGGAATGGCTAAAGACATAAACTTAACAATAGATGAGTTGAGTGCGATAAAGATTGCAGATGCATTAGTGTTAAGGAGATTAAGAGAGTTGGGTTATGTTGCAAGAAATGTTAATGTTGCTGGTAGGGATGAAAGCTACATGGGTGCGTTTGTTAAGACGCCTTCAAGTGGCGTGCATAGGAATGTGGTTTACTTGGATTTTGAGGCGTTATATCCAAACGTGATAATTAATGAGCGGATAGATATTGATGGTTTTAATGGAGAGGTAATGCCAGCGATAGTAAAGAAACTGATTGAGGAAAGGAAGATGTTGAAGGCAAAATATAAGGAAACTGGAGATAAAAAGTATGATGTGCAGCAGAAAGTAAAGAAGACTTTTGCAAACAGCATGTATGGTGTGTTTGGAAACAGATTTTGGCGATACTATAACAGAGAAAAGGCTGAGAAGATAACGACATGTGGTAGAAAGCAAGTAATGAGGTTGGAGCAGTTGGTAAATGAATTGTTTGGCATGGAAGTTGTATACATTGATACTGATAGTGCATTTGTGAAAGCAGACGGTGTGGGTAATGTTGTTGAGTTTGCAAAGATATTGGAAAGGGAGGTAAATGAAATGTTGAAGCCTTATGCTGTAAAGATTGAAGATGTGTTTAGTGCAATATTGTTTTTGAAGGGTAGTGGTGATGAAGGTGTGAAAAAACGATATGTTGGTGTAACAATTAATGGCAAATGGGTATGGAGAGGAGTTGAGAAAAGGAGGCGTGATTGGTGTAGGTTGGCAAAGGAAGTGCAAGAAGAGGTAGCAAGGAGAATATTGGTTGAGGGACAAAAGTGTGAGGACATATTGAAATACTTAGCAGAGGTAAAGAAGGAATTGTTTAGTGGAAAGTATGATGACAAACTAATAATTGTTAAGGGAGTGCGTGATATTGAGGATTATAAAACAAGACAACCACATGTGCGTGCATTGGAGAAAGCGTTAAAGAGAGGATTTATGAATGATGGTAAAATTAGTTTTGTATGGGTTGGAAATGATGTTGAGCCGATATTGAGTGAGGATGATTTGGTTAAGTATACAGGTAGAATAAATTATAAATATTATTGGGAAAATCAAATATATCCACCAGTGGAAAGAATGTTAAGGTCATTAGATAGTGGAAAGCAAATAAAATTGTTTGGAGGTGAGCAAAATGGGTGAGAAGGTGGAGTTGTTTAGGTATAATGAAAAGACAGGAGTTTGGAAAACGGTAAGGTTGGAGAAGACGGAAGGTGGAGTGTTCTTTAGTGCGGAAGAGGGAAGGAAAGAGGCAGGTGCAGAGAAGTCGACAGATGTAAAGAGAGTGACTATAAAATTGACTGAGCAGGAGATAGCGTATTTGGCAATGAAGTTAATGAAAATGATTTAAAGGGAGTAGGTGATAGCGATGACAGAAAACAAAGTGAGCGATGAGATGATAAGGGAGTGGGCAAAGAAGTATTATCCAGAGTATGCAGACAACATACAACTAATGCGAATACTGTATGAAAGAAAGTTTGGTAGGGGGAAGGTTGTGGAAGGAAGAAAGTTTGTTGAGAAGAAAATTAAGGATTTGAAAGAGGGAGAGTATGTGCGAATAAAGGGATTAGTGGTTTCAATAGAACGTGAATACAAGTATAAAGGATGTCCAAGGTGTTATAAAAAGAAATGCGAGCATAATGAAGAGAAAGTGAACATATTGAGAGAGTCATATTTGGTTGGTGATGACACAGGGTTGATATTAGTAGTTACACCGTTCAAAATAGATGATGGTAAGAAAGTGCTTGATATTGATGATGAAGTCATATTAGAAGGCAAGGTAAAGAAATTCAGGGATAGGCTTGAACTTGAAATTAGCAAGTATGAGATAGTGAGAAAGTTTGAATCAAAAGAAATTGATGAAAAGGAGCAAAAGGTAATTGAAGTGATTGGAGAACTAAAGAAGATAGGTGAGATGGAGAAGAATGCTTTTGAGCGATACATACAAAGGAGGTATGGCCTGGGATGGAATGATTTTAAGGATAAGGTAAATGTGGTTAGGCGAGGAGACAAGGAATGGGTAGTGTTTGATAAGGTGGTGATTGATGACAATGAAGCTGGAGGACAAGATTAAGTTTCTATTTTTGAAGCGAGTGCTTGGGGACATGGAAGAGGAGAGAGAGGAAGGATGGCATGTTACTGAGTTGGTTTATGATTGTTTACGAAGATGTTATTATGAGCGAAAGTATAAGGAAATATTGAAAGATGTAGAAAATGATGTAAGTGGGAATTTAAATGAAGATTTGATGCTTACATTTTGGATTGGCAAGAAGTTACATGAAATGCCATTGAGTAAGAGACACGAGTATGTGGTAAGATGGAAAGATATTGTTGGCAGGATAGATGAGATATTGGAAATTGATGGTGAATTGATAATATTGGATAAGAAGACGGTAAGGAGGCAGGTAAATGCACCGTATGAGCATCATGTTAAGCAAGTTGAAATGTATAGCGGTTTACTGTTTGCACAGGATGGAATTGAAGTGAATAAAGGTGGAATATTGTATATTGATGTGGCAAATAAGAACAGTAAGGTGTTTACGTTTGAGCTTGAAAGGAATAAGGCAAAAATATTGGCAGAAATGGAGAGGAAAAGAAACATTTTAGCAGAGGCAATTGAAAAAGGCATACCGCCAGAGCTGAGGGTTAGTTGGTTGTGTAACTATTGTAATTGGTTTGAAAGGTGTATTAGGGATTATGGTGGTGTAGGATGATAATTGCGGATGTGCATGAGCCGAATGCGATTAAGGAAATAGCGGATAGAATTGAGGATTTAGGGTTTGACTATTTAGTGTGCGGTGATAGGTGTTGTTATGTGATAGAGCGAAAGACAGTAATTGACATGTTGGGCAGTTTGAGGGGCAAGGCAGGACAGGGTAAAGTGAAGGATAGAATGTTTGAACAGTTGGCAAGAATAAGGACAATAGCAGAGAATATGAGGCAAGAGGGAAAGGAGGCGTATGCAATTCTGATTTTGGAAGGCAATCATTTTCAGAGATACAAGGGTAGGTTTGCAAAGATGACACCGCAGCAGTTTATGGGCATAATGAGTAGAGTTGCTGAAATAGGGGTCGGATTGATAAGGACATGGAGTTATAATGAGACAAAGATTGCGTTGCAAATACTGAATAAACGAGCAGGCAAGGAAGTGAGTGAAATACCGAAGTTGGCTATAAATAAGGAATTAAGAGATGCGAAAGTTGAAAGCATGCACATACTGATGGCAATAACAGGCATTGGTGAGAAAACAGCAATGTTGCTATTGAATAGGTTTGGAAGTGTGTTAAATGTGTTGAATGCAAGTGAAAATGAGTTGAGCAGAGTAGTTGGTGAGAAGTTGGCGAAGCACATTTATAATGTAGTGCGATACAATTTTGCAGGTGAGGGTTTGGAGGTGATAGAAGATGAAGGTAAGTGAAATTTTTGCGTCAATACAAGGTGAGGGCAGGATAATGGGAATGCCAGCGGCGTTTGTTAGGTTGGCAGGATGCAATCTGAATTGTGAATGGTGCGATACTAAGTATGCGTGGAACGTTGGAAAAGAGATGACGGTTGATGAGATAGTGAGTGAAGTTAACAAGATAGGGCTTAAGGATGTAGTGATTACAGGCGGTGAACCATTAGTGCAAATAGATGAGTTAAGCGAATTGGTAAGTAAGTTGTATGAGTTGGGATATGTGTTGCATATTGAGACGAATGGAACAATTGCGATGCCGAGAGAAATGGAAAGCAGGTTTTTACTGATAACGGTTAGTCCAAAGAAACAGGCAATTAATATTGAGGTGTTAAGCGAGTATGCGATATACAGTGCAGATTTTAAGTTTGTAGTAGGTTTTGAAGGCGATAATGTGTGGAGTGAGGACGAGATAAAGGAGATTGAGAAGAAGTTAGAGTTATCGAAAGATGATATTTGGGTAATGCCAGTGACGTATAACGGGCATATTGATACTGAATGTGCGAGAAAAGTGTGGGAAATGGCGGTGAGAAATAAGTGGAATTATAGTGACAGGTTGCATGTTAGGGTTTGGGGAGGGGTGAGAGGGAAGTGAAGGCAAGGCACAAGATATATTGGAGAGGCGAAATTAGTGCAGCACACAGTTTAAGACTATTTTATGAGAGCAAGTGCAAGAGGTTACATGGACATAACTATTTGGTTGAGATTTGGATTGAGGGAGAAAAGAACAGTAATGGCATGATAGTTGATTTTGCTGACTTGAAAAAGATAGTGTCAGAGTTAGATCACATAAATTTGAACGATGTGATTGAACAGCCGACAGCAGAAAACATTGCAGAGCATATTGCAGAGAAAATAATAAATATTGGTAATACAAGGATATCTGAGGTAAAGGTTAGAGTTTGGGAGGATAAGGATAGCTATGCAGAGGTGATAGTTGAATGAGTAGAATAGGAATATACTTTGACGAAGAGCTGTTTGATGAAGAGAGTA
>CAZNPD010000006.1:0-17519 GCA_964575265.1 uncultured Pseudomonadota bacterium | reverse complement strand
AACTCTGCGCACAAGCACTGCTCTTTAAAGGCATGACGCAATTCTGTGATGTTCTAAAAAGCAAGGCGCTGACTTTTGCGAAGAATAATCCACTGGTATCATTCGATGCGTATGCGCAGACTCCTGATGGTTCGGTAATTAAAGTTTCGACTGAAAATATACGAACGCAAGTAAAGAGAAAATCTATTCATAAACCGGATTGTCATTGTTATGATACTCCAACGCGTAGCCCTATTCGAGAAGTAGTATTGCCACAAGTAGATACATATAGTAAAGCACAGAAAAAAGCATGGGAGATTTTAGGTAAGGTTGATCACCAAACTGCAATACCTTATGTTGGCAAAAAAGGAGTGTGTAAGGACAAGCTTATTGGGATGGGATGGCATAATAATAAAGCAGTAATACGATTGGATTGGGATGGTGTGAAAGGGCCTCATATAAATGTTGTTGATTATCGCTTGAATAAAGGCATTAATGGCGTTTCATTCGCAATTCCATTCAAAGGCAGTGAAAAATCGCTGAATAAATTATTAAATCATTTAAATACAGAAACATGTCTTGAAAATGCGCGTCAGTTTTTCAAAAAAACAAAGAACGATGTAAGCTTAAGTAAAATTGAACATACAATATCAGAATTAGCAAAACCACGCCGAGAAAGAGAGGTGATAGAAATATGCAAACGAAAATATTAGAAAATAATCATCTATTTAAAGAATGTATAGAGGCTCTTGGCATCAATCTTCTTTCACAAGAAGAGTCGGATAGCTTAACGAAGGTTTTCGAACAGCTATATCCATTTACTCGATGGGGAAAGGTTAATTGGAATGAAGTTGATTGTAAAATAGATCTTCATGGTGATCAAAACAATATTATTCCAGCCCTAACAAAGCTATTGAACACGCCTATTGTAGATACTACTGCATATATTGAATGGAGCGATGGAAGCCTTCCAATAATCAAAACTAATTTAGAGGATATTATCCTACATTTTAACGATGTTATCTCTGTTCCATTTGAACAGTTTATATTTAATCCTTACATGGGTTATATTATAGAGATTTCGCCTTCCGGACATATAATGGCAGGTCTTGTAGAGCCATTGTGCAAAGAAGTTGCATAGTCGCGTAAGAAACATGAGCTGTTAGTTAGAGAAAGTATTTATATGTGTGGTATTGCAGGATATATTGCGTTACAAAAAGAGAGTAATTGGGATACTGATAGTTCCTTACTCAATTCCATAAGCCGAAAATTGCAGCATAGAGGTCCCGATGATTCTGGTCATTGGGTTGATGATCGTACGCGTGTTGCATTTGTTCATCGTCGACTGAGCATTCTTGACATTTCCAGCGCGGGAGCGCAACCGAAGTTTGATCAAGATCATACGGTTGTAGTGATATACAATGGAGAGATTTATAATTTTCATGCTATTCGATATGAGCTGATTTCGTATGGTTACTCATTTCATTCAGAATCAGACACAGAAGTTTTGATATACGCATATAAGCATTGGGGTATCGCAGCACTTTCAAAATTTGAAGGTGATTTTGCGATTGCGCTCTATGATCTTGTTGCAGATGAATGTTATCTTGTTCGAGATCGTATTGGCGTTAAACCGCTCTACTTTTCATTTATGAATGGAATCTGTAGTTTTGCATCAGAACTTAAAGCGTTATGGGTTATGCCATGGGTTGATCGTGAACGAGATGCTCGATCTGTTTCTCACTATCTTTCGTTTTTGACAACGCCGGCACCTTGCACGATGTATCGGAACGTCTATAAACTACCACCGGGATTTTATCTCAAAATCAATAAAGAGAGAAATTATTCATTTCACCAATGGTATGATGTACCATTTTCGCAGACAAATGATACATTTGAAAATGCAAAAGATCGTGTGCATGATCTTCTCGTGGATTCAGTTCATCAACGGCTGATTGCAGATGTTCCCGTTGGGCTTTTTTTATCAGGTGGCGTCGATTCGAGTATCATAACAGCTATTGCGGCACGGCACACACCACACATTCAGACATTTAATGTTTCATTTAGTGATGAACCAGAAGAGCATGAGCGATCATGGGCGCGATTAGTTGCGCAACATTGTGGCACAAATCATCATGAGATTGTTATTGATCAACAAGATGCATTTGATACATTTTTATATCTTTCTCATATACATGATGAACCATTAGGAGATACGGTTAGTATTCCGCTTCTTCACGTTTCTCGTATAGCGCGAGAAAAGGGTATTCGTGCGGTATTGGTTGGGGAAGGTTCTGACGAGCTTGCAAATGGGTATTCTCTTTATCAAGACTATCACAATCTGAATCGATATTGGCACAAATCGCAGCACTATATTCCGCAGTCAATGCGGCAATTATCAGCACATTTATTGAGTGTATGGTACGGGTATGATCGTACAAAGACAGATATTGCATATGTGTGGGCAAATAATCAAGCAGCATTCTACTCAAGTGCATTAGTCTTTTCTCGCACAAGTAAAGAGAAATCTGTGATTATTGCTGCATGCGATCATACACAAGACCCAATTATTAAAGCGATATATCCAGAAATGGGATGTCTGTGCGATAGCTATGATCTTATCAATTATCATCGAAATAGATTTTATGCTCGCTATCCATCTGCTTCATATAGTCAGGAGATTATGTATTTAGAGTTTAAACATCGTTTGCCAGATCTCATTTTAGCACGAACGGATGCGATTACTATGGCAGCATCGATCGAAGCACGAGTTCCATTTTTAGATTCGAATTTTATTGCCTATATGGCATCGTTGCCCCGTTCATATACCTATGCAGGTGGTATAACTAAATATATTCTTAAACAAGCATTTTCTGACTATCTTCCGGATAGTATCTTTTCTCGAAAAAAGATGGGATTTGCATCGCCATGTAAACGATGGTTTGAAAAACAATCATTATTTACAACATTTCTTATGGATACGATAAAAAAGAGTGGGGTTGAGACGTACATTCCTGCTCATCGTATAGAAAACATGGTGCATGCAACGCAGTCGAATGAACATGATTATAGTGCACATTTGTGGGCGCTTGCAACACTCTATATGCATGCTGCCTCTTAACATATAACCATGAGCATTGTACATGACATCATTTGACCATAATTACTCTCGTCTACTCTTTAACAAAAAGATTGGCATAATCGGAATAGTGCCGCCACCTTTGGGAGGTGTATCGGTACATATTGAACGAGTGATACATGCATTCAAAAAACAATCGAATAGCGTCTCATTTTTTAACGCGGAATGGCGATACCGAAATTGGTTGTTGCCATTGTACCTCATGAAGTTGAGTATATTTGTATTGCGTAATAGATTTGACTATCTCTATTATCATGCATCTTACACGCGAACAAGTGCATTTGAAATTGCATGGCTTGTACTCTTATCTCAAATATGTAGAAGTAAGTTAGTCCTTGTTGAGCATGATTGTCGTCACATGTATCGTCGCACAAAGAGAGAAAAACAATTATATCGATGGGCGTTCAAGTGCATGCATCAAGTGGTCTTTATTGGTGAAAGCAGTTATGAAAGTTATAAAGAATTACGTACTTCTATTGTTTCACATTCTATAGAGGGTGCATTTTTACCGCCTGATGAGACAGCGCGAGATATATTATTACAAGAATATCCCGCAGAGATTCATGAATTTCTTGCAACACACAAGCCACTCATCGTAGCAAATGCAGCACATTGTATGATCATTGATGGAAAAGATATCTATGGTCTTGATATGTGTGTAGAGCTTATGCGAGCTTTGTGTGCAGAGTTTTCTGATGTTGGATTGTTATTGGTACTTGGTAGCATTGGAAATGAAACGTATTTTGCAAAGATTTTGCATCGTATATGCGAATATAATCTTGTATCTCATATCTATATTGTGCATGGGAATAGACTTTTGTGGCCATTGTTATCATATGCAGATATTTTTGTTCGACCAACAGTGAGTGATGGTGCAAGTGTAAGTATACAAGAGGCTCTTTATTTTCATGTTCCAGTGATTGCGAGTGATGTTTGTAAGCGACCATCGCAAGTGATCTCTTTTGAATGTCATAATGTTATGCAATTCATAAAATGTACGAAGGCAACTCTCCAATACAAAAAGATACATAATTGTTCTGAATAAGAGTGCTGTTTTGCGTAATGAAACGTAATTATATTGTATATGTTCTTATGAGCTTAGTTTGTGGAAGTAATCAAACATATAGTTTAGACTTTAATGTCTTGCATGTAGTGGAGTTGTATCATTAGCTATATGCGTAAATAAATACTATGTACCGTTGCATGTAAATAGGAAGTGGGCGATTACATAAACAAGTAGTCGCCATTTTTTATTGTTTATTTTTTGCAAATTATATAAAAGTTGCTTACAATTTGGGTTAGTATTTAAAAACCTCATGTATTATGTAAGGATTTTTTATGAAATATTTTAATTATTCGTTATTGAGCTTATCGCTTATTATTGCATCGTCAGTACAAGCAGCTATTTATTTCCCACAAGTCAATCTTCGTGATGCTGTTCAATCTGCAAAGTCTATAACAACAAATCCAATAATACAGCATTCTGTATTAGGTGGTGTAGTAGCATTATCGCTTAAAAATGCTTGTGATAATCTTAAAATCTCTAGCAAAAAATATAGAAGGCTTCCAGTTAGTAAATATTGGAATTGGAGAAGTAAGTTTTTAGGGTATAAACAAGCTGATAGTATTGAGATTGAGGAATGTCGTAAATTCCGTAACTCTGTTGCTAAAACAGTTACGCATACATTAATTGCAGGGCTTGCATCATTCTATATTTATAAGCAAGTGAAAAATGCTTAATTGAGCATATTGCAGAAATATAATATAAAAAGAGCGGTTATTCATATAACCGCTCTTTTTATATTCAAAATTATAACCATATATGTTATCGCATTGGTATACGTACAAATAACACATTGCCAACCCAAATTGGGTGATAGAAATGTTGCCAGATTTCAATAAATCCTTCTTCTTCAAGTAATTCGCGCACTTGAGAGTAGAGAGATGTTCCTTTATGAACTGCCCACAAATTAACTTCTGTGTAAATTGCTTTTACCGTCTTTAATGTTTCATGTGCGCCTTGTAGAGTTTTTAATTCATTACCTTCAAGATCAAGCCACATAAAATCTACATGATCAATATTGTTATTCTTTACCCATGCATCAATAGTGGTGCAGGGAACTTGTAATGGTCGATCTTCAAAAGAGAAATATTTGGTCAATTCTTGTGGTGGAAGTATCGAGCTTGATCCTTCATTGCCGGGCTCAGTGCATGCATAAAAATCGGTCAATCCACAGTAATCGGTAAGCGCAGTGAAATAGCAGTGTGTGTTTGTAAAGTTTTTACATGCAGTTTTTAATTTTGCATATGATTCGGGTAGTGGTTCAAATACGTGAAATGTTCCAAGTGGCCATTTCTGCACCATTGCCTTTGTATCTGTGCCGTCAAACCCTCCCGCCTCAAGGATTACAGGATTTTTAGGAATAAACTGTTCAATTAGATCAAGAACGCGCTCAAGTGGATATTCTACGCAATTGCGAGCAATTAATTGGTAATTAAGCGCTGATAATGTTACGGGAATAATGCATGCAATAAAAAGAGCCTTTATAAATGAATTCTTCATGAAATACTCAATCCTTTCTTTCGTATAGTGGTATATGAGGACGGATCATACCATAGGTTTTATATAAATCCAAGAGCGGCGATTCCTATTGCTCTGCCAAATAACTTGAATAATCAGAAGATTGGCATTATCTTAACAGACGCTTTATCATTATGTAATGAAGAATTATTCTGCTCAAAAAGGAAGAGATGTGAAATTATTAGAATACCAAGATGAATCAGCAAGTAGAATTAGTACGCATGAACAGCGAATTGTATTTGAAGTATTGGCTCCAGAAATAGAACGAGTTGCTCAAGCATTATCGCATGCATATGCAACTGAGTATGCTGCTATTAATTTGCCAACCGACACAGCGCTTCATGATCATATAGCATCTGTTATTGTGCAAAAACGATCATTACGACCAACTATGATGATTGTTGTAGGAATTGGTGGTTCAGATTTGGGAATTCGTGCAGTCCATTATGCTATTAACGGCATACTCTATAATGAGACATTACCGGATATGCGTCTCTACTTTGTTGATACTACTGATACCGATACAATTGTGTCAGTAAGTAAGCTTATGACAAAAGAGTTACAGAATAATCATGCTATTATTGTGACCATTATTAGTAAATCAGGAACAACTACTGAAACAATAGCAAATGCGGATATTCTTCTTGCTCTGCTACACACGTATGCACCAGAAAGAGCGCATGAATATGTTGTAGTAATCACTGATCGAAATTCTTCTCTTGCAGCCTATGCATTTGAAAAGAGATATACTCTGTTAGAAATTCCTACGCATGTAGGAGGTCGATATTCAGTCTTGTCGGCAGTTGGTCTATTTCCTCTTGGTATGATTGGTATTGATATTAAACAACTTTGTGCGGGTGCTGCTGCAATGAGAGATGCGTGCATTTCATATGATATTGAGCAAAATAATGCAGCACTCAAAGCAATTCTTATGTATGCACATTATCATGACGATATTCGTATTCATAATATGTTTCTCTTTGATCCTTCTCTTGAATCATTGGGAAAGTGGTATCGACAACTTCTTGCTGAGAGCATTGGAAAAGAGTACAACAGATCTGAGCAAGTGGTGCATGCAGGCATTTTGCCGACTGTCTCTGTAGGATCTACCGATTTACACTCAGTAGGACAGCTTTATCTAGCAGGACCACATGATGCATTTACGACATTCATTATTGCTAATCCACGAACATCGGCATCAATGGTAGGATATGATAAACAATTGACTACGCTTATTCCTCATATTGCAGGAAAATCTCTAGAAAAGATTACGCGTGCGATTGCATATGGTACTCAGCGAGCATATCGAATACAAAACTTACCATTCATTACGCTTGAAATACCGGAAAAGAGCGCATGGTTTATTGGTCAATTTTTACAAGCATCTATTATGGAGATAATATATCTAGGATATTTATTAGATGTAAATCCATTTGATCAACCGCAAGTAGAGTTATATAAACATGAAACGCGAGAAATATTAGCTCATGAGTAATCTGACAATTATCATTTTTGGGGTATCAGGTGATCTTGCCAAAAAAAAGCTTATTCCAGCAATCTATCATCTACTGCAGAATAAAAAAATAGAACAGGTTAGGATTATTGGCGTTGCCTATGATGAACAGACTCCAGAGACTATTTTAGCACAAACACGTGCGTATATATCAGCAATTGATGAATCAACATGGCAACAGATGCATGATTGCTTTACCTATCAGAAGCTTAATTTTACGCAAGAATCTGACTATGAGCTGTTACGACAACTAGTTATCAAAACTGAACAGATGCATGATGGTGAAAGTAATCGACTCATCTATCTCGCGACAGCAGCACACTATTTTTGTCCTATAACGAACTTTATTGCACAGTATGATATCGCAATGCAGTTAGATGAAAATAACTCGTTCTGGCATAGAATTGTGTATGAAAAACCATTTGGGTCTAGCGTTGAGACTGCACATGCTATCAATGAATGTATCGCACGACTATTTAATGAGTCACAAATATTCCGTATCGATCACTTTTTAACAAAAGATTTAGTCAATAATATTTCACTTATTCGGTTCGCAAACTGTCTCTTTGAGCCGCTCTGGAATAATCGATATATCGAACAAGTACATATTATTCTTGATGAGACAATAGGAATTGATATGCGTGGTTCGTATTATGATCATTATGGAGCTCTTGCTGATGTGGTACAGAATCATATGCTTGAACTTTTAGCACTTGTTGCAATGGAAGCTCCAGAAAAATTGAGTGGTGACTATGTTCGCATGCAACGAGCACAAGTTCTTCAACAAGTAGAAGTAGTTGACGGTTTTTTGGGACAATATGAAGGATATACGCATGAGCAAGGAGTTGCGCCTCACTCTAAAACAGAGACATTTGCTATGCTTCGCATGCAGATTGATAATCCTCGATGGCATGGTGTTCCATTCTTTTTCAAAACAGGTAAAAAACTTGATAAGAGAGAGACATCAATCTATTTAAAGTTTAGACAAGTTGATTGCATGTTACTTCGTAATTGTCCAACGGAATCCAATTGGTTGTGCATAGAGATTACTCCACGAGCAACATTCAAGCTTAGTCTTAATGTGAAAAAACCGGGTAGAAATGATGAGATTGTTTCAGTTCCGATGGAATATTGTCATAGTTGCGTCTTTGCACATGAAATTCCTGAATCATATGAAGTCTTGATAGAAGAGATTATGCATGGAGAGCTTTCGGCATCGGTTCGATTTGATGAGATTGAGCATGCATGGCGTATCATTGAGGATATAAAACGACGATCATTTCCGCTCTATCCATATAAAGCAGGAAGTAATGGACCAGCTGCAATTGCAGAATTTGAAAAAGATAATGATATGAGGTGGCGATAATATGAATATAGCACTTATTGGTTTAGGAAAGATGGGAAGTGCAATTGCACAACGCCTCTTAGCTGCAGGATACTCTGTATATGGATATGATCCTAATCATGATTCGCGTAAGTATGCGCAAGTATTAGGAGTTACACTTGTAGAGAGATTAGAATCTATCGCGCAACAGGCGCAGGTTATCTGGCTTATGGTTCCTGCAGGACCGATAGTTGATAACGTTATCAAAACGATTGAGCCATTTCTAACGCCTGATCATATTATTGTAGATGGAGGTAATAGTCATTTTCCGGATTCTATACGCAGACATGCGCAATTATTAGCACGTGAGGTAAGTTTTATTGATTGTGGTACATCAGGTGGAGTTCATGGTGCTGCGCAAGGATTTTGTTTAATGGTTGGTGGAGATCGAATACCGATAAAAAGATTGGAGCCATACTTTCATGCAATTGCAAGCAAGCATGGATATGCACATGTAGGACCAGCAGGCGCAGGACATTATGTGAAGATGGTGCATAATGGTATTGAATATGGATTGTTACAAGCATATGCTGAAGGATTTCGTATTTTAAAAGAAGGATCATTTAAAGATGTTCCTCTCGATTTGGATCAGATTGCTCTTTTGTGGAATGATTCATCGGTAATTCGATCCTGGATTCTTACATTAACACACAATGTCTTCAAGCATGATCAGACGCTTACCAATGTAGTAGGTGTCATTAATGAAAGTGGTACTGGAGCGTGGACGCAGCAAGAAGCATACGCTCATCATATCGATGTTCCAGTACTTGATGCATCATTACATGTGCGTAAAGAGTCGCGCGAAACGGGAGGTAATTATGCTACTGCATTAGTTGCAATGTTACGAAATCAATTTGGCGGACATGCGGTAAAACGTGCGGATGAGAAATCATGAATTATATCGACATTAGCTGGCCTATTTCTTCTGAGATGACAACCTATAAAGATGCAAAGAATGTTGTGATCGCTGCAACTAAACAATTTGAGCGTGACAACGTGCGGGAGACTTCTATTGCATTCAATTCTCATACTGGAACGCATATTGATGCGCCAAGCCATTTCTTAGAGTATGGAGAATCAATTGAACATGTCTCTTTAACAAAGATAAATGGTCCATGTATTGTACTTGATTGTACTGATATTAATACTGTTATTACTGCTGATGATCTTGCAAAGCATGCCATTACTAGTTCTATTGTCCTGCTCAAGACAAAAAATAGTCAGCGATCAGATACTGCACCATTTGACTCTCAATTTATCTATCTTGATCAGAGTGGAGCGCAGTATTTCGTTGATAATGGCGTTATAGCAATTGGTATCGATTATCTTGGAATCGAACGTAATCAGCCGGCACATGAGACACATATAACATTGCTCAAAGCAGGAATAGTGATTATTGAAGGTCTACGATTAGCGCAGGTTACGCCACGCACATATACATTACATTGTCTGCCATTACACGTTGTTGGGTCTGATGGAGCGCCAGCGCGCGCAATCTTGACTATTTAATTGAGTGAAGTTCGCGCACAATTGCATGACCCCATTCTTGAGCGGCACGTGGTCCACTTGCCGTAATGATGCGATCATCATGGACAACAGGTTCATGCACATAGATAGCGCCATGATCTTTAAATATACCCGCAAGAAGATTATCCTCATCCCATCCGGTAGCTTTTTTATTGTGTAATAATTGTGCTTTAGCAAGAATGCGTGGTGATACGCAGATTGCACCTATAATCTTTCCTGCTTTATATGCTTGCTGCACAACGTGATACGTATCTTCATTATCAAGATGTTCTAATGCTCCTGGGCCTCCGATTATAAAGATTCCATCATAGTCGGAGCCTTTTACTTGATTGAGTGTATAATCAACTTTTGCGCTGATACTATTATCTTGCGTGCTTGCATCACCAGCTAGATCACTTGCCGTAACGACAGTATATCCAGCATCTTCAATGATACTCTTGGGTGTCTGATATTCTACAGGTTGAAATCCATGTGCAGCAATTATGAATAATACTTTTTTAGTGACCATATCAATTCCTTTTTTGAGAAGATATCTTTTTCGGATCGTAAAGAACTGTCGATCTATTGTCAATAGATGAAACAATTGTATAGCGAGGATAGGTTATTGTTTTATATCGCTCTACTCCACGATGTGGTGATATGATAATATGATCTTTCTCAGAAAGCATGATTTTCATCTCGTATTGTGATAGTCGTTTTATTGTACAATTTTTTTGATGTGCTTGTTCATATAATTCTTTATATGCGTTCCATGTTGATCGCTTGAGCATGCCTTTCCAATAGGGAATGTAGAGGGTCTCTATATGCATCTTTTCAAGTAATTCAGTTAATGCTTTAAATGTACGTTCAGTAATATGTGTAACGATAAGATGATTGATCGTTGATGATCCTGTTTGCCGTAGTATCTGTGGAATGATTGTATACTTTATCCATGAGTTATAATTTTCAGATTTACCAATAAAGCCATGATCAATATATGTAACAATATTCTTTTCTACAATGAGTGTATAATGAATGTTTTTTTCAGCATGATGGGCATGTAATGTATTAGGAGCATGCAGATAATATGATGTTGCAATAATAGCACATATGAGTGTAGCAATATTTTTGTACGGTGTGGCAATAGGCCTAAATATGAGTATGCAAAATGCGATGAGTATAAGTATGACAACACTACATATATCTGGTTGGGCATACGCAACTTGTGGAATATAGATACCAGTCTCTAAAAAATAGACCCATATACGCGTAATAAGATCCAGACAATAGTCTAATGGGCCATGAGGAATATGAGCAATATGACTAAAAAAGAGGAGCGTGCTTATACTTAAGAAAAGAGTCAAAAAGGGTATAAATAAGATATTTCCTATTATGATTGCAGGAGATATAAAGAGCCCCCAATAGGCGCATATAGGTAGACAAAGAAGAGTAATAAAGAATTGTAAATGAATCAAACGTACTGTTTTACGGATAATTGATTGAAGTAATAGGAAGCTCATAATAGATCAGTATAGCGAAAGAGGTCGAAAAATCATTGATTTTTAGCTATAAACCAGAATAAAGTTAAAGTGTTAAGCTATATTACTAATTAAAGGCCTATATGCCTAATTAAGGGGGATATATGAAGAATCCAAAAAATAATAACCACCATAATAATGTAAATAGTCAGATTAGAGAGCAACAAGAGCAACGCAATAAGATGCATAAAGAGGCACATCATGGTGCGCCAAAACATGGTAAACCTGCACATGAACAAAAGATGAAAAATTGTGATTGCAAAAAACAAGGTTGCGGCTGTAACTGTTGTAAGTAAGAATAGTCTATTGATATAGAACGCAGGAGGACTGATGTCAAAACGTAAACGAGCAGATAGTATGCGGCCCAAAGCTCAGTTACGAGAAGAACAGTCTAAGGTTATTGCCCGTTCAGAATGGGATAGCCTCATGCATTCTACTCATAATAAAATGTCTGAAGGAGCAAGTCAGGTTAATAAAATTATTAATCGTGCTCACAAAGATAATTGGCGTCGTAAGAATGAAAAAAAGAGTAAGAAGTCATAGTATTTCTTACTCTTAATTACAAATTAAAAGAGAGCGAGTCTCAATTAAGAGACTCGCTCTCTTTGTATATGTGCTATGAATTGTTATTCAAAGATTGCATTATATTGATCAGCTTCACCCTCATTATCATCGATATCTTGAAAAATATCATCTTCAGAATCCGTATCATATCCGGTTGATTCATTGTCAGATATAATATCAGTATCATCGGTATTTTCATCATCACTTATTATAAGTTCTTCTCCACCTCGATAGAGTGTTGTTGTTTCATTTTGATCTTGTTGTAAATTGATCAATTCTTGATCGGTATCTTCAGAATTTGTTTCGCTTATATCAAATTCAGCAGCTGTAGCCTGATCATTATTTGTATCTTCGACTATTGTAGAAGCCTCTGAGGTAGAAAGAATCTCTTCTGTTTCATCTATATCATACTCATTGGGTATAGATGAAATATCGGCGGCCTCCTGTGTATATTCACATATTTCATTTATTGCATTGTATATTTCTGTAGGAGCAATATCTTCTTGCGTAACTATTTCATGAGAAGTAGCAGTAACTGATTCGACAATTTTTTCTTCTGCTGATACGACTATTTCTTCATCAGAGATTTCAGAGATTTGTTGAGTCTCATATGCTTCTGGAATAACAATCTGTTCTTGCGGAATATTTACACTGTTTAGTGTAGTCAGCTGGCCATATGTGGAATGTAAATAATTAGTTGGGCGCATTTTCGATTCTGAATTGTCTTCAATGAGATTGCGCTCATTGCGCGGTCTTTTCGATTGTTTTGTTACACGCACGATTTGATGTTTTGTACGTTTTTTTGATGTTTCAGGAGCTGTATTATAAATCGGTAATGGTTGACATGGTTCTACGCTATGCAACGCAATTGATGTTTTGTCGATGTACCAGTTGTATAATAGATATGACATTATGCTTCCTAAGAAGACATAGCAGAATGGTTTCCCATATTTTACATAAAGATTGAGGTAATCTTTGTTATCAGTTGATGGTGTATTGGTATGTTCTGATGCGTTAGACGTATTGCATATGATGAGTAGGCTTAAGCAATATCCTGAAAGTGATTTTAAATTCATTACTGTCCTTTCATATAATTATTTCATAACTTTTTCATCCTATCGCCAAGAAGTATATCAACGAAATATATTTAAGTTAAATCAAGATCGCATTTGTTAATCTATAGAGAGTCTGAAGATATGTGTAAAAGATGTTTTAATGATAGACTTGCTTTCAAGCATTTACTGAGAGACATATAGTTAATATTTATTTTGAAATATGAGAAAGTGAGAATGTGCCATGAATAATAATGCAATGATTCAATATCAAGCATACATGATCCGTTATTGGTCGCTGCGTATGACAACGCATGCAAAGTCAGGACATCCAACGAGTTGTTTATCAGCAGCAGATATTATGGCAACACTCTTTTTCGATGCGATGAAGTATGATCCGTATGATCCTGAATATCCTACAAATGATCGATTTATTTTATCAAAAGGACATGCGTCAGCAGCGCTCTATGCAGCATGGAAGCAGGTAGGTGTTTTATCAGAAGACGAGTTGCTTGGATATCGTACATTTGATTCAGTATTGGAGGGGCACCCAACTGCACGATTTAAATATTTTCAAGCAGCAACAGGATCTTTAGGAATGGGATTATCGATAGGATTGGGTATGACACTTGCAGGTCGATTGCATGATTTTGATTATCATACATATGTGTTATTGGGTGATAGTGAGATGTCGGAAGGTTCTGTCTGGGAAGCGATTGAGCTTGCAGCATATTATAAAGCATCAAAACTTATTGGTATTATTGACGCAAATGGTCTTGGTCAGAGTACAGAACCTATCTATGCACATCAACCACATCGCTATGTGCAACAATGTGCATCATTTGGATGGCATGCACTTGAAGTGGATGGTCATGATGTTCAATCATTACGAGAGGCCATTGCACAAGCACGTGAATATACGGATGCACCTACGATGATTATTGCGCATACGCATAAAGGATACGGTATACGAAGCGTTGAAGATAAGGAAGGGTATCATGGAAAACCATTTTCTCAATCAGAATTGAAGATATATTTAACAGAATTAAAAGAACGATTCGCAGGTGCAGCAACATATATTCCATTTCCCTGGACGCCGCCAAAACCACCTATTGCAAAGAGCGAATTCCCTACGCAAAAAATTAGACATATTCCATCAACCACTTATAAAAAAGGTGAGATGATTGCTACGCGAAGAGCATTTGGTCAATCATTGGCATTATTAGGAACAGAATGTCCTGCAATTGTGAGTCTTGATGCCGAAGTAAAGAATTCTACGTATGCGCAAGATTTTCAGAAATTGCATGCAAAGAGATTCTATCAATGTTTTATTGCAGAGCAGAATATGGTAAATATGGCAATTGGGTTTGATCGCTGTAAAGCTATACCATTTGTTTCAACATTCGGAGCATTTTTTACTCGTGCATATGATCAAATTCGTATGGCAGCAATAGGAAATAGTGCATTACGATTGGTTGGATCACATGTTGGTGTATCTATAGGCCAAGATGGCCCGTCACAAATGGCGCTTGAGGATATTGCAATGATAGCAGCAGTACCACAATCGATTATTCTCTATCCATCTGATGCAGTGAGTACACATAAGTTATTAGAAAAGATGGCTCGCTACACTGATGGTATAAGTTATATGCGAACAACTCGGTCTGAGACACCAGTGATATATGATGATCATGAGGAATTTATAATAGGAGGCTGTAAGATTGTTAGGGAGAATGACAATGATTGCGTATGTATTCTTGCTGCAGGTATTACACTCTTTGAAGCATTAAAGGCACATGAACAGTTAGCAAAGCAGAATATATATATTCGTGTGATTGATTTATATAGTATCAAACCTCTTGATGCTGATGCGCTTCGTATACATGCGCGTAAATCAGGAAATAAGATTATTACCGTAGAGGATCATTATCGTCATGGGGGAATAGGACAATTGGTAGCGTATGCATTGCGTAATGATGGCATAACAATAGAATCATTAGCAGTTGATTATCTACCACGATCAGGAACTCCAGAGAAATTGATGGCATATGAAAAGATTGATGCAACTGCAATTGTTGCTACAGTAGAGAAAATATTAAAACGATAAGATGAGAAGAGGCTGGAATGTTTCCAGCCTCTTTTGTATTAATTATAAAATGAGTAGATCAAGAAGCGATGTAACTACACTAAGTTGTGCACTCAATCCTAAATTTGATTGCAAAATACTACCAAGTTGTGCATCAATGGATAGATTATTAAGTTCGAGATTCTGTAAGACAGAGCTCAGTGTAATGTTTGCTAAATTAATACCTGCAAGCTGCGCATTAAGAGTAAGATCGTTATCGAGAAGATTGAGCAATTGAGCATTGAGTGTTACATTAGCAAGATTGAGACCGGCAATATCACCATTAAGAGTCAACTGAAGATCTTGTATATCGAGCAATTGTGAACCTAAATTTAAGTTGAGACCAAGAAGATTTCCCAATTGAGCATTGAGAGATAAATCGAGTGTCAATAGATCTGCAAGCTGTGTATTGATTGAGCTGCAACACGTTGCCAGATCGTCATCAATTTGTGATATTTGAGAACTCAAGTTGTCGCAACATAATCCAATATTAAGAGTAACATTTGTAAATTGTTCATTTTCAAATAACGAGAGATTGGTTATTTGAGTGGAAACATTGTTAATAGCATTTATAAGACTTGTACAATTATGAGCTTCTACAGCCGATTGTAATGTAGATACTTGAGAGTTAAGAGTTTCGCAACAAGCTGTAAGATTCTCTTCAATAAAACTAAAATGAGCATGATCGAATGATGAGAGATTTTCAACTTGAGCATTAAGAGCTTCGCAACATGTAGCAAGATTATTTTCAATAATACTAAAATGAAGAGTATCAAGTGCAGACATGTCTGTTATTTGAGCAATGGTTGTATTGATAATATCAACAATACTTGTGTTGATTGATTGAATAAGTGTTGATAATTGTGATTCCAAAGAGGTGCAACAAGTAGCTAAATTGGAATTAACAATACTGAAATGGCCCAATTCGTCTATAGTGAGATCTGAAATTTGCGAAGAGACAACATTTATTGCTGATAGAAGCGTTGTATTATCACTTTCATCAAGAATGGATTCTAATCTCTCTAGTTGAGAATGAAGTGTATCGCAACAAGTAGCAATCTGTTCATTGAGACTTATAAAATGTAATTGTTCATCAAGAGATAAATCATTGAAACCATCAATAATACTCTCTCCTATTATATCGTTAAATGATTCAGCAAACTCCACAAAGAGAGATGAGCAATGATTCATTAACAGTAATATTAATATCGCTTACTGCAGATGATAATATTATAAGCTGATTCTTTATATATGATAAGCAGAGTAGTACTGGCTGTAGATTGTAATCACCGCAGGAAGGGTATGCATATGTTGTAAATTGTGAAGATAATAAGCATATCGATATAAGAAGCGAGTAGAATATGCGTTTCATAATTAGCTACCTTTAAAAGGGTTAAAGTCAATAATTAATTATTGACATAATGACACTCCACAAAGATTACCACTCAATAGATTAATGATAGTACACATGCGATCTTCAAGTATATCAATACGCGAAGTTTGTAATGCAAACTGAGAACTCATAAAGTTACAACAACTAGTTAATTGATCTATAGTACTCATGTAGTTTGTTTGATCAAGTTGAGATAGGCTTTGCATGTTGCTAGAAAGATTCGAACAGCAGCTTGCAAGTTGATCTGTAGTGCTTATGAAGTGTATGAGCTCAAACTGAGAGAGGCTTGTCAGATTGCTATTAACGGTAGAGCAGCAAGAGCTTAACTGGTCTGTTGTGCTTATAAAATAGAGCGCTTCTAGCTGTGACATAGTTTGTAAGCTTGTTGTGAGAGTTGCGCAGCAAGTTCCAAGTTCTTCAATTATTGATGCGAAATTCTGAGCATCAAGTTGTGAAATACTTTGCAAGTTACTAGAAAGTGACGAGCAACACGAATCAATCTGATCAACTAAACTGATAAGAATAGCATCATTAATAGTCAATAATCCTTCTAATACACTTACAAATTGATTTGCATCAAATTGAGATAGACTTTGTAGATCGTTGGTAATACTTACAAAGTTATTTGACTCAAGCTGGGAGATGCTTTGCAGAGCATCGGCAGTTGAAGCACAACAAGCATTGATAGCATCAATAATACTCGCATTATCATTATTAATCTCATCTACCTTAGAGTTGAGCGTAT
>CAZNPD010000005.1:0-35385 GCA_964575265.1 uncultured Pseudomonadota bacterium | reverse complement strand
TTGCAGCAGATATTCCATATACACTCGCACAAGCAGAAGTTATTGCGCAGGGAGAAAGAGAGTTGGCATTGATGAGCAAAATGTCACAAACACCACATTCCACTCCACCGGTAACACCACCAGCACCTACACCTACGCCGACAACTAAACTTTCATTAGGCGTTCTCCTTGGGCCCGTAGCTGATGCAAAGGCTTTTAAGCTTATGAATACTGTTGCTGATGATATACGTAAATTTGATCCGATGGCATTTGTACGATTTGCAAGAAAATATTATGATCTTGTAACAAAAGTTGGTGATGATGCTATTAAATTATTTGGCCATCATACTCTTCGATATATGGCAAAAGCAGAAGCAGAGGCTGCTGCTCTGGTACAAATGTTTCGAAAAAAGTTTCCTAAAGGGTATGATGTTCTTCAGAAATATACAATTACACTCGATCCTAAGCATCTCTTCTTTTTAGATATAAAAACTAAAGATGTTAGAAACCTTTTTCGAAAGTTTAGTGGATTCCATCATGATTTTATGGGAATGCTCGAATCAAGTGGTATGATTGAAGTAATCGAAAAAGTTAATGGTAAGTTTGGTACGTATCGAGCAAGAGTTCGTTGGTATGGATATGAACCACAATTTAAATCATTTTTCCCACAGAATTGGACGCGAGACCATGTAATGGCGAAAGTTTTAGAAGCTTTTGAACATTGCCGTCAAAATAATACTGCGCTAAAAATTTTGAGCAATGGAAATTATATGTTAGTAGGTATAACATCTGAAGGCATAGAGATTGAAATGATTATTAGTAAAACAGGTCAAATAATAACAGCATATCCACTTGTTCCTTAGTGTAAAAATTGAAAGAATCATATTATGGAATTTATGTATGTTAAATTAGAAGAATATAATCGATATTATTTAAAAAAGACAAGCTCTCGGGAAATGACTGCTTTGTATAATCTTCTTCTCTTTGATAGATATGGTATGGAAGATATAGCATCTGATATTAAATGGATTAATGACACATTGGGCAGAGAGTGTAAAGTCAGAGGTGGTGAATTTGCAACTCTTTATAAAGATGATCAGAATGCCTATATCGAATCTGATTTAGATGATGGTGAAGATGATGCAGTATTCGTTATGAAAAAAGATGCCTTTGTAAAGATGCTTGAAGAATGGAACGCTATTTATCTTAAAAAACCCAAAGAGGCTACGTTCTATTTTGATGGTGAAAAGATGACATTCGATGTTGTCTATTAAAGAAAATACTGGGCAAAACATTAAATCTCTATATATGATCTTGAATCATTAGCTACCTATACGCTTAATGGATATACTTCAGACAGACTGCGGATCGAGATGATCATTACTAAAACAGGAAATATGAAAACCGCATATCTTGTAGGTATTTAAAAACATGGAAATAATAACATGAATCATATATATATGCAGCGAACCAATGATAATCGTTATTCGTTAAAAAAGAAAAGTGATAGATTAATAGGAGCTTTATATTGGTTCCTATTCTTTGAGTATGATATGATTCGAAACATTAATTCTATCAAAAAGTGGATTGATAGAGATCCTAAATCTGAAGAGAGCTTGCATGGTGAATTTGCATGGGCTTATATAGCTCATAACAATGTAACAGTTATTTCTGATTTCGTTGATGACAAGGAAGAAGATGCAAAAATCTCTATCAAGAAAGATGCTTTCATACAATTCCTTAATGATTGGAGAGAAATCTATCTCAAATTACCAAAAGAAGTAACGATCTATTACGATGGTGAGCAATTCACCTTTGATCCTGTTTATTAAAGCAATTAATATATGGAATTTATGCATGTAGCCCAGGGAGAGCATTATCGAGATTGTTATTGTTTAAAAAAGACAAGTTCTCGAAAAATGACTGCTCTCTACAATTTTCTTCGAGTTTGATATTAGATGTTGTCTATTAAAGACAGCATTGAGCAAAACATGAAATTTCTATATATAATCTTGAATCATTAGGTCCCTGTACACTTAATAGATTTACATCTGAAGACATAGAGACTGAGATGATTATCACTAAAACAGGAGATATGAAAACTGTATATCTGATTGGCATATAAGATAGGTAAATAAATTATGGAATTTATAAATATGCGTTTGGGAAAATATGATCGTTATTCATGGATAAAAGGGAATTCACAATCTTTAAATGCACTATATTGGTTTTTAATGTTCGATCCTTATATGATTTCTCGACTTGACTCTATCAAAGAATGGATCAGAGACAATCCTAAAGGTGGTATTCATAGTGAATTTGCAGGAGCACATATACGTGGTGATGATGTTATTATTGAAACAGATTTACGTGATGATGATAGAGATGAATTAACGCTTATCATTAAAAAAGATGTTTTCATACAGTTGCTTAATGATTGGAGAAAAATCTATCTCAAATTACCAAAAGAAGTAACGATCTATTACGATGGTGAGCAATTCACCTTTGATCCTGTTTATTAAAGCAATTAATATATGGAATTTATGCATGTAGCCCTGGGAGAGCATTATCGAGATTGTTATTGTTTAAAAAAGACAAGTTCTAGAGAAATGACTGCTTTATATAATTTTCTTCTCTTTGATAGATATATGATGAATAATATAAAGTTTATCCAAGATTGGGTAATGGATTTACTTCAAGAAAAATATACAGGAGTAGGTGGCGAATTTGCAATGCTTGAAAAAGATGATCAGAATATTTATATCATATCTGATTTAGATGATGATCAAGATTATGCGAAGTTTATTATGAAAAAAGATGCCTTTGTAAAGATGCTTGAAGAATGGAACGCAATCTATCTTAAAAAACCCAAAGAGGCGACATTCTATTTTGATGGTGAAAAGATGACATTTGATGTTGTCTATTAAAGGCAGTACTGAGCAAAACATGAAATTTCTATATATGATCTTAGATCATTAGATATCTATACACTTAATGGATTTACTTTAGAAGAAATAGAGATTGAAATGATTATCACAGAAAGCGGAATTATGACATCAGCATTCCTTAATATTTAAACAATACAAGGAAATTATGAACTTTATGTATATGATCTTAGAAGACCGTGGACGGTATTATCTAAAAGATACAAGCAATCGATCTATGGATGCTTTGTATTGGTTTCTTATGTTTGAATCTAATATGGTACATAGGCTTGATTCTATCATTAAATGGACAAATCGAGACTTAAAGCCTCAAGAAAGCATTCATACTGAATTTGGTGATGCTTATATGCTTAATAACAATGTTATTGTAAGCTCTGATTCTGCAGATACTACAAGAGAAGATGTGGAAATCATTATCAAGAAAGACGCTTTCATGCAATTGCTTAATGATTGGAAAAAAATATATCTCAAATTACCAAAAGAAGTAACTATCTATTTTGATGGTGAGCGATTTACTTTCGATCCTGTTTATTAACAATAAACTCTCTATACCAATCCAAGCTCTTTCTTAAGATCATACCATTCTTGGCGCAATCGTATTGCTTTCTCAAAGTCGAGTTGTTGTGCCGCTTCTTGCATCTCTTGCTCAATAAGTATGAGTCGCTTGTGCATCTGTTCCATTGTAAGTACTTCTTTTTTCTTCGATTTCTTTGACGCCGATGCTTGCGCAATCAGGCGTTGCACATCTGTAATACTTGTTGTTACTTCTCGTTTAACTGAAACAGGAACAATATTATGTTGTGCATTATAAGCTTCTTGCATTTTTCGTCGCCTGCTTGTCTCGTCCATTGCAGATCGCATTGAATGCGTTATCTTATCAGCATACAGAATTACTTGTGAATCACTATTACGCGCAGCCCTTCCTACAATCTGTATGATTGACCGTTTATCACGCAAGAAGCTTTCAACATCTGCATCCATAATCACTACTAATGCAACTTCCGGAAGATCGATTCCTTCTCGTAGAAGATTAACACCAACTAAACAATCAAATACGCCTAACCGTAACTTTTGTAGTAATTCAGTTCGCTGTGGCGTCTTAAGATCACTATGCAAATAACATACTTTGATCTGTCGTTCTTCTAAGAACTGCGCCAGTTCTTCTGCTAACTTTTTAGTCAGAACCATTACTAAACTGCGATATCCTCGCTTGGTTGTTTCAAGAATATTTTGTATCAAGTGATCAATCTGCCCTTCACGTTTGTGGACAGTAATAATTGGATCGACTAATCCCGTTGGCCGAATAATCTGTTCTGCAACTGTATCGCTTTGCTGCAACTCATAATCACCCGGTGTTGCGGATACAAAGATAACGTCATTAAAGAATCGTTCAATCTCTTCAAATTGAAGCGGTCTATTGTCGAATGCTGATGGCAATCTAAATCCATATTCGATCAGTGATTTTTTTCGTGCACGATCTCCAGCATACATGCCACGCAATTGCGGGATAGCAATGTGTGATTCATCAATAATCATTAAAAAATCTTTTGGAAAAAAATCGAATAGACAGAATGGAGTCTGTCCAGGAAAACGACCATCAAAATGAATCGAATAGTTTTCAATACCAGAACAATATCCAACCTCTTGCAACATCTCAAGATCATGCATAACGCGCCGTTCTAATCGTTCGCGATAGATTGGATTTTGTAACTCCGGTAGCCAGACATCTAATTCTGCCTTAATGCTATTGACTGCTTTAGCAATTGCATCGGGTGTGGTAACAAAATGCTTTGCAGGGAAGACTAATGCATTATCCAACTTTCGAAGTACTGTATTATTCTGTTTACTCACCCACTCAAGAGATTCTATTACATTTCCAAAGAATTCTATGCGAAGCTTCTCTTTCTGGTAAGGAAGATTAACTTCAATCGTATTCCCTCGCACTTGAAAAGTACCCGATGACATCTCAACTTCATTACGTGTGTATTGAATTGCAATCAAATGACGTACAACATCGAGTCTACTAATCTCTTGGTTAACATGCATACTAAATGCAAGATTTTTATAATCAGTCGGATTTCCCAAAGAGTAGATGCATGAGACTGACGTCACTACAATCGTATCATTGCGGTTCACAAGCGACGCTGCTGCTTCAATACGAAGCCGTTCAATTTCACTATTAACCTTTGTCTCTTTCGGAACATAGATATCTTGTGCCGGAAGATATGATTCTGGTTGATAGTAATCATAATAACTCACAAAATAACAAACCTTATTTTCTGGAAAGAATAGTGAAAACTCTTCATACAATTGCGCTGCCAATGTTTTATTAGGTGCCAATACAAGGACAGGCTTACTCTGATTTGCAATAACATGAGCCATAGTAAATGTTTTTCCAGAACCAGTAACGCCCAACAGCGTCGATTTTCCTGGCCGGGCATTACATAGTTTTTCTATTGCTTCGGGCTGGCTACCTGATGGCGGAAATGGAGTGTGCAATTTAAATAATTTCTTAGACATAATACTCGTATGACATTCCTAATTCTGACCTATAATAACAATATCTTAATAGACCGGCCTTTCTCACAATTTAACTTTTTTACTATCGACACTCATATCGTTACTCTGTAAGCGCTTTTTTTCAGGTTGACTCTGATCCTGACTCTGAGATAATTCTGACGCCTGATAACTTGAATAAAAACGTTCTGATTGCTTAGTAATCATTAGCATAACATTTTCAACAGCATTATATACCTTTTCGTTATTGGGTATCACTATAGCGCAATTTGCCTTTAATTGCATAGTACTTACTATGTTAGCTGTTAATAGTATCGTTTTATAATGAGTTGGCTTCTCAGGAGTATCTGGAATTTCTATGATATTAATAATCTTTGCATGATTAAGACGAGGATACATACCATTTGATATCCATTCTGAGGAATCAGCATTATATACATAAACCTCAACACCTTCTCGTGCTAACATTGCTATTTTGTCTATATTCTGAACATCAAGCACCACTCGCACTTGACCAAGATTTTTGCTCCGAAGTTCACGATTTTTTAACGCAATACGACGAATAAAGTCATCATCAAGAAGATACGTTGATATTTCAATTTCTTGTCTATAACCCTCTGGTGGGAGCTCACTAATAGTCTTCTTAATATATTCTGTCAAATTATAATGTAATGAATCAACTAATATTGGATTTAAAGGATTCAATGGAACTTCTCGATACCCTCTTTTTTGAGCATTCGCTATTCTCACCACTGGAATTCCTTCAAGTTTTCCATCTGGTGACATTTTTATGCTTACCATCTTTAAATCTTCATGAAATTCTTTATACGCATTTATAATAGCCTCATCTTTAGTAACATATCCCACTTCAATATGCTCACCGGCAATCATACTCATATTTTGCGAAGTAATAAAACAAAGATTTCCGATGAGAGCACACTTTGCATGAATCTTTCCTATCCATACTTGAATACCATCCTGCGCAAGCATTTTCGCATAAAACATATTATTAGAAGATGCATCACTCGTTACAACTTCTACTATGCATCCTTCTTCACGTTTTCTGACAAGCTCATATCGAAGTTGATTGTTAGTAATATACTCTTGATCAATCAAAATTTTTTCTCCCGGTTTCAGCGTATCAAGTGCATAAACAATCTCATTCAAAATAGTATCTTGTGTAAGAACGGATGTCTCATCATCTTCTTGTGTATAAAGTAATCCAACTAATAACACAATCACGATAGTCGACATTGTTCTTGGATAATGCTTCATCACCTATCTCTCCATGTTTTTTCACTACACAATCTCTAGCTCTCAGACCTCATCATGCATATCATTAATAGCAGGAAAAAGTCTTCGTTTCGGATGCATATTCCATGCAATACTCTTTTTAGCAATACTATCTATACCTTTCGTTAATGCGTCTCGTATTGTTGGACTATTTGGTATTACAATCATGGCATTAATCTCATTGGTATTGGTAAAATTATTGGTCATAATCATCGATGTACTTGTCGTTGGGCGGGATGGCGTCTTTGGCGAATTAGGAGAATTAGTAATATTAATCGCTTTCACATGATTAAGAGATGGTATCTGATTCTCTTTATCTTCATAAACATATACCTTTACGTCTTTTGCTACTAAATCATCTGCATGATGCTCAGCCGATTGATCCATAACAAGCGAAATGCTTACATGAGCATCTTTTTCTTGCGCTTTTTGTAATAATGCATTCTTAATTGGTGTATGGAGCGTCATTGTCGAAGCCATAATACGTTGATGGTACCCTTTGGGTATTGGCTTTTTTATAGCATGAGAGAGACATGATACTAACCGTGCATTAAGCGATGAGAGCATTACTTTATTCTGTAGCAGCTTCGGTAGCAAGATCATTTTTCCCTCTTTTGTATGAGACATCTTTGGCAACTGCGGAATAAAACCATTTGGCGCAATACGAGCGCAGTAACTCTTTATTTCATTATGTTGTTTACAATATTCTTCTATAAGACTCTGATCAGCATATGATATATAGGCACACTCTTCATGCTTTCCTGCCTGCATACTACTATTTTCTGATGTTATAAAGAGTGTTGAACCAAAGAGCCCATTCTTTGTATGAATTCTTCCAATCCAGACAGGAATACCAGATCGCGCTAATCGTTGCGCAACCTGCTTATTACTATTTTTTAAGCCCGTTATAACTTCAACCAATACACCCTCTTTATGCTTCTGAACAATAAGAGGGTGGAGCTTGCTGTTGGTAATATACTGCTCATCAATATAAGCAAAATCTCCAGGCGCTAATGATCGTAATGCTTGAAGCTTCTCTTCTATAATTGATGTATCTGATGAGAATATAATTCTATGCGATGTATTCTGCTCATGCGCATGTAATGATGTTAAAAAAATAGTGATACAGACAACACATGCTGCACGAGTAATCATCACAATAATCCTTATTTACATATCTACGTACTACGTATTTCTCATGTTATTCAATTGCTTGCGAACAACACCCTTTCTGCCAATCACTCAAGAATCTTTCTATTCCACTATCTGTCAGCGGATGGACAACAATCTTTTCAAGAACCTCTGCTGGCATAGTAGCAATATCAGCACCTGATAGAATAGCAGTATGCACATGAAATACACTTCGTAATGATGCTGCAAGAATCTTTGTACTAAATCCATATTGATCGATCATATCTCGTATGTCAGTAAGTAGTTGAATACCCGAAGCATCAATATCTTCAAGTCGTCCTAAAAAGGGAGATATATATTTGACTCCTAGTTTAGACATCATCAATGCTTGAGCTAACGTAAATACGAGCGTTACATTAATAGCAATGCCTTCACGCACAAGTCTTTGTATCACAGAATAATATGCACTATGGCAAGGAACCTTTACAACAACTGATGGCGCTATGCGCGCAATAGTATGTGCTTGAGAATATATTTTTTCAGAATCACGTTCTGTTACTTCAACACTAATATCACCCTCAGTAACTATTGCACAAATCTCTTTAACAATAGTCCATGGATCTCGCTTCTCTTTTACTAATAGTGATGGATTAGTCGTAATACCATCAATAATACCCATTGCATACCACTGCTTAATAGTTGGTACATGGGCAGTATCTAAAAAAATCTTCATACAAAAACCCTACTCACATAATTAAGATGCTACATACTATCTATTCGTATGCAGATAAGACTACTTAGTTGGTAGCTTTTGTATAGCATCATGAAGCGTCACAGCATGAAGATGCATATCTTTCCATGGATCTTCTTTACGCCCTAAACGTCTGAATATGTTGTAGTATGTATATGATTGTGAATGAATACCATCTTCAAAGAGTTCTACCCATGTTATGGGAGTTGCAACAGGGGCTCCTTTAATCGCACGTAATGCATATGGAGCAACTGTTGCAGCACCAAATGCGTTACGTAATACATCAATATAGACTCGCTTACCGCGCATCTCTTTTTGAAGTTCAACAGTAACTTTATCTGAATGCCTTCGAGCAATGTATCGTGCAACATCCGATGCAAATGTTCTCACAATATCATAGGTATGGACCGGCTTTAATGGAACAACAACATGCAATCCTCGAGATCCCGTTGTCATAACAAATGTTGGAAGGCCCAATTCTTCAAGTAATTTCTTAATTTTTTTAGCCGTTGAACGAACACGATAAAAAGGAACGCCTTGCGCCGGATCAAGATCAAAGAGCATGCGATCAGGATTTTCTAAATTATGCGTAGTACTCAACCAGGCATGAAAATCTACGGTACTCTGATTTGATAAGTAGACAAGCGATGCTTGCGAATCTGCTACAACATAGTTGGTTGTTTGACCATCTCTACCAGTAATCGGTACTCTTCGAATCCATGATGGAAAATACTCAAGCGCCTCTTTTTGAAGAAAACCTTCATGATTTATACCCTGCATAAAGCGATGTAAAACTAGTGGTCTATTTTCAATATGGGGAAGCATATGTGGAGCCATACGACGATAGAAATTAATCACATCACGCTTTATTAAATCATCTTCAGGGAAGATAAGTTTATCTTGGTTCGTTAGTTCAAGTAAATAATCACCTACTCGTATTCTTCTTGCCATGAGCACTTCCTTTTTTCTTTGTTTTTAAAGCTTCATTTTCAATTTCTTGTTGTGATCTTCCCGTCTTTACAGAATCAGGATACTTTTTTAATAATGTATCCTTTGCATCCGCATATTCATCTTTCATTTTGATAAGGAGCCATTGCTTTTTAACTCCCTCACCACGATTGGTACGAATAAGAGCATAATTGCCATGCATCTTCGTACCATAAAACGCTATTTCAATGGTTCCTTTTTTAAGACAGGTCTTCATTGGAATAAGGTCTTCATCTCCATCTTCTTTGATATTGGTATACGTGCCACGATCCCAAACCATTACTGATCCGCCACCATATTCACCTTCAGGAATATTTCCCTCAAAGGTAGCATATTCCATGGGATGATCTTCTGTCTGAATTGCTAATCGTTTAATGCGTGGATTAGTTGATGGCCCTTTCGGCACTGCCCACGATACAAGCACGTCATCGATTTCAAGACGAAGATCATAATGAAGATGACTTGCATCGTGCCGTTGAATAACAAAGATTGGCTTCTTCTTTTGTGTACGTTTTTTGACCACTCCTTTTGGCTCAGGAGTTTTATTGAATGATCGTTTTGATTGATATGAAGAGAGCTTTGATTTTTTTGGCGCTGCCATTTCACTCCACCCTTTACCAACAGTCCCTACAAGAATCACCACACTGCCCAATAGACGGTTTTTCATGTAACCTCCAAACATCGACACCTTCAGACATACTTAAAAAATTTATACGACGTCAATATTCTTGGAATAAAGGGTGTAAATAAAAAATGAGAGCGCTTCTGGATAGAAGCGCTCGTTAAATTACAATGAACCTATATTCATTATTTTTTATTCATCATCATGATAGTAGCCATCTTCAGGCTCAGGATCTATTACATTGTCATTAGAGAAAATAATAGCATCTACATAATCTGATAATTCAAGATACGCATTACTAGTTTGATTTTCTCTTATTGCTGATAAAGATGATTGATCCGTATCAATTGTAATACACATTTGTTTATTACTAAATTTGCTCATTATCCAGTCATAAACTAACCAGACTAATAGAGCTCCTGCAACACACTTTGCGATCAATTTTCCATTCTTGCTTACAACTTCAATAGCACGCTGTGCTGCATGATTTGCGAGCAACTTTGTAGAGACCATCATCTCTTGCACATCTTCATGTGATACATGTTCTTCAATCACTTTCGAAACATTATCTATAGCTACCGGTGCATTGATTATCTCTGAACCACTTTCATTCATCGCATTATATGCTGCAAGCGATCCTGCAACAGCTATAGCTGTTGCTACTGGCAACACCGTTCTACTTGGATTAAGTGCATATATTTGTGTAATTCCTATACTTGTTAGTAATACCATAGCAAGTATTCTATTTTGCTTAACCATAGTAACCTCCACGATATTCTTTTATCTAAATTTGCTTACATATTGAAGAACATTGCAGGATTCAGCTGAGCATTTCCTTTATTGATCTTCTTAATAGACTGTCGAAGCTGCTGCAATGGATTGTAGCTCTCAACGTATTTGTAAAGTAATCCACATAATCCACTTGTAACAGCAAGAGTAACAAGTCCGATTGCTATTTTACCTTTATGATTCCAAACAAGTTCTTTTACTTGTGCAGCATACTCACTTATACCAGCTTGTGCTTGTAATGTTATAGCACATGCAATAACTGCTAATAGTGTTCTTTTTATGTAGCTCATAATAATCTCCATCAATTCATTTCTTATCTCTTAGAACTTTCTTCCAATAAATATTCTGCAATATACGCACTCAATTGTATCAACGCTTGTACTTTTTGCTGATCAGTTGCTATTGGATTGTTATAAATATCAGCACATACAACAACTTTTTTTAGAGATTTTGGTAATTTTTGCTGATCTTTTTTTAATGCTTCAAATTGAATCTCCAGTAGATTCTCCATCAATTCACTTTTAAATTTTGCAACATCCGAATCTATCAAGTATGCAATAATATGTACTCTATGTTTGGGACATAGCTTCATTGTTTTAAGCACTTCTAAGTCTTTAATTCTTTCAAGTTTGTGAGTTTTTTTAATTGTACATGCGCAACCGTTTATTTTACGCAAATGCAATGGTTTAGGTAAGTTTTTCCCTTTTAACGGTCGCCGACTCTCTTCCTCATTAATTTTTTCTATTATCTGCTTGACAGTCTTCTCATCAATTATTGGATTATCATTGTGAAACATACCATCTTCAAACTGTGTAAATTCCCTATCACCAATATCCGTGATATTTTTGCTATCAGTTGGCACATCACTGGTCAATTTATCTTCAGACTGTGTACTATCGCCAGCATTATTATTTTCATTTTCGACTGTTTCAACACCTGTATAGCAAGTGCCTTCTTCAGAGATTTCTTTATTAACTTCTCTATTCTCAAAGTTATAATGCTCAAAAGATCCATCACTACTTTCATAACCTGCAATCATACTCTGAGGAACTATAGTACGCTTTACATACTTTTTATAAATCAAATATCCAAGCCCTAGTACTGCTAAGCTTGCAGCAATCTTACCTTTATGACCCCAAACAAGTTCTTTTACTTGCGCAGCATACTCACCCCTACCAGCTTGTGCCTGTAACGTAATAGCAGATGCAATAAGCGATAATATTACTCTCTTTATAGATTTCATGATATCTCCATTTCATTACGTACTATTTGAACAATATTATTTGCTGCAGTCTCTATCTCTTCATACACTGTCGGAATCGTTGAATCAAAATCATCACCGCGATACCCATCGAATGCATTATCACATTTGACTTTAAGAGTATTTAATTCTGCATATAGATTTTCTTCAAAGATAAAGTTTTCCGTAACAAGATCATCGCATACTCTCTTAAAAAGAGCATACATCTGCTTACGGGCACTCTCTGAAACTTGCGCTCTATGCTGAAGACAGATTCGTATAATATCCGCAGCTTGACCAATCCAAAGCTTATCTTTGCTTTCTAGTTGTGCAAGTGCTGTCTCTTGATTCCTTATCTGATTTAACAATTTTGTTTCTTCATCGTATGTAAAACGTTGTGATTCTCTATTCGCATTACGCACACGTTGAAAAACACCAAGCGTATTGCTATCTAATCCTTCTTGATAACTACAAGGAATAGGCTCTAGTTTTGATTCTTTGTTGCTACTTGCAGCAATATTAGCATGAGTTTTTTGACTACGCATATAGTAGTATGCACCACCAGCAATTATGGCTAAACCAACACCAATCGCAATTTTACCTGAATGATTATATGCAAATGTCTTTACTTGTGCAGCATACTCACTCATACCTGCTTGCGCTTGTAGCGTGATAGCAGACGCAATAACTGCTAATACTATTCTTTGTAAATTCTTCATAGTTCATAACCTCACAAATTCTACAGTTTCAATTATTGCTCTTGATATTCAATATATCGTAGTGAATTTATACTACGTTCATATTCTTCAATTAAAGAGTCATAATTTCTATCACTTGGCTTGTCGATTATATTCTTAATAACACCGTTAAGACCTTGCGCTGCAACCGGATTTATTACAGCAGATTCTATAGGATATGGCTTACTATCATATATCGATTTTATAGCATTAACCGCTGATGCTACTTTAGATGCATCATTAAGGTTATTTTTCATAATGTTAATCTGTTGAGAAATTTGACCTAGTATATTTTTAACCGGATCTACTGCTATAGCAATCGCAATATGTTGACGCCTATCAACAGGTTCTACTTCAGACATAAGAAATGAATCTGTCAATTCGCCAGGAGCTGGTATATGAGTAAACTGACTCATACCTAGGTTTACGCTATCTTGCACACTCTGCTCAGGTTCTACATCGCTACCATTATTAAAAATATTCGGTTCAAAGTTGCCGTCATAATCATCATTATTTTCATTTGATGGTTCTTCATTATCGCTGTATTCAACTCCATCACCAATATCATTTTCATTATAAATAATAAATTGCTCTATCTCTGGTTGATTTTCAGTAACTCTCATCTGAGACTCATCTATTTGTTGAGTAGTCTTATTATGAGCTGCACTCATAGCAGAATTCACTAAATTCGGACGCGATGCTTGATTATTTACAGATGTATGAGCTTTTTTGCTACGCATATAATAATATACACCGCTAGCAATTATGGCTAAACCAACACCAATCGCAATTTTACCTGAATGATTATACGCAAATGCCTTTGATTGTGAAATATATTCACTTATACCTGCTTGCGCTTGTAATGTGATAGCACCTGCAATAACTGTTAATAGTATTCTTTTTAAATTCTTCATAATGGTAACCTCCATATTGTATTCCATTTATTTATTATTATTCTTCAAAGAGATCAAATATGTAGTACCCGATTTTTGCATATCATCGTACATCGCAATAGAATCTTCTTTAGTATTTGCCTTCCCAGAACATATATCTTGAAATTTCTCAATTGGACTCTTTAAGCATTCAGGTAAAGTATCATACTCTTTATTCAATTCATTTAATTGCTCTATGCACAATCTTTGTGTCAAATCGTAGACAGGGCTGCCTTTTATTTCAGATTTCTTTGCGTAAAGACTATACAAAATTATTCGCACTCTATCTTCTATAGACAATTCTTTATTCTGTAATTGCTGTAATTGATAATAATTTTTGATTATATCGTTGCTTAATCCCATTGTGCGAATTTTTATTTCACTATCTTCTTTTATTTTTGCCATCATTCTTTGAATCCTGTAAGGATTTGCCAGCGATGTTGATATTCGATAGCATTGAGAAGGCGTTTCTTTCGTAGAAACATCATATTCCAAATCATTTTCATATTGTTTTGGTGACATCACATACTCTTTAGAATTGAGTGACGCTTCTTCAGAAACAACATTTAGATCAACTATCTTTCTCGGTCTTCCATAACATCCTGTTATTTTCGATACCAATGATTTCATAAACGAAACACAAGTGCCCCATACACCGGCATTTGCTTGTGTACAGATTCCTATCGCAATAATGATGATAATTAATCGTTTATAAAGAAATGACATAATATAACCCCTATCTCATACAATATGCTAATTCCATTTGTAATAAGGATATCAGGCCAATGAAGAACTGCAACCGGTTAAATGGTCTTATAAAGCAGTAATAGGGTTATATTAAAGATATAATATGGTTGAGAGGATGTTTTAAAATTATATTATGTAAAAGAAATAAAAAGCCCCAACAATTTCTTGTTGAGGCCTGTTTTTTCAAAACAAAAGGCGTTTTTACGCTTTTGGCTTTGGCTTGATAGTAAGGCCACCGCCACTGCATGGGCATTTGAACTCAGCCGATTCACCTTCAGTAACAGTTTGTGTTTCTGAAGTTACATCATCTGGATTGCTTAATGAGCAAGCTGAACAGGTAATAACAATCTTACCATCTTCAGATTCTGTTACTGTTACTGTTCCACGAACTGCGCCATCAACGTAGTAGTCAACTGTGTCAACAGCTGCAATAACATTTCCTGCTGCATCATGTAATTCAAATTCACGTGCTGAACACGTTGCTGATACCAATAGCGCAAGGGATAAAAGTGCCTTTTTCATTAGTGTGACCCTTTCTTTTAATATATCATTCATACGCTCTTTTTTGCTACACAGTAATACAAACATGCGTACTATGCTTGCACTACAAAATTCATCAATTTTTGAGAAACATAAATAGTTTTGATTATCGTACCATGTTCGATCCATTTTGCAACACTTGCTCGTGCAGCCATTTCAATTTCAGTCTGTGGGGCAACACGATCAACCACTATATGCGCGCGTGTTTTTCCATTCACTTGAACAGCAATATGCATAGTCTGCTCTTGCACAAGCGCTTCGTCATAGTCGGGCCATTCACAATCTACAAGATCTTTGTTAAGTAATACTGAAATCAATTCGCTTGTTATGTGAGGCGCCATAACTGAAAGGCTAACCAATACCATTTGTGCAGTTGCAGGAGTTAACTTCATATCATGTGCAATAGCATCATTGAGCCATTCCATGTATGAAGAGATTGCAGTATTTGGTTTAAATATGTTGATACGTTCTTGTACATCTTTAATCAATTTGTGCGCGCGTTTGGTAACAGTAAGATCTTCGGTTGCTGTTATTCTGCCAGATGCCGTAAAGAACACCCACCATCGTTGCAAGAATCGCTTAATTCCTTCAAGACCACTATCTTGCCATTCGCAATCAAGTTCTGGTGGCCCCATAAAGAGTATGTACATACGTAATACATCTGACCCATATTCTTTTACAATCTCATCAGGATTAACAACATTACCTTTTGATTTGGACATCTTTTCAACAAGACCTGATTTCTCAGAATACTTCAACACCATACCCTGATTAAACAAGTGAGCAAATGGTTCGTCGAATGGTAAATATCCCAAATCGTGCAATACTTTTACATAGAAACGCGCATATAGCAGATGCAAAATTGCATGCTCAATACCACCAACATAGAGATCAACTGGCATCCAATAAGTCATATCTTTTATATCGAATGGTTTATCTTCTAAATGTGGATTTGGATATCGTAAGAAGTACCAACAGGATCCTGCCCATTGCGGCATTGTGTTCGTTTCACGTTTTGCATCACCATTACATGTTGGACATTTTGTATTTACCCACCAATCTATAGCAGCCAATGGTGATTCCCCTGTTCCTGTTGGTTCATAATGCTCAACATCAGGCAAAACAACCGGCAATTGATCTTCAGGAACTGGCACAATACCACAAGATGCACAATGAATAAGTGGTATCGGTTCTCCCCAATATCGTTGGCGTGAAAATACCCAATCACGTAACTTGTATGAAACTTTCGGCTGTGCATATCCTTGCTTGACGCAATAATCAATAATATCTTTGCGATGATCACCCGCTTTTTTACCTGCAAATGGCGATGGTTCTAGTAGAATGCCATTCTTCATATCGGTATAACAGAGTTCTTGATTCTCAACGCGAGTACGTAATGCTTCATCTTCAGGAACAAGCACTACTTTGAGTGGAATAGTATATTTTTTCGCAAATGCAAAATCACGTTCATCATGTGCAGAACATTTTACAATACCGGTTCCGTAATCTGCAAGCGCAAAGCTCGCTACCCAAATTGGTAAATCTCCATTACCAACTGGATCTACAATGTATCGACCTGTAAAGATCCCTTCAGGCTCTTTGTTTGTCTCATAAAAACCAGATGCACGTTTAGCTAATATATCACTACAGAACTTTTTGATCTCTTGCGCATTAGCAACACCATCAAGTAATTGATCTAAAAATGGATGATCTGGCGCGATAACAACAAATGTATCGGCAGCAAATGCTTCAAAATGAGCGCTAAATGTTTGCAATGTTAAGTTGGTATCTTTAATTGGTGCCGTAAAAATCAGACCTTCAGACTTACCAATCCAATTTTTCTGCATCAACTTAACTTTTTCTGGCCATTCGAGCCTATCAAGACCCGACAATAATTTTTCTGCATATTGTGTGATACGCAGCATCCATTGGCGTATCTGTCTTTGCTCTACTTGCGTACCACATCGTTCACATCCACCATTGACTACTTCTTCGTTTGCAAGACCAGTCAAACATGATGGACACCAGTTGATAGGTGCAAGGGCTTCGTACGCAAGACCCGCTTTGTACATTTGTAAAAAGATCCATTGCGTCCATTTATAATAATGAGGATTGGTGGTATCTAATTCTTTATCCCAATCATAAATAGCTGCAATATGTTTAAGTTGTTCTTTAAATGCTGCAATGTTTGCAGCTGTTCCTTTTGCAGGATGAATACCCTTTTTTATTGCATCATTTTCAGCAGGAAGCCCAAATGCATCCCACCCCATTGGATGCAATACATTATATCCCTGTAACCACTTAATGCGTGCATAAACATCGGATAATACATAGCCGCGCCAATGGCCAACATGTAAACCCGATCCTGATGGATAAGGAAACATGTCCAAACAATAATATTTTTTTCCATTACCAGCTGGTTTTGTTTTAGCAACAGGATTCTCTTCCCATCGCTGCTCCCATTTACGCTCAAGTGATTGGAAATCATACATCATAGCAATATCCTCTTGGAATGATACTAAAATAGCTTTAGTATATAGCAAAAGGATCTTCTTAGCTATGTGGTGTACCTTTACTTAACTATCCGCAGAACTCATACTCTTTTCACCGATACTCACTTTATCGTCAGAAGAATTATGACTTATCCTATCAAGAGACAATTCTCCTGTGCTCTCAGATTCCAAGGTAGTGCTTTGTGAAATCGGCTCACGTATTATTCCATCAATCTTTGCAAGTCGCCTTTCTGACATCAAAGAAGAAGATATTCTTACAGGACCTTGCAGCCCTTGATAATATATCATCTGTTCTATATTATTTGGATCACAACACATAAGTTTTTTAAATACGCAAAGCGCTTTCGACTCTACTCTTTCTTTACTTGATGCTAAAGATACATCTCTTTGCTCAACAAGCGCCTGATATGCCAAGCGCCCCAAGGCTGAACGATCTATAGTAAGAATCTTCTTAGCAGAATCGTCATACATATACCACGGATCTTTAATCTTACTTGCAAGCATCTCATCTTTCAAATGTATCGCATGAGGCGTGCGCATGAGAGCTCTTAACGTAACGATTGTTAAGTAAAAGCAAGCTGTTTCATTACTATAACTAATACTTCCTTCATTAAGTATTTGGCTTGCAAAGCTCAATGTTTTATTACCCAAAACAATATTTTTGCACATAGGAACAACTACATTTTCATCAGGATAACTCAGAGCTATCGCTAAGAACATCCCTATCGGCTTTAAATTACATACAGCCATATCAGCAGTAGTAAATGTAATATCCATTGGTTGTGATAGTGAATCTTGAGAATTACTCTTCTCACCTAAACGTTCATTATATTGTTGATTAAGATACGCGGTCTTTTCATCACATTTTACTGGCTCATCATTCTTTCCAACTTTTTTTTTAATCCCAGATAGATCTCCATCGATTGCTATTCTTAGATTATTTTTCTCATTCGATATATTATCACTATCAGACGCTGCTTCATCTCTCATTATTTCATCTATAGCTTCAACTATTTCATTATGCAGATTGGATTTGCTACATTCACTACTCGCTTCATAAGTCTGTCCATATCTCGGTTCTTTAAAATTATTATTTTCTTTCCGCTCACTATTTAAATCGAATTTTACGTTTACATCTTTTTTTGATTTGCACCCACAAGGAAAACATCGATATGATGCCTCAGTTAATCCTATGTATGATGATAAGAGTAATATTACATACTTATATTGCATGATTCCCCCGATCCCCTTTTGCTAAAATGTATATACTTTGATAGAGTGTTACACTGCTCTATTGAAAGCAACTTCGTCCCACTTACTATTAGGAAGCATAATGCAAACAGCCACAACAGCTCAACAAACGATACCAACCTCTCATCAAGAGACTATCTTTGTCATTCGTCGTGATGAACTTATGAAACATGGACACTGGCAAGGAATTAGATCTGATCATGATTGGTTTTTACCATGCGCAACAACACATAAAGAATTTCATCCTCGCTATCTTATGGAACAAGACCCAACATACAAACAGATAATTCCGTATGTAATATTTACTCACGATAATAAGTATTTTCTCATGCAGCGAACTGCACATGCATCAGAAAATCGCCTTGCAAACAAATATACACTTGGCATTGGAGGTCATATTCGCGAACAAGATATCCAACATGCCGATTTCTTTTCATGGGCAATACGAGAGTTTAATGAAGAAGTTGCATATAACGGAAATATCACTCATGTAACATGCATCGGCCTTATTAATGACGATACATCAGAGGTTGGCAAAGTACATATGGGCATTGCTCTATTAATCACTGGTGATACGGATGATATAGACATCAAATCAGAGCTTGCTCATGGATCATTGGAATCTCTTGATGAATGTGTAGCAAAAAAAGATAGCATGGAGACATGGAGTCAATATATCGTGGAAATACTATCACGTTAAAATAGTGAATCATTATATTTTGGCAGCATTTGCATGAAGCTCATACATTAACCAACAATCATCAGGCAACCGATCAATAAAGCAATTGTGACAAAGGGCTCATTTATATGAAACAATATCTCTTTTCTCTTATACTTATTATAAGTATCACCACAGTGTACGCGAGCGAAGAAAAGACGTCGGACACTATCGACATAGTGGATTTAGATATAGATAACGAATTCATTAATCAACTTTATAATCTTAAAATTGCTAATGATACAAATCCGCAATCAGACACATTCATATGTGATGACACAACATTAGATGCGTTGGCATATATAGATACGCAAGCAAAACCTAAGCAATCTCAAGTAAAAGAAGCGTTTTTCCCTATTCTTGCACAAAGCAAAGAATGTCAATCCAGTTTTAACGTCGAAGCACTAAAATCTGAGCCTGCTGCTATCGACAATGATACAATATTACATATGTTGTCTCACATCGAAAAACAAAAAAACAGGTCAAAAAGTGGTGCAACAAAAAAATATAACAAGCTAAAGAAACCCAACAAACAGACAAGAAATATTTCTGACAATCCTAATACTAAATAACCTCAATCAAGGAACTATTTTATGAAGAAATATCTATTCGCTCTTATTCTTATAACAAGCATGACACACGCTATGGATAAGCACATACTTTCCCAAGAAGATAGAGATCGAATAGTAGCAGAAGCACTACAGATCGCAAATAACATCTCTATAGCAGAGCTTGAACAATCAAAAAAAATTGGACAGGAATCTAAAATAGTTATCCGTGATGTGAAAGAGATGAAACGAGAACTTCACGAAACAGGACAAATATTAAAAACTCTCTCATTAATTCATTCAAATTTAAAAGAAGGTAATATCGAGAGAAATGAAAATCGAAGTCATATGATAGGTGATTTATTAGCATCTAATCGAGAAAATACCGCGATACATACTGCCTTATCTGCTGCTGTAGAATTCGAAAAAAGCTCAAAAAAATATATTGATCTTTTGCGTCAAATTCGAAATCATCCAGACTCAAAGTAAAATTCAGGAGGGTTTAAAAGCCCTCTCTTTATACGGATAATGATCATATTAATAATTACACATTAACAAAAAATAAACTCCCGTATTTCTCATGATAAGCCTCTTTTTATTTACTCAGTAATCAACGCAACACGCGCAATATTCACTCTTTTAATTGCTCAATATTTCGAGTATAATGGTCATAATAGATATGTATAACCCCTTAACCCTCCATCTCAATGGAGTTTCTGCAGCACATGCAGGTAGGAGTCTTTGAATGTCAAAAGAAATCATACGGCCCGACCAGTTTTGCCATGTCAAAACTAAGGCGCTCGAAGTCGAACAAGATCTCGCGCTCAATTCGGACCAAGCCGCTGAACTAACAGCCCTCTATGAAGGCATGTTCGGCTCTTTCCAACCAGGTAAAATTGTAAAAGGTACTATCATCAGTGTTGACTCTGATGGCCTCTTGGTTGATATCAACTACAAATCTCGCGGACATATTCCTAAATATGAATTTGCAAATCACGAATTAAAGAATTTCAAACCAGGACAAGAGATCGAGGTTCTTCTCGAAACACTCGAAAATCCAGATGGTGATGTAGTTCTTTCTTATGAACAAGCAAAGACTATGCGTGCATGGGATGAGATTGCGAAACTCTATGATGAAAACAAACCTGTTGAAGGTATTGTTACTCATAAAGTTAAGGGTGGTCTATCTGTTGATATCGGTATCTCAGCATTCCTTCCTGGTTCACAAATCGATCTTCAACGTGTTACTGATTTCGACCAATATGTTGGACAACGTATCACTGCTAACATTTTGAAAATCAACAAAAAGCGTGGCAATGTCATTATATCTCGTCGTAAGTACTTGAGCTCTCAACGTTCAGATACTCGCAAGAAGATATTGAGCACACTCCATGAAGGTCAAATCATCCAAGGTACCGTTAAGAATATCACTAACTATGGTGTATTCATCGACATCGGTGGCGTTGATGGATTGCTCCACATCATAGATATGACATGGGGACGCATTTCACATCCAAGCGAATTGGTAAAAATTGGTGATAAGATTACTGTTAAAGTACTCTCCTTTGATAAAGAAAACGAAAAGATTTCTCTCGGGCTTAAGCAGCTTAGCGATAACCCATGGGCAGAAATTGATGGCAAACTTAAAGTTGGCGAACGTATTCATGGTCGTATCTCAAGCATCACCGATTATGGCTTGTTTGTAGAAGTTGCTCCTGGAATCGAAGGGCTTGTGCATATTTCTGAAGTGTCATGGACTGACAGAATCAATAATCTTGCTAACCGTTTCAAGGTTGGCGAAGATATCGAAGTTCTTATCGTCTCTATCGACAAAACAAACCGTCGCATGTCATTAAGTATCAAGCAACTTGAAAAGAATCCATGGCAAGAAGTTGATAAGACATTTGCTATTGGACAGAAGATCAAAGGCAAGATCAGCAATATTACTGATTTTGGTATCTTTGTGCAGCTTATGCCCGGCATTGATGGGTTAGTACATATTTCAGATCTTTCATGGACTGAACATATTGATCATCCAGCAAACCGTTACAAGATTGGTGAAGAAGTTGACGCAATCATTTTAGGCATCGATAAAGATCATAAGAAGATCTCTCTTGGTATTAAACAACTTCAACCAGATCCATGGCAAGAAGTTGAAACTACCTATCCAGTTGGATCAGTAGTTGATGGTGAAGTCTCCAAAATTGCAAACTTTGGCGCATTCATCAAATTACCAAGTGGCATTGAAGGGTTAATTCACAATACAACGTTACAAGAAGAATTTGGTAAAAAAGCCGAAGACGTCTTAAAAGTTGGAAACCGTGCACAATTCAGAGTTGTGAATGTGAACAAAGAAGAACATCGCTTAGGATTAAGCATGCGTCTTGATGGTTCAATTCAACCACAGCGATCTGCACAATCATATGATGAGCAACCAAAACAACGTAAGAGCGAAAAGCCTGCTGCAAAACAAGCACGTGGCAAAGATCGATCACAAGATTGGTCTGGCTCAACAAGTGCAACCGCTGGAACTAAGGCGAAGTCTTCGTTACAACGCGCGCTTGAAAGTGCTATGCAAGATCAACAATCTGATGAATCTGACTCAGAGTAAAGACGGGAATGAGCATGAAACAGTACACATTTGCTATGATTAAACCAGATGCAGTAGCAGCAAAAAACAGTGGTAAGATTATCGATCTTATCGAAGCTGCAGGATTTGAAATTGTCCGCATGCAAAAAGCTGAACTTATTGCTGATACAGCTCGCGAATTCTATGCTGTACACAAAGAACGACCATTCTTTGGCGAACTTGTAGAATTTATTGTATCTGGACCAGTAATCGTTATGGCACTTCAAAAAGAGAATGCTATTGCAGACTGGCGCACATTGATGGGAGCTACTGATCCACAAAAAGCTGATGCAGGAACCATTCGTAAAAAGTTTGGTACTTCAATCGGAAATAATGCGGTTCATGGTTCTGATGCACCTGAAACAGCAAAGACTGAGCTTTCGCTCTTCTTCCCTGATTTAGTATAGAACTAGAAAAAATAGGCGACTTTAAAGGTCGCCTATTTTTTTGCTCTTTTGTTCTACAGCAGTATACTAGTTACTTATTTATTGTCTGAAGAAAACAACATCCCGCATACTATTTTCTTCTAATATATATCTCCGCTTGGTATGCGGGAAAAAACAAAAAATGAAGTTAGTATAGATGAAAGCATCATATTCCTTATTTACTATTCTTTGCCTTACAATTATTCTTCCAATAGAGACAACACCAACTGAAGATCTCCTTTCGTACGGTATTTTTTGTGCAGGAATGTCGCTTGGTAGCATTGCAATTACCACACCCCTTATTCTCTATTCACATTTCAAAAAACCTAATGTCACTATTGATAAAAAAGTAGAAAATTTTATCACCCCTATTATAGAGAAACATGTTATTAAAAAAGTCTCTATTCATTATGCAAATAACAACTCCTATAGTGCAAATTCACATACTGCAACTTTATACGTTCCACATACACTTATTACCGATATTGAAAGTAATAATGCAGAAATATTACAACGTCATACTGCATGTATCGAACATGAATTGGGGCATTTCAAAGAAAATAGATTACCACGAAGCATTATGGTAACAGCACTTCTTGCTTCAATCTGCACGGGTCCATATGCGTATTGTTCAGATAATAAGGCTGGCATCTGCGTGGCAACAATTGCTGCAACAGCAGGAATACCTTATCTCTTATGGCTGGAAAAGAAAGATGAATATCATGCTGATGATAACATCTCGCCTGAAAATATTGTATCAATGATCAATATTCTTCAAGACCATAATACAGAACTTGATTGGTATGCTCATCGTAAAGCGATTGCACTACTTAACAATGATCGTTTTTTATATCCTGCATTAAAAACAGTAATTCGATCTATCAAAAACATCACGCATCCATCTCCTGAAAATCGCATAAAGCGACTTAAACAACGGCTTGAACAATCATCAGAAATTATAGAAGAAATAGATTAATAAAAAAATAGACGACCCTTAAAAGTCGCCTATTGATTATAAATATCATGAGTATGCAATTAGATATTCTTCTTACTCTTTCTTCGTATTACGTAAATCGAGTTCATTAACTACGCGATCAAGAATCCCATTAATGAATCGGAACGCATCTTGCTCAGCAAAACACTTCGCTAGTTCGACCGCTTCATTAATGATGATCGCAGTATCAATATCAGAATATTTGATCTCCCATAAGGCAAATCGTAAGACAAGCTTAGTACAGACACCAAGTCGATCAAATCGCCAATTGTTAAGCAATGGCTTATAGAGCGTATCAAGCTCTTCTCGTTTTTCAATAATTGCACGAGAGATTTGTACAACTTCACTATCAAAAGGAATATCGAGATCAAATCCCTTATTAAAATTATCAACAATAGATTCTAATGATTCTTGATAATCAAATGACTCTGTTGCATATAAAATGTGCATAATGAGTGCGCGTACATCACGACGTGATAAGTCATTATATGATAATGGTTTTTCTGGTTCCGGCATTTGAGAAGTATTATTTGAATCCATTGGTCCTCCACTTTCATGCAAAATTATTACACTGATATTAAAAAGAGTATGCTGCAACAAGTATCTCTTATTGCAGCCTCAAAATCATGCGTTTATTTTACGCGCTCTATGTATCGACCATCACGAGTATCTATTTTAAGGATATCGCCTTCGTTAACAAAAAGCGGAACTTGCACTACTAATCCTGATTCGAGTGTTGCAGGTTTGTTGCCTGCTCCTTGTGCTGTATCACCTTTAACTCCTGGAGGAGTCTCTTTTACTATAAGATTCACAAAGAGTGGAGGAGTTACAGTAATGGGCTTACCATTAAAATAAACAACTGAGTAAATTTCTTGTTCTTTAAGATAATCAATTGCTTCACCAAGTTGCTTCTTGGTAAATGATACTTGATCAAAATCCTCTTGATTCATGAAGCTATAATTTTCACCATCTTGATAAAGGTATTGCATCTGACAATACTCTAATTCCGGACTTTCGAACTTTTCACCCGATCTAAAGGTCTCTTCATGAGTAAGACCAGTGATCATATTCTTCATTTTAGTTCTCACAAATGCACCACCCTTGCCAGGTTTTACATGTTGGAAATCAACAACCATGTACGGTTCATTGTTATAGAGAATTTTACAACCTTTTTTAAAATCAGATGTCGATATCACGCATGATCCTTTATAGATGAGATAGATTGGCAAAAACATACATAATTTAAATATAAAAAAGCCCACAAAAAAAGCAATCTCAGCTCTTCATTTCAAAAAAATATCTTCATGGTAGACTAACGAGCATAATCATAAAACTAGCTACAAAAAGGCACCCCTTATGAAGTCTATAACTCATGTTGACTCAGAAATATCTCGCCTTCTTTCTTTTGAAAAAGAACGGCAACAGAATACTATCAGTTTAATTGCTTCAGAAAACTACTGCTCACAAGCAGTGCAAGAAGCTACAGGATCAGCACTTACCAATAAATATGCAGAAGGATATCCTGGAAAGCGGTATTATGCCGGCTGTGCTATTGTTGATCAAATAGAACAGCTTGCTATAGATCGAGCTCGTACACTCTTTAGTGTATCTCATGCAAATGTGCAACCTCATGCAGGATCACAAGCAAATATGGCTGCGTATGCTGCACTGCTCAATCCTGGCGATACACTTATGGGTATGAGCTTAGCAGCAGGAGGCCATCTTACACATGGCCACAAGGTCAATTTTTCCGGAAATATTTACAATGTAGTCCAATATGGTGTCAACAAAGATACCGGACTTCTCGATTTTAATGAAATTGCATACCTTGCGCAGAAGCATACGCCAAAAGTAATTGTGTGCGGGGCATCTGCTTACTCTCGCATTATAGACTTTACGGCATTTAGAAAAATTGCTGATACAGTAGGAGCGTATCTTATTGCAGACATTGCCCATATTGCTGGACTTGTGGTTACAGGAGAGCATCCAAATCCTGCAGGTATCGCTGATATCATCACAACCACTACGCATAAAACACTTCGCGGTCCACGTGCAGGTCTTATCATGAGTAGCGAGGTATTTGCACAACAGATTGATCGAGCAATTATTCCAGGACTACAAGGTGGCCCATTTATGCATACCATTGCTGCAAAAGCAATTGCATTCAAAGAGGCATCCGAACCATCTTTTACTACCTATCAAAAAGAAGTTATTCGCAATGCACAGACAATGGCGCAAACGTTTATTGATCTTGGGTATACGATTGTGACTGGGGGTACTGATAATCATCTCTTTATTATTGATTTACGCAATAAAGGAATCAATGGCTTGATAGCACAAAACATACTTGAAAAAGTGGGCATTACCTCAAGTAGAAGTTGTATTCCATTTGATCCTGAAAAGCCTTGGGTCACCAGTGGCATACGATTTGGAACACCTGCGATTACCACTCGTGGTGCTCAACAAAAAGATATTATTGCACTTGCACATCTCATTGATGAAACATTTACATATCGAGATAATGAAGAAAAGATTATGCACATACAACAAAAAGTGCAACGCATGGCACAAGATCTTCGCATTCCATAATCTTTTGTAGACAATAATAAAAGTTATTCTTACACTTGTTCGAAAATTAGACATCATATATCTATTGGAGTCAGCATATGAATAGACTTTCTTTACTCATTATCGCATCTATATCTGCAACTCATGCCACATACTCAGCACAAGATGGATCGTATGTTGATCATGGAATCACTTATTATGATCATGGGTATGAATCTGCATTTGTGGATACTATTAGTGGTTGTAAAGACTGTGGACTTACATGTGAAATGGTCGATGCGTATATAACACAACTAAGTAATTATCCTCATCCAATTAATTGGAATAAAAGCTGCGCAGGTTCTGCATTTAGCGAGATATCTCGAGAAAACCTTCCACCACTTATTAGATTAGTAAAATTTGGCTACAATATACGAACAATCAAACATCTTCTATGTCAACGTCATGTCAATCCTAATGTTGTTGATGACCGAGGAAGGACAGCTCTCTATTATGCAGGATATAAATATACAACAGATCGTCATACAACTGCTTATAAAGAAGCTGCCACTCATCTTTTAAAACAGGCTGGTTGCAAAGGTGAACGTGTTTTGATAGCAACAATTAATCCTGATTCTGTTGATGGCAAAAAATAATAACAATCTCAAACCTGTCACATACAAAAAAATCATTTACTTATAACGTACTAATTATGGCCCGTGTTATTTCGGGCCATTTTTGCTATCCTTTTACAAAATCAACCTCCATATCAGGATTAAAAAAATAGGCAGCATATGCAACGTTCGAATAGGAACAGACAAATGCATCACACATTGAAAGCAGCATTGCTTCTATCAAAACTTGTTCTCCCAATGCACCCCGAGAAAGCACATGAGCGTTATTAATATGAAGTGGCTTATTGGTATATGAACGTTGTGCATCATACGTAATTACTTCACCATGTAAGTACTTCTTTGCCAAATCCAATAAGCGTTGTTCGTCTGTTGCAACAATAAAATGTGTTGCTCCTATTTTTTCGGCCATTTCATTCGCACGCTTAATCATAGTCATTGGATTTGGCAATCGTATCTCCATAAATTTATCGGTTCCACGCATATGAAGCCCTATCACTGTTTTATCTTGAATTTCATATTCTGCTACAAAAGCATCAATTTTATCCAAAATTAGACCTCTTATACGTACATATTTTTCAATAATTGCATGCACAAAATGGCGATATTCTGGCGAATGATATGTATGATAAGAGATTTGAAAACCATTAGGTGCTTCATACTTGCTATGTATCTGATCACCTGGTTCATACGTAGCATCAGATACTGGTTCAAAATAATATTCCCAAACATTGTGTGCATCATTATAACCCTCTAACTGATAATAGAGCGAACGTTTATCCCAATAGACAACCGGCTCCCTATCATTCGCATCTGCCCAATGAAGGTTTCCAATCACTCCTAAAAATGATGAGAAGAAACCATGCGGATGAACACCGATAACAAATTTTTGTTTCGGTTTATTAACTAGTTGTTCTTGCTCATTTGCAATAATATCATACCCTATCATCAGCGCTATCAATATGATATGTATCATGTTACAACTCCCCATTAATCATCAAAAACGATATTCAATAAATGTATCGTGCATGTCCGGATTGAAGAACATAACGAAATATGCAACATTTGAATGCGAGTGAACAAACCAATTACATTGTGATAAAAGAAGTGTTTCGATAAGAACTTCTTCGCCACGCAATGCTTTCTCTATTTTTTTGTGTATAGGCTTGCCATTCACTGAACGAAATGAATCATAATAGACAATGGGTTTGCATAATGTATTCTTTGCCAGTTCAAGCAACCGTTCCTCATCCGTTGCAACAAAAAATTGATCCGCATTAATTACCTGAGCTATTTTATTTGCTTCATCAATGAGCCGTATTGGTTGTGGCATAGCAATTTCAGTCTGTTTATCCGTACCACGCAAATGAATTCCTATTGTTACTTTATCCTTCATATGTCCATCAAAGAATGTCTCAATCTTATTTTTGATATTCTCTTTAATACGTACATGCTGATTAATAATACCATTAACCCATTTCTTTTCAGCATGCGAATGCATTTTAAATCCATTAATACAATGCATACCCATACAATAGGTGGTATGGATTCGATCTCCTGGTTGATACTGCTCATCATTTAATGGTTCAAAATAATATTCCCATACATTATAAGATCCATTATAACCCTCAGGCTGATAATAGAGCGATTCTCTTCCCCAATAAACAACTGGAATTCTATTGTTAGCAGTAGCCCAAGCTATATGTGCTAATGTACTACACATAGCTGAAAAGAAACCTCCCGGCCATGATCCAATAACATGTTTTTGTTTTGCTGGTACAGAATAGAGCGTCGATGACATAATAATGATCATCAATAGTATTATCTTTTTCATATACATCCTCTTCATACGTAACAAACCTAACGTTATTGAAAAAAAAATATTCTTGTATAGAGTTACGTATTATTTACTCATGTAATTAGAGAAACTATAAGGAGAATTGTTAATGATAATGCATGCAATGATACTATTTTCATTCATATCTACAATCTCTACTATAGCGCAACAACCCATTCTATCTACCGTTGTACAACCAGGAGTTCTTGTCTTTGATATTGGAGGATGTCTTGGCACAAAAACAGAGGAATACCTACGAACCGGTGCAGGTAAAGTCATTTGTGTTGAACCACAAAAAATATGCCTTGAACATCTTTATAGAAAGTTTTCTAATCATCCAGTAACGATTATCCCTATGGGCGTTTCTCATATTCCAGGAACAGTTGAATTCTATAGAGCTGCTGGTCTAGCATTTGCCACTTGTTCTCAAGAATGGCAACAAGTAAGTCGATATGCAGATCGAGTGCACTGGGATGATAAAGAAATAATCAAAGTGACAACACTTGATAGATTGATAGATCTTTTTGGAATTCCTTATTTTTGTAAAATTGATGTAGAAAACTATGAATATCAAGTATTACAAGGGCTCTCACAACCAATACGATACGTATCAATAGAGTTCCATAAAGAGACGCTCTATAATACGCAAAAATGTATTGATAGGTTTACCGATCTTGGATATAAGCTCTTCAATTTCGGCAATGGAGAAGATAGAGTCTTCGCATTATCTGAATGGGTCTCCGCTCAAGAAATCATGACTATCTTAGAAGAGTATAGTACCCGCAATGAACAGCTTTGGGGAGATGTATATGCTCAATATACCCCTTAAGCTATTATTATTCTCTTAATAGACCCATTACATCCTTTTATTCTTTAAAGAAAGATATCTCCTCTTTTTCGCCTTTTGACAGATCCTATTATTGCTCGTACAATACTAAAAAAGCCTTTATTTTAGGGCGATAAGTCCATTATTAAGGGGGGGGCATTCTAAATATCAAAGGGAAAAAATCATGTTTTATATAATATTATGTTTATGGATGACATGTATTGCATCATTTCCACTACAAGCAAGTCAAAATAGATCAGATCAGAGCGATCTTCACGAAATACTCTCATCTTCCAATAAAAGCCTTGCAATAAAGAAAGAAGAGATTCTTAAGGCGCTCCATAATGGCGCAAATGTGAATGAAATCATACATGGAGAATCTCCACTTATAGCAGCTGTCTCTCCCACAAGAGGAGTATCATTTTTAAGTAATATAGTTACTCAAAAAGACGATCATAACAAAAAGATATCTCTCGTAGAAATACTACTCTCACATGGTGCAGATATAAATTATCAAGATAAAGAGGGAAATACTGCATTAATAAAATGTATAGAAAACTTAACATCAGAAAATTGTAATAATGTAGCAATGTTGATACAAAACAATGCAGACATTAACCTTATAAACAATAAGGGTAATAATGCGCTGATGGAATTATTGCATTGCAATTACAATAATGGCGCTGATAATAATGCAACAAAAGATATCACTCGCTTATTATTGCGCAAAGGGATATCTCTTAATGTGCAAAATAGATATGGTAACACAGCTCTGCATATTGCTATAGAAAATGAACAGTATGACATCGCAAAACTTTTGGTTCAACATGGCGCTTCCTGTTCCATCACAAATAATAACGGTATTGCACCTGAAACAGTCCCTCCATTCAAATCATCTGTAAACAACTTGTCATATGAAGGTGCGTTTACATGTATCAACGAAATAGATAGCGTAGAAACATCTAAAGAAGTTAAAAATCTTCTTATCCCATTCAAAGCTATCATTAGACGTGAATTAGAATCTTACGATCGTCTAACAAATCTTAAGCGTGAATTAAAAAATACTCGCGAAGATGTTTATAATGATTGGGTCCGTTTTATGATATTTAAACGCGGCACTCATGATAAAGCAGATGAAAACGGTATCTGTTTTTTACCTGATTTAGTTATAGAAAAGATATTTGAATATACATGCCCTACATTACCAAACATGAGAGCATTTTGGAAACAAGAGAAATTCGAAGCAGAATCAAAAAAACGAGCATCTTCTCACTCATTAGAGTTAAAAGATGATAGCGAACGTTTATCTAAAAAATTAAAATGTGAAGAAAATCTTGATGATGAAAAAAATCATCTCAATTAAATTGATGACTTCCAATTATTTTTATGCGATCAACTTATAAATTCTTGTTTTACCAACTTTTATAATCATTCCCGAGTAGCACTCAATCTGTGATTTAACATCAGTAATACGTGCATCATCAATGTAGACTGCGCCTGCTTCAATAAGGCGGCGCACTTCTGATGATGTTGTTGCTGCACCTAATGTTTTGAGTAACTCAACAATCCATACAGGATTGGGCATTTCAGATGGCAGAGAAACTTCTTGTGCTTTTGAATAATCTTTTTTCTGAAAAAGAGCCTCAAATCGTCCTTTAGCATCATACGCCTGCTCAGGTGACCAAAATTTAGCAACAATATCATGCGCAATGCTCTTTTTACAATTCATAGGATGTAATGATCCATCACATACTTGCTGTTGCAGCATTACTAATTGCTCATCAGGAATAAGCAATAATAGTTTTGCATATTTCCACATCATATCATCAGATATTGACATCAACTTACCAAATGCTTGATCTGCTGGCTCAGTAAGTCCAATAGCATTTCCTAATGATTTTGACATTTTATGTACTCCATCAAGACCTTCAAGTAATGGCATCGTAAGAATTACTTGTGGTTCTTGCTGGTATTGTTCTTGCAGAAAACGGCCCATCAATAAATTAAATGTTTGATCAGTTCCACCCAACTCAACATCAGCATGTAATGCGACCGAATCATATCCTTGAAACAATGGATAGAGGAGTTCATGGAAACCGATTGGTTGATTTGTTGCAATACGATTTGCAAAATCTTCTCGTTCTGTAAGTCGAGCTACCGTAACCTTTGCACAAAGTTCTACCATCTGCGTAACAGAGAGTTCTGATAACCATGTTGAATTATAAGCTATGGTTGCACGTGTTGTATCGAGTATCTTACCAACTTGTTCAAAATAGGTCTTCATATTATGCGCAATATCATCTGTCGATAATGGTGGACGCGTTTTAGATTTACCGGTTGGATCTCCAATACGAGCAGTAAAATCACCAATCAAAAAAATAACTTCATGCCCCATTTCTTGAAATTCTTTGAGCTTAGAAAGCACTACTGCATGGCCTAGATGCAAGTCAGGCGATGTAGGATCCATACCAAGTTTTATTTTGAGTTTCTTCTTTAATGATAATTTTTTAAGAAGATCCAATTCAGGAATCACCTGAACAGTACCACATTTTATTCGTAAAAGATCTAATGATGTCATTGTTTCTATACCTTAGTTCAAATTAAAATAATCGTAAGAACGATGCTATCCAGTATCCGCTACTAATCATGCATCGTGTAATAAAAATATAAAAATGAGATGAAAAGAATATCATAACAATAATTGGTACTATGTAGATCCAATGCAAGTAGCGTTGCGCATCCTCATACTCTTCCATTACTAATGCCATCACCATGTGACAGGCATGAAAAATGAGATCAAGCACACAAAAAAGAATACTTAAATATGCCATTCCAAAGAGAATAAATACTAACGAAAGTGATACAGATGATAAATGAGGATACTCTTGTGCAAATATCATATGCGACTGGCACTGCGGATAGATCATCATTACAGAAGTAGAATTGATTACCGAAACATCACTGAGCATAATCATGCCAAGAAGACTAAACATACTCATAATAAAGTAAGCAACCGGTCCAACTAAATAAGAAAGTACAATTCGCGTATAGCGAAATCTACCTTGAATATTATGAGGATCGATAGGGATTCTCCTTCCCCATCCTACTGAAATAGTCATAAATAATAATGCGCCTATAGGGTCAACATGGGCAATCGGACTGAGTGTCATGAGACCTTCGTTCTTTGCCGTATCATCACCCAATTTATAAATAGCCCACGCTTGCAGCGCTCCTAGTAGAGTAACTACAACGACATATGCTATAGAAAATGTAATAAAATTAATAATCAGTTCTGCGTTACATAAGTTCATGCTAATTATACCTATTAAAGAGTGAGCAACCTCTTGTCATTGTAGATAAATTGCACAGCAGGGTCAATTCTTACTCATAAGAGACATATAAATACTTATATGTAAGAATTTCATATTTACCTTATTGATTATACTTATATTGAATAGCTATGCCATAATCACGTTACCCGTTTGTGTAATAATTCAAATTTCGATACCTTCTAAAGTAAATCCATTAAGTGTATACGTACCTAATGATTCAAGATCATATATAGAAATTTCATGTTTTGCTCAGTGCTGTCTTTAATAGACAACATCAAATGTCATCTTTTCACCATCAAAGTAGAACGTAGCCTCTTTGGGCTTTTTAAGATAGATTGCGTTCCATTCTTCAAGCATCTTTACAAAGGCATCTTTTTTCATAACGAATACTGCATCATCTTCACCATCATCTAAATCAGATTCGATATAGGCATTCTGATCATCTTTATAAAGAGTTGCAAATTCACCACCTCTGACTTTACACTCTCTGCCCAATGTGTCATTAATCCATTTAATATCAGATGCTATATCTTCCATACCATATCTATCAAAGAGAAGAAGATTATACAAAGCAGTCATTTCTCTAGAACTTGTCTTTTTTAAACAATAACAATCTTTATAATACTCTCCCAGAGCTACATGCATAAATTCCATGTATTAATCACTTTAATAAACAGGATCAAAGGTGAATCGCTCACCATCATAATAGATTGTTACTTCTTTTGGTAATTTGAGATAGATTTCTCTCCAATCATTAAGCAACTGTATGAAAGCCTCTTTCTTGATAGAGATTTCTACATCTTCTTCTGTATCATCTACAAAATCAGAACCTACAATAACATCATTATTAAGCATATAAGCATCGCCAAATTCGGTATGTATGCTCTCTTGGTACTTAGGATTACTATTTACCCATTCCATCATAGAATTTAATCTGAGTATCATATTAGGTTCAAAAAATAAAACCCAATATAGTGCTCCTATTAATCGATCGCTTTTTTTTTTAAAAAATAGCGATCCCCTTCTTCTAATTGCATATATAAATATTTCACAATATATCTGTCCTGCATATTTAAATACCTGTAAGGTATGCTGTTTTCATATTTCCTGTTTTAGTAATGATCATCTCGATCTGCAGTCCGTCCGAAGTATATCCGACTAACTTATAGTTCCCACTATCTAGTACTTTAATAGGAGAATTATTAATACGACAATGCTCGAATGCTTCTAATATTTTTTCAATAACTTGCTCACGCGTCCAATGTTTTGGAAAAAAACTTTTATCTTCTATCTTCTTTCCGCATACTATTATATCAGCAATATAAGCTCCCAAAGCATTAGTCTTTTTCACAATGACTTCAATCATACCACTATTTTCAAGCATTCCCATAAAATCATGGTGGAAACCACCAAACTTTAAACATAAGTTTTTAAGATCTTTTGATTTTGCATCCATAAAGAATAAATGCTTAGGATCGAGCATGATGGTATATCGTTGAAGAAGATCATAGCCTTTAGGGAATTTCTTGCGGAATTTTTGTGTAAGTGCAATACCTTCAGCATGCGCTTTTGCAAGATAACAGATAAACCAATCACCAACAAGCTTAATGCCATCATTACCAATTTTAGTTATAAGATTAGTATATTCATCCAAATATGCAGCTATTGTTTGTACATCTCTAAGATCTTTAGTGACCATTGTCATCTCTGCAAGCGCTGCAACATCTTTGACAGCTTCTGTAGGTATCGACATTGATGGACTTATGCGTGAAGTTGATGATACCGGCGTAAGTGTAGGTGCTGGTGGTGTTACCGGTGGAGTGGAATGTGGCGTTTGTGACATTTTGCTCATCAATGCCAACTCTTTCTCTCCCTGCGCAATAACTTCTGCTTGTGCGAGTGTATATGGAATATCTGCTGCAA
>CAZNPD010000004.1:0-45263 GCA_964575265.1 uncultured Pseudomonadota bacterium | reverse complement strand
TACAAGAGACTTTGCAGGGAGTGCAGGAAGCACAAGAAATTGCACTTGCAGCAGACATTCCATATACACTCGCACAAGCAGAAGTTATTGCGCAGGGAGAAAAAGAGTTGGCATTGATGAGCAAAATGTCACAAACACCACATTCTACTCAACCGATAATATCGCCAGCGCCTACGCCGATATCATCAACTTCACGCATAAGCCCATCAATGTCGATACCTACAGAAGCTGTCAAAGATGTTGCAGCGCTTGCAGAGATGACAATGGTCACTAAAGATCTTAGAGATGTACAAACAATAGCTGCATATTTGGATGAATATACTAATCTTATAACTAAAATTGGTAATGATGGCATTAAGCTTGTTGGTGATTGGTTTATCTGTTATCTTGCAAAAGCGCATGCTGAAGGTATTGCACTTACACAAAAATTCCGCAAGAAATTCCCTAAAGGCTATGATCTTCTTCAACGATATACCATCATGCTCGATCCTAAGCATTTATTCTTTATGGATGCAAAATCAAAAGATCTTAAAAACTTATGTTTAAAGTTTGGTGGTTTCCACCATGATTTTATGGGAATGCTTGAAAATAGTGGTATGATTGAAGTAATTGTACAAAAAACTAATGCTATGGGTGCCTATATTGCTGATATAAAGTGGTGTGGAAAAACATTTAAATCGAAAAGCTTCTTTCCAAAACACTGGACGCGTGAACAAGTTATAGAAAAAATATTAGAAGCCTTTGAATATTGTCGGAAACATAATACTCCATTTGAAGTATTGCAAAGTGGGGATTATAAGATAAAAGGTTTAATTGCTGAAGGAATGGAAATTGAAATGATCATCACAAAAACTGGAAATATGAAAACTGCTTATTTTATAAATATTTAAAAAGAAAAATACTATGGAATTTATATATATGACATTAGATCTTCCAGATCGATATCGCTTAAATAATTCAAGTTCTTTATCAATAGATGCACTTTATTGGTTTCTAATGTTTGAACCTTATATGATTTATAGTCTTAATACTACAAAAAAATGGGTCAATGGAAATCCTCGTCCTCAAGAGAGCTTACATGGTGAGTTTGCATGGGCTCACATAGATAATAATAACGTTATTATCGAAACCAATCTGCAAAATGATAAAGATGATGAAATATTTATTATTAAAAAAGAAGTTTTTGCAAGATTTCTTGATGACTGGAAAGAAATCTATCTCAAATTACCAAAAGAAGTAACAATCTATTACGATGGTGAGCAATTCACCTTTGATCCTGTTTATTAAAGCAATTAATATATGGAATTTATGCATGTAGCCCTGGGAGAGCATTATCGAGATTGTTATTGTTTAAAAAAGACAAGTTCTAGAGAAATGACTGCTTTATATAATTTTCTTCTCTTTGATAGATATATGATGAATAATATAAAGTTTATCCAAGATTGGGTAATGGATTTACTTCAAGAAAAATATACAGGAGTAGGTGGCGAATTTGCAATGCTTGAAAAAGATGATCAGAATATTTATATCATATCTGATTTAGATGATGACCAAGATTATGCGAAGTTTATTATGAAAAAAGATGTCTTTGTAAAGATGCTTGAAGAATGGAATGCAATCTATCTTAAAAAGCCCAAAGAGGCCACATTCTACTTTGATGGTGAAAAGATGACATTCAATGTTGTTTATTAAAAAAAGAGCACTCATGATTAATCACAAATTATTTTTTACAATCTCATTACGTATCTATTTCTCCATGCTTATCTCTTTTGTATATGCATCAGAATACTCAGAATCGTTAAAAAACTCTCCACTCTTTAATGCTATTGTATATCATGAATACACTCATCTTAAATCTCTTGAAAATGAAATCAAACGGTTACAATCGAAAAATTGCGACATTAATTGGGTAAAAAATGATAATAACTTCAAGCGAACAGCTCTCTCTGCTGTTATAGCCCGACGCCATTGGGATGCTATTCCCGATCAAGCAAGAAATAAAGTATCCATATTATTAAATCATGGAGCTAGTCCTAACGTAGATGATCAATCTCAAGCTTCACTTTCACTTGCCGTTCTAACACATGTAATAAAAGGGAAAGAGAGTATAAAAGTTCATTATCCTGACATTGCAATAATCGATATGCTTTGCAAAGCAGGCGCTGATATCAATGGAAAACCCAATAATTATTCTCCATTGTTTTACGCAGTTGATAGAATGATTGGAAAAGAAAGCCTACAAGCATTAGAATATCTTCTGACTCATGGCGCCAAAACTGATGTTGTTTTTAAACCAATTACAAATGATTGCAACTTACTATCTTATATGATTCAGCAGAGTAGAAATTGCCATAGCTTACTATTTTCTCAATTTTCGAAATCAAATGCAGCACAACAAAGAGAATGTTTATGCAAAGCAATCGATCTTATTTGTAAATATGGTGTCAAAGTTGATCATAAAGATAATACCAAAATGACTGCACTTGATTACGCGCAAAAAAATGGTGATTTCATAGTTATTGAACATTTAAAAAAATATGCATCTCATTAACATATTCAGACATCTATGAGCTATATTATTATGCACTTATGGAACTCTGTCGGAAAAGCATTATTTTTGTATGCTTTCAGCGGCATCATATTACGTAGTATCAGCATTCTTACGATACCGATTGCATTGCGCTACATATCGCCTGATGAATATGGTGCACTCTCTCTTCTTAATAGCTTTATTATTATTGCTACAACCGTTATTGGATTAGGGCTTCGTCAAGTATTTGCACTCGATTACTTTCATTGCAATCGCATAGAACAGCTTAACTTAAAAAATAGTATTCTTACTATCTATGGTAGTATCGCATTACCCCTCGTTGTATGTGCATTATTCTGTCGTAATCAGATTATTACATTATTATTTAATGGCGCAATAAGTAACACATCATTAATATGCGCATTATCTATTATTGCGGTTACTTTTTTTACCGAACTTGCCTTTCAATTATTACAATATCAACGCAATCCGAAATGGCTCAGTTTCATACAAATATCTGCTGCTTGTATAGCAGCTCTTTGCACCTATCTCTTTGTCTGCATACTGCGCCTCAATTATCTTGGCATTATTGGTGCACAATGTATTAGTACGCTCTATGTATTAGTAGTAAGCAGGAATATTATTTTTGCATCATACAGTATTAATCGAACTCTATTTTTACAACAAATCAAACAAGCATCTACCTATATTGCAAGAGGACTTCCATTTATTCCAGGAATTATGTGTAGTTGGATGCTCTCAAGCGGCAATCGGTGGTTACTGGCACGATACAGCTCACTGCATGATGCAGGCATTTATGCATTAGCAGATACCTGCTGTCAAGTATTTTACTTTTTAGTGCTTAATCCATGGATGAATGCATACGTACCCTACATATTGTCTGCATATGCATCGCGAAAAATAGAAATCTTATCTGTTGAGCAAGAAAACCAACAATATATGCGATATGCCGTTACAGGCATTGCAGGAGCCTGTACTATCGGTTTCATAGCACTGCGACCACTTGTGTGCCACTTACTCCCTCTTTCGTATCATCAAGCAATATCTTATGTACCACTTCTCATTATGGGTCAGATTCTATTGCTCGCCGCTTACTTTAAAACATGTATCCTACAATTCCATAAAAAGACATACATACTCGTGGGAAATCTTTGCATTGCAGCATTAATCAACATTGTAATTGCACGAATTCTTATTCCTTATTATCATATCCATGGATGTGCATGGGCAACACTAATTGCTTACAGCATTTATTTTGTATTGTGTCATATACACAATAGAGCAATTATACAAACCTACTTGTATGATAATACAACTAGAGTGATCGCTGATACATAAAAAAGGCTGCTGCTCCATAAAGGCTAATATTATAGTCAGCAATCACATAGATGGGAATATCTTTGAGCAATTGTTCTTGCTTGCCACAATTGATAAATTCTTGTACAAAGCATGGTTGCTCGAAGAGCGGAACATTCTTTGCTGCTATGCCGCCTGCAATATAGATTCCAGATAATGCTAATGCATCCAATGCAAAGTTTTTTGCACAACGAGCATAGAGTGATGAATAGAGTGTAAACGTATCCCACGCATATTCATCTGCATGCCTACTATTGAAAATCTCATCGGGGTGCGGGCCCTGTGCTTCCATAACGTCTTCTTTAAAATTACTCGCTTTTGCTTTAAAGAATTGATACATCTGGCGAATGCCATTACCCGAAAGCACATCTTCCCACGATACGCTACATGTATGTTCTTTGCTCTTTTGTATCCATATGGCTAATTCTAATTCGAGCGGAGTATGTATCGCAAAATCTGCATGTCCACCCTCTGATGCAACAGGTAAATATTTTTGCGTATGTTTATTCCAAAGAAGAATACATTTTCCTAACCCTGTTCCTGCACCGAGTATTGCTTTATTACTATGTTCTCGTGCAAATCCCTTTTTAACCAATACAACATCTTTTGGCAAAATAAGATCAAGACCATATCCAATAATTTCAAAATCATTAACAATTACTACATGCGCAATATCTGTTGCATGCATAATATCGAGTGCTCTTATCTCAAAATGCAAGTTTGTTGGCTTACAATAATCACGTGCTTCGGAAACAACTCCTGCACCGCCTATAACTGCTGCATAACACGTTATACCATATCTCTCTTTACAATGATCAACCACTCTTTTACATGTTTGAGCAAAATCAGTAATCTCTTTGCTCTTTATATGAAGAGATACCAATAATGTTGGATGACGATCCTCCATTGATATTATACCAAAATTACTATTCGTTCCTCCGATATCTCCCGAAAGAAAAAATGGTATATTCTTTTTCCATGTCCTTTGATAGATAACTTCTTTCATTCCATTCATCACAAAAACCTTTATACATATAGTTTTTATAATTCTAGATTTATTACACTCATCTTTGACAAGCTATTAGTGATAAGTAAAATTAAAACTATTATAACTAACAGAAGAAAGGATATCTTATGATGCACAAAGGCTACGCACTTGCTCTCGTTCTTATGATGGGCACTTCACTCGTAGAAGCTGAAGAATCATGCTGCGGTAAAAGAAAAAAAAATGGCAATCAACGCGCTGAAAAAAAGGCTCGCGTAAGCACAAGCAATATTATTGAATTTACTTCTGATATGGATTTTGATGCACTTATCAGCAATGGTAATGTTGTTATTGATTTTGGAGCTCCATGGTGCGGTGGATGTAGAGCATTAGCTGACGCACTTCCTCGCATTGCACGCGATTATTCTCACGTAACATTTATAAAAGTAGATATCGATCAAAATCCTGCTATCGCTAAACGATACAATATTAAATCGATTCCTGTTGTTATTTATTTCAAAGATGGCGAAAAACTTGAGCAAGAACTTGGATTCAGCGAAAAGCCACTTCGTGGAAAATTGACCAAACATTACGGTAAATAACTACTACCATTATCTACTCATGATAAAATATACATATCGATCTCAATATACTTGAGATCGATATTTTTTAATGGAAAAAGATATAATCATGTGTCAGCCATTTTGTAATTCAGAATCAAACAAATATATAATACAACTAATTCTATTCTATCATAAGAAAGATATATTGTAATAACTGTTCTGTTATGTGCACGTAGTGCCAAAATACCCAGCTACAAGCGCCATCGCAACAGTACCTACAATACTTGCAAGCGTTCCATATAGTTGATACTTAGCATTACGATTTTGTGTATTAATTTTAATCTGCTGTTCATTCATCTGCTTACTCTGTTTTGATACTTTTTTGTTAGACTTTTTTAATGCATGAAGATCATGTTTATGCGCTGCTCCTATGATCGTTTGTACCAATGGTTCTGCTACTGATGCTACATTTTCAACATTGATCGATCGTGATCGAGGAGCACTCACATCGGATAATGCTTTTGTGCAAGCAATATTACCCTTGCGTTTATGATATGCCCAGAGTGATTGCAAGTAATCTTGATTATTACATTTTTTGTCTCCACCCTTTTTTGATAAAATGTAACTTAGTTGTGGAGAATTTTTTATGTAGCTTTCTAGACGATCAAGATCAATATCACCTGAAGAAGGTTGTTCCATTTCTATTATATATGAATCGTCATTATCTAATGAACTCTGTTCGCTTGCATAGCTCATGCTCACCATAAGTAACGATACTATTTTTATATACTTCATGCATAACTCCTCTCTCTTTCCTACTTTAATCAGTAAGCATCCTGCTATTCAATATAATCATCTTAACAGATCGTGCATTGATGCTTTTCTTCTTTTCACGTATGATAATCTTTACACGATGCTATAGTAATTCTGGTAACCTGGACTTAAAAAATATGAAAATATCTTACACCTGGCTCTTTGATCATTTACAAGCAAAACCATCCGATATCCCTATTGATAACCTTGTTGCTCGCTTTAATCAATCAACTGCTGAAATAGAGCACGTAGAAAAGATCTCTATCGATCTTACCAATCTTGCACTTGCACAAGTAACTGCAATCAACAACACTACCATTCGTGTCTCTGTTCCAGAATGGAAGCAAGAAGCAGTGCTTCCCGCTCGCGCGGTAACTATAGGTGAATGGTATATTATTGCTCGTTACGAAGATGGCCATATTTGGGCATCAGGATATCATTTTTCTAGTGGAAAAGAGGGATTACTTCCGACATTCTATTGTACAGAATCTGACAAGGTGGGTGCGTGGCGCTCTCGTATACAGACAACTGATTACATTATTGAGGTTGATAATAAATCAATTACAAATCGCCCAGATCTATGGGGACACAGAGGTTTTGCACGCGAAGTTGCAGCACTCTTCAATGTAGCAATGATAGAAGAATCTTCATTCCTTGCTCCACTTACCATACAAGAAGTGGCAAATGACTTTATTAAAACTTCTGCTTGCCATCGTATTGCACTCATGCAAACAACTATTACACAACCATCTTCAGCAAGCTCTCTTACACTTGCAAGTAGGTTATTGCGTGTTGATTGCAAACCAATCAATAACATTGTCGACATCACTAACTATGTGATGCTCGATTGGGGTCAACCAATGCATGCTTTTGATGCAACTAAAATTGATGGGTCACTCTCTGCACGAAATGCTACAAACGATGAATCTCTTCAACTTCTTGATGGAACAGAAATAAAACTTACTCATGATGATATAGTTATTGCTGACAATAGAAAGCCGCTCTCTCTTGCGGGAGTTATGGGAGGATCTGCTTCAAGTATTACCCACTCAACAAAAGAAGTTATTCTTGAGGCTGCTTGCTTTGATGCAGGAACTATCCGAAGAACTGCTGCGCGTCATAAAAAGAGAACTGATAGTTCGGCTCGCTTTGAAAAATCACTCGATCCTTTTGCAGTAACGCAAGCGATCGCTCGTTTTATCTCTATTGCTCAAAAAGAGAGCATTTCATGTGACACTACAATTATGCAGACATCTGGAACATTACCAAAATCAACAATCATACGTATTGAGCATAGGCGTATTGAACAAAAGATTGGTATCTCACTCTCTTCTGAAACTATTATTGATATACTTACTAAATTGACATTTATCGTTACAAAAGAAGGAACATCGTATCTTATTACTGTTCCAACATTTCGCGCAACAAAAGATATTACACAACAAGAAGATATTGTAGAAGAGATTGCACGTATCATTGGATATAATACCATCAAGCCGCAAGGTCCTACACGCGTTACAGAGCCATTTAGCCTTAAAGATATTGAACGTAAACGATTGATCAAATCACTCTGCGCATACCATCTTAATATGAAAGAGATTAAGCAATACGCATTTTTTGACGAATCATTTAATCAATCGATTAATTATACGCCACCAGCATCAGCATATGTAGAGAGTCCAGTATCTGCAAATTGGAAACATTTAATTACAACACTTGTACCACACTTGCTCCATGCCGTAAAAGAGAATCATATCGATCATAACTCACTTGCATTCTTCTCAACTGATCGCATATGGCAATTATCAACATCAGGCGTATTAAGTGAAAAAAAATCACTCGCTGGAATTGTTTGGAATAAAGAAAAACCAATCGACTTTTATGTACAAAAAAGATTACTCGACATGATATTTCATGCTATCGGCATGTCGGTAACGTATGAACAAGCACATGACACTATTGATCCATGGTATATGCCTTATCAGACAGCACATATCCTTCATAATAATCAAAAAATAGGCATCATGGGATTAGTCCCTACGCAGATGCTCTCATTATGCGCACCAGGATTTGGGTGGATATTTGAACTGAATGGGGACATACTCTCTCAATATCAAGCCTCTATACATCGATATGTTGCAAGCAGCAAATATCCTGTAATGACTCGTGATATCAGCATGCTTATAAGCACTGCATACAAGACTGCACATGTAGAAGAGATTATACGTACTATTGATACAAGAATAATAGAAGTGACATTGATCGATTTCTTTGAAAAACCAGAATGGAACAATCAGAAATCAATGACTTATCGTTTTGTAATTAGCGATCCTCATAAAACACTTACCAAACCAGAAGCAGATGAAATTTGGGATCGCGTTGCGCAAGCATTAATTAAAGAAGGAGCAGTAATCCGATGAACAAACGGCTTATCTATGTATTATGTATTATAGTTGGTATCTGCATTGATCGGATAACAAAAGTATTGGCAATTACGTATTGTTTTGCACAGTCATGCAAGATTTTTCCTGGATGTACTTTTGACGTATCATTCAATAAAGGAATTGCGTTTGGCTTTCTTCATTTCAACCATGGATGGGCTACTGCGGTAACAAGTTCTATCATTCCATTAGTTATCGGATATCTTGCATGGTACACCTATACACGCATGGTTTCTGGGCATGCCATTTGGGGAGAAGTACTCATACTTGCAGGCTCTTTTTCAAACTTTATCGATCGACTAGTATATCATGGAGTTATTGATTTTATCATACTTTCATATGGTTCTTATTCCTGGTATAGCTTTAATATTGCCGATGCGTATATAGTTATCGGTGTATCTATTATGCTCTATAATCATATACGCGAGTAAATTATGATTTCACTACTCTGCACATATATTTCTACATGGGGAATTATTGGATATCTACCAGCTTCTGGAACATTAGCAACACTTACTGCCATGCCACTCATGTACTTAGTACATCGCGGATTAACTGAAACACAATATGGTCTTTTCTGTCTAGCAATCACTATGCTTTCTATACTCATCATTCATGGTGCAAAAGATTTTAATCGTTTTCATAAAGATCCAAGTCAAGTAGTGATTGATGAAGTGGTAGGAACTTTTATTACGTTTTGGGAAATCAATCTGACATGGCCAACAGCAATTATCGGATTTATTGCATTTCGTATATTTGATATCACAAAGATATGTGGTATTGATTATGCACAACGACTACCTCGACCATGGGGCATTCTCTGTGATGATGTACTTGCTGCACTCCTTGCCAACCTTGTATTACGGATTCTCTTTTACGCATTATGATGCAACGTTCTCTATCCTACATTAAAAAGCTAACGCAGGTTTTTAGACAGATGATTTGCGCTATCATTGCACCACCCTTTTGTGCATATTGCAAACTATTTTTGTCTGAACGCACAATATTTTGCGATTACTGCACGTTACGAATTCTCCCTATATTTCCTGCACGCATCTCAATAACAGAAAACAGACAAATGCTCGTCTATGCTGCATCAGATTATAAAGAACCACTAAAACCATTAATTTTGTCTAAAATCTGGAGTAACCAACCCGCATGCAAACAATTGGCAATAATCATGTGGAATATGAGCGGCATTGCACATATTAATTTTGATATCATTGTACCCGTTCCACTTCATTGGACTCGTCAAGCATATCGCGGATATAACCAAGCGTATACTATTGCACAGGAGATTTCGCAGTTGAGTAATCGTCCTTTTGTAGATCTTGCAATGCGTACTCGCTATTCCATATTTCAATCGAAGGTATCATTCACGCACCGATTTTCAAACGTTGATCATATCTTCTCACTAAAGCCTGATACGCTCGAAAATCTGTCACATTATCAGAATAAACATATTTTAATTGTTGATGATCTCATGACAAGTGGCGCAACACTACAGCAACTTGCTAAGATCTTGCAGCCTTTAAAGCCGTCAATAATTAGCGCTGCAGTTGCATGTCGAGTGATATAAAAACAAAGAGAGGAGCAGTCTGTAAACTACTCCTCTCAATCTGCTGTAGAAGCTAAAAAACTTATATAATTTATCTGATTTTTATTTATTAGTCTTTTCTAATTCAGATAAATTTCTTATAACAACTGAAGAAAGCATATCTTGAATATCTTTTTGTTGTTTAGCTGCTTGTTTTTGCAATTCTTCCACCTCTTTTTCAGCTATGGATTTTACAAGTTCACGATGTTCTTTCGCACGGGATGTTTCACGAGCAAAGATTTCATTGGATCTTTTTTGATACTCTTCTGGCAACACAACACATGCATCTTTAGCCTGATCCAGCAATGTTGAAAGTCGTTTTATGTAAGAAGTATTTTTTGCCATAGTTTCTGCAAGTGCCTGTACTCTACTTTCACTCTTTGACTCTTGAGCAGTAAATACATCAATCCTATTAATTGCCGCATAGATATGAACTGCTTCTTGCTTAATACGTTGAATTGTTCCTAGCGCTGCATTATACGTGCCTTCTGGCATAGCAAATTTAACCTGCTCTCCACCCTTGAAAAGATAATTATTTCTTCGCGCATAGACCGCCGATCCTGCTATCATCTTTGCTGATGGCCGTAATCCTTTTGTTTTTTCAGCTTTTTCCTTATCAGCTGCCGCTCTTTTTGCAATGATACCCAACAAGAACTCGCTCGAGTTTGTAATATTTTCTATATCTTCTTCAGAAAATCGCGAAAGCGGTCTTTCCTCATACAAGCTACACCAATACTGTAAGTCCTCCTCTTCTGCTACTGAGTTAGCTATTAACTGTGATCCACAAGGAATACTTAATAATAATGAAAGGCTCAATATACGCACTATTTGTTTGTTCATGAAAAGACTCCTTTTTTGGGAGATTTACTCAATGTACACTATCAAGAACTATGGGATTAAAAATGCGTCTCCTTCTTTTATGTTGAGAGGTATTACACTTACCTTCTTCAGATGTATACCACATCTAACTAAGAAAGAAAGTAAAATTTTAATACAAGTATATTGAGATATAGACTTCGATTATATGAAAAACGTTAATCTTCAATACCGCCACTCCCCGTAATTTCTTTGTGATGTTGTATTACAACGAATAGTATTTTCCGTAATAAGCGGATCACGGTTATCTTCATCAGAAGAAGATGATGTACTTGTTGTAGTTGCATAACTTCTATCTGATGATTGTGATGGTTCTACCTTTTGCTCAAGAGGAAAACAACAACATAATAGCTTGCAAATAATATTCTTTATACAAGGTTCTCTATATTCGTTCTTTTTTATAAGAGCATGTGAAGAATTATTATTTCCACTATACGCTGACATATATACCATTATACATGATACTAGAAAGATTATCTTTTTCATTACTACTCCCCTTACAATTTCTCAGGTTCTACATCCCCAGAAGAGAGCATATCCAAGCATTATGCGCAATAGCAAGATCTACCTCATTTATTTCTTGCCAGATCCTTTTATTTTTTGCTGACCTATATTGCCATTACCATTAGCTTCCGGTATAACAGGATATTTTGTATCAGTTGCAAGCGCTTTTAACAGTTCTTGCTGAAGTTCAGGATTCGATTTTGCTCGAGTAATCAATTGTTTTATTGAGTCATCAAACATACCATCTGATGATTTAGAAGGAATCGATGATGATTGTGGCATACTGGATGAAAAAATCTTTGTGCACTTCTCTTCAGCTCTATCAATACTTTTATTTAACCCTTTTATCAAAAAATCAGGCATTATCGGCTTATTAATATCTAGAAATTTTTTTGCGCTCGGAATGGTATCCTTTGCTATCCCACCAGCATATTTTTTCAACTCTTCTTTTTTACCATTCTCTACAGCATCATTAGTTTGATTAAATCGACAGAGTGTATTATGAAATTCTAATCCATGACGCATCACTATTTCGGCTCGCACAGCTGTCATTTTAATATTATCAGCTTCCACGACATTTCCTTGCGCAACATCATTTTTATCTTTATCATAGAGATCTTTTGTTTTATGCTTTTCCTCCTTATCACCCAAACCAATAATATTTTGCTCTATTGTAGGATCTCCTATAACTTTATAAACCTTTCGAGTCAATGCTGACCAATAGGATCCCGATCCATTTGGAGAACTGCAAAAAATATCTGATGTAACTGATAGTCCTATAAGAAAAAGGTATAGTATCATAACAAGTCCTTTCATGTGATGTGTAAATATTTTGGGAAAATATACCGTAAATAAATAAAAACTTATATGTTTTTATGCATCATAAAAAATCGGCTATACTCCTCTATCACTTGTTTTTGTACTCTCGTAAAATCTGTGTTAATCTAACTCTTAATCATTATGTAGTGATAAAGTTCATCATTCCCAAAAAAGTAGTAGTTAGTGTCATATGAAAGGATATTATGAAATCTTCGACAATTTATAAACAACGAAAAGCACTTGCTCTCAGCATTGCATCGCTTACATTACTACCTGGCTGCAACCCAGTAGAATGGTTTAAAGATATGATGGGTAACAAAGCATCAAGCAAACAGATAGATACATCCCTCGATAGTTCCAGCCGAGAAGTATCTGGTACCACATCAAGCATATATGCTGAAGCAGATGGATCTAAAGTACTCGCAACAATGGACGGAAAACCTATTGTTACACTCAAACGTCTTGAATCTGAAAAATCTGATCTCTTAGAAGCAAATCCACAATTAAAATCGATTCTTGTAGCAATGGGTGAAGAGCAGATCGATCGCAATATCGTAGAAGGTCTTGTAAGTCAAGCAGTAGTAACACGCTATATTCAAGAGAATGGTATTGATCAGACTGAAGAATATAAGCAGGAAGAGCGACGTATTTTAAATTCCGTACGTAATATGCTCAATACCAGCTTCTTCACTAAGAAATTCGCTACTACTGTCAGCGATAGTGAAGCACGTGAATTCTACGAAAAGAATAAGGATGTAATACCACAATTGATTATTTCTCGTGGCGGTATTCGTGCGTCGTGTGTTTCATTTGATACACAGGAAGAAGCTGACGCTTTCCTTGCTAAAGCACAGGCTGGTGATTTAAAGACTGCTGCTGAAGAACAAAATCTTTCAAGCAAATTTAAGGAACTCAACTTAGTACATAGCCAAAGTTTAGGCATTGATCCAACATTACGTGAAAAGATTACCACCGTCTCAACATTCCCAACAAGCGCTATTTGCGCAACAAACGATGGTAAATTTATTGTTTATCAAGCAACTGAAAAAGAAGAGACCAAATACCGTCCATTTGAACAAATACGCGATGAAATTAAGAGAAAACTAGAAGGCCAAAAAGCGAGTGAAGCTTTTGAAAAAGAAGTAACAAGATTAAAACAAGAATATGGCATTCAATATGATACTGAATTCTTTAAAGAAGAACAGTCAATGACTCCTGAGGATATCGGAAACATGCCAGAATTCCCTGTAGAAGAAGCACTTTAATTATAGATTAATTGCACGAGAGAACTTACGGTATGTAAGTTCTCTCGTACCTTTCAATATCATTGGAATATACAATATGTTGTATCATCTTATTCTTCTTTGCAGCAGTATCATGATATCTTCCATTATTATCGGTAAGCAAGATACGCAACAGCCATCTTCAAAAAAAGATCCATTTTCTGAAGTATACGTAATAGATACCGTCAAGGCTGCAATACATGGACAAGAAGGAACTGAAATTGTTACGCTATCTGATGTATCTCGTCCAGCATTAACGGGCAATATTAGAACCCTGGATGAGATTATATTTGAGCGATCAGTATTTCTTGATGCTAAAAAGATGAAATTCAATGGCGATGATGATGCCGTCGATAAATATATCAGTGCAATTGCTCGTGAAAATAATCTGAGTCAAAATGATATTGAAAAATTATTTACCGAAGTTGGGTACACCTATGCCGAAGGGCGTGAGCAGTTGCAAATCATGCAATCGTTTAACAATATGCTCGATTTTAAGATTAGATCTAATCTTATTATTCCGCGTAAACAGGTAATTGAATATTGGCAAAACAATCCAGTATGGCAAGATGCTCGTTACTACATTTCTTATACATCAGTTCCTTTTGGAAAAGATAAAGAAGTTACAAGAAATCAGTTAATCGATTATATAAAAACAAGAAAGTCAACTCCACTAATACGATGGTCATCACCATTTTGGATTGATCAATCAGATATCGCGCAAGATAAGCAATCAATTATCTCTCTACAAAAAGGAGAAATAGCGGGTCCTGTTGAGCAGAATGGATATTTTGAATTGTATCGTCTCGAAGATATGCAACCAGCTCGATTACTTACTCTTGATGAACGATACCAGGAAATTGTTGGTATCTTACGACGACCATTGCTTGAGAGTAAAATGGCCGATTATCGAGACTCATTATTTAATTCGGTTTCGATTGTCTATTTTTAAAACTATTAATCAGACGCTTCATGTTCATGCATAGCTTGATCATAGAGAAGTAGTGCTTTTTCGAGTAGTTCTTCTTTTTTTGAAGCGTATTCTTGCTTTGTATCAAAATAATGTTCAAGTAAAATAGTAAAATCCATCCCTACATGTATATGCGCTGTACGTCGTTCACGAGTAACAAGTGGCTTTATGGGAATAATACCAACTACATAATGAGCAGCAATGCATGCATGATAAATGGCTTTAAGATCTACTGTATCTTGTTGATCTGTTTGTAAATGATACATAATTTTAATAACAGCATCATCAATTGGATAGCTCTCTATCTTTTCAATGATCTGTTGTGTTTGCGATTTGTGGGGTTCTAGATGAATCTCAATCTGTATGAATGGTCGTGTTGGGGTCTTAATAAATACATGATCAGTTGACCCTTTTTCTTGAATAGTAACCAAACAGAACCCTTTATCTTCTTTGCGTTCACCAAAATCAACCCGTTCTATCGATCCTGCATAGACAATTGCTGGATACCCATTTGGATTAAGATTTTGATATCGATGTAAATGACCCAAAGCAACATAATCAAATGGATCTATTGCCAACTGTGATGGCATGAACAATGGATCAGTTCCATAAATCGCACGTTTTTCTGATCCAGAAAAGACTCCTGAACTAACAGTTAAATGTCCAGCTAATACTGCAGGAATCTGAGGATCTAATTTTTTTGCAAAATCTTGAATAATTCGTGTAACTGCCTGCGAAATATATTGTGTTATTTCTATTGCTGATGATTCTGCATGTTTATTTGAAAGAGTAATGGTATTGCGTGTTGGCCATGGAATACCAACTATCTGAACTGGCCCATTTTTAGTATGCAATGTAATAATTTGAGGTTTTTCAATAACATAAAATCCTGTTACTGGAATCTCATCAAAGATATCAAGTGCATGAGCTTTTCCAAAACTTAATGGATTATCATGATTACCAATTACAATAACAATCGGAATACCTGCTTTGTGCAATCGCAAAAAACATTGCAACAGTAGCTTTTGTTGTGTTTGACTTGGATGAGCTGTTTTATATGCGTCACCACAAAAAAGAAAAAAATCCACTTGCTCTGAAATAGCTCTATCAATGCAAAAATGAAGTGCTTGTGCAAAATCGAGCAATCGCGTATGAATGCCTGTTGTAGGATCTATTTTCCCATAATTTTCCATACCAAAATGTATATCTGCTGTATGCACAAAGCGTATCATATTTCTCTTCTGCTAAATAAATGAGTTGTGATCAAGTGTTGCACCTTTAAATGTTGTTCCTGTATCACACGATTCCGGAGTTTGCTCTTTTTTTAACTCTTCTACTTCTGCTAATGCACGTGCTCGAATAAGAGGCGCATAATCAAGTTTATTAACTTGACGAGAACGAGCAATTGCGAGTGCTTGTGCGGGAACATTATCAGTAATAATAGATCCTGCAGCTGTAAATGCATAAGCTCCTACAGTAACGGGAGCAACTAATGAATTATTACTTCCTACATACACATTATCTTCAATAATAGTCTTCTGCTTTCGAACACTATTATGATTACATGTAATAGTCCCTGCACCAATATTCACCTTTGAACCAACATGCGCATCTCCAAGATAGGTTAGATGTTTTGCTTTAGTTTGTACACCAATAGTAGTTCTATTAACTTCTACAAAGTTTCCAATGATAGTCTTTTCATCAATACTACTAAAGGCAATATGCGCAAATGGTCCAACTTGCACCTCTGCTGCTATAGTGGAATTGTTTATCACCGAATGGGATAAAACACGAACTCTATCAGCAATTACACTATTTTCAATAATTGAAAAAGCATCTACTACACAATCTTGGCCAATCGTACTTCCTCGCAATAGATGAACTCCTGATCCTATAAGAGTTCCTTTCTCAATAGTCACATCTACATCAACTACCGTCGTTTGAGCTGATGTAAAACGAACTCCTCTATTCATCCAATATTTAATTATTTCTGCTCGTTTAATCTGCTCTACTGCCCAGATATCTTGCATAGTATTAACATCTCGTACAGAATCGAATGGAACAGTTAACGTAACAATCTTCTGTTGCATTTTATTTGCTACCATAATGATATCTGAAAAATGCCATTCTTGCATTGATTCATCATTGAATAAATTTTGAACCATGTACAACTCTAAAAAAGATCTCTTAATAATATAGATGCCCGTATTGATATATGAATCTTCATCTACTTCCGTTGATGGTTCAGCAATTATTACACTATCATTAGTAACTTTAATACGATTATATTGAGTATAAGGATCATCATGATGTGCAATTACAATGCTGACTACTGCATCTTGTGCTCTCTGTTTTGCATATAACGATTCTAGAATATCTTCTGTTACAAGCGGCATATCACCATTCATAATAAGAATATATTCAGAATCCCATTCTGATTGAGTAGACATAACTGCATGTCCAGTTCCTTGCTGCTCTTTTTGATGCACATATACAACGTATATGTCTTGCTTTTGTATGACATCTATAAGCGAATCACTCTGAAACCCAACTACTACTGTTGTCGGAATATTCATACGTGAGAGCAATTGTAATGGATATGTGATCATCTCTTTACCACATATTGGCGCAATTAATTTTGTCTTTTCTGTTTTAAAGCGATTCGATGTTCCTGCTGCCAATAGAATTGCTTGCATATTGTCATACATATATAGCTCCCCTTTTTACACAATTAAAAATTACTCATTTTCGATGAATACAAAAGACTTTTAATCACATAAAATTTATCTGTATATCACCAAATTATTTTTTCTTATTTTTAAAGACATATTGTACAGACTATTTATAAAAAAGGTAAGCAACAGAATTCGATCGTGTCACGAGTAATCATTCGATAACCTGCTGGAATTTACTATCTCTATTCTTTTTATCTATATTTATGTATCTTGTCATGAGAATTGCAACACGTAATATCACATTCTAACCTCAGGAGTATTATGAGCTATAAAAAATTACAATTCTATTTAATAGCAGCAACATTATGGTGCAATATACACACAACACACACAATGGGTATAATAAAAAGCGCCATTGGAAGATGGATGGGACTTAATGAAAGCGCAATGCCATCCGAAGAAGAGATTGGCAATTTCATAGGAAATGTCATTGCCGAATCTGCAAAATCTATCGGAAAAAATTTAGATTTAACAGGAGATGGAGCCGCGAATTTTTTACGCAATGTAACTCATCAAGTTTTTGAACAATCTGGCGGTGATATTAATGCTATGCTTACTGAAGCAATACGAGGACTAGGTCAAGAAGTGAACATCGAAACAACTAATTCTATTGCTGGAATTGGTCAAAAAATAAAAAATGAACTGATTCATGCAATAAATGGGTTAGGTACTGATGGCAACAAAGAAGCCCGCGATTTCTTGCATGGACTTGGTAATGATGCAAGAAAAGAATTTGAGGACATCGACTGGGGTAATACCATCAACGCAAATTTAGAGAATGCAATGAGTGGTATTGGTAATAAAATGTCAGAAGAAATGACTGATATTGCTGAAGGAGCATACCACAGTCTTGATAAAGTAGGAGAAGGATTACAAGCAGTTCTAAGCCGAATTGGTAACGGAGCATTCGCTATGACAGGAAAGACAGGACTTGGCGTTGCAACGGGCATAGGACTTTCTACAGGATCTTATTATGGAATAAAATTTTGCTATCAAGCGCTTTGGATGTATTACGCAGAACCTCCATTTGAAATCTTAAAATCACCTGGCTTCTTTGGCCGCATGAGAGAATTTATCTTTGGGTCATCTGCTCCAAAACTTTCAGATATGATCTTTACACCAGATATTAAAGAACTCGTAAGTGAGTATCAAGATATGCTTTATAACGCTATTAATAATGGTGAAGTTCGACCAAACTTAATTTTGTATGGTCCTCCCGGAACTGGTAAAACTGAAATTGCAAAACGTATTTCTCGTGAAAGTGGAAAGACATTTATCGGAGCATCAGGCAGTAGTTTTGCAAAATATCCAGAAAACGAAGGTGTTGTAAAGATGGATCAGATCTTTGCATGGGCCCGAAAAAAGGGTGATGTTATTATCTTTATCGATGAAATTGATGCATTACTCCCAAGTAGAAAACGTGAATTGAATTCTAAAGAGAAGCTATTAATCAGTAACTTCTTGGCACATCTGGGAACAGCGTCAAAGGAGTTCAGTATTATTGGTGCAACAAACTATTTAGAGCACATTGATGATGCTGCATTCCAACGATTTGCTATGGCTATTAATATTCCACTTCCTCAACTAGAAGAACGTATCAGAATAATAACACACTACATTAAATACCATATCGAATCTAATCATAAGCTTATTATTGCAAATAACTTCTTAACATCTTCGTATATTACTCATGTTGCAAAACAGACTGAAGGATTCTCGGGCCGTGAACTTGAAAACATTTGCATCATTGCAAGACAAAAGGCAAGTGTAACCAAAGATTATACACTCACCGAGCAAATCTTTGATCGTGTAGTTAAAGCTGCTCTTGAAAAACATACAGCTCAGCATCAACAAGCTATTGCTCATGGAAAAACGGCAGCATAAGAGAAAAAACTAATATTAAGCATCATACGGGGAGAAGCTATTTTAACCTTCTCCCTCTTTTGATTTTCTATATAACCTGTTAAACTTAAAGACTATTAACAGGAAATCAGCATTATTCCCTATTTACCTTGGAAATTTCAATGCAACGACATACTATGTGGAGGTGTATGAAGTATGTCTCTATGCTCTTATTAATTACAGTTTTACCTTCATATAGCATGTTCAGCTTCCTAAAGCCACATATCAATGGAAAAGAGATCGTTCCTATTCTTATTGCTGGTGCAGAGGCTGCTGGTGAAGCAGTTATAAAAAAGATGAGCAAGGCCATGAAAGATCCTGAGCTTATTGGAGATACTCAAGAATTTATACAGAAGATTATTATTGGATCATTTACCCATATTTCAATGGGAGTTGCTCTTTCAGCAACCTCTTTCTATATAGTCAAGACCATTCATAATGCATTAACTACCTATTTTGGAAGTCGGTCTTTCGAAATTATAAAGTCGCCAAATCTATTTAGGCAAGTCATAGATAGTTTACTGCAACGAAAGAGTCCAAAGCTGACTGACTTAACATTTGATCATGCGGTAAGTAATGCAGTTCTGAGTTATCAAAAAATACTTCGTCATGCTCAAAAAAAACAGGATAGCCTTCTCTCCAATTTACTTCTATATGGCCCTCCAGGAACAGGGAAGACCGAAATAGCAAAACGCATAGCACGAGAAAGTGGCAAACCATTTATCGGCATTTCAGGAAGTTCTTTCTCAAAATATCAAGATGGTGAATCGATAGCTAAAATGGATGAGATAATAGCTTGGGCTCGATCAAAAAAGGCAATCATTATTATTGATGAAATTGAAGTATTATTACCGAGCAGAAAAGATATTGCTACTCAATCAAAAGAAAAACATCTTGTCACTAATTTCCTTGCACATCTCTCAACTTTTTCTAAGGATATCTGCATCATTGGTGCAACAAATCACATAGAAGCAATTGATACGGCAGCATTACAACGGTTTGCTTTCAAAATTAACGTTCCTCTTCCATCCGTAAGAGAACGATCAATGATTCTGAATTATTATATTCAAAACCATATTCTAGCGCAGAAAGACTTTTCCATTCAAGATAACTTTCTTGAATCGTCATATATTACAACTATTGCTCAACAGACTGAAGGATTTTCTGGGCGTGAGTTAGAGAATATTTGTATCATTGCAGCTCAAAAGGCAACGACGAGCCCCTCATTAATATTGACAAAGGAAATATTCCAAAGCTCTATCGATACAATACGAGCTCAGTAATCCCTTACGCACAATACGTTTATCTTCTATTTTATTCAAAACTATATACAGAACATCTATTATTTCTTACTATTTTTTTATAGGATCGTATTCTTAAAAAACGGGAGGAAATCTTGGGATGATGATAGGTATAATCTCGGGAGTACTACTAACAATAACTCCTATATGGACTTCCGAATATTATAAACTTGATTACACAAGAAATTTTAATCATATCATTATGCGCTTCCGCGATATATCTCTTGAGCATATATTAACACCTCCATTCGTTAAGCAGTTTCTCAATCCCGCTTTTTATTCTTATGAAAATGTATCAAAAGAGATTATTTTGAATAGAGTTCAGCAGCATCTTGCATGTATCACACAAGTGAATGTTAGAAACTATCTCATCCAACGTTGCCGTAACGAACCAGAATCAGCTCGCGCTATTCTTGAGCAATCCCAATCTATACAAAATATTAAAACGATGACAGATTCTCATCTTAAGTTCATATCCACAACTGTCGAAAGCTATCTTCAATCAATTATTGATATTATCACAACTGCAAAGCCGTTACCGCTCTCTTATACAAATAATCCTACTACAGATCCCATTCTATGTTGGATAACTTCTGAAGATGAACATATTAAAAACTCTTTATTGCTCTATTGCCAAGAAGTTCTCAACAAAGCAAACATATACGTAAAAAATATAAATGAGTTTATTAATAAGCGAGAAACGCAATCCAGATGTAACAAACTATCTATAAAAGAACATCCTGAAGCAATAGAAATCTCATCATTACTAGCTTATATAACATCATATGGATCATCCTTTTGTATAGGACTATGTAGTCTTTTTGCATACATGGCTTATCATGGATATCTTATACGACATGCAAAAGAAACGGGTGTAATAGATGAATAATTTTATACATAAAAAAGAACCCTCTAAAGTGAGCTCAAATAAAACTATTGAAAAAATAGTATATTAGTCTCATAATAGTGAACAATAATCACATTAGATCATTAAAGATAGTTCAAAATTAAAAATCAATATAATAAGACTTTTTCTCATGAATAAAAATATTTTTCTAGCACTTATTACCGTTGTACATATCTGCAGTCTCTATAGCAGCCAATCTGAAATACCCGAACAAGAGATTATACCGTATGCAGAAAAACAATTAACCACACTTACCAATAATGAGATTCCAGCTTTAGAGCCATGTCCAAATCCTACAGCAACGCCTCCTTTTCCAAAACACCCCGTAATTACAGAATTTCAATCAAATGAACAGGATTTTGATAATGTAAGGGTAGAAATAGATGATTATGATGAAAATAATACTGAAGAAGATACATCCGACTCTGAATTTGATGAGACATCATCTGACAATCAAAACAGTCATTACACTGGTTATCACTCTATTGATGACGAAGAATCTATTTTGATGACACATGGACAATTTCATGACTATGAAAACATGGAACCAAATTCAGAAGCAGAAAAGAGTGAATTTAGTGAGAACGCAACCGACGACGATGAACAGAATAATGAAGAATACAATACAGCAAGAGAAAACGAATATTTATCCGATAGCGAAAATAGCATACCCAATACAAAAAAATCTGTCGAAGCATCTCATTCTACTGAACAAGCAAATTCTGAATCTTCTAACCTAACTGATAAGGCTGCTACTTGCGAAGTTAATCTGGATGCTAAAGGTATGCTAAACTCAGAGAGTTCTCAGACTAACAAAACGTCTCTTCCCACAACGACCGACTTGTTAGCTTATATAGCAAAAAATGGTGATTTGAGTTTACTTAGCTTTATAGATAAGTATAAAAAATTATACAGTTCGGAGACAGAATGTATCAGGTATTGCCATAGATTATTACATGATGCATATGATAATCATCACGCAGAATTAATGAGTGCTATTAAACAGACTATTAGCTCTGTAAATAGCAACAGAATACCATCTTCCACCGATATAGAGTATGATAACGAAATTAAGTCATATAATGAATTCTTTACAACAATTTGCAAAGAAGCTCTCAATGAATTACCACTCCGAAGCCTTCATGCAAATCCTAATGATTATAATATATCACCGAATTTCTTTAAACGTCATTCATTAACGCTCACAGCCGCTGCAGTAATTACTGTTGCAAGTGCTTACTATGCTTACAATTATTGGCATGCATCTGAAGCAACAGATACAGTCTCTGCTCAATAGCAAAATATTAAAAAGTGCCATCGGTATAAAATCGATGGCACTAACCCTCCAATATACAACTCTATTCTTTATAAAATGATCAACATCTTGGAAATCTTCTTCTTCCTTAAGTATGATGTACTACATACAAACGTAATCGTATAATTCTACTAATTTGGGGTTGGGTGTTATGAATACAATAGGTATTATTATTTGTATCACCATGATGCAAGCATCTGCATTGTATGGTAGCGATAAAAACATACAACACATACATAGTAAACATAGCCAACATGCTCAAGCTGATTTAGAAAATATTCCACTCCTTTCACCGATTCCTACAATGCCAACAACAGAAGTGGGTCTCCATAATAGTGATGATTCTGATAATAGCTCAAGCTTTGAACAAATTACCCCTACTTCATCGGTAACCTCTTCACAGGAAGGAATTTCTATACCCGATGATATTAGGCAAATGTATGGACGTAGACCGAGGTCAACATCCGATGGCTTTGAGATTATGATGTTACCATCATCACTAGGAACAACTCCTGAAAATCCTACCGCAACAATATATACTCCTCGTTTTAGCGATCATATTAGTGATGTTTCCGCTAATACCTCAATGCAGATTCCCAAACCAAGTCTGAATTCAAGTACGGAGCTTAATATTGCTACATTATCTGCACCAGCCTCAAGAGAGAATTTAGATTCTAGTAATAGTAATATTGATCAAGCACAAAATATCATAAATACTTACTCTCTTAAAAAAGGAATCTTATCCATTCCTGAAGATCATCAATCTACACCATTAGAATATGCTAAGAATATTGTTTCCATTCTTAAAGATCCTAGCGCATTTGAATATATCATTAACCTAATGGCTATAGATCTCGCACACAATGATAAAGAATATGATACATATCCTCAGCAGATACAACTGACTCCTACAGACAATAGTGATAAGATTTTAGTGGTAACATATGCTGCCTATCAGATGGATTTAATTAATAAAGCACGTTCAAAAGCTGGAATCATTAAAAGAGAAGATGTACACTCTAGTCTTCCTAGTAGCCCTGATTCTCAAAGTACACCCTCTTTACGTGCCTCTCGATCAACTCCAATATTATCAAGATCTCACAATTCTGAAATTGCTAATCCAATTTCATTATCTTCAGATAAACCTAACAACTTCTTTACTCGTCATCGAACAACATCAGCTATTCTTGCATGTGCTCTCGGATGTGGTGTTGCATATTGGGCATACACTCACTGGATTACACAAAAAGATTCTTCTTTAATTTCTGACACGTATTAAAAATATCATACTATGCTTTATGATCAATATGCTCACAAAGCATAGTATTTCTCATTCTCTCATCATCAATTCCGTTTAAAAACTTCTCAAAAAAGTGGAATGCGCTATTATAGTAATTATCGTTTTATTCAGCACCAATTGTGTTTGGAGAGATGGCAGAGTGGTCGAATGCGGCCGCCTCGAAAGCGGTTATTCTGTGATGAACGGAATCGGGGGTTCGAATCCCCCTCTCTCCTCCATTAGACTCTTTAATTGCACACCATAGAGTTTTTGCTGCAAAACGATCACGCATATTAAAGAATAAAAAAGGGTGTCTTCACAAAATCAGGAACAGCATGCCTAAAATTTCGTCAGTTCGCTTTGCTCTATACGGTCTTTTACTTGTTGTATTTTCACATGTCCATGCCATGGTTTATGACAATCGATATATTCCGCTCATGGCGCAATCACGTCTCTCTCTTGATGGTACACAATCATATTTTTCAGTTAATGCGGTCTTTGCAACCGCAAGTGGTGGGCTTGGTATTCGAGAAAACAATATTGGTATTGGGGAAATATATGGTTTTTTCGATCAAGCAGATCTCGCTCAGGCTATAACCTGTTTGGGCTTGCAAAATCCACTCATTAGCGAATGGAGAAATCATCTTATTCCATGGCAGATAGATGGAAAGTTTCAGGCACAAGGTGTCAGTTTTGAAGCAGAACATCATCTTATCAACAATTTCTATATCGGTGGATCAATGATATTTTTACGATCAAACACATATCATGATTTTCACTTACAGCTCAACCCTTCAGAAAACAATACCCAAAGTGAAAAGATTATTGTGGCCTCTTCTGCCGATAAACAAGAAGTCTATAATAATCTTCGAACCGGAATGTTTGACTTGCTTAATATACGAGAAAATCATGTGAGCCAAGCAGGGCCTGGTGATGTCGATCTTTATCTTCGATATGGCGGCACATGGGATTACATATTTAAATGTCGCCGTATTGATGCTGGATTGCGCTTAGGTCTCATGATCCCATCAGGAGTTAAACGATCTCCTTGTGAGCCAGGATCTATACCATTTGGAGGCAATGGATTTTGGGGAATTTATGGAGCATTTGATGGTCTTTTTGAATTGAAAGAGAATATTAAGGTTGGCCTCTTCACTCGTTTTAATAAACGATTGCCACGCGTGCAAGAACGACGTGTTCCCATCTATCGAGAACCTGAAATCTTTGGGGCTGCCGTAATTCCAACTCGCATAAACCCAGGAGTCACAATTATATTCTCGCCATATATTGTCTGGGAACATATTTTATATGGTCTTGGTATTAATATAGCTTATACACTTACTGCTCATGAAAAAGACCGATTAACGGACGCACGTGTTGAAAAGAGACATCGTGTCAATCTTGATAAAGTTCGTCGAGAATCTAAATGGGGAACGGATTATTTTACCATTAATCTCTTCTATGACTTTTATAAAACAACCAATGAAGATCATCTGAAACCAATATTAGCGCTTAGATGGGATATTCCATCATATTTATTCATATATAAACGGGCCTTTAAAACACATCGCATCAATTTATCTCTTGAAGTTGCGTTTTAATAATTGCCATGTAACACTAACAAGGTTCAGATAACATTGTAAATTGAGTGTATGTAGACCAAGGATTATAAATGATGAGATTTTTTCCAGCACGGAAATTATTCAGTATTTTTTCCAACGATATGGCTATCGATTTAGGAACAGCAAATACGGTCGTTTATCTTCAGAATCAAGGCATTGTGCTCAATGAGCCATCAGTTGTGGCAGTAAAAGCGCATACAAATCAGGTTCTTGCCGCAGGGAAAAGTGCGAAAGAGATGCTTGGAAAGACTCCTGAAAATATTGTTGCTTGCAGGCCAATGCGCGAAGGAGTAATTGCAAATTTTGAACTTACCGAAAGCATGCTTCGCTATTTTATTCGTGCAGTACATAACGATCGACGTACACTTATTCGACCTCGTATGATAATCGGCGTTCCATCTGGTATTACACAAGTTGAAAAACGAGCAGTTGAAGAATCTGCTAAACAAGCAGGTGCTCGCGAAGTCTATACGATTATGGAACCAATGGCAGCTGCTATAGGTGCTGGACTCATGGTACAAGAACCATCGGGAAATATGGTGGTTGATATTGGTGGCGGTACAACTGAAGTTGCCGTAATATCATTAAAATCTGTAGTCTTTTGCCGCTCTATTAGAGTTGGTGGCGATGAGATGGATCGTGCTATTGTTCAGTACGTCAAGCGCAAATATAATCTGCTCATTGGCGAACGAACAGCAGAACGGATAAAAATAGAGATTGGTGCTGCATTGCTCGATTCTTCAGCTAATCAACAAAGCGTAGAAGTAAAAGGTCGCGATCTTGTGACTGGCGTTCCTAAGACTATTATTCTTACAGGTCCAGAAGTCAATGAAGCCCTCCTTGAAACTATTGCAAGCATTGTAGACGTTGTACGAGTTGCATTAGAAAATACACCACCAGAATTATCTTCTGATTTAGTTGATAAAGGGATTGTAATGGCAGGAGGAAGTTCTCTGTTACGAGGGCTCAGTCAATTGATCTCTAAAGAGACTGGACTTCCTGTACGAGTTGCAGAAGATCCATTATTTTGTGTAGTAAAAGGTGCGGGAAAAGTCCTAGAAGAACTCAATTTCTTTCAAGACGCTCTCTTTAAGTAATAATGAACAATTAAGAATGTAAAGAATAGAATAACCTTTTTATACGATACTTACTATTGTGGCACAGTCTAATGGCATTTCTATAAAAAAGCAGTATGGGCAACATTTTTTGCGTAATCACAGTACCGTAGAACATATGATTGAAGCAGTAACGATTACTCCATCTACTCGAGTTCTTGAAATTGGATGTGGTGATGGTTTTCTTACTCATGCGATTCTTGAGACCCCTATTGCGCAACTCGACATTTATGAAATAGATCCCGAATGGGCACGATATGTATTATCACGATTTGCCGACAAACGTATTGTTATGCATCAACAAAACATTCTTGATGTCTCTTCTCAAGAATTGGAAGCAATCGCACCATTTACTATTCTTGCTAACTTACCTTATCAAATAACATTTCCACTTCTTCATCTGTTTCAAAGGAATAGAGCCTTCATTACCGAAGGTGTTATTATGATACAAGAAGAAGTTGCACAAAAATTAACAAAGAAATCTGGACGTGATTTTGGATATTCATCACTCTTTTTTCAATATTATTTTGAACTTAGATTACTCGATAAAGTTGCTCCAACGTCATTTTTTCCACCGCCTAAAGTCTATTCTCGACTACTCTATTTACGACCAAAAGAAGACGTAGCTCCAATACCACAAGAAGATGAATTTTGGACATTCATTAAGCATGTCTTTAAACAGCCTCGTAGAACACTTCGTAATAATATACGCCAAACTCATTATAAGAGTGAATTGCTATCTCAGGAAATTCTTGATTTGCGGGCACAACAGTTGGGCATTGATAAATTATTACAATTGTGGGATATGCTACGAGAAAAATCGTAAGAGAGACTTTCCTATCTATTGAATAAGCTCTATACACTCAGGACAACAACAATCTATATAAAATTGTTGCTCCGGATTGCGTCGACCTTTTAACTGACCTTTGTGCCATAAAAGCGCCTGTTCATATGCATCTCTAATGTATTGGCGGTATTGACGCTCACAGTATGTCCTTGGTGCAAAATTAAGCAATTCCGAATGGAGGGCATTCAACTCAGATGTTGGACAGAGTGGCAAGATTGCTAATGCACGTGAAGTTCCATACGATCTTAAAATGATCCGATCATTCTTTGGTCTAATATCAAAAATCATCGGAACTTGCGGTGATGTATATATATTATTCTTATTAATGTATTCAACCAGAATTGGAATAAATGCTGCAGCAGGAAGTGGATATAGTGGGAAATTATTACGGTAGTTAAGTGGCGTCCATCCAAAAAACCAGAGTTCTGCGTGTCCTGGAGACATATCTTTCAAAAGATAACTTCTTCCCACAGTAATTCGTTGACTGTCAAAATTATTAGTCCAATCAAATAGAATATCATCTCGAAGCGCTGCACAAGTAGGAACCGTAACCTTAAGCTGAACCTGTATAATTTTAGATGAAGGCACAAAAGAACATTTTTTTCTAAACATATAATCTGAGAAAATGCGCTTTGCAGAAAAAAGATCTAACTGTTGTACTCGATCTCCCTTTGAATAGACATTAAAGACTTGTTTAAAGACTGGATCATTGACAAAACTCTCAGTCTCAGTCTGTACTGGCATACCAATAAGTATTAATTGATCTACAACTAATGATGAATTCTGCTTTTTTAGCTGTCTTACCGCACCAAGATTGAGCGCAACATTTCCACCATGGCTATAGGCAAATATACGAATTTTAGGTGTAATTCCATTTCTTTTAAACCGCTCAACTTCTTGTTCAAGTGCATCAAATAAGATTGCTGCTTCACTGTATCGCGCTTTCGCACTCAATAATCCACACCATCCAAACGTATAGTAATAGTTATTATGTTGTGGCAATCCATATAATTCGCTCATTCTTTCAAGAGTATATGCAAATGCTCCTGCCCCATTGCCCCGTTTCATATCTCTGTAAATAGGACAAAAACCAACGCTTTGCATAGCTTGGTTCTGATAAAAATACTCATTACTACGCATAAACTTAATGGTTGTTGAGTAGACACAATCTTCTACATCATCATATAAAAATCGTATAAAATTACTGAAGGTAATATGATGCTTAATACTCATCATTCCGTGAATAAAAACGGTAATCCAAGTCTCTTTTTGAGACGAGCAGTCGGCCACATTATTTTGCGCATGCATTATGCATAGCGCTTGAACCATTAGAATAACTACCAAATACCTTATTTTATTCATTATTATCTATTCCTTCATGCAATACCTTAGATGCAAGACGCTCTGTGCTCATAGCAATGGTTATACCCTTACAGTTCTCCCTGCATTATAATAACAAATCACAAGTCATATTTTCAAGCTGAATAGTTTAGTTCCGCAATCTTATGGAAAAATAAAAACAATATATTATACTCGCTTTCTTTAAAAAATTAACGTACTTACCACAATTTCTTCATGAAACACTTACGATTCTTATCTCATTCTATAATTTTTTAGTAGATTCAATAGATGAAAATTCTCACATACTATAGGAAAATAATATGATATTTACTCGACTTAAGTGTCTATTGAGCACTATTACCAAATTAATTAAGATATCAACGCAAATTCTATATGGGCACTATAAAATTTCAAAGCTTGATCAGCCGATTATCTCTATTTTTGGCGGTTCTCGATTCAAAGATGATGATTTTTATTTCAGATCCGCTCACTCTCTTGCAAGACGCCTTGTTGCCAATAATATATCCATTTTAACCGGTGGGGGTCCAGGTATTATGAAAGCAAGCAATTGCGGAGCTATCTACTATTCTGACAAAAAAATACGTAGTATAGGAATTGGAGTAAAAGATCTACCAGAAAGTAGAAATCTGTGTGCTCAAGAATATATTGAGCTTGATTATTTCTTTGCAAGAAAATGGCTGCTCACCAGATATTCAATTGGATTCATTGTCTTTCCTGGTGGATTTGGAACACTTGATGAATTATTTGAAATACTAACACTTATGCAAACAAAAAAAATGTCTCGCGCTCCCATCATTCTTGTTGGCGTAGAATATTGGAAAGGATTCTTTAACTGGATCAACGCTGAATCGATTAGACATGGTTTGATCGATGTAAAAGAGGAAGAACTCTTCGTCATCACTGATGATATGGATCAAATATTCTGTCTTATCCTTGATCAGTGTAAAATCTAAGCAATTTCAAGCAATTCTGATAAGGCTATTTCATGGTATCCATTAATAGTAATATTCGACTCTTTTAATTGTTCAGGATTTCTTGAAGTATTGATCCCTATACAGAACATACCTGCTTGACGAGCAGCCAATATTCCACACGCTGAATCTTCTATTGCAATACATTCTGTTGGATCAACACTCAGTTGTCTACTTGCATGTAGGTAGAGTGCAGGATTTGGTTTATATATATTATTCACATGAGAAATGTTATAGATATGTTCTCCAAAATAACGACGAAGATTGAGCACTCGATCAGTAATATTTACCGTATTATCGTCAGCATTAGTTGCAACGCCAACAAGAAGATTATGTGACTGCGTTTGATGATAAAACGTTTCAAATCCATCAACAAATCGCACCTGTTTCTCATAAAGAGAGTTTGCTATGATAGATTTTTCTTGCATTAATGCATCTACCTCATCATGAAGCTGCATCATATTCTTAAGAATTGTACAACAATCTCTCATGCCTCTTCCGCAAAATGTTCTTGCTATTTCTTTTTCTAATTCTTTACTTACCGCTATTCCTCGACGTTCAAGAACAAGGTGTGTTGCTCTTTGCCAAATATGTTCGGTATCAATAATCGTGCCATCCATATCAAAAATAATAGCCTTATATTTCATGGCATTTTCCTTTAAGTTAATTAGTTTACGTATAAAGCCACTTGATAAATTCAGCATTCTTAGTACTTTATACCAGAGCTGTTAATCTATACTGTACTCTATTAAAAGGATTTTTTGCAATGATACGTCTTTCAGATGGCATTAGTTCAGTTCGTCATGCGATTATATTCGCAATCACAAGTTGTTTCGCTCGCTTTATACACTTTGGACATCTTTTCTTATCTTTACACTATATATCTTGTAGCAGCATAGTCTTACCAGTTGCAGCTGCACATGGAGGTCTTACTTCAAGTCTATGTAGCATACTGTTATACATCGCTTATAAATCGATTTCAATAGGCATAAGCCATTCTCTCGTATTGTATCATATACCAAGCTTTTTAGCATCTATCTACTGGAGCAACAGCTCTCGTGTTTTACGAACAATACTACCATTATTATGTATGATCCTCTTCATTGTTCATCCAATCGGAAGCTCTATATGGTATTATAGTCTTTACTGGATCATTCCAATGACACTTTCAGCAATTGCGCCAGAAACTCCTCTATACCGCGCATTTGCAAGCTCTTTTGCACTTCATGCATGCGGATCGGTTTTATGGATATACTGCTTGGAGGTGCCAGCACAAGCATGGATAAGCGTTATGCCACTCGTATTATTTGAGAGAACGCTTGTAGCATGTGGCATGCTTGCTGTTCACTACAGCTATTCTTATCTATCTCAGACAATGGATAGAACAGAACAAGAATCTATTGCTATCTCAACAACGCTCTAATTTTGTTGGGTATTATCTTATGATCAACCACATGGCCTGTATCATGGACGGGAATCGCCGCTGGGCAATTCGCAATAAACTTCAATCATGGCTTGGGCATTCAGCAGGAGTTAAAGCAGCACAACATGCCATCGATTTTTGCTTAGAACAGACAATTCCTCATTTATCGCTCTATACTTTTTCACTTGAAAACTTTAATCGATCTGAATCAGAAAAAACTTACCTCTTCTCACTCATTATCACTGAAATAGAAAAGTATACTGATGAATTACTGCGAAAAAATATTAAGATTCTATTCGTAGGGAAGCGTGAATTATTTCCTCATCATGTTTTACCGAATATTGAAAAGATTGAATATACAACACAACATCACACACAATTAACTATATACATTGCATTTTGTTATGGTAGTCAACAAGAAATTACTGATGCAGTAAAGCGAGCATCAAAAGAATTATCTCGCGGAACTCTAACTGATGAAATGTTAACACCAGAAAAATTTAACGAATTCTTCTGGTCACACCCTATGCCATCACCTGATCTTATTGTACGTACAGGCGGCGTTCAGCGATTAAGTAATTTTCTTCTCTATCAAGCTGCATATGCTGAACTCTATTTTACCGATTGCTTATGGCCAGATATTACAAAAGAGGAACTTAAAAAAGCACTCGATTTTTTCAACAAAACACATAGGAATTTTGGATTATGAAAAAGATTGGAATCATTGGCGATGGAGCATGGGGGACTGCATTAGCAACATTATTTGCGCACAATGATCATACCGTATACCTCTGGTGCTATAATGCACATGTTGCGCATATAATTGAAACAAAACGAGAAAATGGCCTTTTCCTTCCTGGAGTATTACTACATAAACAGATAATTCCAACAACCGATCTTGCGCTCGTCTGTCAGCAATCTGAAGTGCTCTGTCAGGCAACACCGGTTGTCTTTCTACGATCAATTATAGTACAAGCAAAAAAATATTTACTCAAAAATAGTATTCCATGGATCATATATAGTAAGGGAATTGAGCAGAATACACTTCTCTTTTCTGCAGATATTATTGCCGATGTATTAGAACAATCAATCGATTATTGTGTTGCGGTTGGTCCAAGCTTTGCACGTGAACTTGCACAACAACAGGAAACAGGTTTTACATTATCTGCAAACAATATCACCTGGGCACAATCAGTACGCATGATAATGAGTAACCATTTTGTTACTGCTGAAATAAGTAATGATATTATTGGTGTACAATTATGGGCTGCTTTGAAAAATGTTATTGCACTTGGCATTGGTATTCTTGATGGTGCGCAATATGGAAATAATACTAAAGCATTATTTTTTACTCGCATGGTGCAAGAGCTTACTCATATCGTTACCATATATGGGGGCAATCAAGAGACGATACTCAATCTTTGTGGGATTGGTGATATTGTATTAACCTCATACAGTACACAAAGTAAAAATGTACAACTTGGTATGCAACTAGGCAAAGGAATACCTCTTGAAAAAGCACTTGCACAATCTGTGCATATTCCTGAGAGTATCAATACTATTGCTGTGCTAAAAACTATTATTGCAACAAAAAATCTTAATCTTCCTGTAAGTGTTGCCCTTATCAATATTACACTTAATCAGTATCCCATTAAAACAATCATTGATACTCTTATGCACAGTACGAATCTAAAAAACTAGATGCTATTCGCAAGAGGATAGAGATTCTCTTTACCTTTAGAACCTGTAATCAATCTAACTTGCTCTAAATCGAAAGTATCCCCACTATTTTTTAAACTATTAAGAGCCTTTGTTACCAATATAACATCAGGTAATGATGGCGATGGTTGTCTTCCAATAAATTCATTAACCATGCTTTTACTATCGTCATCCAAACTTTCAGCAAGCTTCTTCAATCCCATTTTGCATTTAAATAAGTCATTTAATATCTCACCCGCTTGATTTGCTCTTGATCGCGATCCTCTTGGAGATGATGACATTGCTTGCAGAGATCCACTCACCATTACAAAACAGAGTAATAACACTATTCTATTTTTCATATACAAAAGACTCCAATTACAAAAAAGATTCTAAATAATAAGCACATTTTACAAAAGCATATTCTTATTGTAAAGATAACGCGATATTTCTCATAATAAAAACTAACAAGTTTATTGATTTATTTACAATCTACTTGATAGAGTTTAAAAAAATATTTTTACGCAATTAAGAGGGTATTTTTTATGAATCGAACTATGCTATTAATTGCAACAGCGCTTGGCTCTTACATTCTCTATATCACATCATTTGAGCATATTATCATCATGTATCTACCATAAACAATATGTATGTCATATAAAAAGATTTATAACGTTAAGTTTTGCCAATAATTAGCCGTATCATTCGCAACATTTGTTCCCGTTATAATAGATCCTATTGCTGCACCAGAAAAAACGGGACCGATAGTATTCATCAGAAAACTATTATATACTTGCGTGTTGGTACCGTTATTAACAATAAGAGGTTCTCCTGACGCTCCACCTAAGGCAGTACACGATATTATTCGCGTTCCCACAGCACCCACTCCTATTGAAAAAATGGAGTGCAAAAAAGTATTAAAGACATTGTTCTGAAATATATTACCTATCGATGTTCCTGTTATTACCATTGAATTTCTAACTCGCACATCTTGCCATGTACAATCACATATTTGATTATATGAAGAATTGTTTAATGTAAGAATGTCGTTTGTTATTACGAATTTACAATTACGTATAATGCTTTTTTGCACAGATGAAAAAATAGCAAAACTATTACCCCATGATTTATTAATATTCTCTATCGTAATTGCTGATGCCTGTGAAACACTATATCCTAAACCACTTAAATCTTGACAATCATTTATTGCAACATTGTTTGAATTATTAATAAGAACGCTTGTTCCATTTCCAAAATAGCAATTTTCTATAACAACGTTACTTGCATTAATAACCCCAATACCCACGGTGTTATAAAAAGATACAATATCTTCAATTGATACTGAACTTGAACCCATCAGACTAATAGATCCTGCTGTGCTTGTAAAAGAAAATATAACACCATTTCTGATGCGTGTATTATCAGTAGCTCCAATCGCTATAGCTGTAGAGAATCCTCCACTAGCGATTGTATATCCTTTTAAATCTATCGTTACATCATTCCAGTTGCTTGTAATAACAGGAAATGCACTTGTCATGGTAAGCGATTCTCCGAGTGCATATGTCCCCGGGCTAGGAATAGTATATGGAATATCCTTTTGAAAGATTACCGTATTTGCACCATGCGCACTAAGAATATCGTCTGCCTGTTTCCATACCGATGCGCCTATTACCGATGCATGAGGACTGCATGCAGTAAAAGATTCCTCTGATATCATACAAACAAGAATAACAACAATAAAAACTCTCACCATCAAGATTACCACTCTCTTTTTCATATCGTTTATGCATCTACAATATTTTGCCAAAAGTTAGTTGCATTCGCTCTAACATCTGTCGGCGTTTTTTGAATAACTGTACTTGCTCCTGAGTAGACAGTACCTACTCCTGCAAAAAAATTATTATATATTTTTGTATTTCCAGGAGCAGAATCGTTAATCCCTATTCCCTGAACATTAGTCATAGCACAGCCATACGTCGTCATAAATGCACCATTTGATGTCGCTGCATTATTAATGGCATTCCCAACGATATTAGTAAACTGACTATTCATTATAATACTTGCTGAAGATGTCGGCCCTAAGACTATTCCATTTCCTTGTATCGATGAGAACTGACAATTCTCTACTTGCAAGCCAAGAGAAATACTACCAAAGAATCGAATGCCATCATTCTGTATATTAGAAAATAGAGATTCTGATACAATAATCGATTGGGCCCCCCAAACAGATATTCCTACTTGCGCTCCTTGCACCGTACATTCATCAATAACAACGCCACTCATTGCTGTATAGGTAAATGCAGGCCCTGTACAATCAAATATATGACAATTATTCAGGGCAAATAATGTGGCACCACCCAGCCCTGAATGACTATGAAAGCTGTCACAATTAAATGCGGTACAATTTTCTGCAATAAGCCCATTACTTATATCCGTCACAATTCCTTTATTACAATCTAAGAAATTTATATTTTGTATTATTGTCACAAATAGAGATGGGCCTATAGTCCCTGGTAATGTATAGACTCCCGTAGGAAACCCCTCTATTGTTCCATTTCTTATTGTCCCAGCGCCAAGACTTACAGCTCTATTTGCTCCAGATGATGCAACAATTGAATGCCCTTGCAAATCGATTAATATATTAGCAGTGGAACCAGTGTTAATAACATCTGCAGTTCCTGTATTAGTTAAATCTTCACCAACAATATATCCCCCTCCCTCTGTAATAGTAAATGGGATATCTGACTGATATATCATCTTGTTTGCCGTACTTATTGATAATGCTCTATCTAATTGTTTCCATATCCCTTCTCCTACTATAGAAGCATGAGGAACACATGCTCCTTGCACTGATATTACAAACAAAAGTAAATAGATCATTTGGCACGTCATCTCTCATATTCCTCTTATATTTAAATATTTAGGCATCTATAATATTTTGCTAAGAACCATGTATCTACTCGCTATGTTATGCCATTAAGTTTTGCCAATAACTACTCGTATTTGACAATACTGAATCATTTGCAATAGTTCCTGTTGAAATCCATGTGCCAGCCAATATAAGCCCGGTTGTGTTGCGCAGAAAAGAGTTATACATCTCTGTATTTGTTCCCAAATTATTAATGAGCGCAACAGTAGTTGTAGCAACAATAGAGCAAGATTTAAATCGAGTCCCCGTAACTCCAGACTCTATATTAACTGCGTTAGCAGACGTTCCGTGAATGTTAACGTTCTTAAAAAAGTTACCAGTTGAAGAGGATCCAGTGATAGAAATGACATTTCCCACAACATTCATCCATGTACAATCAGATACAACATTATATGCTGAGTTCATAAGAGTAAGTGCTGCATTAAGACTCACAAAATAACCGCCATTAATAATGCTATTAGTTACCCCATTAAAAGTTGCAAGACCTGAGCCTGATAATTTTATAATGTTATTAATAGTGATATTTGAAGAATTAAGAGCATTAATAAGTAGGTTACCCATATCTTGGCAATTATTTATCAACACATCCTGCATTGCATTTAATGAGACAGCTGTCGCTGTACTAACAAAGTAACAATTTTCTATGCTCAATCCTGTTATCATACTGGTAGCAGTAATTGCTATATCAGTATTAACAAACGCAATATCTTCTATTAATGTTCCTTGAGAAGTATTGAGCATAATTCCTGATGCAGGCGCACTAAATCCTGAAATAATTCCGTTTAAAATACGCACACTTCCAGAGGGTCCTACGAATATTCCCGCTGTAGAACTACTTCCTCCAATAATACTGTGTCCCTTTAAATTAATAGTAACATTCGGATGATTATTCGTAATAACTGGAGCAGAGTCTGTTGCTACTAGCGTATTACCAACAGCATATGCTCCTGGTCCTGGAATAGTATACGGAATATCAGACGAATAAATAACAGTGTTTGCGCCATGTGCACTAAGAAGATCATCTGCCAACTTCCATATTGATGTACCCGCAGAAAGAGCTGTATGAGCAGCACATGCACTATATATGTTCTCACTCCACATACAAATACTTATTGCTATATAGCAAATTATACTTTTAGGATTCATCATCATCTTTATATCAATCGCACAAAATGTAATCACTACTCATTCTCTCTTAATAATTCTCGCATGCTCTTACCGTATAACTCTTTATACATCTACAATATTCTGCCAAAAGCTTGTTAAATTAGATGAAACTTGCGCAGGAGTTCTTTGAATCGGAGACCCTCCAGAAAAAGCAGTCCCTACTGTTGCTAAAAAATTTGCATACGTTGCCGCATTCGATCCCACAGCGTCATTAACCCCAATACCAGTTATATTTGTAAGAATCAATTTTAAGAATACATTAAACGCAGTTCCCGATCCGCTATTATCAATCCCATTACTCGTAACGTTCACAAAATTAGTATCAATTACTTCAGAAAGAGAAGAGACTCCTGATAACGTAACCCCATTGCCGCCTACTCCAGTAAATCTACAGTCTTCTACATGGAGCATTGCACTCCCATTTGTCATGCTAACTCCATCATGTGTAATGTTGGAAAAAATTGATTCTGATACGAGAATAGATTGTGAATTATTACATGAAATTCCTGCTGCAGCACCTTCAACTGTGCAGCCATCGATAATTGCACCTCGCGCACCAGTATAACTAAATGCTGCACCTAAACAATTGGTAATATCGCAGCTATCAATAATTAAGAGCGCATTAGAGAGAGATGAAGAAAAATGGCCATGAAATACATCACATGAAAATCCTTCGCATCCTTCAGCAATGACCCCCTGCGCATCGCCTGTTAGTATACCAGTAGCGCAACTCACAAATGAGATATCTTTAATTATTGGTACATTGCCCGTAGATGTAATACCTATAGGAAATCCTTTAATGACCCCGTTTTGCACAACACCTGCTGATGCTGCAATAGCAGTATTCGCATTGGCACTTGCAATAATAGAGTGTCCTTGCAAATCAAGGACTGCGTTCGCATTAGAAAGAATAATAGTTGGACTTGCAGTACCAGTATTTGTCAAATCTTCACCAACACTATATGCTCCAGCAGCAGAAATCGTATAGGGAATATCCGACTGATAAATTACTTTATTTGCGCCACTTACTGATAATACTCTATCAAGCTGATTCCAAACACTTTCACCTACCGTTGATGAATGGGGAACGCACATTCCTTGCGCAAGAAATGTATAAGCAGAGATAGAAAGAGAAACATACCCCATTACAATTTTGTACATTTCCACAGAACTCCTTTTTTTGATCGCCAATAATCGGCTTTGGAAAAAGTAGCAATTTTTATTTTCAACGTCAACAAATCATGTTCAATCTACTCTCATACACATGAAAGACGATATTGATATTATGCCCAACTTATCATAAACTGTAGCAGCATAATATATATACCTATAAAACGTAGAGAAAAATTTTGTGAAGCAATTGCTACTCTGTGCACTTCTAGTCATGCCCATTTACCCTATTCAATTAGAAGATAGAGAATTATTGTGCTCTCTTTTCGCGCTTATTCCTCCTATTTCTTATGACGAATCAACGAAGGAATTACAGATAGCGCACTATCAAAATAATAATTCACTATCTATTCCATTAAAGGATGTCGCCGATACTCTCATAAATATAGAGACTATCCATAATCAAGAATCAGACAATTCTATACTTCGCATATTGATTCAAGATTTTATGCAATATAACGCAGGAAAAGATCTTGCTATGCTCGAGAAAAATGCATTACAAAAACAAGAGTTAAGTCAAATTAAACAAATCATTACACAACAAATTGAGACTAATCAGTACATAATTCAGCACAATGAGACCGCTATTGTAATGGAGAAGAAGACCATGTTCACGCATCCTGATTATGTAATAGCACCCTTATACAGCAAGGAAGATCTTCAGAAAATCATACCTACTATTGTACAAAATAGAGACAATTTAATTAGTGCTATAAAAAATAATCGCTCTGATTTAATTAACACATATATAAATTCACAGCTTCATATACCGGGAAACGTCGTAATCAAGAATTCCAATGATATCAACAATAGTGTTCTAACAATACTATTGAGACGAAGAACATAGTTTCATCCGCGCTACTGCATTATATCACAGTTAATTGCATGCTATTCAATAAAAATAGCCCATTGCACAAGCCTATTTTTTATGGTATTAACTAGAAACAGTAAGCAGTGTTTTAAACTTTCTAACCATATTTTCTTTATGGAGATCACTATGTACCTTCATTCTCTATAATACTCAGTATCTATCTCTCACAATTCATATCATTGCGCAGCAGAAGTATATTTGATATTATTCTCGCAGCGTTCATTTATTCGTCTTTTTGCTCCTGTATTCTACTAAGCAATCAGCGCTTATTTGAAAGGCCATCATGAAACGTTACATCCGTGACTATGGCATTGCATTGACGATCATTATCAGTGCACATACTATTAAATTGATAGCAATCGTAATTATTTTAACGACAAAAGTATCCATTTCTACTCCATTACCTGTATCTACATCATCTGATCAATTACAGAAGACCATATGATACATTAATTATGTGATATGAAATTATAGTTAGGCTTTACTTGTCTAAGTATAATTCCATATCACATCTCATATTTCATGAATATATACAATATCTTTAACCAAATAGGTTATAGTAATTCATGTATAGTAACTAAATACCACAGTTATATAGGTCATTTAATATCATGAAATATATATCTTTATCATATGTGGTACTATTATGTACAATACTCACAGGCTGTGGTCATCAGAAACCTAAAGTTACAACGCTCTATGTTTCCCACAAAACAATCTCTCAGCATCAATCTCTATCTATTAAAAATAATGAAACACCCACAATCGTCGTCTGGGTTCACGGAACTAGATTTCTCACACATCGATTTCAAAGAGATATATTCAATGGAAATGCTGCACTTAAGCCTATTACCGAATGTCTCTTATCCGATATGTGGATTCCTGATATTACAGAACGCATATATAAGTCGCTTTCACATGACATGATTAACAATACTTATATATTTGGATGGTCCGGTAAATTAAGTGCTCAAGAAAGAAAAAATGCCTCAAAAATATTATATCACGAGCTTCTCAATATATATCATTCGTACTACACTCAATATCATACTCGTCCTCACATTAGAATAATATCACATAGTCATGGTGGAAATGTGGTACTCAATTTAGCATCAGTCAAAGATCATGACTGTCCATTTAGTATCGATGAAGTTATTATGCTTGCATGTCCCGTTCAACAACAGACTGAACCTCTTATTCATGACCCTCTATTCAAATCTATATATACTATCTCATCTAGTTTTGATATCGTGCAAATTCTCGCACCTCAAATAATCTACACTGCTCGAAACTGGAAGATTCCTTCTCCATCATTTCGATTATTTACTCCATGTTCTAAAATCGTACAAGCAAAACTCAGACTCAATGGTCGACCAATTTTACATGGAGAATTTACCAGCAGTTCATTTTTAAAGATACTCGATATTATTGTCGAACATTTGCAAGCAGAACATGAAAAACAAGCTGTAATACCCTATCACTTATTAAGTCTCTATACAATATGATATACATTCTTCCTTGTTTTTATATATTCTGTATGGTAATGTCTCAGGTGTAAAAGCAAAATGTTTTACCGAAGCAGTCAAAAAAAGGAGAATGTATGACAAAAACACCGTATCTATACTTATTAACATTAAGTATAGGATGTCTATTTGCCAAAGCGCAAAACGATACTATAGCAATCCCTATCGAATATGCGCATATTGCTATGGATGTTCTTGAATATGTTGTCAATCGTAAAAATAAAGATTTACTTGAAGGATCACCAGAAGAAACCAATGCAAACTCTGCAAAGAGTGGCCCTTGTGGTAGCGGTTTGTATGATCCTGCATTGATACAAATAATTAATTGTTTAGGAGCATTGAAACAACAAGTTCAGAATCTTTGTATAAAAGTGAACGACCTTATAGAGGATGTTTCTGTTTTTGAAGAGATAGTAATTAGTGAATTTGATATCGTACAAAGCCAATTAGATGATATCATTGAGAATACAGAAAGCATAATAGAACAAGCAGCATCTTGTTGCGAAGAGATTAATAATAACCTTCATAGCCTATCTCAAATTGAAGAAAATAATTTCTCATCTCTTAGTGAACTTATAGCGGTATCACTTGCTAATCAACTAGCAGAATGTTGCGCGTCACTTACTTCAGACTTACAAAGCTTATCTCAGATTGAAGAAAATAATTTCTCATCTCTTAGTGAACTTATAGCGGTATCACTTACTAATCAACTAGAAGAATGTTGTTCATCGCTCAGTTCAAATCTTCAAAGCATATCGCAACTTGAAGAAAATAACTTCTCAACACTTAGCGAGCTTATCGCAGTAACACTCACTAATCAATTAGGTGAGTGCTGCTCATCACTCAGTTCAAATCTTCAAAGCTTATCTCAATTTGAATCAGAACAATTCGTTAGCATTCAAAATCAATTAATCACTATCAATGATTCTGTTGGAGTATCGATTGCCGAACAGCTAGAGGCATGTTGCTCATCTCTCAATGCAGGATTAATAAGCTTATCTCAACTTGAAAAGCTTGACTTTACAACATTGAGCAATCAGCTAAATACTTGCTGTACAACATTAAATACTAACCTATCAGCACTCTCTGCACTTGAACAAGCGCATTTCACAACACTTAATACTGGATTGACAACCTGTTGCTCAACATTACAATCACGCGTGAACGTGTTAGAGGCAGATCTACGATTACTCATTAATATGGGCGCTGGTTGGGTATGTAATGTTCCATCACAATAATCCTAAAAATATTTAAATATATACGCTGAAAAAGGATTTTCATGAAGAAAATATATGCTATTGTCTGCTTAATATCATGTATTGCATCTACATATACTGACGACCAAACGATAGAATTGCATATTGATAAGCAATTTGTCATACAAGAAGTTCAAGACATACTTAATAAGTATGGTCTTGGATGCGCATCCTGCAATTCATCTCTTCCTACTGCAATTGGATGTCTTAAGTCTATCACTGATTCTATAATAATACTTCAAAGTACTGTTGCTGTTCTTTCATCTGATGTTGATTTCCTTTCTTCAGATGTTGAAGTTCTCGAGTCTCTCACTGATTTTCAAGAATCATTAATAGATTTTCAATCATCTCAAATTGAATTCTTGAATTCTGCAATAGCGACTTGTTGTACTCCATGACAGTAAAATAGACATAAGAAGAGGGTCGCGCAATACGATCCTCTTCTTATAACTCGAACAAGTATCTTAGATTAATCAACGGCTCAATCTCATAAGATCTATTCACCAACTAATAATTTTCAAAACGAACTTGTCTCAAGTTAACATAGATCGGTTTGCAAGCATTACCCCATTTTATCAATATTCAATCATTATATTACACATCTGCTTGAAACCTATACGCGTACTATCATAAAGTTATATTAATAGGTATATAAAAAAAGAGCATTTACTTGTAACTGATAACCAAAATTATCATCAAATAAGCTTAGGAAAGTTTCGGTATGAAGATATTAAAGATATGTCATATTATTGTAAGCATGCTCATTGTTTGCAATATGCACGGTGTCTCTCGCAAACATTCAACTTCATCTCGATCTACCCACAATATTGACATAGAAAAAAATACAAAGATTCATACCGATAAGGATGCTACTCGCTTCCAACTTGGCTCATGCGGTGGAGGTTGTGAAATTCCATCCATACCAAACTGCCTTGCTTACATTAAAAATCAACTCATTATTATAATGTCTCAAATTGATACCGTAGAATCAAACTTAGAGCAGAGCATTGCTATTTGCTGCGCATCACTTACTGAAAGTTTAAATAGCTTATCTCAATTTGATCAAATACAATTCAGTAGTCTATATGGATTACTAGAAACTCTTGTTGAAACAACTGAAAGCGGTATTGATTTTCTGAGTTCAAAAATGGATACCATAAGTTGCGGCAATGATAGCGTTATCGATGCTATTGGTAATTGCTGCGCGTCACTATCAAGTGATCTACAAAGCATCTCTCAATTTGAAGATATCATCATATCTAAACTTGACACTGTAAGCTGTGACAGTAGTAGTGTTATTGATGCAATTAATACTTGTTGTGCTTCAACTTCAGACCAGTTGATATCTGCGAACAGCTCTCTTGATGCACTCAACTCTAAAGTGGATACTATCAATATAAATAATGATACGGTTATCTCTGCCATTGATATCTGTTGCATGTCTACCTCTGAAAATCTTCAAAGCTTGTCTCAACTAGATACTCAAAACTTTGCCAGCCTGAGCGAACAGCTAACATCTGCAAATAGTGGCATCGAGACTATACTCTCTCAAATCGATACTATCAGCTGCGACAATACAAGCGTTATTGACGCTATTAATGCTTGTTGTGCTTCAACTTCAGACCAGTTGATCTTGGCTAATAGCTCCCTTGATACGCTCAACTCTAAGGTAGATGAAATTAATATGGATAATGATACCGTTATCTCTGCCGTCGATATCTGTTGCATGTCTACCTCTGAAAATCTTCAAAGCTTGTCTCAACTAGATACTCAAAACTTTGCCAGCCTGAGCGAACAGCTAACATCTGCAAATAGTGGCATCGAGACCATACTCTCTCAAATCGATACTATCAGCTGTGACAACACAAGCGTTATTGATGCTATCAATGCTTGTTGTGCTTCAACTTCTGAACAATTAATATCTGCTAACAGCTCTCTTGATACGCTCAACTCTAAAGTTGACGCTATCAATATGGATAATGATACCGTTATCTCTGCCGTCGATATCTGTTGCATGTCCACTTCTGACAATCTTCAAAGCTTGTCTCAACTTGATACTCAAAACTTTACAAGCTTGAGCGAACAGCTAACGTCTGCAAATAGTGGCATCGAGACTATACTCTCTCAACTTGATACTATCAACTGCGATAATACGAGCGTTATTGATGCTATCAATGCTTGTTGTGCTTCAACTTCTGAACAATTAATATCTGCTAACAGCTCTCTTGATACGCTCAACTCTAAAGTTGACGCTATCAATATGGATAATGATACCGTTATCTCTGCCGTCGATATCTGTTGCATGTCCACTTCTGACAATCTTCAAAGCTTGTCTCAACTTGATACTCAAAACTTTACAAGCTTGAGCGAACAGCTAACGTCTGCAAATAGTGGCATCGAGACTATACTCTCTCAACTTGATACTATCAACTGCGATAATACGAGCGTTATTGATACTATCAATACTTGCTGTGCTTCAACTTCTGATGCACTACAAAGCATCTCCCAACTTGAATCAACACAATTTATTAGCACTTTAGATCAGTTGATCTTGGCTAATAGTTCTCTTGATACACTCAACTCTAAGGTAGATGAAATTAATAATGATAATGCGAGCATTATTGATGCTATCAATGCTTGTTGTGCTTCAACTGCCGATGCTCTACAAAGCATCTCCCAGCTTGAGTCAACACAATTTATTAGTACTTCAGATCAGTTAATCTTAGCTAATAGCTCTCTTGATACGCTCAACTCTAAGGTAGATGAAATTAATAATGATAATGCGAGCATCGCTGATGCTATCAATGCCTGCTGCGCTTCAACTTCTGATGCTCTACAAAGTCTCTCACAACTCGATTCTAATCAGTTTGCATCAACTACTGATCAACTCATCTCTGCAAATAGTGGTATCGAAACTATACTCTCTCAACTTGATACTATCAACTGTGACAACACAAGCATTATTGATGCTATCAATGCTTGCTGTGCTTCAACTTCTGATGCGCTACAAAGCATCTCTCAACTCGAGTCAAATAACTTTGTAAGTATTACCAACGATCTACAAAGCATCTCTCAACTTGAGTCAACACAATTTATTAGTACTTCAGATCAG
>CAZNPD010000003.1:0-189117 GCA_964575265.1 uncultured Pseudomonadota bacterium | reverse complement strand
TGATGTTTTATAAAAATTGCTTTGAATACTATCAATATCAAAAGCGATTGTCAAAATCTTGTATCACCTTGTCAGAGCAAATCTATTTTAATACGTAGCAATAAAAAGTTAATTTTCGACCTCGACAATTCTATTTCTTTTGCGTTAGAATAACTGCCATAACTGCATTACGCATTATCATAAAAAAAGGATTTGCATGACGTATGAGAATAAACAATCTTGGATTTCATTATTATTTCCAATCTCGCTATTAAGTTTTATAACGTGGATCATATACTATCCATCGCTCACATATGAATTTCAATTTGATGACCTTGCTAACATAACAAAACATTTTAATATTCGTCATTACAATCTTTCGCAATTATTCTTTAGTGGAACTCGATGGATAAGTTATTGGATCAATTCAATCTATTATAGTATTGATGGATTTAATCCATTACTATACCGAATTGGTAACGTTGCAATTCATACTTGCAACGGGATACTTCTTTTTTATATTTTACGCACTACACTATCGACACTTACTCTTCCTTTTTTTAAAGTACACGGATCACGCATTGCGTTCATCAGTGCATTACTCTTTTTACTCCATCCAGTACAAACACAGACCGTATCATATGTGATACAAGGACAACTTGAAGGCTTAGCAGCGTTGAGTATTTTATTGATCATATTCTGTTTATTGCAATATTGCTCTACTACTAATCTAAGAAAAATTGTATGGTACATACTTGCATGCACTACTGCCATGCTTGCAACAGGAACAAAAGAGATTGCTATTGTTGCTCCTGTTTTACTCATGCTTGTCGATTGGTTTCTTGTTGCACAAGGAGATTGGAAATTATACAAAGAACGTCTATTTTTTCATATGAGCATTACAACCATTATTATTGGATGTTATCTCATTCTTCTTAAGCCTGCATTCTTTAGAACAATTCTTGGATTATCATATGAAGCAAAAAACAATCTTGGTAATATCATTACACAAGATCCCGCTGAACCTATCAGACCATTTATCTATCTCATCTCTGAATTCAAAGTGATACTTCATTATCTAACTATCTTCATATGGCCATACAATATTAGTGTAGAATATGATTGGAAGTTAGTTCCTGGGTTCTTTTCAGCTGATTGTCTCATACCACTCTTTGCTCTTATGACACTTACATATATCGTTGTAATGCTTTTAAAAAAAGATCGCGCACATCCTATTGCATTTGGTGCACTCTGGTTTGCTCTCAGTATTGCGCCACGATCTACTATTGTTCCTTCGCCGGAACTTGTTGCTGATTATAAAACATACATTGCATCCGTTGGCTTGATATTTATATTAGCATCAGGAATCATGATACTGATTTCATATATACAACACTATTGCGCCAACATTATCACCGGGAAATCTCATATTATCGCGTATGGTGCTTATTGCTTCCTCACACTATTTCTTGGATCAGCAACTATCGCACGCAATACCGTATGGCGTTCAGGGTTAGAATTTTGGGATAATATAATCTGTAATGCACCCGGCAAAGCACGCGCCTACAACAATTATGGTGTTGAATTATCACAAAAATTACAAAAATATACAGAATCGATTCCCTACTTCCAACGAGCAATCGATATGGATAGTCAATATCCGGATCCATACAACAATATAGCCGTTGCATATTCACAAGTTGGTCAATTAGATAAAGCTATCGATGCGCTTAAACAAGCAATCCGTATCACACCAACACATGTCGAGGGTTACAATAATATTGCCGCTCTCTTTTTGGAAAAGAAAGATATGGAAAATGCTCGACGTGCACTTAATAATGCGCTCATGCTACGTCCACACTATGGGAAAGCTCATTTCAACATGGGAAGATTATATATGATGGAAAATAATGATGAAGAAGCATGGAAATGCTTTAAGAATGCTTGTACACAAGCTGACCTTGATACAAGTAATACAGGATTCGAAGCCTACGGAGCGCTAAGTATACGATTAGGTAAAACACAAGATGCTATTACAGCATATGAAAAGCTTGTATCATTATATCCACAGAATATAAACTACCATTTACAACTTGCAGTTGCATATGCAACTAACCAACAGCATCAGAAAGCTATTTCTATCTATGAACATATCAACAAATCTGTTTCTGATGAGCGATCATGGTATCATTTAGCAGAATCATATATCGCTATAAAAGAACATACAAAAGCGCTCAACTGTTATACACATATAACTATAACAAAAGAAAATGCTCCTAACATAGCATACAAAAAAGCACTCTGCTATGAGCAGCTCAACGATATATCAACATCATACAAAATTCTTAAAGATACCCTCGCCCTCGATATAGCACCTGAAGTAAAATCTATGTTTCAAAATATTATGACTCAATTAGAGCAGACTTATAACATAGCTCATATAGTAACATAAGAGACTTTGACCATTACAATCCCTCAGATATACTAGACAATAGTATTAATCATCATCCCTGCTTGCTAACAAGCAGGGATATAATTCTTTATACACATTACTTCTGAATAATTATGGATGCACGCTACGATCATAGTCTTGTAGAAAATCAACTCAAAAAAGATTGGCATGAACAGGGTACATATACCATAGAGAATAATCCTGGACCTCTTTACACTATTGATACTCCGCCACCAACCGTCTCTGGATCTCTTCATATTGGACATATATTCTCATATACACAGACCGACATTATTGCTCGATACAAACGCATGCATGGATATGCTATCTTTTATCCTATGGGCTTTGATGACAACGGGCTTGCAACAGAACGATTCGTAGAAAATAGACGAAACATTAAAGGATACCAATTACCCCGTTCTGAATTTATCAAAATATGTTTAGAAGAGAGTCATGCAGCTGAAGAAATATTCAAAGAATTATGGCAGAGACTTGGATTGTCTATTGATTGGAAATATACCTACTCAACTATTTCTGATCGATCTCGTGCATTATCGCAAGAATCATTCATTACACTCTATAACAATGGTTTCATCTACCGTAGACAAGAACCTGCTCTCTATTGCACAACCTGCAGAACAAGTGTTGCACAAGCAGAATTAGATGATAAAGAAGTTCCTTCGCAATTTAATGACATTATATTCAAAGATAGCAATGAAAATGATCTGATCATTGGAACTACACGTCCAGAGTTATTACCATCATGTGTCGCACTTCTCTATAATCCACAAGACGAACGATATAAACATCTTGCAGGAACATATGCGACCGTTCCATTATATGATTATTCCGTTCCTATTTATGCAGATGAAGATGTTGCAATCGAAAAAGGAACTGGTCTTGTTATGTGTTGTACATTTGGTGATAAAATGGATATCACGTGGTACAAAAAATATAACCTTCCTTACAAACAATCAGTTGGATTAGATGGCAAATGGCTTGAGCATACAGGCATACTTGCAGGATTAAAAGCAATTGATGCTCGCGCAAAAATACTCGAAGCTCTTGCTCAACAGAATTTATTAATACGTCAACAATCAATTGTTCATAATGTAAGCATTCATGAGCGATGTAAAAAAGAGATAGAATTTATTTCATTGCCACAATGGTTTGTCAATATACTCGATTATAAGAAAGAATTCTTAGCACTTGCCGATGCTATCGAATGGTATCCGACGTTCATGAAAGTACGGTATCTCAATTGGGTAGAAAATTTAAATTGGGATTGGTGCATATCTCGTCAACGATTCTTTGGTATTCCATTTCCTGTTTGGCACTGTAATGATTGTGGCCATATTATTGTTGCAGAGATTTCGCAACTACCAGTAGATCCACAAGAATATTCTTATACAAAACCATGCGCACAATGTAATGGCACCAATATAGATCCTGACACTGATGTTATGGATACGTGGAATACATCTTCAATAAGTCCGTATATTTGCGCCGATCTATATCAAAAATCTACAAAATCACCATTTGGCGATAACGACGCATTTATACCAATGAGCATGCGTCCACAAGCACATGACATTATTCGTACATGGGCATTCTACACCATTGTTAAGAGTTGGATGCATAATCGCACATATCCATGGTCATCAATTGTAATATCTGGCCACGTACAGACAAGTCAAAAAGAAAAAATTTCTAAATCCCAAGGGAATACTCCTACAGCTCCTGATGCATTACTCAGCCGGTATCCTGCTGATGCAATACGTTATTGGACTGCACAAGGAACATTAGGATATGATAGTCCATTTTCAGAAGAACAAATTAAAAATGGACAACGCCTCATTACCAAATTATGGAATGCATTCCGATTCGCACAACCACACATTGTTGATGCACCATCTGCGCAACCCGCATCACTTGGCGTTGTTAATGAATGGATATTAGATGCTGCTGCAACGTGCTTCAAACAATACGATGAATATTTTAAGCGAAATGAATTTGGGCATGCGCTCCTTGTTGTTGATGCATTTTTTTGGAAAGATTACTGCGACAATTATATCGAGTTAATTAAAAACCAACTCTTTAATCCACAAGAATATGATCAAAACGATGTTGAAGCTACCAAATGGACTTTACATACAATTGGTATCATGATCTTGCAATGGTATGCTCCATATGTGCCATACATCACTGATGCAATATATCAAGCGTTATATCAAACACGTATACATGTACCATCGATACATCAGACTAAGTTTTCACTCATGCAACAAAGTAGATCATATACTGATAGTCGACGCATTATGAAATCTATACTTGTCATCGTAGAGACTATGCGCAAACTAAAATCTGATCATAAGATATCACTCAAAGTGCCAATCAATGTATTACATATCTATAGTACTGAATCATCACAACGTGATGATATTGCACCGCATGAACAGCTCATACGTGGCGTAACACATGCACAACATATAGAATATAGTACAAATGTTATTGACAGTTCATACATGGAAGCTACTGAGCAAGAACGATTCGCTCACATAAAAATATAAGAAAAAGTAAGAGAGCAGGAAATTATTCCTGCTCTCTGCAATCATATTCATATAAACACAGGGTATTATCTATTTACCAAATGCTTCTTTTATATCTTGTTTCATCTTATCGATCCATTGACCCATAATGTTAAATGGCTTTCTCACATCACATGGGAACTGGAACCTCTTTGAAACAATTGCTCCACCAAATTTAATGGTATACAAGAGCGTTGCCGTTCCGATCACGCCACGAGCAATATCTTCTCCTCGCACGTATATACTAAACTTATCAATCGATAAAGCAGTAACTGCATCGGTAATCATCTTACTTGCATCCAATAATGCCTTTTCTGTATCAAGAGCAGCTCTCTTTGCATTACGTAGATTTTCAGCAATCTGTAAATTGTTAGTAATATCTGATATCGCTGTTCTAAAGAAATTGTGTACCTTATCTTCTGCTTCTTTTATCTGCTGCTGAATTTTCAGTACTTCTTGTCCAAGAGCCATTGTTTCACTTTTGAGCTCAGCAAACCCTTGCTCAAAAAACTTACCTGCAACTTTAAAGCATGCTGCAAACCATCCACTCTCTTTATTGTCGCATATACGTTTATATTCCTCTTTTTGACGCCTGAACTCTCTCACTTGTTTATCATATGCAAATTCTTTTTCCATAAGAGCTCTCAGTTTAATCTTTAAATCTGCTGTTGCTTTTTCGGTTTCACGTATTTCTTCTGCTTTTTTCTCTTCCATCTTTTTTGTAAACTCATCTACCTTGCGCTGTACATCATTGAATTCGTTCTGAACATTATCATGCTTTTCTTGCACACGTGCACGTTCTGCATCAAGTGCTGCCATCGCTTTCGATTTTAATGCATTCATAAAATCTGCTCTAAATGCAAATTCTGCAGCAAAATTCTTCATGTCAGTAAATGGCATAACCAAATTAAAGAGCACTCCAAATCCACCTTGATCAGTACCTATAGATGTTTCAGTAGATGCTGATATCTCTGATAAACTCAATGCCATATCTGATTTAACTTTGAATTGTAATGGTTTCAGCTCAAAGTCTACTCCCAATGATAGTTTTGGTAACCGTGGTGGCACATTAAGGAGAGACATATCCATTGCTATAGAAGGACCCTCTTCCATACCAGGAACTCCTGGCAATCCTGGACCCGTTATGCGAATATAATCATTTTCTATTTTTGCTAATGCACCTTTTAATGTAAAGGTCAAACTACCTGGCGCTATGAAGAGATAACTATATCCCTTTAAACCCATAACATCCATGAACCCTTCTGCCTGAATTCCTTTTCCATAGGTCTGCTCTGCAATCTTCATACCGGTAGGCATCACTTTTAAGCCAAGATCATAAAATTTAACAACCGGTGTATCGCTCAAGTCAGGAGTCTTTCCTGTCTTTGCACTCTCTTTTCTAAATAATGCAAATAATCCTGTTAAATCTATCTGATTAATTTTCCCTAAGAATCCTATTTCCGGGATTTTATCCGTATTGATTTCAAATTTAGTTGCTAAATCAACAACTACTTCTTTTGGTCCAGGTTCTCCAAATCTCATTTTTCCTCTAAAGCCCATTCCTGAAATAGGAATACCTGCTGCCATCAATTGGAAATTGAAATCGGTCTCTAATCCTAACTCACCAAATGCCAACCAATCAAGACCAAATGCAGGATCATACATTCCTTCCATAAGACCATATAATTCTAATTCTGTCTTGGAAATCTCTCCTCCCATTCTGAATCGTAATGGTTCTGTTTGTGTTGAAACATAGACAAACATACCCATACTGACACCAAGTTTTAAGCGAATTGGCTCAAGAGAAACAATAAGGCTATCTGCCGCTATTCGCGTTACAAGACTTCCTGGAGCATAATCTTTTTTAAGATTAAACGGTACCACAAAATTAAACTTCGTATCTAACGGATTAAGCGGAATAATTGTTTGAAGTTGTAAAAATGGAACAGTATTTCCTGATTTCTCTAAAAATGTTCGCAATCCCTGAAAATCTTCAACTTCTTGATTGGCTAAATTTACTGCAGCTATAAAATTGAGCTGAATAGAATCGAACATCAAATCAAGCTCAACATCTCGATATTGCGCTGTAGAGAATACAAATTTGCTCTTTTGAAACTTTACCTTATCCATAGCAGAAAGACCTGAGAACCATTGACTCAATTGCAGGAAATCGGGCAAATCAAGAACAACACTAAATGCCATATAAGGACTTACTGATTTAGTATCTTCAAAAAAGAGTATCCGAATATTGAATGGTGAATTATTCATACTAAGCGTTGCACGTATCATTGCAGCACTTTTACCATACATGGCCAACTCAGCTGAAGAGAATTTATCACTACGAATAATTTGTAGGTTTGACATATTACCAGTCATAAGTGAATTGTATAACCATTGAGGCATATTCTTAGCATACGGTGCTAGAGTATCTCCTATATAATCTTGTAAACGAATAACCCCACCTTTTGCCTCTACTCCTTGTGCAATTGCATTGATGGTATTATCTATCTTTTGTGCAACAGCGCCAGACATTGTTCCAGCACCACCAACAGGATATTGTCCTGGAAAGGCTGTTGTTGCTAGCAATAGAAGAGCCGTTATGCTCTTTTTCCATATACATCTGATCTTCATAAATACATCCCTTATTTACCCCAACCCACATTTTTATCATTTACAATTATATGCTCTAATAGAATTTTAAATAATTGATGGGTCAAAAAACAAGAATGCCCTTAATACTACAAAAAAACAGGCTCCCATTAACGAGAACAGGAGCCGATCTTTTCGTATAGAAAAAATGTATAGACTTTAAAAATCAAATGAGACTGTAGCACCAATCGTTCTAAATGCCACTGACCTAAGCCCATTAAACGGAAGACGCATAAATAATGCTATTTTAGGAATAACTGGAGCAGAATAGCCTAGTAATGCACCAAAATCATAGGATGCATTCAAGAATATTGAGTGAACAGTCCAATCAAAAATTGACTCTGCTGTATTTGCTATATTTGGAGAAAAGGCATTATTCGATATCGAGTATTTATTTTCACCCCGTTTATAGAATTGATACCCAGCACGCACACTCATACCCTTTGGGAAATGGTATGATTCAAGATAGACACTAAATCGTTGCACTAATGCATGATCACAATAGACAGGAGCCTTATGAAGTAAAAAGAGATCTGTTTGCGAAGGATCGGTCTTTATTCGTCTGCAACGAGTATGTCCAAATACTTGAAACAACTCCGCTTCAACCCCCGCTTTTATACATGCTGCAAAATAGAGATCAAGACCAATGCAATAAGGGATAAAGAATGATCCATCAAACCCAAATGGTATTGCAAAAAGTTTATCTATATCCTCTTTAAGACCTGTTGGAAAACCTAGTCCAATGTGCCAGTGAACACGAACATTCTTTAAAAAGGGCTTTGCTTGATAAAAATTTCGATACCAAGCAAGTAAGACAATTAGATCTCCTAATCCCGTTCTTTTCCAACCATTTGTATCAATACCGCCTAATACTAGTAAAGTCTCTCTGATATCACGCGTTAAATATTGTTTTACTCTTATATCTTCTGGAGTATCGCTCTTAGTAAGATCTTGTAAACATACATCGGATAACTTCATAGACATATATGGTAAATATGCACTCAGAGACCATCCTTTCCCCCAAAAGAATCGTAACCCAAGTGCTCCACTAAAGAGCAACTTTAATGATGCATCTGGTCTTACATGACCCCTTACACCATCATCTTCCGCACTGATCAATTCATCTAAATAGGTGATAACAGAGTTACTTGGCATGCCTTTAATCATTGCTAACATACTCTGAGAATCATTCCATATAGTTAAAGGATTATGATGATGTGAATGATTTCCATAACATTCAGTCCCTATTCCCGTTTCAGACCAGAGAGCTATTTCAAATCGCTTTGTCGATGTATGCTCTGGCGCTAATAATATTTCATATGGCCTGAGTAAATTCATACCATATAATGATGGCACTGCAGCCAGTAAACTTATTGCAATCTTAAATCTGTTGCTCATCATAGCAGCAATCCTATCCTCAAAAATTCTTATTCATTAATTAGTAATCCAAAATCACCGGCAATAAACCAACTTCCCGAGCCACTGGCTTGAAGTAATGATGAAATACGTGCTCCATTTTTATAAGCAAGTGGAATTGTGATACTTTTGTATCCCATTGATAGCGTACCCGTCATTGCATTATATGGAAAATGAGAAAATACTGGCGCGCCTGTAGAGCTATCCTTACTACGAGCAGTAAAATATAATGCTCCATCTGTTGCAAAAATATTTCTAAACTCTGACAAACTTGCATAATAGCTTGGACATCCGACAATAAACATATCCTCAAATGGTTCTATTGTTGTATCGAGAATTTCACCAGTCTCAGACGGAGTTACCACATAACGATAGACATATCCTCTATTTTTACTACGACTTGCACTGATAACGTAGACATTACTGGTCATTCGTGCAAAATCTTTCACACATCCACTCTGAGACACAGGAACAATGGCAATAGCTGAAGGAACTCCTTCAGGCATAGGAACTTGTCTCCACTGTGGAATGCCATTCTGTATATTATTTCCGTTTTCTACTCTAAAGAGACCATTACTTGTCGCCAAGAGCGCAAATCTATCCGAAATTACTACATCATATAATGCACTTACATCCATTGATTTCGTTGTTGCAATAGTAGTTGATTCTATATTTTCACCAAGACCGATTGCTGATTGTCTCAAATCAATGCGATTTAATGATGTATCCGTCAAAATATATAAAAAGGAATCATCTGCTATCATTGATCGTATAAAAGTATATGATCCGAATTTCTTAAATGCCATTCCTGCTACAATGCCTTCAAATCCGTTACCAAGACCGGTTGCCACATCCCAGCCCAATCCATTTGGTAAAGAGAGTATGGCAGCACCACCAACTCCACCCACAAGCAGATATCCATTATCCCCTGATTGAATGATAGTTGATGTAGTAATTTGACCAATTGTATCAAGAGCACCTCCACCAATACTTATAATATGCGTATTTCCATCGGGGAAATCTTGCGTAATCGCTCCCTGATCAAAGGTTAAACATGATGAAAGGTCATTACCTTTTATGGGAATTAGAGCGTTATTTACTACTAATCCGGTCTGCGCAACAACAATACGCCGCAAACCTGTTGCTATATAGAGACTAACATTATTAATTCCCTTTTCTTGTGGTGAAAAGATGTTTGCTCCTTGAACTCCCGATTTTTCTAATGGAAGATGTTGAGAAATTATCTCTTGAAGATACCCACATCCATGAAAATCCTTGTCATTCCAATCTGTTTTTTTAACAATTGTTGTCTGATCATGATTATTTGATGAAAAATAGATATGCTGACCCATTCCAGCATCAAATAATGCTTGATTGACGCCATGAGTAATATTTGCAACTCGTTGCCATTTCGTCCATGCAATAATAGCTCCTTCCTTATTGAAGAGTGCTTGAGAAGAAAAGATTCCAGGAACCTGTTGCTCATCTGCTGACTTAACCGAGACAAACACTGTATCCCTCTCAACATACATAGATTCAATATCGCCTACTAATAATGCTCCACCTCCAACTTGAGCCTCAATATCTGAAGATCTTACAAGATCTTCAGCCTTTATTACTGGATCCTTAAACCCTCGTCCATCAAAAAAACCACCATTATTAGAAATAACTTCAATATGACTCTTTTTTGATGCTAAAAAAATACCTGTGCGCAAGTGACTTAATGGTAGCGCATATACTACTCGGCGTGTCTGCTCAGGAAGTCCATTATCACCTTGCACAATAAGATACGGCAATCTTGTGGATGTGTTCATTACTGATAGTTTATGTATAGAGATTGAGAGATTTGCTCCTCCTGCTGCAATTATACCATCAGTCACTCCTTTGAATATACTATAATCATCTACAAGCTTTCTTAAATTAAATGACGGTATGTGATTACCGGGAGTAACACCCAATATTATTGCAGACCCAATACTATCTTCATTATCTCCAGTCTTTATCTGTAATCCTATAAAGGTACTATTCATATGATAGTTTTCATAATAGAGTGCTATATCATTTGATATTGAGGATAGCTCACCATTAAGTGATACCAGATCCGATTTTCGCGTAAGTTCTCTTGCACGCGGTATAACTATTTCTGGTTCTGGCACAACAGCTTCCGATTCTGGCACAACAGTATCTGATTCTGCTGTAGAAGCTTTTGGCTCTGATGGCGTAATTTCTGATTTTAATAGAGGAGTCTTTGACTCTGATGCAGTAACTGTAATCTTATTTGATAGAATAACGCCGATCTGTTCAAATATCTGCTTATTAGGCTGCTTTTCTTCATTCTCCTTTTTCTCAACTGTCTCTTCTCTATAGACTGCAAGTGCAAATCCACTACCGTCATCACCAAATGTATTACTCCCATGTGGTAAAACTGCAGCTACTACCGCATTTATTGGTGATAAAGGGAGAATTGATATTGTCGAGAGAATTCCTTCAGATGTTTGACCATTAGCATCAAATAGATTCTCTATCTCAAATAATTTGTGTTTTTTGTTTGCATAATCAATTATAAGACCGTACAACTTCTTCTTATTATTCTCTAATACAAATGTCGGCATCTCTAAGGGACGTAATAAGATAGATAAGGATGTAACTGGTTGATTATAGATTGGATTTGGAATATCCGTTCCATTCTTATCTAAAACAGTCGTAGCTGTAATAACAGGATCAAATGTCATTGATGTATTTTGCAAAACACTTAATGAATATTCTTTTGAATTTGTTGATCCTGGTGCTGCAGAAGCAAAAATACGCCTTCCTGAACCTATCTTTACATCTCCGATTGGAAATGAGAATGTTTCATTTTCTGATGCAGTGGAATCACCCTTTAGAAGCGTTGCAGAATACAGTGGTAATGCCATCCAACAAATTATTACACTTATGATGATTAGACTACGATTGCGCATACATTAATCTCCTTATGCTGCTTAGATGAGTGCACTATAGCTATTTATTTTACGATCATTTTAAAAAAGTACCACTTTTTATCAGCACATATGAGACAAATAAGACTTGAAATGAAAAAAAATTACGCTTATAAAACATAAAATTTACCTACTTAGAGAAATATCCTATAATAATAGAAATCTTCTTTTCGCTTTATAAAACTATTTTAAATCATATAGAAAATCTCATGCATTCTAAAATTTTCTCTGCAACTACTATTGGCGTCGATGCACATATCGTAGAAGTCGAAGTTGATGTATCATTTGGACTTGTCAGTTTTTATATCGTTGGGCTTCCCGATACTGCTATTAAAGAGAGTAGCAAGCGCATCCAAACTGCTCTAAAAAATTGCGGATTCAGACTTCCTGCAAAGCGAATTACCGTCAATCTTGCTCCCGCTGATTTAAAAAAAGAGGGAACATTATTTGATCTTCCTATCGCTATTGGCATCTTACAATCATGCGAATATATCTCGATTGATTCTCTCTTCTTACATGAAACACTCTTTTTAGGAGAGCTATCATTAGATGGAGCGGTACGCCCTATCAAAGGTGCACTTGCAATCGCATATGATGCAATTAAACTCGGTAAAAAAAGAATTATTGTTCCGTTAGAAAATGCTCAAGAAGCTGCACTCATACAAGAGGTAGAAGTTATCGGAATTCAGACTCTACCAGAATTAGTAGCATACCTGCGCAAAGAGATTATCATCCAACCAACTCCTTGCACATTTAAACCGCATGCAGTTCATATCAAAAAAGAATTTCTTGATTTTTCTCAAGTCAAAGGCCAACGTCAAGCAAAACGAGCATTACAAATCGCTGCCGCAGGAAGACATAATATTCTCTTTATTGGACCACCTGGAGCAGGAAAAACAATGCTCGCAAAACGACTTGCAACTATTATTCCTACTATGACACTTTCTGAAATACTTGAAACAAGCAGAGTCTATTCTATCAGTGGAAAGCTTCATTCACACACATTGATATACGATAGGCCATTTAGAGCCCCGCATCACACAATTTCTCAAGCAGGCCTTGTCGGCGGTGGAACGTATCCACAACCTGGAGAGATTAGTCTCGCTCATAATGGCATCCTCTTTTTAGATGAATTGACAGAATTTAAACGAGACACTATTGAAGCTTTACGACAACCACTTGAAAACAGACAGGTATCAATATCACGAGTTCATCAAACAGTAACATTCCCTGCATCTATTCAATTAATTGTTGCACTCAATCCATGTCCTTGCGGTTTCTATGGAGATAAGCAACGACCATGCTCATGCTCAAGTCAACAAATTCATAAATACTTATCAAAGCTATCTGGGCCATTGCTTGATCGTATAGACTTGCAGATTCATGTACAATCAATTGAATATGATACAATTGCACAACAAAATAAAGAACCCGAACTATCATCACATGAACTACAAGTAGCAATAGACAATGCTCTTGCAATGCAAAAAAATAGATTTAGCGATAGTAATGTATACAACAGCGCGATGGGATCTGATGCTATTGATATTCATTGTCAATTAACCTCTGCTGCACAAGAAATCATGAAAAAGGCATTTTCACGATTAAAATTGAGTATGCGAGGCTATCACAAAATTATTAAAGTTGCTCGCACTATTGCTGATCTTGAAGAATCGCAGATTATTGATGTGTCACATGTTCAAGAAGCAATCATGTATCGTTCACTCGATCATTATCTTGATCAGCAAAGACAATGATATACGCTATTGGAATTGATACCGTTGATATTGTTCGCTTGCAAGAGTGGCGTACATATTCACGCAAACAATTAAAAAGAATCTTTTCCGATCAAGAAATTGATTACTGCTTAGAACATGTCGCATTATCTGCTCAGCGATTTGCCGCTCGCTTTGCTGCTCGTGAAGCTTTCTTCAAAGCATTATCAATGTACAATCCTCATCATACCATTTCATTTTTACATGTATGTAAGTTGCTATCTATAATCAAAATTAACACCATTCCAACAATTCATATAGAGCAAAAAAATAAAATGGAATTATTTAATTCTACTACCGTAGAAATATTATTATCGCTAACTCACAGTATTGATACCGCAACTGCAATTGTTCTATTACAATCTTCTTGATGAAATCAGTTTTGAAATTATTTTTAAGTAGAGTATCTTAACAAATGAGTAATCATTTCTCCTTCATATATGATTTATAATACGATAAAGGCGCACATGAAACAAATAAACTCTCGCTCTAATGCATATGTTCGCCACATTTTAGAACTTCATACATCGCAAGGAAGAACTACGCATCGTAAATTTATTGCACAAGGTATACGCGTTTGCAAAACACTCATCGAGTATGGTGTAAAACTGGAAGCAATCTTATGTTCCTTGCGCATGAAAGATGCAGCGCTGACGATTGCATCACCATCACAAATAATTCTTGCACATGAACATGTAATGGATAAGATAAGTCCCGTTACACAATCGAGCGGTATTCTTGGAGTATTTTATATGCCACCTTCTCCGGAAGTAAGTAGCCTCTCATCTGGCATTGTACTTGCACGCATTCAAGACCCTGGGAATATGGGAACACTCATACGCTCTGCTGTCAGCATGAATGCGCCGTCTGTAGTTATTGTAGAAGGATGTGATCCATGGAATCCAAAAGTAATACACGCTTCTGCTGGAACTATTGCAAAAGCATATATTTATGAATGGACATGGCAAGAATTACTCAGCAATAAAAATAAATCTTCTCTCTGCGCACTTGTTGTAAGTGGAGGAGATTCTATACAAGAGATTCCTAATACAAATACGCTTCTTGTTGTTGGCAATGAAGCACAAGGCATTCCTGATCAATGGATCGATCAATGCAACACAAAAGCTACACTTGCTATGCCAGGAAATACAGAGAGTCTTAATGCTGCTGTTGCAGGATCAATTGCTCTCTATCAATTATTTGTAGCGCATATCTAAACATAAGGATATCAAATTTCATGACGCACTCACATACCATATCTTTACCTATGGCCATTCTCATTAACATAAATGTTATGCTTGGCGCTGGCATATTTATCAATACCGCAGTATTAGCTCAAAGAGCTGGTATACTTGGCGCTCTCAGTTATGTATTTGTTGGACTTCTTATGTTTCCTCTTGTTCTTTCAATGGCTCGCCTTATTCGTATTTACCCATCGGATGGATTATATACATTTGGAGCACAAGAAATTGCACCTATTGCAGGATTTTGGAGTGCATGGGGATATTTTACAGGAAAACTTGCCGCAGCAACACTTGTTATTCATGTTGCAATGTCGCTACTACAACAGATAGTACCATATCTGCAAACAGTTCCTGTCTTTATACTTGATATTTTTATTCTCTTTCTTTTTATTACGCTCAATCTTAACAATGTAAAGACAGGAGGTCGTATTCAATTGTGCTTCATGATGTTAAAGATCATTCCTATCCTAATTGCTGTTACAATGAGTATCTATTTAATTACAAGAAAATTCGGACTAACTGATGGAATTACTGCAAGTTGGAGCGGCGTTCCATTTACTATTCCATTGGCATTGTATGCAGTATCAGGATTCGAAGCAGCCTGCTCCTTGAGCAATCATATAAAAGATGCACGTAAAAATGCACCTCGCGCAATTCTTATTTCATACGGACTTGTTATTCTAATTGCTGTAGTTTATCAAACACTATTTTATACAGCACTTGGAGAATCATTAGCCACTATACCCGATTATCGCACACTATTTCCACATCTTATCCATAATGCATTACCTTCAAGTGCTATCATCGCAAAAGCACTCAATATTTTTGTCTACATCGGCATCATAGCCTCATCTCTTGGTAGTGGATATAGTATTATTTTCAGCAATATGTGGAACCTTCATACCCTTGCAAAAAATGATCATCTTATCGGAAAACGCATCCTTACAACATTAAACTCTAATTATGTTCCATGGGCATGTGTTATTGTTGAAGGTATCATTTGTCTCATCTATTTATGTATATCGCAGGGAAATCAGATTCCATTACAACAATTGAGTGCACTAGGAAATATTACCGCCTATACCATAAGTACATGCGCTCTATTTATTGGCAGTTGGCGAAACACGCATGATCAATATGGATCTCTTTGGATACCATTTTTGGGGCTTGGTAGTTGCACACTATTACTCTCCACTTGTATTTATAGCATGTTCTCATTCGGATATTACGCATTCACTATCTATTGCACATTACTGTTAACTGGACTTTCTATCTTCTTTATTCAAAAATATAGAAATAAAGTTATCGAAGCTTAAGTGTAATAAGCGCCAATAAACATAAAATGAATGTAACAATACCAAATCGTGTTGTAATCTTTGCTTCTGGCCATCCAATCAACTCAAAATGATGATGAATTGGTGCCATCTTAAATAATTTTTTTTTATAAACGCGATATGAAAATATTTGTAAAATAACTGACACTGTTTCAAATACAAAGAGACCACCTGCAACAAGTAATAATAATTCTTGTTTTGCCATCAAAGACATTAATGCTAATGCTGCACCCAAAGAGAGCGATCCTACATCTCCCATAAATATCTGAGCTGGATAGGCGTTATACCATAAAAATCCAATTGATGCCCCTACAAGGATAGTTCCAATAACTGCTATTTCAGAGGTTGCAGCGAATGGTATATGGAGATAAGCTGCAATTTTAGCATGACCAGCTACATAACATATAAATGCAAAAGTAGTAAAATTGGGAATCAATGATCCAATAGCAAGACCATCAAGACCATCCGTTAAATTCACTGCATTAGAAAAACCAACAATCATATATACTGCCCATGGTATAAATAAATATCCCAAATAGATCCATGTATCTTTAAAAAAGGGTATTGAAATTCCCCAATACGATTGAGCAGTAGAGAGCCATATTAAGACAACCACTATTCCAGCTAGTATCTGTAATATAAACTTTAATTTCGCTGATAAGCCTCGCTTATGTTTAATCTTTAACCAATCATCCCAACCTCCTATAAATCCAAACAAGAGAAGACAGATAAACATGGTCCATACCTGAGGATTAGTTAAATTAGTCCATAAGAGTATATTTAATACTACTATGGCAACAATAAATATCCCCCCCATCGTAGGTAAATTATTTTTCTCTTGATGTCTTTCAGGGGTATATTCTCTTACTTGTGAGCGAAATAATTTTTTGGATTTATTAATAAACCAATTCCCCCCCATTAAAGAGAAAAATAATGTGCTTAATAGGGCTAAAATTGAGCGAACGCTTACATAGTGAATCACATTAAGAACGCTCCAATGGGCCTTTAAAGCCATTGCTAGATGAAAAATCATTAATACCCCTTATGCCAATAAATAACTTTTCTATTTGATAAAGATACCCTTCTGCACCCATAAAAGAGCCCCTTATACTACTACTTACAAGCTACCCCATTTGACTTACCAGACCCATACTATAGACTTTTAAGTAAGCTTTAAAAAAGCATGTTACAGTGTAATTCAAAAAGTAGTAAGAGGTAGTATAACAGAAGGAATCAATATGAATAAACAGAATAGAAAGAGATTACTTATCGCATTAAGTATATTGCTTAGCTCTGCTAATACAGGTGTTTTTATTGCAGGACAGGCTCCTGTTATATCTCAGATACAAGGAACACTTAATCAACATGAAATCAACTTCATTGAAGAAGTAATTAGAAAAATAGATCACTATGTTTCAACACTAAAGCAACAACTTGATGAATTCAAAAGTAAACAGAATAATCAAGCATATGAAATTCACGTTGATGGCTTTTTAAAGACACTTCAAGGTATGCATCAAGAAGTTGTAACTCCCGTATCGCAAGAAATTCATAAATCTACTGCTTCGCCATTTTATAATGCAGTCATCACTGAAACAAGTATGATTGTTAATAAAATGTATGATGTATTACATACGGTGCACGGTACATTAAACCAGTTCCGTAACAACAAAAAGATTGGAGTTGTTGCACCAGCATTGATGTCGCTTACTAATAATATAAAACAAAAAATGACAGGAATTATTCCTCACATTGAAAAAGTACATCATATGCTTAAGACAAGTCATGCTACTATTGCAAACAAATTGATGGCGTTCGCTGGCCATATCACAACAATGGTAAGTAAAAAGGATAACGCACTACCGACTGAAGCATTATCGGCTCTTAACCATAGATTGCGTTGTAAATAATATTGAATTTAATTTCCATAGTTATAAAAAGAGACGTTCATACGAACGTCTCTTTTTATTTTGGAAAATTATTTAAAAGCATTATTCTGTATAATCATTAAATTTACACAAAAGCAAATATTAACCAGCCTTTTAACTCAGTGCATTTATTTCTCTCATTAAATTAGAGGTTAATTAAATGATATATGTATATCTTTTTGTATCAGCATGTATAGTGACAAATCTATATAGCATGGAACAGACTACTAATGAAACACGTATTCAAAAAAATTGTCCATTCTCATCATGCAAGAAAACATTATACGGATCTCTGTTTAATCACATAATAACGATGCATAATTATTGCATTAGATGCTCTACGCAATTTCCTGATCGCATAGACACAGCAGTTCACATTAAGCTAATTCATAAAAATCAAAATCTTTTCAAATATCTTCTTAATGCTCAACCACGTGACTTTATTAAAAAAAGAGTTGAGAAATCTTTGCCAACTTCTTTGCATATGAACAATTTCACACTCCCTTCTATGTATGATCATAAAAAACAATGTCCTTATCCTTCATGCAACTATACTATACCTGATATCAATGGATATGATCATATAGCACGAGTACACAATAGTTGTGATATTTGCCAACTATCATTTGGAAACAGACAAAATATCGCTGACCATATTTATCAAGAACATCCCGAAAAAATAAAGTTATATGCCTATCTTATTGCACATTCTCAAAAATATACGTATTCAAAAAAATATGTCGCTAATACTTCTGAAAATGATGTCTCGACGTTACATAGCACTTACAATGATGAAGCAATTTTATCGGAATAATGAAGGCTTTTTACATACAACAGCGTAACCCTTTCTTTATCTATACATAGCATTTGTAATTATATTAATGAGATACTACACTCTGATATAATTAATCGATATGTTTTATACATTATGGAATTACTATGTATACATTGATTGCTTATTTTATACTTTTTGCTTGGTTACCATTATATAGCGCAGAGAAATCTGCACCTTATGAAGAAATAATTTTCCGCACTTTACCCAAATCAAAGAGAAAATCATCATATCCATGCAATAAATGTTCTACAAAGCCTTTCTCAAAAGAATCTTCCTCAATAAGGCATATCGCTTGGAAACATCTATACTGTTCTGATTGCTGTAAAGAATACAACAATTTAGAATCCATACATTCTCATATGATAAAAGAGCATATAAAATCAAATCGTTATACCCCAGCAATAAAAAAGATTGCTGAATTAATCGAAGAATATAATTTATATATCAAAAATAATGAAAAAGAGATTGATAAACCTACAGAAGAATCAAGACCTAAGAAACGCATTAAGCCAAATGAGCCTCATTGTATTCCTCAATTAAATACGGATTATCTTGAGATCAATCTTTTACCACGTATACCACATGTAGAATTATATCTTAATAATAGATTCTTACGCTCTACGCCTATAAAAAATGATATCATACTAATCCGGTTACATCAGATTTTAAATGACGATCCAAGCCTTTCCATGTTTCCTTGTTATAACTCTAGCCTTCTTTCTTATTGTAAATAGACCTATTTTCTTATACATTGAAATAAAAGGGGCGCATTGTATATGCGCCCCTTTTACTCTGTACAAGCTCAATCATCATCTAACTGGTTACTGTTTATATGAAAAACCATCTGCACGATTTTGACGTTATTGTTGTTGGCGGCGGTCACGCCGGTATAGAAGCAGCACATGCTGCAGCAAAAATGGGGTCAAAAACAGCGCTCATAACATTAAGCATAGATAAGATTGGTCTCATGCCCTGTAACCCTGCTGTTGGCGGTGTTGGAAAAGGACATATTGTCTATGAGATTAGTGCATTGGGAGGACTCATGCCAAAATTGTGCAGCAAAACATATCTTCAAGCGCGCATGCTCAACACAAAAAAGGGTCCTGCTGTACAAGGATTACGGCTTCAAATCGATAAATATGCGTATAATCAACTGAGCAGAGAGAGACTCTCACAGCTAGACAATTTAAGTATTTATGAAGGGGTTGTTGATGATGTACTTCTTACCGATACTCGCACAGTAACTGGTATACGTTTGCAAGATGGAACAGAGCTGCATGCACCTTCTGTTATCTTAACTACTGGAACATTTTTAAATGGACTCGTACATGTAGGAACTGTCAATTATTCTGCCGGAAGACAGGGCGAGCAGGCTGTCAAAAACCTCTCATTCTTTTTGCGCAATATTGGACTTCGTCTCGGACGCCTTAAGACAGGCACACCACCCCGCTTGCTTCGATCAAGTTTAGATTTTTCACGAATGGAATATCAAGAACCGGATAACTTGTCTTATTTATTCGAATTTCATCCACAAAAAGTTTCCAGTTCTCATGCCTGTTATATTACTCATACTAATGAAAAAACACATGAAATTATTCGTAGAAATCTTCATAGATCTGCAATGTATAGTGGCAACATTACGGGAATCGGTCCTCGTTACTGCCCATCAATAGAGGATAAGATAGGAAGATTTCCGGATAAAAAATCTCATCATGTCTTCGTAGAACCCGAAGGTGCAAATACTGAGGAGATTTATCCAAATGGTATTTCAACATCATTACCATACGAAGTTCAACAAGAATATATTCGAACAATTGTTGGTTTTGAACAAGCAATTATTGTTCGTCCAGGATATGCAGTAGAATATGATTTTGTATTACCAGATCAACTTTCGCATACGCTTGAAGTAAAGAGTGTACACGGTCTCTTTTTGGCTGGTCAAATTAATGGCACAACAGGTTACGAAGAGGCTGCCGGGCAAGGGATCATCGCTGGTATTAATGCGCATCTAAAATCACACAATAAAGATCCATTCATTCTTGATCGCAGTGAAAGTTACATCGGAGTTATGATTGATGACTTGGTGACTATGAGTGTCGATGAACCATATCGCATGTTTACATCTCGAGCTGAACGGCGATTATTATTACGCCAAGACAATTCATTTTTACGCTTAACAGATCGAGCATACCAATTAGGCCTTATTGATTCAGATCTATATAATGACTTTTCTCAAGAAAAAGAGATCATTTCTCAGACAATCAAAAGTCTCAAGGCTGGTAAAAATAATGCTGAAATTTTACGTCTCTATGGTGAAATGGAATGCAATGCTACCGCAATACAAAATGATGCTTCTTATCCATTATCAGAACGCGCAGTGCAAACAGTACACGCAGAACTTCGATATGCACCATACATTGAGCGAGAAGCAAAAGAGGTTGAACGTCGTCAACAATATAAAGATTTAATATTCCCCGCAGGATTCACTTTTACAGGAATTTCCGGATTATCAAAAGAATTACAAGAAAAGCTGAATCGTCACAACCCTCAAAATATTGCACAAGCATCTCTCATTCCTGGAATGACTCCTGCTGCAATATCACTGCTTATATTCAAAATTAAAAATAGATCATCATCATGCAACCAATCATCTTCATAGTTTCATAGTATTTTGTTGGATCTTAGTATTGCATAATTTGAAAACATAACGCATGTTAAAACATGCGTTTATCTGTTTAACAAAATATTTTATTTAGCGAGGGGAAATTGTATGGTATTATACAAAAAGACTGTTGTAATGATATCTACTATCACCTGTTTCTTACCAAGCTGTATCGATTCTAAAACATTCAAAGATTCTACATCTGATGAAATTGTAGAGTCATATCACGTTGATACCCTTGATACCAGTAAAAAAATAACCTCTTTAGAGCAAGGCTCTTCTGAAAAAAATCTAGTAGCTTCTTCCGGAATAGAACAATTGCAATCTATTCTTGTAAGTCAGCCTGATACAACTGCTTTGATTTCGACTACAACGCAACAAATATCAGTGTCAACGTCAACTGAGTCACAAAAAAAAATAGAATCTACAAAGCCAGTAACTATTGTTAACGCTATTACCAAAGATGAACTCGGATATTACAAAGTATTTAAAATGAGATATCCAGAAAAGTTTGTACTTAAAATTGATGGCCAACCAGTAGCTGAAGGTAAATCAATCTCTACAACAAAAAAAGAAATAACCATATCCTATGACTATGAATGGCGGGCACCATGGAACACCTATACGGGAACCAAATCAGTCACATATGCTATTCCAGATAATGCATCAAAACTCGATATTCATTTTGATCATTGGGATAATGATGAACGAATTCGTATTAATGGTGCAATTAAGACCAGTCCTGAAGTTTTGATAGAAGATCAATCATTAAAAAAATCTGATGGCAAAATCATAAAGAAAAGATAGTGAGCATGCAATGAATCCTTCGCTCTTTCATATTTATGGCCCTATATATATACAAAGTTATGGACTTGCTATTGCCGTTGGACTTATCATCTTTATATGGCTCATACAAAAGCATCCACGATTTAAGCAGTTACGTCTTGAACAATCATTTACAGATATTTTATTTGTCGGAATCATCGCAGGAATCGTTGGTGGACGCCTTTTGTATATTCTGACAGAAGGACCTGTTACCTCTTGGGTAGATATTGTTGCAATATGGCAAGGCGGTTTTTCTATTTTGGGAACTATTATTGCCATATTGCTTGTTGTTCCTTGGTACATCAGATATCGAAACGTCCCAATTCTTCCATTTTTTGATCTCATTGCTATTCATGCTGGACTATTACAAGCAATTTCGCGCCTTGGATGCTTCTGTGCAGGATGTTGCTATGGATCGGCAACATATATGCCTTGGGGGGTCTGTTACACTGATCCTCATAGCTTTGCTCCACTTGGAGTTGTCATCCATCCCGCACAACTCTACAGTGTTATTGGATTACTTTGTATCTTTCTTTTCATGTATTACGTTGCGCAAAAAAGATTACATTTTTCAGGACAACTAGCCTCCTGTTATGTTATGCTTGAGAGCATAGAACGATTCATTGTTGATTTTTGGCGAGCAGATCAAGTCTACTTCTATTGGGATACCTATCATATACTCTCAGCTAATCAAATAATTGCAATGATGCTATCTATTCTTGGTTTTACAGGAATGATATATTTCACCAAACAGGCACATCGCTCATATGAATAACACGATATTTTCACAGATTAAAGAACGCATATCTATTCTCGACGTCGTTAATGAATATGCAACATTAAAAAAAGCCGGCAATTACTGGAAAGGATGCTGTCCTTTTCATCATGAGAAAACAGCCTCTTTTACCGTAAGTCCTCATAAAGAAATCTTTTATTGCTTTGGATGTCATGTTGGTGGGGATGCTATATCATTCATTGCTAAAGTAGAAAATTGCTCTCCTATAGAGGCTGCACAGTTTCTCATCGATCGATATGGTCTTTCTATTACCATCAATGCACAGTCTTGCGAATATCAAAAGACACAAGATGGTAAACAATCATATTTTGACCTTTGCAAGTTTATTGCTACATGGTCTCATGAGCAGCTAAAAAAGTCTGCCTTAGCGCAACAATACCTATTTAAGCGCGGTATTCATACATCAAGCATTGATGCATTTATGATTGGTTATTTTCCAGGAGGCGCACAAGCAATGCGCACATGTCTTGAATCTTGCAATAAGCAGGGAATCCTAACTGCTGACCTTATACAAGCTCATATCGTATCTGAAAAGAAGAATATCCTCTTTTCTCCTTTTGAAGAGCGCATCATATTTCCTATAAAAGATCATCTCGGTCGATTTTGTGGCTTTGGAGGACGTGTATTTAAGCAACATGATGAACGCCCTAAATATTATAACTCACATGAAAATGAGTTTTTTAACAAAGGATCTCTTCTTTTCGGACTTGATTTAGCAAAAAAAACAATCCAAGAAAAAGATACAGCATTTTTGGTTGAAGGATATCTCGATTGTGTAATGATGTCGCAATATGGTCATAATAATACGATTGCAACTCTTGGCACAGCGTGTACAATTCAACATCTTAAGGCTATCAACCGGTACACTTCTCAACTCAACATTATCTATGATAGTGATCAAGCCGGTATACAAGCTGTTTTGCGACTCGCTTCCATATGTTGGCAAACTAATCTTGATCTTAAAGTGGTAACACTTCCTAACGGCCAAGATCCTGCTTCTTTTCTTGCGCAAGGAAATGATATACAGCCATACATTACTCGTGCGTATGATATTTTTGAATTTTTCATTGCGACACTCGGTCAAGATTTAGCAAGTAAATCACTCAGTCAAAAAGTGGACCTTACACGGAAGCTGCTTGATGTTATCATGACAGTTGATGATTTACTCAAACAAGATTTCCTTCTTGATCGAGCATCACAGCTCCTTGGAATTCCTTTTGATTCTTTAAAAAGAGAAGTCTTACGAAAAAACAAGATAACTACAGATACGTCCCCTCAAAAAAGCACTCCTCAGACTATTGATCCTCAACAATTATCTCGAGACCCTTCTTTGGAAAACCGTGTCTTTTGTGCTATAATGCAAAACATACATCTGTTTACCAAAGACGCTCATGACCTTCTTATTGAGTATATGCCCGCTCATTTAAGCGAAATATTATTAGTGATACGTTCTAATATAGAAGGAATAAGCTTTGCTAAACTTTTGGATATAGTAACAGAGACACAGAAACAATTAATCAGCAAACTATTACTTGAGCATGCAGAAGATATTGATGCACCATTGTTTGATATATTAGTGACACAACTATACAAGAGGTGGTGGAAACAGATTGTGCATGATACACAAATAAAGCTTGCGTCAGCACGCAAAGAAAATGACACACTTAAAGTAGAAAAGATTGTGCGTGACTTTTTAACTTGTAAACAAAAAGTAGTCTCTGCTACCTCAAAATAAAAATTTATACTATAGGTACGTAACACGATGAGTAAAAAACTATCTAAAGACAAGAAAGCGAATTCCTTAAAACTCAAGCAAAAAGAGCGCACGTCTCTTTTAAAGAAAAAGATATCGGTGGTACAAGGTAAAAAATCCACTAATCAATCATCGCAGGATCTTGATCATAAGGATGAAATTCTTCATGAGTTTGTTGATAAGGGTAAAAAAAATGGCATCATTACCTATGAAGAAATCATAGAATTTGGTGATAAAAATAATTTTAACGAATCTGATACTGATCGTTTATTAAAATTACTTGAACGCGAAAATGTTGACATTGTCATGCAAGAAGAGCTTGAAGCTGTATCAGCAGAAGATCTAGGTGATTATCAATCTGAAGATGGTGCATCATTAAAAGCTCGTTCAGGATCTATCGAAGCATCTATTGATATCGATGAAGATAGTGAATATGATGGCAATGAAGATGACGAAGAATCACGCGAAACTGCACGAGAAAGTTCTTCTACCCAAATCACTGATAGTGTTAAATCATATTTACGTGATATTGGCAAAATTCCTCTTTTAAATAAAAAGACGGAATCAACAATTGCACAACAGATTGCAGAGAGTAAGACTGAATCTATTGAAGCTATCTCTAAATTTCCCTTTTTATATAAAGAGTTCGTACAAATTAGTGAGAAAATTCAAAAGAATACAATGCCTCTCAAAGACATTATTCAGTTCTCTGAATTCTCTCCTGAAGATAATTTGCCCAAAATAGAAGAGGAAAAGCAGACACTGCTCAATACTATCAATACCATTAAAGAGCTCATCGATAACGAAGAGAAAATCTATCATAGCTATCGTGGAAAGCTCGATACTCCAGAAAAGCGTGAAGAAATGCTTTCTGCTGTACGAAAAAACAAAGATACTATTAGTAAAACAATCTGCTCTATTAAGCTCTCCAATAAATTCATTAAGCGTATCAGTAAAAAGATTGAAAAGTTCATCAAAAAGATGAATGAAAAAGAATCACAGATAGTGCAATATCAAGAACAGTATGATCTCTACAAGAAGATTTCGACTCCTACACAAGATCAATTAGTAGCTATGCAGGATATTGATCGCAATATAAGAGTCAATACTAAAGCTATAAAAAAGATCGAAATAGAGGTTGGTCTGAGCAAAACATTAATGCTCAAATATTACCGTCAACTCATGACTAGCCTTATTAAAGATAAACGAGCAAAAGACGATTTAGCTAAAGCAAACTTACGACTTGTTGTTAATCTTGCTAAAAAATATGTTAATCGTGGACTTCATTTTCTTGATCTTATTCAAGAAGGTAATATTGGCCTTATGAAGGCAGTAGAAAAATTCGAGTTTGAACGTGGCTACAAGTTCTCTACGTATGCAACATGGTGGATTCGTCAAGCGATTACTCGCGCAATTGCCGATCAATCAAGAACCATTCGTGTACCAGTTCATATGGTTGAAACGCTCAACAAAATTAACAAAATTAAACGAACATTTATTCAAGAGCATGGAAGAGAACCGAGCTATGCTGAACTGGCTAAAGAGCTTAATCTTGATGAAAAGAAGATTAAAAATATTATCAAGATCTCTAAAGAACCGATTTCATTAGAAACACCAGTTGGCGATAGCGAAGATGCTTTCATTAAAGATTTTATTGAAAATGAAAATGATTTCTCACCATCGGATACTGTTGCTAATAACGATCTTAAAGAACGTGTTCGCGAAGTACTCAAGACATTGACTCCTCGCGAAGAAAAAGTTCTCAAGATGCGCTTTGGTATCGATGTTGCTTCTGAGCATACGCTTGAGGAAGTGGGTAAAGATTTTTCTGTAACACGTGAACGTATTCGTCAGATTGAAGTGAAAGCATTACGAAAACTGCGCCATCCATCTCGTAGTAAAAAATTACTCGCATTTTTAGATAACGATCTTGATGAATTGAACGATGATGCACCGTACGATGAAGATGAAACACTTCTTGAATCTTCATTCGATGAATCATCCGACTCTTCAAGTGATAGTAATGAAGAATAACAATATATCGACCATGCGAATGTATTAGGAACTATGGAGATAAAGGCACTTGCGCATCTGACAACACCTATCATGTTCTTTGGTATTTCACTAGCAATACGGGCGGTTCTTGCTTTTTTAGAGACAAGTATTACGGCTTTGCGCCTATTTACACTTAAAGAATTGGCGCAGACGGTAAATAAATATCACGGGTTGTTTCATCACCTCGAAAAGAATCCGCATCGTATTCTTATTACAATACTACTTGCCAGTAGTGTTGCCGATGTTATTAGCGCATCACTTGCAACATATATTGCTGAAACAGTCTGCGCTCATTTTCAATTATCAAGCGAGATCGGATTCTCAGTTGGTGTGGGAATTGCAAGCATAGCAATTGTATTGTTTGGTGAAATTATCCCTAAAAATATTGCAAAGAGCCACAATGAGAGCATTTTTAAATCTATGTTGTGGCTCATTAATCTACTCTATTATTTACTCTACCCTATCATCAATACCTTAATGCTCTTCTCTAATCTATGCATGAAAAAGATTAGCGGAATTTCACTTGAACAGACTAATAATTGGATCTCTTCAGAACGAGAAATTCAATTTTTAATCGGATATACACATGAAAAAGGATTAATGGATCCAAGCAAAACACAGATGCTCAAAAATATATTCGAACTAGGCAATACGCCCGTTAGAGACATTATGGTTCCCGCTACTGATGTTATACTTCTTGATGTTCACATGTCTTTGAAAGAAGCTTTTGCTATTTTTTCTAAACATCCGTTTACTCGGTTACCCGTCTATCAAGATAAACCTGATAATATCATAGGAATGGTACATCAAAAAGATCTTTTCTTATTATTATCTCGAAATGAAGATATTTCATTAAAAGAGATTCTTCGATCAATTATGTTTACGCCTGAAAGCGTAAAGATTAATCAACTGCTCAATGAATTTAGACATAGACATATGCATATTTCGATTGTACTTAATGAACATGGAAGCGTAACAGGACTCATTACACTTGAAGATATACTTGAACAAATAGTGGGAGATATCAATGATGAGCATGAACCTATACATGAGAAAGTGATCTCCTTGCAAAAGGGAGGTTGGCTTGTCGATGCAAGTCTCTCTCTTGAAGATCTTGAAAATCTATTAAAGATTCATTTTAAACGAGAAAACTCTGTTACACTCGGTGGATTTTTAACAGAATATTTACAACATATCCCTAAAAAAGGTGACCGTATTTTATATCATAATTATTTTTTTCAAGTACAACATGCAAGTAATAGACGAGTGAAACAAGTGCTCATATTCAACGAAACGCCTGTCATTCATAAAGAACAATCTCTCGTCTAAGAATATCACGCTACTTGCATCTGCACACATAACGGCTTTTTACTCTGTAATTGAAGAAGTGATCCCGCTATAGGTCGCTGATCAACTATTATGCAATTGTCAGACAACTCATGCATATGCGATTGTGGAATATGAAAAAAATCAGGCGATATTTCATGCAAGGCAAAAAAATCTTTTACTTGCCCCAGTGTTTTACCAATACAATCGGGCCAAATAACTAATGATGGTGATCCCAATGATGTATAGACTGTCATAATATGTGAAGAGAGTAATTCATTCTCCTTAGGATCTTGTGCTATACAGGTATTCATTGGATAACAACTTGGAACTTGATACACAGAGAGCTTAATTCCCATATCATGTGCAATAACAGTAATTGCATCTATCTGCTTTCCTATAAAAGCTGGAGCTTTTAATGCTGCCGGTTTTTTAGAGATTGCTAAAAAAATAGATTGATATTGCTTAGCTGGTTGACCCGCTTTTGGAGACTGACTAATAATCGTTCCTTCATCAAGACTCTCGTCTTCTTTTATATCTACAATATGAGGCATAAGCTTTGAATTTGATAATAAAACAAGAGCTCGAGATGAAGAGAGACCAACTAGGGAAGGAATCTGAATAGAAGGAACTGAAAATAGAGATGCGGTAACATAGTAACCACTTATAAAGGCTATAAATGGTAACATCATTAAAAAAAACGGTGCTACTTTCATATCGCCATTCATAGATGCACCAATCAAGGTAAACAGTAAGCCGGATTCTGTATCTTTAGACTACTTGGTGCTAATGATTCATCTAAAAATTGACAACCATTTATCTATGCGGCATACCCATACGCCTATGACATGAACATCATACGTATTTACTTTGCCTTGCTTTCGGTGGGGTTTGCCCGCAATAACCATTACTGATTATTGCTGTGCGCTCTTACCGCACTTTTTCACCCTTACTCTATTTTATAAATAAAGCGGTTATTTTCTGTGGCACTTTCCGTTGATAAAAATCCCCCCACATTCAACCTTTAAAGAGTCTTTGTAGGCACCGTGTTCATGAAAAGTCCGGACTTTCCTCTTGCGTTATCGCAAGCGATTGTCTTGTTTACCTTGAAATACATATATTTTGTTATCAAAACTCCTATTACCAGATTACCAAAGATCTTACTGATTGTATATTGCCACCCATGCTTTATTGATAGAAGCCCATATTCTATACAAAAAACTTGAATAATTAATGAAAAGAGGATAATTCCAATCCATATGGTATGACTATGATATATTCGATGGCGATTGATTCGTAATAGACTATAAAACAACAGATGTGGTATAAGCATAAGCCAGTAAAAATCAAACCAAATAAATGATTCTAATATAATTCCTGCTATTGTTATTAGCGATATAAAGAGCGATATATCTAAAAATACTAATAGCATTGTAATCATAAGAAAAAGATAACTCCATGATGTAAAGATGGTAAAAAATATAAAAACATCACAAATAAATGCCAATATCAGCATTATAAGCAGATAGACTTGATTCATAGTTCTTTGTTTTTGCATCGCATCACCAAATACAAATAGATTTAAAGTATCGTGTAAGCATTATAAATAATCATTTTATATACATACATAGAACATAAAAAATTGTCAGATACTTGCAAATTCTACAATTAAAAATATAATCTGATTGACAGAATGATAAATTAAGTTACATTGTGTGTTAGTTTTATTAGTTATTTTTATAAGGAGTTTTTATGATTTCAAGACAATTATTAGCAACTGTGTTTGCATTTACATCACTCGTAGCATTTGCTGGTGCAGATGATGTTGATGTTACAACTCTTAAAAGTGCAAAATCTGCTTTTGAAAAGGGTGAAAGTGTTCCAGAGAGAATTCCATCATCTATTAGTGATAAAATTGTCGCTTATAAAAACGCATTAGACGATGAGAAAACAGAAGCTGAAATTGCTGAAGCTAAAGCTGCTGTAATTGCCGCTTTTGATGCAGAAATAAAAGCTAATACTCCTAGTTTATTTGCAAAAGTAAAAACCGCTACATCAACAGGATTCAATTACCTTCCTACAAAAATTGCAAGCAAAACTTGGTCACAAGCACTCTTTGTATATGGTTCAGTAGCAGCAGCTACTTGGTATGCATTCGGTGATTCAATCAAAGCCTTATTTGCTGATGAAGAAGCTGAAACTGAAGCGTAGTTAATTACGACTCTACGTAACAAATTTACAAATAGGCCGATGCAATATCGGCCTATTTTTTTCGCCATATATGAAGCTACTTCCAAACCAACTCATTCGTACTATTTATATAATCATTTTCATCATTTTTGCATCTTTATGCGGATCTATTTTTTTCATATGCAACAACCATAGTATTGACGTATCAAAACTTGAATGGCATGCCAATGGAAAGCCATCTATTCTCCTTGATGATATGGGAAATGAATGGACACGTTTTCAAATAGATCGAAGAGATCCCGTCTCTTTTGATCAAATACCTACACACGTTATTAATGCATTTATTGCCGCTGAAGATTGGAATTTTTTTAATCATATTGGAATATCATATAAAGGCATTCTTCGATCTTTCTTCATTAATGTATACAATCAACGTATTGTGCAAGGAGCAAGCACTATTACACAACAATTGGCAAAGTTAATTTTTTTTGATTCTCAAAAGACTTTCTCAAGAAAAATAAAAGAATTACTTTATTCTTTATTAATAGAACGCCAGTTTTCAAAAGAACAAATTCTTGAAAAATATTTGAATGTCACTTACTTCGGATGTGGTATTTACGGCGTACAGGCGGCAAGTATCAGATTTTGGAATAAAGATGTATGGGAATTGTCTATAGATGAAGCTGCTTTGCTTGCCGGCGTCGTAAAATCTCCTAATAGGTATTGTCCTCTTATCTCCCCTCATCAATCTCAACAACGTCGCAATACTGTTCTTCAATCTATGCATAAACTTGGATATATTTCATATGATGAATATAATATCGCAATAAGTACTCCTATAACAATCGCTTCTTGCTCAGAGTTATCATATGCTCCACACCTTAAAGAGTTATTGCGCACCACTCTCGAACAAAAATTGGGGAAAAATGCATTGTATACTGGTGGATATGTTATACAAACAACCATTAATAAAAGAATGCAATTAGCTGCTCAAAAGATATTCGAACAAAAGTGTGATGATTTACAATCTCAGCTTAATATCGCAATCGATGGGGGCTTACTGGCTATCGAAGGAGCAACCGGAGCTATTAAGATTATGATAGGCGGCAAAAATTTTGCACAATCACAATTTAATAGAGCAACGCAAGCACGTAGACAAATGGGCTCTATAATAAAACCGCTTATTTATGCAGCAGCCCTTAAACACAACTTATTGTTACAAGATGTTGAGATTGATGAACCCATAGAAATTACTGTAGACACATCAGTGTGGAAACCTCGTAACAATAACCTAAGATTTAATGGCCCTATGACTCGTGCATATGCTCTCTATCATTCCAATAACATTGTAGCAATTAAAACACTCTTAAAAATTAATCCTTACACTATTATATCTTTGGCACAGAAATGTCATATCACTGGACCTTTTCATCCCTATCCATCGTTAGCACTTGGATGCATTGATAGTACCGTTCAAGAAGTAGTCGGAATGTTTAATTCATTTGCACACAATGGAACATATGTAGAACCTTATAGTATTGAATGGATCAAAGATCAATGGGGTAAGAAAATTTGGAAACATGCCATCATCAAAGAATCAGTTATTGAATCAAAGGTCGCATCGCAAGTAGCAAAGATCCTTGAACGAAGCATACTCCGCTTTAAACAATTTTTTACTAAAGAATGGTATGATGGCCCTGCCATATGCAAAACAGGAACAACGAACGATTCTCGAACATGCTGGTTTGTAGGATCAACTCCAACATTAACAACCGGTATTTATATTGGATGCGATGATAATCAACCAATGGGAAAGAACATCTATCCCGTACATACTGCATTTCCAATATGGCTTAATGTTGTTAATAGCGCTAAAACCCCTCTTAAACATTTCAACTATGATACATCACTCAAAGAGGTTATTATTCATGAATTGACGGGTGAGCCATTGGCGTCTGCACATGATCCTCATGCCATTTCGATTCTTGTGTAATAATTGATGACAACAACTCATTAAATGGTTGCATATCTGCTATGATTTCTTTTTCTCTAAAGACTGAAAACATCGCTGGATATGTTGTAGCCATAGCTACCGCATTATCCCATTGATGATTGGTAGTTACATGCTCTAATGGAATAACAATTGCTCTTTTATTACAGTGGAGAATTTCAAATAATGTTCCCGCGCCACCTCTGCAAATAATAATATCTGCTTGGCTGTATATCGACTCAATTGATTGTGTATATTCAAAAGTAGTTGCTTCAATCAATTTCGAAGCATAAATATCTTTCCAGTTTCTTGTATCGATCGATCCTGTTTGATGGAAAAGACGAATGTTTTTATAATATATCTCATTTTGTTCAAGCCATTGTAAAAATATTGTATTTAATTGTATTGATCCTTGTGATCCACCCAAAATTGCTATAGTACAACGATCAGAATTCTTCCGCACAGAAAATTGCATTGATCGTAGCGGATATTCTGTTAATAGGACTGATCTCTTAAACCATTTCTTTGCCACATCAAAACAGACATATATCGTCTGCGCAAATGACGAAAGAAAGAGCGTTGCTTTGCCAGGAACAGCGTTGAGTTCATACATAATGACTGGAATTTTTAATAAATTACTTACAATACAAAGAGGAATTGCGATAATACCTCCCGAAGTAATCACTCTACTTGGCCTATAACGAATTACAATATATATACTCTGCATAAATGCCATAAAACAGTGCTTCAACATCCGTATTTTCCCTAGCATACCTGTATAAGAAAAAGCTCCTAGTGATTGCGTCAGATGATAATCAACACTATCACTGGTAGCAATGATATACTTATCGAGCGCTCTTGTTGTTGTACAAAAGAGAATTGTACATTGTTGCTCTTCTTTATATTTCTTCGCTAATGTAAGGCACGGTACTATATGCCCACCCGATTTTCCCGCAATAAAACAAATTATCTCTTTTTTAATCATTATATTTCCATCTCAAAGACCATTTATGTGCAAGTGCCCGCTCTCTATCATTTCGAGCTAATACGTAAGCTCTCTCCATCATTTTTTTTGCTTGTCGCTTATCACCAATTTTGTAATATGTCTTTGCTAGTCGAGCATGAATTGCCGCATCACGCGGAGATTGTATATGCGCTATATCAAGTATCTTTTTTGCATCAGTATACTTTTTCTGCTTATATGCAATAAGAGCTAATGTATCAGCATAATGAGGATTTTTTTGTTGCGATTGAATATGTTTACTCAATTTTATAGCACGCGTAAGATCATTGCCTTTTGTAGCATAAAAATAGACGTATACATTACATAATGGTAAAAATTTCTCAACAGATTGTTCATTCTTTTTTAATAAACGATCAAGATCTTCATATCTTGCAGAATCATAATAAAGAGCTGCAAGTTGATAAAGCGCTTTTAGTCGTACATGTTCAGGCAATGATGCTCTGTTAATTATAAGATTATAATAGTGAGCAGCTTTATCATATTGTGCCAATCGAGTATAGAAATCTGCAACATAATAGAGTGGCATTTGAGCTGAACTATTTTTTGTATGTATTGATTCCATAGCTACGGCACACATCTTAGTACATTGAGGATGCTTAGCTATTAATAACATTGTTTTATACCATAATTCATTCGTAATATCCTGCTCAATCCATTGCGTCAACAGATTAAGCGTTAACGCAATATTATTAGTATCAAGCAATATTTGAATACGCAATAATCGCGCATCTTCTTGTTGTGGATGTTTTGCATCGTATGCATTAAGCATAGCAAGTGCTTGTTGATAATTTTTTTGATGATAATAGACCAACGCTTGATTATATTCATCTATTACTGAGGTTCTCTTTGCACTTGAGCTTATTTGTTGTTGCAATATTAATTGCGCCATATGATCTTGAATCTGTTTTTGTGGCTCATCGGTAACTGCTAAATATCGTTCATATTCACCAACAGCTTCTTGTATATTTCCGAGATACTCGTAAATCAATGCTGTAAGTAAGTGTCCTTTATCAAATCGATCATATTTTTCTACTGATATCTTTGCATTTGCAAGTGCTTCATTATAGTTACCAAGTTGTAATGCTATTTGTGCTTTAAGAAAATAGTAAACAAACATGTTTGGCCGTTGAGGAGAACGATTAATATAATTAGTGAGCAATGAGAGCGCATTATCAAGCTCCTTTCGCTGTACTAATGCTTCCGTAGCATAAAAGACTATCTCTCCATGATCCCCAAAATCAATACTTAATTTGACAAGTTCATCATCCGCTTCTTGTCTATTTCCAATCTTTTTCAGCGACATAGCATACATAAATCGCATATCTGGATCATTTTTAAATAACGTATATACGATATCTTTCAAGGCTAATACCTCTTGCGCATTCCCGTTAGCATGCAGAAACTGCAAGTACCCCTTATACGTATATGCTGGACATTCCGTAGATAAGAGCTCATCATACCATTTACGAGCATCTGTTCCATGAGAATATTGTAGATAGTGTGCCCACATAGATTTGTGAAGAGTACGAATCTCTTCTTCACATGCATACATAGATACTATGCATAATAGGCTTACGATATGGCATATATTATTTTTCATCTTCTCCCCTATAGCAACGAACAAGATAATCTTTTAAAACTTGCCGTAGAATAGGGTCAGTAATATGTTCAAGTGCGCGCTGTTCATGTTGTTTGATTACTATCGCAGTAAACATCTTTTTTTTTAATACATTATTTTCTGACTCTCTCTTCTTTGGCAGCACAGCTTTTTTAAATCGTAGCTGTTTTATACGTGGATAATCTAGCTTTTCATTAATAGTTGCCAGAAGCATTGGAGAGAGAAGATAGAGCTCTTGCATCCAACATGAATCATACACGCCAATAATAATCTGTGTATCTTCTATTTTTTCAAGCGTCATGCGATTATTAAGAGCACCGACAATATCCGACCAATGCATCAAGAGTGATATCTTCCAATCATTCGTTGATGTTTGAAGTAGTGTATGCAATAATTCTTTCAGCGGATAAGCCATATATACTCAATGACGATATAAAGTTCAATTCTATTGCGCTAGAGAAAAAGTTTAATATAAATTAACTAAAAGTTGTATAGTAAATTCCGATATCGCTTTCAGTCATGTTCGTTTTTGATAAGATTTTCGCTTTTGTTAAGAGTACATCCATCTACGCTCAAACTATAAGCAGATAAGTCGGACAAAAGGGACCTAATGCAATCAAAAAATTTCTCATATTATGCCACCATATCACATCAAGAATTATTACAAGACTTGCAAACAAATCTTGTGACCGGTCTTACTTCAACTGCCGTTACAACACTACAAAAGCAATTAGGAATTAATGCAATCAGCGGTAAAAAAATATATTGGTGGCACATCTTATTAAAACAATTTCAATCACCTTTTATGTATCTCTATCTACTTATTGCTCTCATATTGCTCGTTATGCAAGAATATGGGAATTTTATTATTATCTTACTCTGCGTATTAGTAACGGTCATCACTGGCTTCTTACAAGAATATCGTGCCTGTATGGGACTTGAATCACTACAACGATATCTCAAACCTATTGCACGAGTACTCCGCAATGGAACATTAGTAAATATCTCAAGCAAAGAACTCGTACCTGGTGATGTTATCTTTCTTGAACCAGGAGATATTATTCCCGCAGATGCTCGACTCATTAAGACCGATGATTTAACCATTGATGAATCATCAATTACGGGGGAATCAAGTGCTGTTATAAAATCGAGCGAAGCACTCATAAAAAAACCAGAATCTATGTATGAAGCGCATACTATTGGATTTGCAGGAACTGTTGTTTTAACAGGAAAAGCAACCGCTATTGTCTATGCAACCGGTCAATCAAGCATAATTGGATCAATAGCACAACTTACATTTGAAACAGTGCAAGATAGTAAACTTGCACAATCAACGAACCAACTTGGCAAACTTGTCATGAGCATGGTGATTATTATATTAATTGCCATGTTTCTCATCAATATATTCTTTAAACAGAATATATCGTTACTCAATCTCTTTCTATTTACTATTACACTCGCTGTTGCTGCAATTCCAGAAGCATTGCCGATTGTTCTTACGTTCTGCTTATCACAGGGAGCAATGCGGTTAGCAAAGCACCAGGTTATTGTAAAACGACTATCTGCTGTTGAAGATCTTGGTAGTATTCAACTTCTCTGCACAGATAAAACCGGAACGATTACTGAAAATAAATTGCGTGTTGTCCAAATCTATGGAGATCAGATAAAGACACCATTTTTAGGTACTATATCTAAAGAAGTTGTTAACATTAAGAGCGGCAAACTGACAGGATTTGATAAAGCTCTTTGGATGTATGCCACAAAAGAAGATCAAAAACGAATTAAAGATTGCACAATTCTTGACGATGCACCATTCGATCCAGCCAAACGAAGAAGTCTTAAAATAGTGCTTATCGATCAAATCAATATACTCATTGTTCGTGGTGCATATGAAGAAATAATAGAGCGATGCATACCACTATCAGTAGATCAAAAAAAAGAGATTGAAACATGGATACATATGCAAGGACTTGCAGGAAATCGTATCATGGCAGTCGCATATAAAGAATTATCATCTGACTCTGCATATAAATCATTATGGGAACTTGAAAATAATATGACATTATGTGGATGCATAGCATTTACCGATCCACTTAAAAAAACCGCATCGCACGCTATTACGCGTGCGCACAAATTGGGCATTCAAGTTCGTATTATTAGTGGAGATAGTCCTGATGTATGTGCTGCCATTGGCATGCAACTTAACATTATTAACAACATCAACGAAGTAATAACTGGCCGAGAACTTGAAGCATTACCAGATGATACAAAGACTGATCTCATTAAAAAATCAACCGTATTTGCACGTATAACTCCTGAGCAGAAATATGATATTATTCGTACATTACAACACGATTATGTTGTTGGCTATTTGGGTGATGGTATTAATGATGCTCCCGCTCTCAAAGCCGCACATGTCTCTCTTGCTGTACAAGGAGCAGCTCCCATTGCACAAGAAGCTGCTGATATTATTTTATTACACAACAGCTTACGCGTTATCATTGAAGGTGTATATCAAGGAAGAACTGTAGTTGCCAATACACTCAAATATATAAAAACAACTATGGCATCTAATTTAGGAAACTGCTATGCAATTGCTATAGCTACCCTCTTTATTGATCATCTTCCTATGCTTCCCATACATATTCTACTCGTAAACTTATTCTCTGATTTTCCCATGATTGCTATTTCAACTGATACTGTTGATGCAAGTGATCTTAAAAACCCATCTCTTTTTTCATTTAAATCAAATATAGGTCTCGTTTTTGTATTGGGAACAATTAGTACGCTCTTTGACTTTATCTATTTTGCACTATTTAAATCTTCTCCAGCACCTGTATTGCAAACTGGTTGGTTTATTTTCAGTATCTTAACTGAAGTCGCATTCATTTTCTCAGTACGGAGCAATAAGGTTGCATTGCGGGCAAAAGCTCCTTCTTATTATCTTATGATTACTGCATTGATTTCAGTTGCATCAGTCCTTATACTTCCTTACACACGGATTGGTAAAGATGTTCTTCATTTCTGGCCACTATCGACTACTGCTCTTGCAAAAATAGCAATGATTGTAGCTATCTATTTTGTGGCAACTGAATTTGCAAAATGTTGGTACATACAAAAGACAAGCACAAACAATTAAATTACTCGTACGGCTCTTATGCTTTACTTGTTTAAAACAAGTAATTACACTACACATAATTATTTGATTATCACATGCAAAAGCTAAGAAACTGTTATGATCACAATTAATGCTACTATGCCTATTGCTTAAGAAAGAATAATATCATGTCTTCCCGTACATTAATAACGTTAACATTTCTCATTTCAATCATTCCGGCAAGCAACGCATTTACTGCAGAAGTAGAAATGAATACCTCATCTGATGAAGAGCATAGTTCACAAAATAGTGATTATATTAATATTAATCATACTAAGCTAAAGGGACCTACTAAAAAACTCTATGACTATATAACTAATACCTATGAAAAGACTATATCGCCTAATGTCATAACTTTTTTTGAGAAGCAAGGTGCAAATACTTCTTTTGCCTTTTCTGCTGCAATTAATATAGCTATCTGGGGAATTAATAAGTATCCAGCTGAACCTCAAGAGCGCATACGATGCCGCATTACCAAATGTGCACAATATGATGATCCACTGATACAATATGCAATGCTCAGGACACTTGTTTGTAAATCGATTAATAGATCACTTGACGCTATGAAAATATTATTGACACACAATGATATTAAAAAGATAGATCCAAGTTCCTCTCTATTATTTGAAACACTTAGTAATTATGGAGATTTTGGGTCAGGACCAGAAGCATTAGACTTTCTTGCCAAAAAAGGTGCTAATGTAAATGCCATAAAAGATGGTCTTACGCTCTATCAAGCTATACTTAAAGCATTTCAACCTGATCAACATGATCCATCTTTGGCAAATTATCTTACACATAGACAAAATTTTTGTAATGTATTATTTAATAATGGTTATGAACTAAAATGGTGTGACATTGCCGATATTACAGAAGCAACATCTCATGATATGCATAGCCTTCAATTATTTAATTGATGCATTAACGTATATTATATTTCATCACGCAATATCTGTTCACGATATTTTTTCATAAGCTGAACCATAAAGTGAAGATTATGTATGCTTGCAAGCGTATATCCTGTCATCTCTTTTGCTTTGAATAAATGATGCAGATATGCACGTGTATAGTTTTTGCAGACCATACATTCGCAATCGTCTTCAAGCGACGTAAACAAATATCGATTTGCAGAATTAAGAATCTTTAAATTTCCTTGTTTGGTAAATATAAGACCATGACGTGCGCATCGTGTTGGGTGAGAACTATCAAATGTATCAATACCTAATGATACACAACGATCGATCGACTCAAGATCTCCAATACCAAGTAGATGGTTCGGCTTTGTTGCATCAATGTGTGGCATTGTATATGAGAGCATCTCGATCATCTCTTGCTTGGTTTTACCAAGACTGCCTCCAATTGCAAATCCATCAAATGGCAAACTCGTCAAATACTGACAGCTTAATGTTCGTAATCGTTTATCAATTCCACCGTGAATCACTGCATACATAGCTTGATTATTTGGGTTTGCACGATGCACATCAAGTGATCTTGTTTCCCATCTATGTGTTCTATGAAGCGATTTTTCAAGAAGTCGCGGATCAATATGATACGGAGGGAGTTCATCAAATGGAATAATAATATCTGCGCCAAGATCTTTTTGCGCTTGCACTGAAGTTTCTGGCGTTAGTAAAATAGGATCTCCATTACGATATGATCGAAAGAGCACTCCCTCTTCTGATATCTTAATGACTGAGTTATCACCCTTTTTTTGCCCCTTGCTCTTGAGCTCATCTTTTACGGTACCATACGCTAATGAGAATACCTGAAATCCTCCCGAATCAGTTATGATTGGCAAAGATCGATTGATAAATTTATGAAGACCGCCAGCATTTTTTACAATTTCTGTTCCGGGCTGTAGTAACAAATGATATGTATTACAGAACATGAGCTGTAATCCAATTTGGTGCGCAAGAGTACTATCTACTGCTTTAAGCGTCCCATTTGTTCCAACAGCAACAAAATTGGGGGTCTCAATAATTCCATGCGGAGTGGTAATGATACCTACTCGAGCTCTCGACTTTTTAGACGTGTGTGTAATGGTAAAAGAAAAAGGCTTTACTATCATGCATCTTAGAATAGCAAAAATCCTTAAAAAGTCTTTATTCCAAGAATATTTTATGGTTTATCAAGATACTCTCGAGGCATTAATCGTGATAGTGATGCTACGGACGCTGCTATGAGCATAACCATGATCTTTATAAAGAAACTGACAAAAATAATATGCCATGGATGAGCAACCACTCCATAGAGTCCAAGCAATGTAAAAAGAACGGTATCAATAAACTGACTTATTCCCGTAGAAATACAGGTACGTAACAATAGCCATCGATTATCTGATACGCTCTTTTTAAGAAGACCAAAAATGTTATAGTCTAAAATTTGAGAAACAGAAAAAGCAGTAAATGATGCGATAGTTATGCGTGGCATGATGCCCATAAGAGCCGTATAATGTACCTGCGTTATATCATACATGCTTGGCTCATACCACAAGTGAATAGTGCAAAGTATCGCATAGAGAGCCAGCGCAGCAAAGTTAATAATCATTGCAATGCGAGCAACAGACCTTTCTACATATTCCTGCAATAGGTTTAATCCAATAATTGCGCCAATAGCAAATGCATCTGCACATGTAGCAGTAAAGCCAAAAAGCGTTATTTGTTTAAGAACAAAGATATTGGCCCATACGCAACAGAGTGCTATGTAAGCAACTAATGCATATCTACTCAATGCCAATGCCCCAACTGCACAGCTTCCAACTAATAATGCATGAATCACAAAAATCACTTCATTAGGAATCACTGCTCATCCTTTACAACAATGGATATTCTTTAAACCCAATAAGCTGACATTCTGGCTGTGGAATAATACCAAATTGGTCATAGACACGTTGTTGCATAATGCGAGCAACAGTAATAATATCACTACTTGTTGCAGAGCCAGTATTCACAATCATATTGGCATGTTGATGCGAAACATGTGCATCACCAACTGCAAGAGATCCTTTTACGCCAACCTTATCAAGATAGTAGGCAACAAATGGAACACGTTTTTCATCGCGCGCATTAAGAACTTCATCTTCAGAAAAATTTCTAAAGAAGCTACCACATGTTCTCGCTGTTGGATATCGCTTTGCACGATGACGTATAATCTCAGTCTGTCGACCACGCGCATATGCAGCCTGTACATCAGAAACTTTAGTGACTACAAATGTTGCAGATATCAAGTAATATTCCCGTTCTTGTAAACGAGATCTATTATACCCAAACCGAAACCACGAAGGCTCAACAGTCATTACAGAACCCGTTGTTGCATGAATCACTTGCGCACTATGCAAAAAGTGCTCAAGTAAAAACTCAAAATAATGGAGATTGATATAGACTGATCCTCCAACTGTCCCGGGTATACCACTGAACTCTTCCAAATCAACCAAATTTCGATCAAGACAAAAGTTTATCAATTCTGGCATACCAACTCCAGCTCCCGCCGTAATAAGAACACTGCGGCCATTTTCACCATGAACAACAATATCAACAAGACTGGGTCTAATTATTAATCCCTCAAAACCATCATCGCTGATTAAAACGTTAGCACCATGGCCCAAGAGCATGGTTGGAACTGCATGCGTATATGCAAAAGAGAGCGCATGTTGAAATGCTTCGCTTGTTGATGGTTCAGCATACCATCGCGCAGAACCCCCAGTCTTAAACCAGTTTTTATCCGCAAGAGAAATATTGGATTGAATTACTGAATTATTCATGCACAAATGATGATAATGGCGTTTTGTAGAATGGTGGACGTTGTGGTACGTGATGCACGTATACTAATTCTTTACACCGCACTCCACACGTATTTTTTAGCTCATTTATACATACTGAACAAGCAATAAACTTTTTGTTGCATGCAGCATTCAAGCAATTGTGATATTCATCGCATACTGCAGGACAGTTATCGCATCGCGAAAGAACCTCTTCATTAGCAGGCAATGCAACACGACCATCAAATACGTAATTTTTACCTTTAAAATATCCATCTGGATATGCTTCTATGTATCGATGAATGCCACCCTCTATTTGATAGACTTTTTTTGCAACATTCTTTTCTACTAGATATGCGGAGAGCGGCTCACATCGTATACCGCCCGTGCAATACATAAGCACTTCTTTATCTTTGAATTGGTCAATGTTCGCATCTATATAAGCTGGAAAATCTCTAAAGTTAGCAAGATCGGGAGCTATTGCGCCTTCAAACTTACCAATAACTGATTCATACTTGTTTCTACCATCAAAAATAATAACATTGTCAGATTTATTTTTTAAGAACTCATGAACCTGATCAGGATTAAGGTGAGCGCCACCCCTTTTTACATATGATGCATCGTAATCGATACCCATATTAACAATAGTCTTACGAACCACAACACGTAATCGAGGAAAGCATTCTGCTCCACCAGCAGATTCTTTAAAATCAATTCCTCCAAAGAGTGGGTGGCTATTCATTGCGTCTTTATATGCATCGATCGATTCTACATGCCCACCAAGAGTTGCATTAATACCGTGGTGCGCTATCAAAACGCGCCCTTTAAGGGCTAGGCTTGTACAAAGCTCTTTTTGCCACTGCATAATTTCTTGCGGGTTGAGAATATCTACAAATTTATAAAATAGAGCAATTTTTCCCATGAATAGATTCTTTCAGACTAAATAAAAGCGGATTACATATCGCTTTTATTAGTATACCAATCAGATTCTCGGTTGTTAAGTCCATTACTTTTCCGCAGTATTCTTGACAACAAACTACAGCGTTGCTACTGCGCTAATTTTATTGTTACATTGTCGATCAAGAAGCTTATTACGCTATTACATTCAATAGTTCATCAATGTAAGAAATGAAGAAGCTTTCTTTATAGAACACCCTTCTTCTTTTTATAGCATCTATTTATCTTACATATATTTAATGCCATTCCAACCACTTGTAATTCCTAGTGGTCCAAGTATGTATGGCAATATAACTAAGCTTAAGAAACGTCCGAAGTCTCTACTCTCGTCCGATGACCAACGCTTTAATATCGTTTTACCCATAGTTGAAACCGGATTGCTATCTCCTTGCACAATCTTAATTGTTTCATTAATACCAACCGCTAAATGAATAGCGCCCGCTGTTAACTTGGTTACATTCCACAAAAAGTGAATTATACGGCGTAGAGTCATATAATCTCGTACATTGTGGTGATAATGTATAGGAGCTTCGGCTGCTACATATAATATTGGACGCTTACCACGTTCATTTTTATGAGCAGATGCATCGTGCGTACACAACGCAAATAAAGATAGAAATAAGATTGATTTTGATAAAGGTTTCGATAATAGGCAGATCATAACAATACTCCTTTTTATAACGAATGATATATTGTTCAAAGTTGCCTATCATCATATATCGCAATTAAAAAGAAAAAAAGGCGCTCTTGAAAAAGAGCGCCTTTTTGATCAAAATGCTTTATTACTTGTAATGTTTTATTGCTTATGAATTTCTTTGGGCAAATTCTTTAGCTGCATTTGCCATCAAGCTTCCAGTTGGTACTGTTACCTGAGTAGCTTTAGTCGCAATTGTTTCTACAGTTTTATTTGTCACTGGCATTACTTGAGCAACTTTACTTGCACATGAAGCTAAGTATTCATTATAAATATATTGACCAAGATAGTATGCACCATAACATGCTAACGACCCACCAGCTATTGCAAATAATCTATTCAGATAACCTGGTTTATGCGAACACGGATTTTTATGCATGTCACATGTAATGTGATTGTTATATACTTTACCATCTTTTGTTACCATTTCATCACGACAGCTACAGCCACCAGATTCTGCTTGATATCCCGCACAGTTCTTAGGGCAAACTGGACTTAGGCCATCCACAACATATCGCACACCCATAACACCAATTAAAAGCGCCGACATTGTTTTATATGTTGCTGACTTCGCCAAAAGAGAATAAACCTGTGATTGATCTATCGCACTTGTATTAGAAATTACAAGCGACAATCCTAAAACAACTGATACTATTTTAGTTATTAGATTTCTATATAACATAATAACCTCCATTATTAAAAAATCTTCAAAATCCAATTGATAGGTTACCCTATGATTGAGCTATTTCAGATATAGTATTAGAATATCCTAACGGATCAGATTAGCAAAACAGGTTCAAAATCCCCCAGATAGACCTTTTTTATCGAAGAATTAAGGCAATAAGTCAATATATATCACTCATATTATACCCTCATAGGCAATAGAAACTATTTTGACAATTGTGTCTAAAATTGCGTTACGGTAGCTTTATAAAGGACCCTCTATAAAAGAGATGAAAATGGGGTAAATTTGAGGGTAAAATGCGATTAATAGTTATATATGATCAATTCTTTTTTTAAAAATATACCAACTTATTAGAATAAAGAAAGATGAAAACCCAAATAGGGCAAGCAATACTGTTGAAACCGGCATAAAATTTGGAGTTCCTAATAAAGATCTACGTAATCCTTCAGTAATGTAGGCCATAGGATTTAAGTAAATAAGAGCTCCTAAAAAGGGAGAATACTCTTTAAAGAGATAGAGCGGTATCCAAAACCCTCCAAAGGTAATCAATGCATGATTCACTCGTGCCCACAGAGTAGAAATAGAACTGCTTGACTGTAACAAGAGAGCTGCAAGCTGGTGATATGATGCGCAACAGAGTGATCCAGCATAGAGCACTGCATACAATGAAATCCAAGATGTCTGATCAGTCTGCAGCGAATTTCCTAAACAGAGTTTTGCCACGATAAAGAATGGTGATGACAATATATATGTGTAAAGCGATGCAAAAAAAATACGTTCTAATAGTACAAGTCGTGGATTAAGAACAATAATCTGATAATCAATGTATCGATTATGTTCTAAATCAAAGAGTAACTCAATAGTAGTCTTATAACTAATAAGTAACATAATTACTATAATATTTCCTGCAAAGAGCATCGTTCCTAAATAACCATTTCCCGATCCGAATATAATATTCGTCTGAATATATGAAAAAGATATAGCATACGTAATAGGATAACAGAGAGCATAATTAATAAATGCTTCTTTCATATATCCCAAATTAACGTAAAAGTCTCTCTTTAAGAATTGGAAAAAGAGATATACTGACCGCTTATAGGGATTTATTTTTGATGTAATCATACAGGATCAATTCTTTTTTTTAAGCCATAGCTCATAAGTAATAATTGCATGGCTATGAAACATAGAAGTGCAACAATACAGATATAAACAGATATATACGCATTACCACCAATATATGCAGAGCGAATTCCCTCTGAAACATAGGTAAATGGATTTAATAACATAAGTTTCGCCATAACCGGAAATTTTTGATATATCATGCCCCATACTGCAAATATTGGTGATATACAAAAAAGAGGTGTTAGTCTACGCGGAAAAATATTATGCGAGAACCATTTATACCGATAATAGACACCAAGACTCAAAAATAATGTTGAGTAAAAAAATTGTAGCACTATGTAAAACAATATAAAGAGACCATATCGCGGCGATATAGCAGCAAATGAACTCGACAAGCACCATATGCCAATAATCAATAATGGCGTTGCCAATATACAAAGTTCAATAACTCCTGAAAGTATATATCGAAGCATCAACCATCGCTTGGGAAGTGGTAATGTAACAAAATAATAAAAAAACTTATTAAATTCTATGGTAAAGATAACACGCAGTGCATAACTATATCCCATAAAGACAATAAAAAATGCTACCGCCCCTAGAAACATTGGTGCTATCAGTTCTCGTGACATGCCTAACATTGGAAAGAAAATGCCATAGATTAATACTTGGGAGACTAATGGCATAATACTATCAAGTAAAAGCTGCTTACTTCTCTTTGCAATAACAGCAAGATCTCTTTTAAGCATCTGCAAGCAGATACGCGCATACATATATTCTGTTGTAAGCATAGCAGAAATTGCGTTCATCGCTCTGTCTCACTCTGATATCCTCCTACAAGTTTAAGAAATATCTCTTCTAAACTTGCTTGTGCATATCTTTCTTTTAATACTTCTACCGATTCAACAAGCTGTACATTCCCTTTATGTAAGATACAGACTCTATCAGATAAGGTCTCTGCTTCATCTAAATAATGAGTAGTCAAAATGACCGTTATTCCTCTTTTCTTTAAACCTAAAATCAAATGCCATAATTTTTTACGAATGTCTGGATCAAGCCCAACAGTAGGTTCATCTAAAATAACAATTTCCGGGCTTGGCATGAGTGCTCGAGCAATTAACACGCGTTGCTTTGTTCCACCGGATAATGCATCTATCGAAAATGCTGCGTATTTAGTAAGCTCCAGTTGTTCTATTAATTCATCAACACGTTCTTTAATTGCTTTTTCAGCCATTAAAAAATAGCGTCCTGTATATTCTAAGTTTTCTCGAACAGTAAGAAATGGATCAAGGTTTTGATGTTGTGGACAGAATCCCATTATTTGACGATATCTCATCAGGTTCTTATAAATAGAAGAACCTTTATACTTGATATCACCCAATGTTGGCGGATGTAATGTTGCAATAATTGAAGAAAGAGAGGTCTTTCCAGCTCCATTAACGCCTAAAAGCCCAAAAACTTCGCCTTTATAGATCGTCAGGTTAACATTATGCAAAGCGTTAACAGTGATCGTTTTTTTTATATATGTTTTGCAGAGATTTTCGATCGAAAGTAGTGTATCCATGTAAAAAGTCCTAATGTAAAGATCCGTTTTGACCAAGTCTACACTCGTCTATGTTAAAACTTCGAATGAATAAGTCTGACAGATAGGTAATTATCGCTATTTTAACAAAAGGACTCTCTTTGTCTAGCTATGAAAACGCCTTAATTGATGATCTACTTGATATACATATATAAGTAATCACAATATTGATTATTAATTTCTCAATACTACTGTGTCTTCAGCATATTGCATCGACTGCTTCCAAGTAAGCCAAAAAGTATTAAGCTCTGTGTAAACATTAATGTATGATTCTCTACAACCAACACAGTATTCTTTACCTTTACCAATCTCGATTGCTCGCTTGAGAGCATCAAGATATTCTTCGATAATCCAAGCACTGCCTGTTGTTGCTAGCATGCGCGCTGCACATTGTACTGACTTTTTTTCTAATAATGCATCAACTTTTTGAGAAATAGTCTGTACAAAATGTTTATCAATTATAGGAACAAGACATTTATGCGCTAGAAATAGAGCCGTTGCTATAGTAAAACATGACACATTAGACATATTTTTATTATGAGCAATCTTTGATAATGTCCATGTATTTAATGCAATAATAGGTGTATAACAAGCAGCTGCAATACTCATGTGTGATACTGGCTCAACAACTTGATATATCAATGAATAACGAGCTGCTGTTTGTGCAAGAATAAATTTTTTCTGTGCATCAGGTAATGTTGCCAACAGTTCATTATTGATCCATATACCACCGATACCAACACCGATCAATTGTGATTTATTGCGTACATCAAAATCATATATCGAGACATGTTTATTATCTAACCCAAAATTCTGTAAATATTGTACAAGAAGATTCTTATGCTCATATGATTCATTACTCTTTTCTGATCCCCAAAAAAATCCATATGCTCCTGACAATGAACGGGTCAATTCTAATAGATTAGATCCAGCATGCGCTTGAAAATAGAAAGCAAATAAAAATGTATATATCATACATTTCACCATATTTCGTATCATAAAAAACTCCTTTACAAACAATAGCGCCTTATTTAAAAGTCAGTATCTAGTTTTCACAACAATTGTCAATAAGATTACTCGCTCATGTAATAGATATACAAATTAGCATACCATTTAAGAATTAATCTCATCTTTACGTGATAGCATTTGTAATAATGTCTCCTGGTTTTTTATGATTTGCTGGTTTTGCTCCAATATTTGCTGTTGTTGACGCAATGATTTAAGCAACATCGCATCTTCAAAAAGACGTATACTCTCTCTGTACGCTTTTCTCTGTTTTTTGTTCAGTGATTTTTCCCCAAGCGCATATCGAGCAACATCAAGTGGTGTCTGATTTTGTTTATTACACACCGTTAAATCAATATCAGGAAAAGAGAGCAAAAAACGAACAATTTCTGGTTCGTTAATATTATGCAAGATCGTATTACCTTTTTTATCTTTTTGATTAATATTAGCACCTTTTTCAATCAAACGACTCGTTAGCCTTCTTCGCTTTTCTGGTTTTGCATAATGCAAGACCAGTTGCAACGCTTCCTGTGCATCAACACCCTCATCAATTATTTTTTGTAAATGAACAGTACTTTTGTTCTTGTTTAGTGCATCTGCCAATATTTGCAATAACGGTTATTCTGATGGATAGGTAACACTTGCTGCTAGTAACATCATACAAAAATAGATTCTCATAACTATAAAAAACTCTTATACAATTGAAGGCACTTTTTAAGTGCCTTCAATTAATGTTAAATTACCACTCTAATGATCCTGCAGTCTGATATTCAGTAACTCGCGTCTCAAAGAAATTCTTTTCTTTGTTCAAGTCAATAGCTTGTGACATCCATGGGAATGGGTTTGCTCGATCAAACATTTTTGGTAAATCAATACGTTCTAATCGTCGATCAGTTATATATTCAACATAATCACAGAATTGTTCTGCATTAATACCAAGAATTCCTTGCGGACATGCATCTTGTGCATATTGCTTTTCAAGTTCTACCGCTTGCTTAATCAAATCAATAACCTCAGCCTGGAATGCTGAAGTCCAGATATCTGGATTTTCTTCTTTAATGGTATTGATTAAATCGCATCCAAATGCGAGATGCAATGATTCATCACGCATAATATATTCAAATTGTTCGCCAATTCCTACCATTTTGTTCTGACGTTTAAGTGCAAGCATCATTGCAAATCCTGCATAAAAGAATATGCCTTCCATGATCACATAAAATCCAATGAGATCACGCACAAAACGCTGAATGTTATCTGTACCATCCGTTGTAAAATTAGGATCAAAGATAGATGTTGTTAAACCTATTACAAAATCATCTTTTGCTTTAATCGAAGGAATTGTTTGATACATGTTATATATTTCATCAGGATTAAGCCCCAATGAGTCGCAACAATAAATAAACGTATCAGTATGTACAGCCTCTTCATATGATTGGCGCAACAGATACTGACGACATTCTGGATTTGTTACATATTTGTAGACTGCCAACACCAAATTATTTGCTGTTAATGATTCCGCCGTTGCAAAAAACCCAAGATTCCATAAAATTAATCGCCGCTCAGTTTCGCTCAGAACAGTAGTCGATTTCCACTGTTCTACATCTTTTTGCATAGATATTTCTTCTGGCGTCCAGTTATTAGCAACACCATCTTTATAATGTTGTCGCGCCCATAAATAACGCATAGGTAAAATCTTATTTGGATCAACGATAGAATTATTAATAATTCCCTTAAGTGCCATGATATTCCTCTTACATTAATTATTGGCAAACTTCACAATCAGGACCATTAAGAATACTACATGCTTGCGCATTGCTTATCTCTTGTTCCTCATCTTTTTTAGTAGCAGGATTTACCTCTGAATCATATTGACGTTTTTGAGTAAATCCATATTTTGCATCAAGTGTCGATTTTTCAATCTGACTTGCTCCAAGCGTACGCAAATAATAGAAGGATTTTAATCCCAATTTCCATCCAGCAATAAAGATATCACTCAACAATTTTCCTGAAACACCCTTCATGAAAACATTATGAGACTGACTCTGATCAACCCACTTACCACGATATGCAGTCATCTCTACTAATAAGAGAGGATCAATCTCGAATACTTCTTTATATTTACGTTTCACTTCATCGGGAATCTGCGCAATATATTGAATACTACCATCAAAATATTTAAGCTGATCAACCATTGATTGATTCCACATATTCATCTTTTTAAGATCAGCCACTAAATATTTATTAATAATCGTAAACTCACCATTCATATTCGATTTAACATACATATTTTTATAAATAGGCTCAATACATGGGAAGCATCCAACAATAGTAGAAATTGTTGCGGTTGGAGCAATTGCCATTGTATTAGAATTTCGCATTCCATAAGCTCGTACATGTTCTCGAACAGGTGTCCAATCCAGTTTACCATTCCGCTTAATTGAAATAGCAACCCCTCGCTCTTGTTCTAGCATATCAATAGTATCTTGAGGAAATATGTTTCTATCCCATTTTGAGCCTTTATAAGAAGAATATGTGCCACGCTCTTTCGCTAATTGCGAAGAACCTAAAATAGCATTATACGCTATCTTTTCCATAACATCTTCCGAAAACTCTCGTGCGCGCGGATCATCAAATGCAAGGTCTAGTTTATAAAATGCATCCTGCAATCCCATAATACCTAGACCAACTGCTCTATGTCTCATATTGGCATTTTGCGCTTCTATTGTTGGATAGAAGTTGATATCAATCACATTATCAAGCATCCGTATTCCACAAGAAATCGTATGCTCTAATTTTTGATCATCCAGTTTTCCATCAATGATATGATTACTCAAATTGACTGAACCCAAATTACATACCGCTGTTTCATCTTTTGATGTATTCAAGCTAATCTCTGTACATAAATTTGTACTATGAATAACACCTACATGATCCTGTGGAGATCGAACATTAAATGAGTCTTTAAACGTTATCCACGGATGTCCAGTTTCAAACAACCGACTTAACATTTTACGCCACAGCTGTGTAGCAGATATCTGTTTAAAGATCGATAGTTTTCCTTCTATACCCATCTTCTCGTATTGTATATATTTCTCTTCAAATGCTTTTCCATACAATTCATGCAATTCTGGAACTTCATCAGGCGAAAAGAGTGACCATACGCCATCTTCAATAACACGTTTCATAAACAAATCTGGGATCCAATTCGCCGTATTGATGTCGTGTGTTCGACGTCGCTCATCACCAGTATTTTTTCTCAGATCAATAAAATCTTCGATATCAAAATGCCAGGTTTCAAGGTATACACAAGTAGCACCCCGTCGACTGCCACTTCTGCTAATAGCAGCAGTAACATCATTAGCTATCTTCAAAAATGGAATTACTCCTTGACTGTCCGAATTGATAGAATTAATTCGACTTCCTGTTGCTCGCAATGGCGTCCAATCATTTGCCACGCCGCCTGACCATTTAGATAGTTGCGCATTATCACCAAAACATTTGAAAATATGCACTAAATCATCCGAGATCGTTGTTAAAAAACATGAACTCAATTGTGGCCGAACCATACCAGAATGGAGTAATGTAGGAGTGCCTGGAATATAATCCATACAAGACATGATATTATAAAATTGAACGGCACGTTCATTTTTTTGCTGTTCATTATAACAGAGGCCCATTGCTATACGCATCCAATAGGCTTGTGGCATCTCTATACGAACTCTATTGTATTTAGCAAAATATCGCTCATACAATGTACGAAGTCCCATAAAATCAAATAGATTGTCACGTTCTGGTTTTAGGTTTTTCGACAAAAATTTTAAATCAAAATCGAGTAATCGAGAGTCAAATAACCCATATGCAACACCCTTCTCTATACTCTGCACAAAAGATTGAGAATATTGCTCATGTAATGCATATTTTGTAATTGAAGTATTTGTTATTTCGCGATACAGCTTTTTAAGTAGTAATCGTGCTGCAACATAGCCATATGCAGGATCTTTCTCTACACAACTAATTGTTGCCATAATCAATGCATCAAATAACTCATGCTTTGAAACGCCATCAAAGATATTTTTAACTGTCTCTAATACAATTAACTCAACATCAATATCGTGACGATAATCAGCAGATACAGACTCGATTGTCTCTCTTATTTTAGAGATATTTAACAATCTCGACTCACCATTACGCGCAGTAACTCGATATTCAGCATAGCGATTCGTATCCCCATGCATACCAAATGACACATTCACTGAACTTGAACGCATCAGAATTTCTTGATCCATGTCATCCTTTCGATCTCAAATAGTGTCATTCTTTACTATACGAATATTTTTTTGTTCGACCAGTACAGATAAATGTAATGGTTTAACAACTCCAAATCAATTAGTTTTTTATCTTTTTTTTAATATCGCTTTCATACAATTTTTTGTTTTAAAGTAAGGGTTTTTTATTTGTATTGGAAACCAAAGTCGCATCGATTTTATAACTTGTAAAATTTATACAAAAGTAAAAAAGCTAATCGTACAACACTTTTGTATAAAAAAGAGATAGCCATTTCATAGCAAACAATTATAGAGCAAATATTTTCGTATCATTTTTCATAACAGAAAATTTTATCATTGAATACCAATAAAAAGTGTTGATATACTGACATTAAATCCATCTCAATTACCGTAAAAATGGGAGAATACGAATGAAAGCAATCATTAAGTCATTACTTGCTATCACTTTAGTATCATATAGTGCTAATAGTTTTGGTGCTACAGCAACGACAGTTATCGAGGTTCAATCCTTAGCACATTTCGATGAACTTATTGCTAAAAACCCCAATATTGTTGTCGAATTCTATGCCCCATGGTGTCCTTATTGCCAAAGCGTTATGGATATTTATGAGCAAGTAGCAAAGCGCGCAAATTCGATCACATTTGCACGAGTCAATAGAGATATACTTCCAAGCTTATTTGAGAAATATGATGTTACTGGTATGCCTACTGTCTATTTCTTCAAAAATGGTGAGATTCGCAATACCGTTGTTGGGGTACAAACACCAGAAAAATTCAAGAATCGTATTGAATCTGCATCATCTCAGCTTCTTAATATGCGTTAATACACCATAAAGGATTAGTAATAATGAAAAGATATATACCATCTATTTTATTGATTTTACTTAACACAAATGCATTTGCTCAGGTTATTCCCATTATTAATAGCCACACGTATGAATCTATCAAACAAAAATATATTGCTGTAGTAGATTGCTATACCAATTCATGCGGATATTGCACAATAATTAAAACTCCTTATGAAGAGGTATCAAGCGAAGCTGCATTCAAAGATGTTACATTTGCAAGTGTAAACTTAGAAGAATTTGCACAACCAGGAACAGAATGGGGCGTGCGAGGACTTCCTACTATTGTAATTTTAAAGAATGGTCAACCTGTTGATAGATTAATTGGTGTTAAAAGTGTTGAATCATTTACACAAGATCTTAAAGAGAAAATATCGAATGCTCTTCAATCTTCTGATAATAACAATGCTGAAGAAAAACAGATAATATCGTCTCAAGAAAACAGTTCTTCTCCTAATTGCTCTCTCTGTTCAAAAGCATGGGAATATGTCTATTCACTATTCGCTGCAATTACACAATGGTTTGAACGAATTTGGAATTACATCAGGTCTAAGTTTTAAAGGTTATAGCCTGCTGAAAGATAGATTTTTCACTCTCTCAGCAGGTCATGGTATCAAATCATAGAAAAAATTCTCATCATTATTACTATTTCTACTTAAAAACTTGGAATTTATTAGATCAAAATTTTACTTTTTATGATTTCTATAATCAAAGATGATCTATCATAATGATGCATTTAATATAATATTTGGATATGGCTTATACAAAAAGCATTCTTTTGCTTTTGCATAAAATTGCTGCGTATCATTATTTATTTTTTGATTAATGTAATTCTTATCAATAATTCGTTCTATATATTTTTGCACTAAATTAGTACCTATCGCTTTATTAAAATTTGGTGCAAATACAGGGAACATGCCCTGCTTAATAGCAATACTTAAAATATCAAAAAATATATCACTACTATGTATAGCTCTTGGATCGTTAAAGACTAAACGAAGACCTCTATATGTTTTTTTTGTTCGCTGACTCTCATATTCAAACGGATGACTATCAATGTAATATTTTTTAAAGAGCTTTTGATAATCTTCCCATCGATGATTTTCATATTCTGCCATCTTTGGCAATGCTATCACCTGAAATGCGTATGGCGTTCCTACACCAACGTCAAATTGATTAATTTCACCAACAAGCCCTAAAAAACTATATCCATAAATCGATTCAATAGAGGGAATATTAGTTGACAGTGGTGACAAGAATTGATAATCCGTAATTGCTCTAGCATAGTTTTTCATTGATACTACATAAAGATCTGCAGGACACTTTAAGACATGCTTATTAAAATAGAACGCAAGTTCACCAATCGTCATACCATGCCTGATAGGAATCTGAGCAATTGAAATAAAAGATATTAAGCCTTCTTCTACTAGTGGACCACACATCGTATCAGATAATGGATTGGGTCGATCGAGAATGACAACTTTTTTATTGTGTGCTGCAGCAGATTCCAATAATCGATACATAGTAGATATATAGGTATAATGGCGCATGCCAGAATCTTGTATATCAAAAAAAATAACATCAATATCCGCTATATCTTCGTTCTTGATTGGTTTGCTTGATCCATTCCCATAAAGGCTCACAACTGGAATATTTGTCTTTATATCAACTTCATCATACACTTCTTTTTCTGCCTGCTGAGCCCCTTTGAACCCATGTTCTGGAGCAAAAATTCGTTTTATACCAAAACCTCTTTGCAATAAAACATCAACATTACGCTCTTTCTTTGACGTTAACCCTGTGTGGTTTGTCACCAATCCATATCGCAATGCATGCGCTTGCGAAATTCCTTTTTCTTCTAATAATTGTGGCGTAATTATATCAACACCTAAGTATGTATTTACACCATGTATTATCGACGAAGAGATTAACAACAAAAATAGATTTATATTTTTTATGATGCTCATACTATTCCCTCATTCTCAATACATACTTGAATCTCTCATTATCACTATTAAGTATCGATTAAAATAGCAACGCATTGCAACACGAAACAGTTTTTATAAAGAAAGCCGAAAGTTGATAACAACTTTCGGCTTTTATATTTCTCTATATACAAATATTACATTAAAACTAATAGCAATGAGACCATCGACATTAATTTGATCAAAATATTTAATGTTGGACCAGAAGTATCCTTGAATGGGTCGCCCACGGTATCACCAACAATTGCAGCTTTATGCACGTCAGATCCTTTACCGCCTAATTTACCAGATTCAATATATTTCTTAGCGTTATCCCACGTTCCACCACTATTTGCCATCATCAATGCAAGAAGAATACTCACAACGGTAGCGCCTACAAGCATTCCTCCAAGTGCTTCTATACCAAGTGAATAGCGAACAACTACCGGAGTTAATACGGTAATAATACCAGGCAAAATCATCTCATGTAATGCAGCTTGCGTGCTAATCGCAACACAACGTTTATAATCAGGTTCTGCAGCTCCTGCCATTAATCCTGGAATTTCTTTAAATTGTCTACGCACTTCCATCACCATTTTAAGAGCAGCATCACCAACAGATCTCATAGTCAATGCTGAAATAATAAATGGAGTTGCAGCGCCAATAAACATACCTGTCATAATAAATGGATTGATAATATCAATGACTGTCAATCCTGCTTCTTGCGCATATGCAGAAAACATAACAAGCGCTGTTAATAGAGCAGATCCAATCGCGAACCCTTTACCCATTGCCGCTGTTGTATTTCCTAATGCATCGAGCTTATCAGTTATCGCACGAACCTCTGGTCCAAATCCCGACATTTCTGATATTCCACCACCATTATCTGCAATTGGCCCATATGCATCAACAGTCATAATAATTCCTACCGTTGATAACATTGCTACCGATGCAACTGCAACGCCAAAAAATCCGCCACCATATAAGAATGAAAAGAGAACGATGAGCGAAAGTATAATTACAGGAGCAACGGTAGATTCCATACCAATTGATAATCCATAAATCAAATTGGTCGCAGCCCCTGAACGAGATGCCTCTGCCAATCTTTCTACTGGTTTTCCGCCGGTATAATATTCTGTTATTAATCCAACAATAATTCCTGCTGCACATCCAAGTACTACAGAGATAAAGAGATCAAATTGAATTCCCATATAAGTAATGTACCCATATGATCCTGCAATGGTTCCTACTATAGCTATATACGTAGCATTACGCAACATCGCTGCAGGCTCTAACTTAAAGATACCAGTTGCTAACAATGCAATTAATGATCCTATTAAACCAATTCCCGCTAACATTAATGGTAATGTTGTATAGACCAAATTTGACCCATATGCATTAACGCCCAATATAGTTGCTGAAATCAACGAGCCTACATATGATTCATAAATATCTGCACCCATACCAGCAGTGTCTCCAACACAATCACCAACATTATCCGCAATAACTGCAGGATTACGTGGATCATCTTCCGGAATTCCTGCCTCTAATTTTCCAACTAAATCTGCACCAACGTCAGCAGATTTAGTGTAAATACCACCACCAACACGAGCAAAAAATGCAACAATACTTGCACCAAAACCGAAGCTCGTAATAAGCGTTAAATAATCTGGACGATCACTTAAGAAATAGAGTAAGAAACCAAGGCCCAAAAGACCAATACTTGCAACCGCAAACCCCATTACACCCCCACCAAAGAATGCTATTAAGAATGCTTGGTGTTCACCAGAGTTTTTTGCTGCCATCGTTGTGCGAACGTTTGCAACTGTTGCTGCTCTCATTCCAATATATCCAGCAATCAAAGATGTTATAGCGCCTACAACAAATAACCCTGCTGCAAGCGGAGTTATTGCATATGCCAATACAAGCGTTGCTATCGCCATAACAACTGAAATAACTTTATACTCTTCTTTGAGGAATGTCATAGCTCCATCATGTATTGCATCTGCTATCTTAGCAGCACGTTCATTATCAACACGAATGTAACTAATTTTTGCAAAAAGTGTGCATACAACACTCAGGCCTGCACCAGCTATTGCCACAAGTGCAAGAAAGTAGTGTAGTAAAGACATAAGCATCCTCCTAGATAGATCTGTTTTATTTTGAATTTTCTACAAATAATGTTTATTGTACAGATCTGATGATTATTTGTAAAGCAACCTACGCGTGCGATAATCATTCTTATAACGAATAGATTTCGTGACATTTTTTTGAGCATATATTATAGTAACCTTGGTAAAATATAGGCATCTAATCTACATGTGCAATTTCAAAAAAAGGATTCTGCTTCATGATGCACCAATCTCTTTTACACGCTATTGGTAATACACCTCTGGTGCAACTAAATTTTGATTCTCTTGGATCTGTATTTGCAAAACTTGAATATCTTAATCCTGGTGGTAGCGTAAAAGATCGCTCTGCTCTTTTTATGATTGAGCTTGCTGAAAAGCAAGGATTTTTAAAACCAGGCGGCACTATTATTGAAGCATCTTCAGGAAATCAAGGCATTGCTACTGCAATGATAGGAGCTCTTAAAGGGTATAATGTCATCATTACTGTTTCTGAAAAAATAAGCCTTGAAAAATTAAATACTATAAAAGCATATGGTGCACAAGTAATTGTATGTCCTTCGACACAATTTATTGACGATCCACATAGCTATCATGCAGTTGCTCTCAATCTTCATAAAAACACCCCTAATTCATTCATGCCTAATCAGTATTTCAACATAGATAATGCATTAGCTCATTATTCATTACTCGGTCCAGAAATCTGGAAACAGACCAATGGGAAGATTACTCATTTTTTTGCAGGGACAGGATCAGGTGGAACAATAACAGGTGTTGGCAAATATTTAAAAGAACAAAATCCGGCTATTAAAGTTATTGGTATTGATGCCGCAACTTCATATCGCTCAACCAACGGCAATCCAAAACCATACAAAATTGAAGGCCTTGGTGTTGATTTTGAATCTCCTGTTATCAATTATAATGTAATTGATGAAATGATAACCATCACTGATTCTAATGCTTTAAATATGTTGAAAGTGTTGGCTCGTAATCATGCAATTCTTGCTGGGCCTACAAGCGGTGCTGTTGCATATGTTGCACAACAATATGCGTCGCAATTATCAAAAAATAATCTTGCTGTTGCTATATTTGGTGATTCAGGAAGAGCCTACTTGACTAAAGATTTTTACAATAACTAATCATTTTCACAACCTTTAATACAAAGGATCACATCTATGATTCAATTCCTATCATTATCACTATTGATAAGCATGATGGGAGTAGTACAAGCATCACAAAATAATAAAATTAAGACTTATAAAAATGTGCGCGATTTTGCTGAAAATGTTCAACTAGAAGATACTGTTAAAATTGTTGCATACTTGGCATCTACTATACCAACACCAGAGATCAAACGCGATTATTCTCATTTTGAAAAAACGATTCATGACTTCTATAAGAATCCACAAGTTGCAGAAAATGATATATTGTTTACGCAAGCATGTGGAAATTTATATACCCATCAATGGTTAATAAAAAAAGTTAGCGCGTTACCTTTTAATCAAATTGAAGAAACATATAATAATTTATTAAAAATACAAAGTGCATTTGCAATAGTAAGACCACCAAAAGGATGCGTTAATGCCGTAACTCATGGCATTAGTCTATTACAACCATATGTAGCATCATGTGGAATAAGAAAGGACGATCTTCACTCTCCATTTCAATCAATGCTCAAAGGTCTTTGCTGTTATCCGATAAATAAAAAACTCTCATAATTTCTTTGATATTAAAAAGTGATTTAGTAATCAATTAAAGCTAAGTCACTTTTTAATATCTCTATTCTATTGCGCTACAACAGACAATCTTTGTAACTTTATACTATAAAACATCATTGTTTCATATTATGGAGGGGTTTGTATGGATAAATTGCGCAACAATCAATTACTGCAAATTCTCGTTGGCATTGCTGGCATCAGTATCGTTATTCTCATTCATGAATTTGGACATTTTCTCTTTTGCAAATTCTTTGGAGTTTCAACCTCTGTCTTTTCTATTGGTCTTGGTCCTCGATTAACGGGAATCATGATAGGATCAACAGATTTTCGTATATCACTCATCCCACTCGGTGGATACGTTGCTATGGATGCATCACATTTGAAAATAGTATCTTATATTGCGGTACTTTTGATTTTTTCAGCAGGAATACTATTCAATATCGTCACTGGATATCTTGCCCTTACATATGTACGATCTAAGAATCGTGAATCATTAGCAGAATCCACATCACACTTGACTAATTTTTTTGCATCTCATCAAGGATTTGTTGGGCCACTTGCTCTCATAAAATTAATTGGATCGAGCACCCTGCTAGGATTTTCGTATTTCTTATGCATATTTGCATTGCTGAGCATTAATGTTGCGCTCTTCAATCTCATTCCATTACCCTTTTTTGATGGTGGACAAATATTTGCAATTACCATAGAGCGATTATTAGGACCATCATATATTGTCATCGCACAGATCATCATATTAATAATCATGCTCTTTCTTGTAGCGACTATTAGAAGAAGATCTCGTTCATAATTTTCTATCGAGTTGCAATATCTGATTGTACAGGAATAATTTCTTGTTCTTTTGCCCATTCGCTCATAGGCTGTCCCGCTTTGACAATATGAAGATAGCAATCTGCGAGCTGTCTCTTATTCTTTTGCCACCACTGCTTAAGTAGTTCTATAGGAAGCTCAAAGTAATCTGTTCCTAAAGAAAATGTTCCCCAATGCATAGGAACAAAGTGGCGAGCTTTTAAATCAAGGAAAGCTTGCCCCGCTTGAATGGGATCAATATGCGTTCTTTTCATCCACTCTCTTGGCTCACACGGTGCAATAGGAAGAATTGCTATATCAATATTCTTAAAGACTTCGCCAATCATTTTAAAATGATGCGCATATGCTGTATCACCTGCAAAATAGATAGTATGTGGTCCACATTCAATCATCCAACCACCCCACAGCGATTTATTTTTATCAAATAACCCGCGTTGAGACCAATGAGCTGCTGGAACAAATGTAAACTTGATTGCATCAAAAAGCTGAGAATTAAACCGGTACCATTGCCACCATGTGCACTCTGTTACTGCATGCACATCACGCTTAGTAAACCATTCTTTATCTCCATCGGGAACTAAGATCTTTGCTGATGGATAGACACTGTTTAGATACATAAGAGATGCACTGTCCATATGGTCACGATGATTATGAGAAAGCAAAATATAGTCAATCTCAGGAAGATCTCTCTGATGTATACCCGGCGGAAGAAGTCTAGGGTATAAAAATGACGCATTTCCAAAAATAGGATCCGTCATAATATTAATTCCACCGACCTGAATAAGAAATGTTGAATGACCTATCCATGTAATAATAGGATCTATAGATGATTTAAGTGGCATAATAGGATCATGCCAATCTTCAACTCTTGCAGGCCCTCTTTTTGATCGATGCCATAATGATTTGATAAAGGATGGTATAGTTCCAAAGATCAATGATTCAGGCTCAACCGTTAATTCGCTACAAAACCGATTATTCTTTTTTACAGGATATATTAACTTAGACACAATCCACCATTTAAGCATACTTACAATCCAAGACAACGAAAAAACCCCTACCCAGACAAAAGTCGCGGATAGGGGAAATGGAGGTTATCTGGAGTTAATTCATAGAATTATATACAACCACTATGTTATCTAATCTTACATCAAAATGCAACTACTCTTTACATCTTCTAGCACGATCAGATCTCAAAAATTGCTCCTTGTACTTTTCAATCATATCAACTTTTCTAAATCTGTTTTTTATAGTCAATAAAGCATGTTTTCTTAGTTTGCACATCAGATCTTGATCCATATGCATATAATCAAAGTATAAACATAATAATGCAAGCGATAATGCCTTCGCATCTCCTGCCGGAACAAGTATGCCATTATAATGATTCGTAATAACACTATGTGTTTTAGCATGATTCGTAACAACAGGAACAATTCCATGTGCCATTGCTTCTAATAATGCCATTGAAATTCCTTCTTTATCAGATGTCATTACAAAACAATCAAAAAATGGATAATATTTTTGCGCATCTTGCATACCACAAAAAACAATTCGTTCATCTATTTTTAACTTACGAGCATATGATTGTAGTCTTTCTTTTTCTGGTCCATCACCGACAATCAAAACGTCTATACTATTCTTTGCATTATCATCCAACAAATAGATTGCATGCAATAATAATGAATAGTTTTTGATAGCATGCAGACGACCAACTGTACCAATAGTAAACCGATCTTTTTTTCGTACCTTATTCGTACTACTTATTGTATCAAAATCGAATGAAATACCATTGTTAATGATAGTAATTGGAGAGGTGATATTGGGATGATACGATGCAACAGAAAGAGCAACTTCTTGTGATACCGCCACCAATCTATCTGCATACCGCATCATAATTCGATCAATGCTATTACGTATGATACCATTTTGATCAATATTGTTATGAAACACACTCACACATGGAATATGTAGTAATCGACCGAGCAAAAAGCCAATAGAATTTGCAAACCATAATAGCGTATGCATAACATTTGGTTTTACTAGATTTATAATTCGATATAGACGATACATAGCAACAAAATCCGTCTTCCAAATCCATCCTTGTATTGGATATGTTTTGACATGCAATTCATGTAACATCTCTTTATATGGGCCATCATAAACGTATGCAACATGATGCTCAAATTCATCTGAGTTTAATCCATTAATGACTTCATATAAAACTTTCTCTGCACCACCAATAGCTAAGCTTGATGTTACATGTAGTACTCTAATTTTTTTAGATACGTTCATATGGTAATGCTCTGCGCCATTTTTCGTAATACTTTTTTATCCACTTTTCCTGTAGCAGTCAGTGGCAGCTCTTCAATATTACATACAAATAGACGTGGAACTTTATATGAGGCAAGACGCTTTGTGCACAATTCTTTAAGATCATTTACGATTGTACTGCTTTCAGTTCTTATCTGCACATATGCTATCGGCACTTCACCAAACTCATCGTGCTTCAATCCAATAACTCCAACACGCACAACATTTTCATGCGATGTAATAACATTTTCAATTTCTTGAGGATAAATATTAAATCCTTTATGAATGATAAGATCTTTCAATCGTCCTGTAATATAGAGCCGATTGTTTTTATCATAATATGCAAGATCACCAGTATCAAACCATCCATCTTTCATAACTTGGCTTGTGATCTCCGGAGCATTATAATAACCGAGCATAAGATTATCGCCCCTCACCCACAATCGACCAATCGTATATGCAGAAAGTTCTGCACCATTCTCATCTCTTATAGAACAGAAGACTCCTATAACTGGCCTACCAACACAATCTAGTGGAAAACCACAATCTTGTAATTCAGCTGCAACCAATGGACTCGTTTCTGTTAGTCCATACCCTAATGCTATCTTTCGTCGATATATTAATTCAAATGCTGTTTTGATTCGAGAAGAGAGCGCATCTCCTCCACTCACGCAATATTTTACTTTCTCAAAATTAAGTGTTTTTAACAAGCAAAATAGACCATATAATGCTGGCACACCCAATACTATTGTTGGCTCGTGCTGTATATTCTCTAAAATTGCACGTCGCTCAATCTTTGGCACAACAATTACCGAGCAACATAAGAAAAAGGATGCCCAAACGCAGGTAATTTGTGCAAAGCTATGAAATAGCGGCAATATAGCAAAGACTCGCTCTGATGTTGTAAGATTAATACGTGATATACCTTGTATAATGTTAGTAACAATAGCGCGAGAACTTAGCATCACACCCTTTGGGAATCCTGTAGTTCCCGATGTATATAATAATACTGACAACTCATCTTGATCGAGATCAATTGGATCAAACTCATCTTCATCTGCAGCAGGAAATGATGATTCTGTAATAATGGGAGGGATGCTTTCATTTTGTGTCAGTTTCATTATCGCATCATTAGTAGATGTTGCGATAATAAGCATTGGATTACAATCATTGATGATATGATGAAGCTCTGTTTCTTGTAAAAATGTATTGAGTGGCACAACTACTGCCCCAGCTTGCCATGCTGCATAGTATGCAATATAAAACTCAGGACTGTTTTCACAACAAATAATGACACGATCTCTTGGTTTTAATCCTTTTTCAATAAGCAATCTACTCAAACTTGATGCCTGCTTATACAAGAGACCATATGAAATTTTTTTATCCTTATAGATTATAGCCGTTGTTTCTGAGCATCGCTTTGCTGCTCTTGCTAATAAACGACCGGCATAAAAAGGATATTGTCCCTCAAAAAGCTCTTTATGCAATTGATCATATAATGATTTTTCATTTACAGAAGGAATAGCTGTTACTACCATAACTACAATCCTTGTTAAAATAGATTATTCATCTCTGTACGCTATAACAGACACAGGACATGCTTTCACTGCTTGCTTAATGTTTTCGTCTTGCTTTATTGTATCAACATTCTTTTTTACACGACAAATATCTGTTACTTCAAAAACATCGGGCGCCAAGAATTCACAAGTACCACATGTAATGCAACCGGGTTCTATGGTAACTTTTTTCATAAAAATCCTTTATACTAATATAAGGAGAATGGATTATGATTTACCTTAACACACCTACTAGAAATCGTATAGATAGGATTAATATCGATGCAGATAGTATCACATGGATTGCTCATAGCAGTGGAGGGAATTGATGGCTCTGGCAAGTCTACTCTCGCAGTCAATCTTGATGCAGCCTTAAAAGGGGCTGGGTATGCAACACTCCTTACACGAGAACCTGGCGGAACTGAAATTGGTAAAAAAATTCGCATGATGTTACAACATCAAGAGGTTCCATTGTCTACAAAAACCGAATATCTCTTATTTGCAGCTGACCGATCACAACATTTTAACACTTTAGTGCTACCTGCGTTAGAGCAAAAACAGATTGTTATCTCTGATCGCATGGCAGATTCTTCTGTTGCATATCAAGGATATGGCAGAGGATTAGATATCGAAATGATCAAAACAATAAACAAATGGTGCATGAGTGAACGCGACCCCGATATTGTATTGTATGTTAAGATAGATCCTGAAGAAGCAATCACACGAATCAAAAAACGAGCACAAGCATTTACATCGTTTGAAAAAGAAGATGGGTTGATATCACGCGTTGCAAACGGATTTGACTCATTATTATGCAATAACAAAAGAGCTGTAGTTCTTGATGGAGATCAATCTCCAGAAAAACTAGCAGACCAAGCCTTTAAGTATGTAATAGAATGGATAAAACAAAACTTACAGTAACCAATTATTCACGTTTTCTTAGCATGCCATCACACATACTTGTTGGATCTTCTATTGATACAGCGTTGTATACTAAAGGCATTCTTAAGTATGCTGCATGCATACACCATGGATGCAATACATGTATTACATGTAGACAAATTGATTCTCAACAGCATGCTGCATCTGTCTGGATATCACCAGAAAAAAATTACACTATTGATACACTCAATACTCTATTCACTATGAGCTCATACTCATTAGAAGATGATGCAATCCATTTTTTCATATTACAAAAGGCAGAAACATTAAATATTGCATCTGCTAATAAGTTACTCAAAATATTAGAAGAACCACCACGTGGGTATCATTTTATTCTTCACACTAATAAGCTAGAATCAATCCCCACCACTATCATATCTCGATGTACAATAGAGCAATTATCTATGGGTAATAGCATTGCACAACATGCACTTACAATACTCATTACTAAAAATCCGCTTGAAAATCCTTCGCAATTCCTAAAAATACTTGAGGCCAATAAGCCGAGTGAACATGAAAGCATTCTAATACTTGATCAGATACTCTACATATTAAAAATGCAATATAAGAATAGACTTATCACACAGCAAAATGTAACTTCTATTTCTCAAACAATTGATATTATTAAGCAAGCCATGGCGTACCAATTCATGCCAGGAAGCAGTGCACTCTTTTGGAAAAATCTCTACTTACAACTTCTTACAAATGAAAAATAGGATCACCCACCCTTTATAACTGCTAATGGCTTTAAGCGTGCAACAGATCGTGCAAGGTGAGTATTGTTAACCACTGATATCACATCATCAATATCTTTATATGCAACAGGCGCTTCTTCTGCTAATCCAATATTGGAATCACTACAAATAATAATGCCTGCACCTTCCAAATCCTTGCGTAGTTTTACACCATGCACTTCTTGTTTTGCTTGAGATCGAGACATTTTTCTTCCAGCACCATGACAACAGCTACCAAATGAAACATTCATGCTCTCATCAATTCCGGATAACACATATGAAGCTGTTCCCATAGTTCCAGGAATTAAGACTGGCTGTCCAACCGATTTATATTGATATGGTGTTTCTATATGTGATGGTCCAAAGGCACGAGTTGCTCCTTTTCGATGAACAAGAAGCTCTCTATTTTCACCATTCACTGTATGCGTCTCTAACTTTCCAATATTATGAGAAACATCATAGAGCGTCTCGATTTGAATAGAGTCGCTTATCACTTCATGCCATGCTTGACGTACCCAATGACCAATCATATGACGATTTGCCCATGCAAAATTTGCTGACGCAGACATCGCTCCAAAATAATCTTGGCCCTCTTGAGAAAAAAATGGCGCACATGCAAGTTCTCTGTCAGCTAATGTATAATTTTGCTTTGGTAATACCTGCATCATTTTTCTCACATAATCAGTACATGTTTGATGTCCAAGACCTCGTGACCCACAATGTATCATTATGACTACTTGATCTTTAAACAGACCATATGCTTGTGCCGCTTCTTCATGGAGTATACTATCTACCTTCTGAATTTCTAGAAAATGATTTCCCGATCCTAATGTTCCTAGTTGATCCGCTCCTCGTTGCTTTGCTGCATCTGAAATTAGACTTGGGTCAGCTGTTTTCATGCAACCCTGCTCTTCACAATATGCAAGATCTCGCTCTGTACCATATCCCTGCTCAACCATATAACGAGCTCCATTAATAAGAATATGGTTAAGCTCTTTCTGAGCAAATCGTAACGAGCCTCCTCTTCCAACACCAGATGGAATCTTAGCAAAAATTGTTTGTGCCAGATCGGGCAAATATCGTCGAATCTCTTTGTATGTTGCAGAAGATGTCAACAATCGCACACCACAATTGATATCATATCCTATACCGCCAGGAGATATGATTCCATCGTTATGAATATCTACTGCCGCAACACCTCCAATAGGGAATCCATATCCTTGATGAATATCGGGCATAGCAAATGCATGACCTACAATTCCTGGTAGCGTTGCAACATTAACTAATTGTGCAAGCGCTTGATCTTTAAGCACATCTTTTAACATTTTTTCATTGACAAATGCTCGTGCAGGAACACGCATATCATCACGGAAGCTCATTGGAATTTCAAATATATCTATATCAACTTTAACTAGATCATGTCGATTGACTGGTCGTAATACCATGTCATTCTCTCCAATATTTTAAATATCAAAAATAATATCTGCATACCACGATCCATCGTCAAGCTGCTCAACAACCAGTTCATGATACGTTACTGCTTTAATCTCAACTACTTCAAATCCATCTATTCCAACACCTAATACAACCGCATCTATACTATATGGAACAAGTCCTTTAATGATAACATCTAGATATGCTTCATTATGAACATCAGATAAATACCACGCTTGTGAAAGAAAATCTACCAACAATAAATCGTATGCTGTGGATGTAATTGTTATAGAATGCGCTCTATCAAGGCGAGGGCAGACAAGTAGATTATTCTCATATGAACAATTTTGCGCATATGGTTTAATGGATTGAAACATTCCGACAAGAGCATTTTTGAAAAGATCTTCTACACTATCTCCATATACCCTTAATTTAATATCTGCTGTATGTGGCAATAACTCAAAAAGCTTTTTCATATAACAATTGAAGCTCCACTACTATTGGTTTGATTTTTATTGTTACTTGGAGTAAGTAATAAAGAGAATATCAGATTAATCAAAAATTATAAGGGTACACTTATGAAGAAAATCTTACTATCGCTCGGGCTTATTAGCATGTTATCAACAATAACCATAGGAGCTAAAGAGTTAGTAGATGATCAACTAAACTTAAAAGCTGTTGCTGCACTTGGTGATGAATTATTCAAAAAAACTGTTACTTTTTTACAATTAATTCAAGAAGATAAAGAAAATATAACACTTGCTATGATTGAAGATCTTGAGCGATTATTAGTTGAAATCATACGATTTACTGAAGCACTTCCAGATGAAAATCAAGAAGAATTAACACGACACGTTGATGAATTGCGATCAATTCTTCTTATTGCTCGTAAAGCTATCGAACAAAAAGACTTATCCATAGCTGCACCTGCCGCTTAGGTTTTATTATTAGGAGTAATGAACGATGAATATTTATATAATACTATTATTGTCGTTCATTATTCCTATTATTGCATCTGATCATTATAATGCTCAACGTCTTAAATCATCTAACATTGAGTATGAGTATAATCGCATACTAAGAGATGCATTTTTAGATGAGCAAGAAGAAGATCGTGATAATGATGATTTTGAAGAAGATACTCTTTCGAACCAATCTGATATAAATAATGTTTCCATACGCTCAAATAAACAGGCTGAAATAATTCCTGAAGTAGATGGTCATGGTTGTCTGTGTATGTAAGCAATATATACCACACTTCATTACATCGCATCACTCAAATCCGTACAATATATGTATCTGCCCTTGCGATTATAGCCGGATTATTTTTTTCAATATCTTTGCTCACTCCGCAAGTATGGTTTCTCTCTTTCTTTTTTGCCATACCATTATTTCATGTACTTTCTGTTACAACATCACCATGTCTGCATGGATATTTGTTTGGAATATGTACCATTGATATTCTATTGTTTGATGCTATAACTACTGTTGGTCGATTATCTCATGATAATGCATATTACATTCGATATGGATTGCCAGCAGTAGCACTCATACTACTACCAGCCTATCCTGCCTGCTTTTTCTTCATCAATTCTTACATAAAAAAATATTTCTCCATAAACAGCCTATTCTTACAATCTGCTGTTATTATGAGCTATATTCTATTTATTGATAAGTACATGTTTCTCATATTAGACATCCAAGAAGGATGTTCACTTTTACATCCTGCACTTGCATATATGCATCATGATATTGGCAAAAATATTATCATACAATGTGGATCGTTCGGTGCAGCATCTCTTTCTATCATAATTGCACAATTAATATATTACTTTTCTATCAAATCTATCAGAAAAACAATTGTAATATGTTTTAGCATTGCTGCAGGAATCATATTAAGATTCTCTTATACGCATCAATGTGAAGTCCCTACTTGGCATACTGATATAGTATATGCACCAATTCGTTGTATATCTCACGATAAAGAATATGTCATTAATATGATAAAAAAAATTGTGCATAGTCACTCCACTTATTGCACTATATTCCCTGAATCATCATGTATATACGACTTTTCACAAATATCTACCGAACAATCGCAACATTATTTTGGAAACAAATCTATAATCATTGGAAGTATGCGATACCACAACAATCAAAAATTCAACACACTTTTCCATGTGCGAAATAATATCTTCGTATCATACGATAAGCAACATGCTATGCCATTTATTGAGCGACTACCTCGATTGTTTAATTTTACTCCATTTATGCATGCTTTCTTCCATAAGGGATTACCCATTACTCCTTCAATCAATTCCCGTCCTATTTTAAACCTTACTGATAACTTGCAGGTTCAACCATATATTTGTTCCGAGTTATTCACCTCTCAAGCTTACCCCTCTCATTCTGTTCCTATACTCGCTATTTGTAATGACTATTGGTTTTCAAGCAACCATACTCGAAATCTCATGGGCCTCTTGGCTCAAATCAAATCAATAGATTGGCAATTACCCATAATTTATGTCTCATTCTATCATGCCTTTATAGCCATGCCGTCAGGAAAACTTTATCCTATTCGATCAACCCTGTTCTAAAAGAGAATTATATTTGACAAACTGATCAAAGCCTTTATAATTACGAGTATGAAATATGCCGCGGGGTAGAGCAGCCTGGTAGCTCGTTGGGCTCATAACCCAAAGGTCGCTGGTTCAAATCCAGCCCCCGCAACCAAAAAGAACCCAAAGGGGTGTTAAGATACTATCTTACACCCCTCTTTTTTTGCTCTATTTTAAATGTAAGTAATATTCCGCCGCAATAAGCGCCTGCTTTGCATTATCAAATGTTAGTCTTTGCAATGCATCTTGATATGAAAGCCATACATATCCTCTATGTTCATGGGATAGTACAACCTCTTTCCTATTGACTCTTCCTAGCATAAGAGTTACTTCTTTATGAGCCTCAGTTCCACCTTTTTCGATGAATGTATAAGTAAACACTTTTCTAAATTGATCATTAAGCTCCATTGAGAGTCCTGTCTCTTCCCTGAGTTCTCGATGCGCAGCCTCTTGTATAGTCTCGTTTTCTTCGATTTTACCTTTAGGAAAATCCCAATGTCCATCTGCATAATGCAAGATCAGATATTCACGATTCCCATTATGTTCGACATATGAGACTGCCCCCGCAGAGCGATACATTTTCATAATAATTTCTCAATCTAAAAAATAAGATTTTATCCCAAACTGATGTCTTGTTACATATAATGATATAATCATGAGCAATACCATTGGTGATACCCAAAGCCAGAAGAGTACTGTTTGTGTTAATAATAACAGAACTGATTCTGTACATACAGATATAATGATATTACGCACAACATAGTAACATGCAATAAACAGAGCTGCGTGAATTAAGAGCTGTATTAAAAAAGATTTAGCAAATTCAATAAATCGGTATCCATGTATCGAAATATTAAATTTCTTTTTAAGAATAGTAGCCATAACTATTGTTTGTATAATTCCTGACATTACCGTTGCTAATGCTAGTCCTGGCGCTTGCAATATATAGAGAAAAAACATATTGCAAAATATATTAATTACGGTTGCTCCCGCAGCAATCAAAGCTGGTATCCATGCAACGCGTAATGCATAATAAACATTGAGCAAAATTTTATTAAATGAAAAAAAGAAGAGTCCTATTAAAAAAACTGATAATATTTGAGCAGCTTGCCTAACATGCTCTATGGTAAATTTTTTAGATAAAAAGAGCGTGATAAATATATCATGAGAAAAAAATATCATCAGCAATGTAAATGGGATAGTCACCATAAAGATTAATTTTGCTGATTCAAGAAGATAAAAACCCAATCGTCTATGAGCATATAATGAAATTTTTGAAAAATGAGGAAGCAGAATTGTTGCAAACGCTGTCGCAAATACTCCTAATGGAATCCCCATAAATCGATATCCATAATAAATAAGCGAAAGCGATCCTTCGGGTAGATATGATCCAAAGCTTGTATCTATAAAAAGACTTATTTCCATAACACTCATACTCATGAAGCAGAGTCCAAATCGAGCGAGAAGTGTTGTGAATTGTTTAAAATCAGATCGTTCAAAGGATCCAAATCCAAACCCTAATCGCTTATAGATCCATAAGTGCATAATAAATTGTATAAATCCGCCAAGCATGATAAACCAACAGAGCGTTGTAACCGGTAATCCTTGGAATAGACAAACAAGTAATCCAAAAATAAAAATTATATTGAGTATTATTGGCGAACTTGCTGGAACAGCGAAATGGCCTACTGATTGCATTGCACCTGCAAAGAGAGCATTGCTCGAAAGAAACAGAATTAAAGACATTAGTATTTGTAAACATGGTGTTGCAATAGCAACGGTCTCTTCGGAAAAACCTGGAGCAACAAGAGAGATAATATTCTGTGCATATATTGTAGAAACAATAACTACTAATAACAAAAAGCCTTCAAAAAAGATAAAGGATAAACTCATCAAACTATTTGCTGCTACAGCACCTCGCTCATGAACAGCATGAACAATAGTCGGAACAAACGCCGCTGAAAGAGCTCCCTCTGCAAAAATCTTTCGTAATGAATTTGGAATTTTAAATGCTGTCAAAAATGCATCTGATACTGCAGATGCTCCGAGATATCTGACCATGAGCATCTCCCGTATGATGCCAAAAATTCGACTCAGGAATGTGTATCCTCCAACTTCCATAGTCTTTTTAATGATATTTTTTTTGGTAAACATAGTAATCTTCAATCTCGTTGCAAATTAATCTTACGGCCTTATAACAATTTATTGATGAAAAGCATTTTGTTTATTAGAGACATTATGCCATCCATTCAATAATATACAATGGCAATCACAACTTTAATACTCTTACAATAGGTCAAACTTGGTTATGTTAGACCATTTCAGTATACTAACTATAATACTATAATTTATTAAGGAGATACTATAAATGATAAGCGTGTATTTTCTGCTTATAAGCATAGCTATAAACTCGCTTACAAGCACATATTGCAAAGATACGTCAAAGGAACTTATGAATAATACTTCAAAATCGCCACATGTTGTAAAAAGAGTTTTACCAAATGGGATGACTATTCTTGTAAGGAAGGTAAATATCCCAAAAGTCTCTTTACAAGTATGGTATCGCGTAGGATCAAAGGATGAAGAGGATAATGAACGAGGCATTGCTCATTTAATAGAGCATATGATATTTAAGGGCACTAATGAGATGCTCTCTGAATCTGATATAAATATAGTTACTCATATGTTATCTGGATCCTGTAACGCATTTACGTCATATGATTATACAGGTTATCTATTTAATCTTCCTGTGCATCATTGGCAAGAAGCGCTTCCTATATTGGCAGATTGTATGACTAATGCTCGATTTGATGAGCAAATGCTCAGTTCTGAAATGAAAGCGGTTATTCAAGAACTTAAAATGTATCGTGACAAATATGTTCGTAGCCTTGTTGATGAGCTTATTGGAGCAATATTTCCAGACCATCCTTATCATCACCCAATTATAGGCTATAAGCAAGATCTTTGGAGTGTTCATAGTGGAGACTTACGAGAATTCTATCAAAAGCATTATGCCCCTAATAATGCAACACTCGTAGTTGTCGGAAATGTTGACGAAGAGGATGTCTTTAGTAACGCAGAAAAGTATTTCAGCGCTATTCCCGCTAAAAAGAATTTATCACGCAGAAAAAATTATCATAACAAAGATATTGTTTCTAAATCTGTTGTTCTTTATAGAGACATTCAGCAACCGCTTGTTCTACTCACTTTCGTAGTTCCTGGATCACAAGAGAAGAAAGATCATTTATTGCAGCTTCTTTCGTGGGTAATTGGCAAAGGAAAAAGCTCTCGTTTGTACAAAAAGCTAGTTGATGAGCTTCATCTAGCAACATCGTTAGATGCTGATGCTGAAGATCTTTTTGAATATGGGTTATTCTACATTGTATATGAACCAACAAATATTGATCATATGGTAGAGATTGAATCCATCATTACTGATGAACTTCGTAATCTTATTAAAGACGGTCCTACTCATAATGAAGTATTGCTCGGAATGCGGCAAACGCAAATGAATCTCTATGATCTTCTCGAAGATACCGAAGCACAAGCATATGAGATTGGTAAATATTTCTTAGCAACAAACACCGAAGATTATGTCTTTAATTATTTAAACTATCCTATTGAACAGCTTATTACTGAAACACATAAAATCATATCCGAGTATTTACGTCCAAGCATTATGCATAAGGGAATGATAATGCCATTACCTCAAGAAGAGAAAGATGCTTGGAAGAAATTACAGGATGCTTCTGATTTACAAGATGAAGAGATTTTATCTGCTCGTATACGAACGACTTCCGTTGAAGAACCCCGATATGCCAATACAATCATTGTTAAAGAGCCCTCTTCATTCAATTTTCCAAAACCTACTCGATTAATTTTAAATAATGGACTCAAAGTCTTATATTGCAATAATACAAATACTCCTAAGATTGATATTATTTTAGATTTAAAAGCAGACTCTCATTACGATCCTCAAGATAGAGATGGCCTATGTCGTATTGTAAGTAAAATGATGCTTGAGGGAACCAAAACACATACGGGACAAGAACTTGCTTACTTGCTTGAATCACGAGGCATTTCACTTAACTCGTATCCGGGAAGCATCATAATCAGTCTCCCACAGGAAGAGCTTGAATTCAGTCTTTCAATTCTTCACGAAATTCTTACGGAAGCAAAGTTTGATCAAAAAAACCTTGATAAAATCAAACAACAGACACTAGCTCGCATTAAATCATTCTGGGATGATCCAATGCAATTTACTGGTCAATTGATTAGAGAAAAACTATACACTGATCATCCATATAGTAAAAATAGTCTTGGAACAAATGATTCCATTGGCGTCATAACGCTCGAAGATGTAGAAAATTTTTATCGCAAATATGTTTCACCATGTGGAAGTCGCTTAGTCATTGTTGGAGACTTAACTAACTATAATATAGAAGCAACGCTCGATGCTGCATTAAATAGTTGGAATAAATGTGATATTGAAGATTTAGTATATCCAACACTTAATCAAGCGCCTGCTCAAACAATTAATTATCCAATTAACAGAGATCAGGTTGTTCTTGCTCTTGGACAAATATCTATTGCTCGAAAAAACCCTGACTACGATAAACTTCTTTTGTTTGATCAAATATTTGGCGGTGGCGTTCTGGGCTCAATGAGTTCTCGTCTCTTTGATCTTCGTGAACAATCTGGATTATTTTATACTATTAGCGGATCGCTTATTGCTAATGCAGATGAACAACCGGGCATGTTTTTGGTAAGAACGATTGTTTCAAACGATAGACTCGAAGAAGCTAAAAAAGCAATTTGCAATGCCATTGATCATGCTGTCGATACACTTACAGAAGATGAATTAATTGAAGCGAAACATGCTCTTATTAATAGCATAGTTGACTATTTCTCATCAAATCAGCATATGGCCAGCGCATTCTTATTCTTAGACAAGTACGATTTCCCATTTGATTACTTTGATACACGCACAAAAGCATTAGAATCATTCACTGTGGATGATATTAAAGCAACAGTACGAAAATATATGTCGAGTAAAAACATGCTAACATTCTGCGTAGGAAGAGTTGGTCTATAGATCAAACATTAGCTTTTAAATAAGTGAGGATATTTCAATATCCTCACTTATTTTTTATATATTTACAATTACATCTTTAATCGCACATACCGATTCTTCAAACGCCTTTTTCTCACTGTCATTAAGCATAAGTGATAAATAAGACTCTATGCCCAGCTCTCCAAGAACTACCGGCATACTTAAACAAATTCCATAGTCATCTAAATAGACTGATAAAGGTATAACCTTCTTTTGATTAAAGATGATAGTTTGACAGAGATCCGCAACCACTGTAGCAATGCCATAATATGTTGCACCCTTGCATGATATAATCTCATACGCTTTATTTTTAGTTTGCACTGCAAAATCATCCAATTTATTTTTTGTTAAATTGTGAAATGAACTTAATAAAATTCCATCAACATGTGCATTTGACCAGACTGCTATTTGAGAATCTCCATGCTCACCAATGATATATGCATGAATAGATTCTTGCGCTATATGAAGTTCATTGGCGATGAGACCTCTTAATCGTAATGAATCTAAATAGGTTCCAGATCCAAATATTCTTCCTTTTTCAATTGAGGGTGCTGCTTGTAGCGCAACAAGAGTCATAACATCAACAGGATTCGTAATCATTATAAAAATAGCACTAGTATGTATCGTATCCATCTTTCTCATAATATCAGAGACAATACATGCATTAGCATGTACAAGCTCTGTACGGCTCTGATTTACTCTTTGTGGAGCACCTGCTGCAATTATCACAATGTCAGCATCCTTAACATCATCTATTGTTCCGCTTCGCACAAGTGACGATGCACTTAAAGAAAGGACATCTTGTAAATCAAGAATCTCTCCTCTGCATTTTTTTTCATTTATATCTATTAATATAATTTCTGCTGCAATATCTCGTAACATAATTGCATAAACAGCGGTAGTCCCTACAGATCCTGCTCCTACGACAGCGATGACGGTATGCCTCATATCAATCACTTTCAATTAACAAATCAATAGGTATTTTCCAAGCACTTATCTGCACTGATATATCATAAGTCATCGCATTCAATTCCCCTATAATTGTTTGATGATAGAATACGTATCTGGTATTATCATAATCACTTCACAATAATCAAAATCTTAATATAAACCATACAATCATGCCTAATTTAGAATCATTTAAAGAGATTATTTGGTCATTTTATCACAATAATAGACGATCATTTTTATGGAGAGATTATAGTGATAACCCTTACTATGTTCTTGTATCTGAGATAATGCTTCAGCAGACACAAACGTCTCGCGTTATAGAAAAGTTTACAGAGTTCATTGAAGAATTTCCTACCATTTACAGCTTAGCAGAAGCGCCACTACGCAATGTTCTTTCAATCTGGCAAGGACTAGGATATAATCGCCGTGGAAAATTTTTACATGATACTGCACAAATAATATGTAATTCTCACAATGGCATAATTCCAAACGATCCTTCTATACTCGTAACATTTCCTGGAATTGGAAAAAATACTGCAGGATCAATATGTGCTTTTGCATATAATATGCCAACCGTGTTCATCGAAACAAATATTCGATCGGTATTTATACATCATTTTTATTCAAATGAAGATCTTGTTCATGATAATAGAATAGAATCACTTGTTGCTGCAACGGTTGACCATTTAAATCCACGTGAGTGGTATTATGCTCTTATGGATTATGGCGTTATGTTGAAGCAAACAACAGCAAATCCTTCAAGAAAAAGTAAACATCATATCAAACAGAGTAAATTTGAAGGATCCGATAGGCAGATTAGAGGAGCTATCATTAGATACTTAACGGAATACGAGACGATTACTCTAGATACAATATATGAGCAATTTGCAAATGAATCAAAAGATCGCATAGAAAATATTCTTAAGCATCTTCACAAAGATAAACTTGTTTTCATCGATAATGAAAATATACGTATCACATAATTTTTACTTGCTACAGCACAAATATAAGCGTATCCTATCTGCTTAAAGTAGTAATATTTTGATATATTTTATTATTAAAGGAAGTTCTTTTATGAAATACCTAAAAAGTATTCTCTGTGTAGCACTGCTCTCTCAATCTATTTCCCACAACACATATACACTCAATATTCATGTTTCTCGCATTTTATCCGCAGGAATAGGCGCACTTGCAGCTTTTGGAACTCATCATATGATGGATAGTTCCTCTACCGATTTAAAAAATAATTTTCCTATCGTTTGTCTTGTAGGATTGGTTTCATGGGGAATTGCTTCATCCATACTCTATGAATCTACTCCAGAGGGGAAACTTCAACTCTCTGAAAGTACTATCTTTCGCATAACAAAGAACCCATTCGCGCAAAATAATTATATAGGTAATGATAACAGTGTCTTATATGATGCTATAAAGACATATTACATTACTCATAGCTATTGGCTCATAGCGGCTAATAACGAATTCATTACTTATGTAGAACAATTAGGCAATTGCTTACGTCTACTCGATGAAGCTATGATAGAAAAGCGTTATGATTATGTCTTCATTAGCCGTTGCGAACAATTAAATAACATGGCATCTCGGGCTATTGAACGACTATCGCATAATATTAAAATCATCCGTGCTCATTCAGAATATCTTGAACAATTAAAAGCATGGAATGAACTCAAGATTCAAGAACAAAAACTTGCATTACAGCAACAACTTGTGCATGCGCAACAAAGCCAAGCGTTTGCACAACATCAACAAGCAATGGCACAACATCAGCAAGCGCACACTCTCAACAATATTGCGCGAAAAACATCACCAAGCTCTTTAGATTAATCTTGTAATAAATAAGCATGAATACTAAGCCTATACTTTTGGTATTCATGCTTATTATTTTGACAACAACCAGATTTTCTTAATCACTTAATTTTAGGAGTAATTATGATCTCAAAAAAACAGTTTCTATTGTGCGCTTTAATCATAGGCACGTCAACGCAAAATACTCTCTCGTTTATTACTCAAATGCAACTGCGAATAGGTACACTTACAGCATATGCTCTTTTTTATAAATACTATGCTAATGGAACAATCAGCAACAATATACTTCATCCAATTATTACTGGTGCAATAATTGCTGGCCCTACGTATTATTTCTTAAATCAGAAAACTACCGAATACAAAATCGATTATGCTAATACTGCCATCAATGAATCGATGCAAAAAAATGCTGTAATTACTGAAAAACCAAAATCTGAGCAAGAAATCCTCAATCACTTACGAGGAATATACAACTCGGAAGATACTTGGCTTATTCAAGCACAATATGATTTATATGCTATGCGAGATAAGCTTATACAAGCTCTCTATTATTTAAGCCAAGTTAAAATCAGCGAAAGCTTCAATATCAAGCTTGTCGATGAATGTAATGCGCAAATAGAAGTTGGAAAAAATCTTCTATCTAACACAATACAGATTATTTCTATTATCGATAAGGCTATTTCTCGTAACATATGGTCATGAAGATATCGTAGTATTATTGTTTACTATTATGGAAAATACCTTGAGAAAGAAATGTATGAAAAAATGTTTTCTATCAATAATCATGAGTATAGGATTGCTCACCTCTGACATATCTGCATTTGGATTTAGACAATCATCTCTTGATACATATGCAATCGGTCAGTTTAGCCTTATCAGTCTATTCGCGTATTGTCATGCTGATGATTTTTTTGGTAATTATATTAAAAATCTTTATGAGAAGAGTTATCTATACAAGATGTCTACGCCAGCTAAGTGGAGCTATGCTACCATTATAGGGCTATTATCTACCTATCCTATTCATTGGATAATGAAACGATGGTCTTATGAATCAAAGTTACATAATGCTATTAAAGAGCTCATATCTATCAAACTCAATAATGCTATCGTTACACTCGACTATAATGAATCAGAAAATAAGATACTCGATATAATCAAAAGTAAATACTATGAAAGCAGCATCTGGCTATATGCGGCTCAAAAAGAACTCACCGATTTAAGGAATAAAGTTAGTATTATACTTAACACTATTAGTCCATTACGAGAGAAATTTTCTCACGATTCTAAATTATTAACTCTTTGTGATACTGTTATCCAAGATGGACGCAAGTATATAACAAATATAACGTATGCGCTAAATATTATTAATAATAAATGTACACAACAAAGTTAGATCTACTATTGCTAAGATAAACCAACAGAGGAATGTTTAAGAATTTTTTAACATTCCTCTGTTAAATATGCGCATAATATTTCTTTGCCCGCAAACTCTCTTTCTTATGCTCCACTCTATAACTATTTTCCTCTCCTATCTGCCTAGGATCAAATATAAAAACAAGGAATAATAATTTCAGACATATGACAAGCATAATTAAGAGCAGTATTATCAAAAAGTCTTAAATCTCGTCGAAAAATAAATATAGCTTTTTTATACATAATTTTCTCAAAATAAATAGTGTTACTGTTATTAATGTGATAAGTTTCGCATACTGACATTAGAATCTATTATTACTCAAGATTAAGAAACAATAAAAAGGAATTAGTATATGAAAATCACTCATTTTATTGGACATGAAATATATGACTCTCGAGGATATCCAACATTATCTTGTGATTTAATACTCAATGATGAAATGAAAGTAACTGCCACGGTACCTTCTGGGATGTCAAAAGGACAGTATGAAGCAAAAGAGATCCGAGATGAGGGTAGATTAATGTCTATGGGTGTACAGACTGCCATACATATATTAGAAGATGTTCTTGCTCCAGAATTAATTGGTAAAGAACCAAGTCTCATCGAAATGGATGCGCTTATGACAGAAATTGACGATACTGAGGATAAATCATCGGTGGGGGCAAATACTATGCTTGCTGCAAGCATGGCTATTTGCAGAGCGCAAGCCTTCTTAGAAGAACTTGAATTATATGAATTCATAGCATACTTATGCGAACAAGAAGAGGTAACACTTCCAACTCCTATGTTTAATGTTATCAATGGTGGAATGCATGCTCATAATTCTCTTCAAATTCAAGAATTTATGCTTATGCCGACAGGGAACAGCACATTTTCAGAATCAATGGAAATTGGAGCTACTATGGCATATGCACTCAAGGATTTATTAAAAAAAAGAAACTTATCATTTGCGGTTGGCGACGAAGGCGGCTTTGCGGCTGATTTTAAAGATGAACATGAAGCGCTTGATCTTTTGATGCAAGTGATTGAATTAACAGAGCAAACATTCGATACTAACATTCTTATTGCGTTAGATATCGCAGCATCTCAATTTTTTAATCCTAAAACTAAAAAATATATTTTCCATTCTAATCAATGGCAGGCTGAAGATATGATTTCCTGGTATACAGAGCTTCTTAATGAATATCCTATTTATTCTATAGAAGATGGATTAAGTGATGATGATTGGTCAGGATGGGAACTTCTATTCAAAACTTTTAATAACAAATATCAGATTGTTGGCGATGACCTTTTTGCAACTAATCCTGAAAGAATCTGGGAGGGAATCAATAAAAAAGTTGCAAATGCCGTCATAATTAAACCTAATCAAATTGGCACTATCACTGAAACACTCCAAGCTGTCAAATTAGCTCAAGAGCATAATCTCAAAGTCATAGTCTCCCATCGCTCTGGTGAGACCAATGATTCATTTATTGCTGATCTTGCTGTTGGCGTAAGTGCACAGCAGATTAAAGCTGGTGGATTTTGTCGAGGCGAACGAATGGCAAAATACAACAGATTACTCATGATAGAACAAGAGCTTATGAGCGAATATGAGTTCTAGCTCTTTCTAGAAAAAGGATTATTTGTTGTTGACGCAAGCATCTTCAAATTCTTTTTCTTATTAGCTTCAATTCGTATATCTTTACGAGATTTCTTTTGTCTATTTATCTTTTTACCAGCATTTTCGGATAAGTAATCATCAAGAATTTCTTTTGGATTCTCTTCTGTCTTAAAGAACCACCGGGTGATTGGTTCTTTAAGCGTTTCAAAGAGCGATCCACTCTGAACATACTTTTCTGCAATATTGAGATAATCACGCGTTGTCTCTTCAATACCCCTTTTCAGACGCGGCTCTATTATGGTAGGAGAAATAAATACAGTAAGACTTGTTTTATCAAGCGTACCTTGACGACCCTTAAATAGAGTTCCTAGTAATGGAATTCTTCCCAATAATGGAGTCTCGTTTGTTGTTTGTGCGAAATCAGTTCGTACCAAACCACCAAGAGCTAATATATCACCAGAATTAACGTTGGCAGTCGTCTCAACAAGGCGAGTAAGGCGTGGAGGTTCGTCTGTATTAGTTAAACCAACATTAGTTATAAAATCAGTGATATCAACATTAACTTTTAACTTAACAACTTGTCCACCGCTCAAGAGCGGTTTTAATGTAATTTTGAGCGGAGCCTGAACTTTCTTAATTTTGATTTCAACGTTAATCGAATCTGCGCTCACGTTTGCATTAAGCAATCGTTCTTCAGTTACCTGAATGCTTGCCTCTTTATTATGCGTTGCAATAATATGTGGATGCGATATCACTTTACGATCACCAAATGTTTTAAGCAATTGTAAAATTCCCCACGTATTCCCATCAGAATCATTTACTTCTACTACTGTAGAGCCAGCCGCAGCAATATTTGCTACGTTTTGCGTTCCACCATCACTCTTTTGTCCACTATCCGATACTGTAATATTTCTTAAAAGATCTGTCGATATCGGCCCCTCTGTCGTTCCCACAGGAAGCGGTGAGTGAATAAGGCCAATTGTTTGTAAAGGATTTCCCGGACTTCCAAAACCATTCGGTATCACGCCAGGAGCCATTTGAGCAGATTGAAATGCCATATTATTTGGCATTGGTAAAAATCCTGGATTGCGAATCATTGATTGTAATTGACGAGTATCATCAATTGTTAAATCTGCAATAAGCACTTCAATAAGTACTTGTCGATGCGGCTTATCAAGATCATCCAATAATCGTTTAATAACTTTCCAATCATCATTCCGTGCAGCAATAACTAATTTATTACTGCCGTAATAGTTAGCATCAGATTGTATCGCTCCTTCAGCACCGATCTTTTCATCTGACATAATGATTACTTCATCAAATGTTCTCTCCGCTCCTCCCTGCACACCCTCTGATCTCGATTGCCCTGTGCTTCCACGAGATCCGCTTACTACATTTTGCAAAACGGTAACAACATCCTTTGCATTTAGATATCGTAACTGATATACATGAAGAACAGACTGTCCTGATTCAAGGTCTACATCAAGATACTTAAATATAAAATCTTTTATTCTACCTATTGCTTGTGGCCTTCCAACAATAATTAGGTGATTCGTTCTCGGATCAGGAATAATACGTGTTGATTTTGAAAAATATGCCGCCTCACTCGGCTTTCGATTATCTAATCTAAATCTGTTATCTGGAACTGCCTTAAGAATACTCTCATTAAATAAATTTGCTATTGCTATGGCTGAAGCATACGTAAGCTTAACAATCTCCATTGTCTCTTGATAGACAGCTTGATCAAGTTCTTTGATTATTTTCATAACCGATTTTATTATATTCGATTCTGATACCAGTATGATCGCATTACTAGAAGTATCAAATCGAACTAAACTCAAGCCATCCTGTGGTAACAATTTAGAAAAAATAGTATTTAAATCACTATCGGGAGAATCGGATGTTTTTAGATTACTCAAATAATAGACATACTTAATATACTCATCTGTATCCGGTAATTTATCAGGAGAGATTCCTATGTAAATTGGAGCAGTCTCTCGCGTAATATCTTTTGATTGTTTTACAATCGTAAAAAAGCTCTCTTTTGGAATTAGGGCATATCCAGCAATGTCTAAGATTGTGATCAGATAATTCCAAGCCTGCGTAACAGAGACTGGATTCTCTAACGAGAATGTTACTTTAGTAGACTTATTAATAGCGTTTGCACCTTGAGGAAGTACAATATTAACATTTTTTGCTGATGCAATTCTATTAATAATGGATATAAGATCTTCATCTTGATAATGCATAGTTATTAATTGCTCAGGCTCTTCATCTCTCTGATTCAGCAATTTTCTTTCTATATCAATCAAAGGAGTATTTTTCTGTGTGGATGTATCATTATCATTAATTTCATATGCAGCACTTCTTGCTTCGTACGGCTCAACAGCAGATTCCAATGATGAACCTATCAATCCCATAGCAAGCAAGAATATATAAAATAGCATAGGTTACTCCATTGTATCGGGTTGCTCTGTCTTAAAATGTAAGGTTGCTATTGTAAGTGTAATGTCAACTGCATCACGATTTTTTTTAGAACGTATTATATCAAGATTCTTAATGTAAATTCTTCGTTTTTTATAAATAGTCTGCAATAATTCAGTCACTTGCTGCATACTGATATTCTCTATTGAAAATGTAAGAATTGTCTCCTTATATTCTCCTGGCCTATCTTCCTGAATAGGAGATATATCTGAACTTGCTTGCAATCCCAAATCCTTCAATAAGATATCTCTTACGTATCCTGCAATTTTAAAATCAGCCTCTTCTTCAAGAACCTCTTTTACCTCTAGTCGCTTTTGTTGAAGTAGCGATGCCTTACTTAAAACGTCGCGCACTTGCTCGCGAAGCTCATTGATATCATCAATTTTTATACGTAGCGCATTTGTTTTTCGATAAAAATTAAACAATAAAATAGATGCTATTATTAACAATAAAGCAAATCCACCTAAAACATACTGAGTAAATGTTTTTCTATCCATGCGATCAAAAAAGGATTTTATTGACAATATAAATGACATACTAAAGATCCCCCACCGGCTTTGCCACTGTAATTCGCATTGTAAAGTCTTCTGTTTGAGGATCAGTCATATCCACAAACAATTTACTCTGTTCAATAGATTGCCGTAATTCATTCTGAAGCTCTTTAAGCGCATTGGTATTTGTAACACGCGCCTTTAAAATAATACCATCTTCATTCATTGTAATCTGCTCTAAATTAAATCCAGTCTTTTCTTTATTTATTCGTAACGATAATTCTGCTAAATATCGTAAGAATGCTGATCTTGATTGATCTGATAATTTTGACCATATATCCTTTTCTTTTGCCAACTCTTTGCGTGCTGCATCAATAGCATCTTCTAAATCAGTCTCATCCTCGAGTGATGGCAGAACTCTTTGCAATTCCTCTAATGCCTCTTGTTGTGAGGCATTAACTTCAGATTTCATTCGTCGAATTTGCCAAAAATTATTCGCCATTAATAACGAGATAAAACTCACAATCAACAATATTGCGAATAATAATTGTAGTGTTATTGTTTTTTTATCTGAAATATCAAATGTGCCTTTTCTAAGATTAAAATCCTCAAATATGGGAGTATTGAGTACTGCTCCAAATAGAGTCAATAACGGTACAGGTAAAATATCTGGACCTTTAAATATCAATCTGTTGTTGCGTGCTATTAAATGTGTATTAAATACTCTGCACGTAATCCCCAATAAATCACTCATATATTCTGCCATACCTGGAATAGTTGCTCCTTCTCCACACAATAATACTAGTTCTGGAATGACTTCTGTCTGATCAATACATGAGGATATGGTAAACGATAGCTTTGACCAATAGTTTTTTATTGCATCCTCATATGCATTTGAATCTTGCCCCTCTAAGCCAAGTTTATACAAGCGTTCAATAGCCTGCTGTATTGTTATGCTATTCTGATCATCTGTCGTTTTTGCTATCACAGCAATTCCCTGAGCAATGCTTCTAATCATTAATAGCTTCTTATTATGAATATAAGCAATATGTGTATCTACTATTCCAAGATTAAGCAAAAAACACCCATTTGAGATATTTGTATATTCTGGTATCTGTAAATAAACGTTATATAAACAGAGCATATCAATAGTAATTATTTGAGGTATAATGCCTGCTTGTTCAAATAGATCCAAATGCTCTTGAATATATTGTTTTTGTACTGCAGCAACAATCACATCTGATTCTTTTTTTGTATTATCTTGTTCCATTATTATAAAATCAAAGACTGCATTATCAATAGAAAATGGAAGTAGCGGCTCTATTTCGAAAGGAATAATTTGCTCTATCTTCTTATTATCGGAAAAAGGAAATGATAGTTCTTTAAAATTAACTACTGAGCTTGATAATACCGTACGCACTTCATCATATTGTTTACATATGGCTAACACACTTTTTAAAGCTTGAATAAATTTTTTATTATTATTAAATCCATTATTAAACTCTATTGGCTCAACTATTAGCTGTTCTACAATAATAGAAGATCCTTTGTACTGAACAAGTGCCGCTTTGATATTGGTTCTTGTTATCTCTAATCCAAGCACTCGCTTACTAAAAATATATTTTGTCCCTATTTTTTCGGGAATAAAAATATCTTTAATCATAAGCGAGCCCCCTTGTCATCTGATAATATTGCCGACAATGGTACATTCGTAGATCTCTTTCTTGTATGCAATTTTGCTAATCTCTCTTTTGAATTTTCACTCTTTTCGTTGTATATCAATTCAAGTTTCTGCGCAACTGGCGCAACATCAATAGGTATTGTTGCATCTAATGAACTTGATTCCGTTGCAATATCAGGTTGCTTAGTGTCTATTGATCTCAATGGAGCAGACTCTTGCTTTTGTCTTTCAATGCGCTCTTTCTGATATACATTACGATTAAATATAAATTCTCCAACATCTGGAAGCGCTGCATCATTATCCGTAAAGAACCAACGCGAAATAGCATCTCTCTTATTTACTTGATCAAGAATCATATAACGATCATTATGATATTCAGCAATTCTATTATCTGTATATTCTTCAACAGCATCGATATTCTCTGGTTCAATAATGCGAGGAGACATGAGGATAAGCAAGTTGTTTTTCTCTTGATCTTTTCTTTTATTTTTAAAGAGCCATCCCAATAATGGAACATCTCCCAATAATGGTGTTTTACTCTCATTATTCTGATCAATATCTCTAATAAGACCGCCAATAGCAATAACTTCCTGATTTGCGACAGTCGCTTGAGTCTTTACTGCACGTATAGTCTTTGTTCCATCATTGGGATCAGGATTGGTAAATTCATCAAAATTAATCTCAATGTCCATGATCACCATACCATCAGCATTAATCTGTGGAATTATTTGTACACTAAGACCAGCTTCGTCATTATCAAATCCATCTCTATTTTGCGCAGCTGTTGTACCAATAACTCTACTTGTAGCAACACGCCGAACAGTTCCAACGCTCACTTTTGCCTTTGCTTTATTAGTGACCAACACAAAGGGATTTGCAATAACCTGCGTATTCGTTATCGTTTGCAACATTTGGAAAATACCCCAAACACTCAGAGCTCCATTAACCAAATCTTGACCCAATGTCAAAATAGTATTCCCTGCGGGTGCTTGCGTCACAAGTTGCAACAAGTTCCCTAATAATCGCGTAACACCTTGACCTTCTGTGGTTGTTTGAATGCCTTGCGGCGAAAGTCCTGCTCTCAATCCTGATGTTTGGAATTTTATATTAGTTCCCATAAGACCGGCTAAACCATTGCCTTTTGATCGCAATGCCGTTCCAATCTCTTTTGCTGTAGCAGCACGAACTGATAAAACCAAGACATCTACGGCAACTTGAGGTTGTGGCTCATCAAGCTCGTCTATAACTTGTTTTACTAATAGATAATCGTTATAATCTGCCTTTATAATAATCCTATTTTCTTCTTTATCTGCTACAAATGACATTGATTTGAAATACTGATCTTGACCTCGAACACCACCACTCTTTCCTGCAGGAGTATTTTTACCAAACTCAGTAACTTTATTAAGAATCTCAACCACCGCTTCAGCGTCAGCAAATTTTAATGGATATACAAATAATTTTGAATATGGCTGATCAAGGTCAACATCAACGTTCTTTATAATAAAATCTTCTATTTTTTTTATCGCGTCATATGCACCTAAAAGAATTAAGGAATTTGTCCTTGGCTCAGAAATAATTTGTACATTTTCAAAAAAATTATTTGTTGGTGGCCTTCTTGGCCCTATAAGTTGTGGCTGCTGCTCTGATGGAAGCAACGATTTATACAACTCTTTAACAGTATCTGCGTCAGCTTTTCGTAATTTCAATACCGACATCGCCTGAGGAATGCTAACCTTATCAAGCTCTAACACAATCTCCATAAGCTTTTTGATATTATAGGCTTTATCAGTCAATATAAATGCTTTTTGATCCTTTAAAACTACTGACTCTCTTGATGCCGGACTTCTTAATGCATCAACAATTTTGATAATCATATCAAGTTCTGCATTTTCAACAAAATATACATATCGAATCAATTCATCAGACGAGGGAAGCATTCCCGTATCAGTACCTATAAACACCGGCAATGCTGCTTTTCCTGCCTGCTCTAACGACTGAATTCTATAGACATCTTTTGCTGGCAACTTTACTGCTGTTACAAGTGCCATATCTAAAAATGTATTAAATAATGCCCAAGCCTCTTCTCTACTAAGAGAGTTGTGAGTTTTGAATGATATCTTAGATTCTAAAAATTTGCGTGCACCCTGACGTTCGGGCTGAATCATTTCATCATACAAGAATGTGTATCCAAATATAATCTGAATCTGATCAATAAAGTTTTTGAGAGTAGCATTTTCAAACTGAAAGTCTATCTTCTCCGCTTCTTCATTTTCCAGCGCGGCTATGATAGTTTCTCTACTTATTAAATTAGAACTTTTTTCGGGTTGTAATTCAAGCGGAAGAGCGATATTATCTTGATCTAACACAACAGGATTATCACTTAATGAGCTATCACTTCCTTGAGATATAATACTCGATAATGATGGTCGCGACTGTTGTAAACTTCTTGATCTCTTTGCATCTAAAATTGATTGCGCTCCGGTAGCCTGAGAGTTATTAACTCCATCAATCGAAGTGGTATTTTGAGTAACCAATAATGGAGCCGGTCTCCTTGCTCGCTTTTTTAGTAATGAGCGAGAATAGATTGGCGAAACAATCAGAATTGTCATAGCAAGAAGACGAAAGAGATACGATTGTGTACTTTTCATATTAGCATGTTCCTATTATCGAGCTGCTGAATTTTTTCCGAAATTCAACATACGATCTTTTTCTTTGCTTCGAATTTCTTTCATTGTTGGAGCAAACTTATATTTCTCTTTTAAGATATTAACCTTCTCTTCTTCTTTTAACCGACCCATTGGTGTTTGTTGACTTCCCTTTTCTACGCGTTGCACCTCTGTATTAAACTCTCGAAGCGTGTAGGTAAATGTCATACTATTATTATCTCTTAAAAGCGTAACCGTAACAACGTCCTGCAACTTGGATGACAACACACCCTTATAAATCTGCAATCTATTTGAGGTTGATGTTGCGGGTATATTGTTAATTGATTCTATAATATCCCCCGTTATAAATCCTAAAGCAGTTCCTAGTGATTTATCAGTTAATCTTCCAATTCGACTCCCCACGCTCCTACCATCTTTATAAGCGGTAGTAACTGATAATAAATCTATAAAGGTTGATATATCCCTCACTCTCATCCCAAACTCTTTTGGATCAACAAGAAAACTCGTTTCTCCAATTTTTTCAACAACACTTCCCCAATCATCTATCATTAAAAAGGCTGGGTCCGATTTCGCATCCTGCTCGCGCAAATATAATATCTCTTGCTGACCATTTGAGCGCAAAAGAATAATCTTATTGCTTAATATACGAACTATCTGTGCATCTTCAATGGTATCACCTACACGATAAGCCAATTCTTTTCCACCAGGCTTATTATCTTCGATAATTGCACTATTTCTATCATCATTATAAGAAAATGTAACAATTCCCTTGAGTGTAATATTGAGTGGATCCAAAAACTGTGGCGTCACTATTTCAGGAATAATTGCTGGCTGGGGTGCTGGTGGCTCTGGAATAGCTTGTATAGTCAAATCTTCACCCATCTCTTGCTCTTTTCTATATGTCCCGAATAAATCTTGCTCATAAATTGCATCTGCGAAGATTGGCCGTTGTTGCTCACTAGAAATAGGCGTATAGCGATCAGGTTCTATATCTACGCGATAAAAAGATCTTGCTGCAGTAGATTTTTCATCGCCTTTTAGCATATTGATATTAGGATTGTGATTAAGAACCATAACACCACTAAAATACACAAAGACTATCGCTAATAAAACAAAAAGAATAAGTGCGCTGTTTACTATCCAAAATGGATGTTTCATCCAGCCATCCTCTATCATTAATAATTCGACAAAACTATATTAATATTGCCCGAACACCACTATTATTCTCAAGCTTTCCCAAAAAATCACGTATTACGGCGTTGGGACTGTATTCAATATTTTATTAATAACAAGCTCAGGTTTAATTTCGTCGGCTTCTGCTTGATACGTTAAAATAATGCGATGGCTTAAAATCTTTCCCGCAACAGATTTAATATCATCTGGTGTCACAAATCCTCGTCCCTTCATCAATGCATGTGCTTGACTTGCACGATACATTGCTATTGTTGCTCTTGGAGATGCTCCATGTAAAATATAATGACTTATATCTTTTATATTTGCTTCTTGCGGAAACCTTGTTGCAAAAATAATAGCAACTATATAATCCAAAATTTTGTCATCAACATATATAGATTTTACAAGATTTCTTGCTTGTTGAATATCTACTTTATTCAGTATTTGATTAATGTTATGTGAAACACCATCTCGCTTCAATATCTCTTTTTCTTGATTTTTCATGGGATAGCGAACAATAAGTTTAAACATAAATCGATCTAATTGTGCTTCTGGCAATTTATAGGTTCCCTCCTGCTCAACCGGATTTTGAGTCGCAAAAACCATAAATGGCTCATCTAATTTGTATGACGTATTGCCAATAGTTACCTGATGCTCTTGCATAGCTTCAAGTAATGCTGATTGTACTTTTGCTGGAGCACGATTGATCTCATCTGCCAAGATAAGATTTGCAAAAATTGGGCCTTTTTTCGTTTCAAATTCTTGTGTTTTTGGATTGTATATGAGCGTCCCAATAACATCGGATGGCAATAAATCTGGAGTAAATTGTATTCTATTAAAGGTAAGACCCAATGCTTGAGTCACTGCTTTAATCATTGTTGTTTTTGCAACACCCGGCATACCTTCTAACAAAATATGACCATCGCATAAAATAGCTAGCAATATAAATTGTAATACATCTTCTTGACCTACAATTACTTTGCCAACTTCATATAACAATCCCTGTAATTTATTGCTCTCTTCTTTAAATTGTTCAATCATCGATGATGATACAGAGGATATTTCCTGCATTTAATACCCTTTTTAATTATGTATTTACAAGCTATTTTAAGCTATTCTAACAATGTTATAGGCATCTTACAACCTATCCATTTTAAACAAGGAAAATGATTATGATTCTTTCTGGCCAAGAAATAAAAAAAAGACTTGGAAGCGACATATGCATTGAGCCTTTTTCAGAGCTTCAACTCAATCCAAATAGCTATAACTTGCGATTGCACAATGAGCTACTCGTGTATGAAGAGAGATTATTGGACATGAAAAAACCGCACACTCTTAAGCAGATTACGATCCCCGAAGAAGGACTTGTTTTACAAGCTAATACATTATACTTAGGGAGAACTGAAGAATATACTCGAACAAACAATCTTGTTCCGATGTTGGAAGGAAGATCGTCAATAGGACGTCTTGGTCTCTTCATACATATTACTGCAGGATTTGGGGATGTAGGGTTTAATGGCTACTGGACGCTCGAAATGTTCTGCGTACAACCCATTCGTATATATCCTCAAGTAGAAATCTGTCAGATTTTTTATCATAGTATTGAAGGCGATTTTATTCCGTACACAAGCAATAAATATCAAAACAATCAGGGGATACAACCAAGCTTAATGTATAAAGAGTTTGCTAAGAGATCTGAACTTTAGAACATGCATCAATATAAAAGCACTGATTTAATTTCAGTGCTTTTATATTGATTATTTATTGATTACGCTTCAAAAACTCTTGCTTGATTTCACGCTTCCATGACTCATACAGAAGAGCAACATATTTAGGTATTTTTATAGAAACAGAATGATATAACTGCTCTTGCTCTTCAATAATAGAGATCATACTTCGTAACTGCTCCTTGCTTGTTCTACCAAGCAATGACTTAACAATAGATAGTCCTTCAGACGATTCAAAAAAAGTATATGCTACTTGTGAATTCAACTCTCGCTGCTCAGTAACTCTCTTAAGCTTATCTTTCATAGAATAAGCAATATGTTGACAGTCGAACTTTTTGAGATCTGTAGTAGTAGCTTGAAATGCTTCAATTGCCTTATTTTGCATCTTCATAATATGCATAAAAGACGCGTATGTAAGTGTTATAAAAAAGTTACGCATCTCTTCCATAGATGGAACAATTAGCTCTATATTGTCATCTTCTTTAAATGCTTCTTTCAATGATGGGTTTCTATGCAGCGCCTCAATAAAAGCCTTTCTTTCAACTTCATTTCTTACTTTTGAATCTATAGCAATTGCTGGCGTAACAACACAACAAAGTAAAATTGATTTTAATACCTTCATCACATCCTTTAATTTATAAATTGTATAACCCTTCTTCTATATAGGACCAATATCGAGTCCTCGGATAAATTGATAGATATATGGATTATCACTCTCCCAAACTGTTTTCGCTGAACCAAAATATTTAATCACTCCCTCATGAAGAAGTGCTACATAATCTGCATATTTAAAAATCTCAACATCATGTGAGACTACAAGTGACGTTAATTGTAATTTTTTCTGCATATTGCTCATAAGTTCATGTATAACACGCGTAGTGATTGGGTCAAGACCTGTGGTTGGTTCATCATACAACACTATATGAGGAGAGGTGACAAGAGTTCTTGCTAATCCCACTCTCTTACGCATACCTCCAGATAACTCTGATGGATATTTATATAGAATACTCTCATCTAAATTGACAAGCATAAGCTTCTCTTTTACAACAGGAAGAACCTCTTCAACAGGCACTCCTGATTCAAGCAATGTAATGCCAATATTCTGAAAAACATCAAGCGAATCGAGCAGAGCAGCAAACTGAAAAACATATCCCATTTGCTTATACTGTGTATTTTTTTCAATACTAGATGCTGTTGTTATATTGACATCATTGATATAGACAGATCCAGAAGTTGGTTGAATAAGACCAACAATTTGTTTGAGTAAAACAGATTTCCCCTCACCGGATCGACCAACTATAACAGTCATTGATCCTGATGGTATATCAAGAGAAACTCCATTCGTTACCCATTGTCCATTAAATCTTTTTCTGAGATCAACAACACGTATTCCGTACATAATTTATTACATCCGCTCCAGAATTTTGGTCAGGAAATAGTTCACTATCAAAATGAGAATAGAGCTGAGCACAACACTTTGTGTTGTTGATGTCCCAACACCCTTTGCTCCTCCTTGAGTGTAAAATCCCTTATACGTAGATACCCATCCCATAATTAAACCAAATACACATGATTTTGTAATACTTCTACTAATATCTTCCATTTCTACATATGAACGAATACTCATCATATAATCTTCTGGACTCAATCCTTGTATATACACACAAAAAATATATCCTCCTGCTATTCCACATAATGCAGAAAACAGGCCTAGCGCTGGCAACGCTATGATACTTGATAGTATACGAGGAACTACCAGATACTGAAATGGATTAATGCGAAGTGTAATAAGCGCGTCAATTTGCTCGGTAATTGCCATTGTTCCTATTTCAGCGGTAACTGCGGACCCCGCTCTACCTGTCACCATCAACCCAGTTAAGACAGGTCCAAGCTCTCTAATCATAGCAAGTGCAACAATGGCTCCAATAAATTGCTCTCCACCAACTCGTTGACTTCCTATAAATGTTTGCAATGCAAATACCATCCCTGAGAATGTTCCTGTCAACACAACAATATAGAATGATTCAACGCCAATGCGATTGAGCTGAAAAATAAATTTAGAAAATTTAAATCGAGTGGTAAACAAAACAATAAAAGCTCTATAGATAAACATGAAAAAATGTCCCGCCATAGAGCATAATCTTAAGAACGAAGATCCTAGTAAATTTACATAATATAATGACACTAGGCTTCCCTCAAACAGTTAAAACAATGTAATTTATTGTTCGTTGGATTCTTGTTTTTCATCTACAAATGGTTGCATGTGTACAAGCTTATCTTCTCTGTTTACATCAACAGCATCTTGCGACTTTGCAACTGTATTCACATATTTAAATGTACTCGCTTTTCTTGCTTTCGCAACAGATAGCGCTAAAGAACCACCAATAAAAAATGCTCCCAGAACCCATGTTATTTTTTGAAATAAATCCTGTCCGCCAGAGCCACCAAAAATCATTTGTGACCCACCACCAATATTACCAAGTCCTAGTGTACTCTTTGTTTTTTGGATAAGAATAATAAGCACTAAGAAAAAACACATGATGATAAACGTTGTTACAAAAAAACCATATAACATGATTCCTCCTGAATGACAATTTAACGGGCATATATTATTACTTACTTAATAATACTATTTTCTCAAATTTTTCAAAATCAACACTTGCACCTCCTACAAGATATCCCTTAACTCCCGCTACACGCTTTATCATCTTTATACTATTTTCATCAACGCTACCACCATAAAGCAGTATTGTGTTATTATGTAGTTTTTGAACATATGTTTGTATATAATTAAATACCTTTTCCAAGTAATTACGATCAGGAACAATACCGGTTCCAATAGCCCAGACGGGTTCATATGCTATCATAATAGGAATGTTGAAAGAATTGATAAAGAAAGAAGATATATGTAATTGCTCTTCAAGAATTGACAATGTTTTTTCCTTAAAATACTCTTCCGCTGCCTCTCCAATACACCAAATTGGAATAATCGATTCTGCAAGCAGCCGATTAATCTTATCCAATATATCTTTGTTGCTTTCATGAAAAAATTTTCGTCGTTCACTATGGCCAACAATAGAATGCGTACATCCCAATTCTTTGAGGGATTGTGCATCAATCTCACCCGTATACGCACCTAGATAATATTGAGAGCAATTTTGCGAGCCAACTGAAATTGGCATACCTCTGTACCAGTTGCAAGCATCAGAAAGTTGAATATTCGGTGGACAAATAATGATATGCGCATATTGAGATAATTCAGCGAGTTCTTTACTGTGATTTTTCATATATGATTGAGCATCACTATATGATAAATACATTTTCCAGTTGGCTACTATATATTTCATTGGCTTACAGATAATTCCTTTTTCTTCATGGTTCGCTCATATACAGTTACTAAATATTTTGGATAATATTCCTCTGGAACTGCTACCAAATGCTCTGGGTAGCCTTTATAAGTCTTAAAAGGATGTTTATCTAAACCCTGAGAGTGCTTTTTAAAGTAAGTACGTAAATCATCATTTTTAAATGCAGCAACAAAATCCGGACATGATTGCGACATTTGCTGTTCATTCTCTGCTGCATAGACCATACTATATAATCCAACAAGCATAACAATATATTTTTTCATTATATTTTCATTCTATAGCAATAGTGTTGTTTTTCATTTTTACTGAAATACTGCTTACTTGTGAGTTTTTAAGAACATATTGTGATACAGGAACTGCGATATGCTGTTGAATAACACGTTTTAATGGGCGCGCTCCAAACTCAGGAGAGTAACCAAGTTGTGCAACATAATCAAGCACCACATCATCAATAGTTAATTCAATATTTCGATCCTTTAAGCGTCTCTCAAGGTTTTTAAGCTGTATACGAGCTATATCTACCACATCATGTTCTGTTAATTTTCTAAAGAATATTATTCCATCAATACGATTGAGAAATTCTGGTCTAAATGAGGCATGTAATATCTTCTCTACAGATTGCTTAACATCTTGCGTAATCTCAGAAGATTGCAAAATAATATCTGATCCAATATTTGAAGTCATAATAATGATAGTATTCTTAAATGATACCGTTCTTCCTTGATTATCAGTTAAGCGACCGTCATCTAATATTTGTAAGAACATATTAAATACATCAGGATGAGCCTTTTCAATCTCATCAAAAAGAACCACACTATATGGATGTCTTCTTACTTGTTCTGTTAATTGTCCACCCTCTTCATATCCAATATATCCAGGAGGAGCTCCAATTAATCGCGAAACTGCGTGCTTTTCCATATATTCAGACATATCAATACGAATCATACGATGTTCATCATTAAAAAGAAACTCTGCAAGAGCTCGTGCTACTTCAGTCTTTCCAACTCCCGTAGGACCTAGGAATAAAAATGATCCTATCGGTTTGTTAGGATCAGATAACCCCGCACGATGCATCTGGATTGCATGCGATATTTGCTCAATAGCCTCTTCCTGTCCAATAACCCGCTTATTTAGAAGTGATTCCATTGAAAGAAGTTTCTGAGATTCAGATTCTTGCAACTTTTCAACAGGTATACCAGTCCATCGAGCTAATACCTTTGCAACATCTTGCTCATCAACCTCTTCTTTGATCAATTTTGGAGAGACGATCTTTAAGCGTTCCTGTTCTTGAGATAATCGCTGTTCCAGCTTTGCAATAGTTCCATATTTAATCTCCGATGCTTTTGCATAATTGCCTTCACGTTCTGCAATAGCATATTGTTGATTTGCTCGTTCTAAATCCTCTTTTATCTGATTTATTTTTTCTAATGGCTCTTTCTCTGATTTCCACTGAGCAAGTAAAGTATTCTGCTCATCCTTAAGGTCAGCTAATTCTTTTTCAAGTTCTTGCAGTCGCTTTTGAGAAATGCCATCATCTTTCTCTTTTTCTAATGCAACGCGCTCAATCTCCAATTGTCGAATCTTACGTTCAATTTTATCAAGCGCTTCTGGCTGTGAGTCTATAGACATCTTTACCATAGATGCTGCTTCATCTATTAAATCTATAGCTTTATCAGGCAAGAACCTATCTGGAATATTTTTTGATGATAAGACTACTGCATCAATAAGTGCTTGATCCTTAATACGAATTCCATGATGCAACTCAAATCGCTCTTTGATACCACGTAAAATTGATATTGCATCTTCAACAGACGGCTCTTCAACAAGAACTTTTTGAAATCGTCTTTCAAGTGCTGCATCTTTCTCTATATATTGCTTATATTCTTTAAGTGTAGTTGCCCCAATACAATGCAATTGACCACGAGCGAGCGCAGGCTTTAATAGATTAGAAGCATCCATTCCACCGCCAGTTGATCCAGCTCCTACTAACATATGCAATTCATCAATAAATAAAATTATAGAATCTTTACTCTCTTCGATCTCTTTGAGTACACCTTTTAAGCGTTCCTCAAATTCTCCTTGATATTTTGCTCCGGCAATCAAAAGACCAAGATCAAGTGCATAAATAATATTACCTTTGAGACTCTCTGGAATATCATTATTAATAATACGTTGCGCAATGCCCTCAACAATTGCCGTTTTACCTACACCTGGCTCACCAATCAAGACAGGATTATTTTTGGTTCGACGTGACAAGATTTGAATCACTCTTCTAATCTCTTCATGTCGCCCTATAACAGGATCAAGCTTTCCCTGCTTTGCCTGTTCAGTTACATTGATACAATATTTTTCAAGAAGCTGATATGTGTTTTCTGCGTTTTTTGTTGTCACTTTTTTTCCCTTTCTTACATCCGCTATATACGAAAGAATTCTTGGGGTCGTAAACTCATGATGTTGAAATATTGAACGTATAGATGTTGGCAAGTATGACGTATTTGCACATGCAAGCATAATATGCTCTAAGCTAATATACAGATCTCCCAATTCCTGCGCAAATGTTTGAGCTTGTTCCATAAAAGATTGAAATTCATGCCCCACTCCAAGATTACCTCCTTGCACTTGGGGTAATTGTTGTAATTCCTGCTGAACAATTATAGACAGTTGAGATAGATCAATATTAAATGCGCGATAACATGATTTACAAAAGTCACTCAAGAGGCTGCCCATTAGAAGATGTATTGGCTGTAGTGCTGGATTTTTGTATTTTTGAGCAAGATCAATACTTTGCTTTAATAGCTCTTGAACAGCATGAGTTGTTATATCTGCAATAGTATTCAAATCCATAATAATATCATCCTATTCTATGTATTGTGATTTAAGACGATGAAAACTAATGGCAAAATGATGCGCATAATCACGCAACGATATTATAATTTTCCCAATAGCAGTATTAACATCAATTAAAATCCCTTTCGGATGAACTGAACTAAAAACCGTCTCTTCTCGCTTCGCTATGCTAATGCAAGGAATTCCTTGTACTACAGGCAGTACTGCGTTTAATTGTCCCTTGCCGCCATCAATGATAATTAAATCTGGATAATCTCCAGATCGATATCGTCGCTCAACTATCTCTTTCAGAGCAGCATAATCATTCTGCTCTTGTAAACTTTTAATAATAAATCGCCTGAATTTACTCTTTTCTGGCTTCCCATCAACAAATCGTATACATGATCCTACCATATGTCTGCTTTGAAAATGAGATATATCAAAACAGTCAATCACCCGAATAGGATTATCTGCTTGAAGAAAACATTGAATTTTTTGTGCAATATCTTCTTCTTGTTGTAGTTTTAACTTGTTAGGCATTGTTACATGCATCACTTGATCAATATATTTCTCAGGAGAAAAATGCATCTTAATTGTTTTAAAAATTATTTCAAAATTTGTCACATATTCATGCATCTGTTTCGCATTCTCAAATTCTAGTTTTTTACTATATTCATCTATTCGATTTCTTAGTTTATCTAAAAAGGCATCATGGTTATTACTCAGCACATCCTTGGCAAGTTGCATACGGAATAGATAATCTTGCATATCAAAGTCTGGTCTACAATTACCAGGACAGTAGCCTAAATGATATTTAAGACATCCTGTAGCGATCTTTGCATTACAGCGCACCAATCTAAATGTCTTACTTAAAAAGTTATAAACGCGTCGTGCTTGTGTTTTATGCAAAAATGGTCCGAAATATGAACCTCTTTCTTTTTTGCTACGAACAATCTTAATTGAGGGATCCTCACCCACAGTGAATAATATATATAAGAATGGTTGCCCAGATTTTAACAAAACATTATACTTAGGCTGGTATCTCTTAACAAGCTCAGCCTCAAGAAGCATTGCTTCTGTTTCATGAGCAGTAACTATGAATTCGATATCTACATAATCTTCTAAAAGAGATGCAATCTTCCAATCATTTGTTTTTTGAAAGTAGGAACGAACTCTATTTTTAAGGCACTTTGCCTTACCAATGTAGATAACATCGTTATTAGCATCTTTAAATAGATAAAGACCCGGGCCACTGGGAATAGATTTGATAAGTTTTTTCTTCATGAGATCCTCCGTAATTAAAGTTTACTCTCAGAATAAAAACTCGCAATATACAACTAAAAATTATCCCTATAAAACTCTTTTATCAGTTAAGATTACCCATTTAGACTATATTTATTCTGTTCGAAAGATTTTTTTACCCTCTCCCAAATCTAAGCCAAAATCAAGCAACTGACTATACAAAGGAGCTATTCTTCCACAATCCTGATGATTCTCTTTGATATCATTAAGAATGCAAATCTCTTTTGACGGAGTCGCAATCCCTCTATTCATTGCACTATAAGTATAAACTTTACTCACCTCATTAAGAATCATATTGTGCAATACATGTTGCTCATAAATGGCATTATAGAGTTCATGCACACCCACTCTAGTTTCAACAGAATCATTCATTGACTTGCTATCCGATTCTATGGCAATCAAATTTTTAAAATCATTATGAGTACCAATATAATTGGCATGCCACAAGCTTATTAACGCCTGTTGAGAGCTTGTTATTTTATGTAGTTCGGCGCTACTTACTCTTAAAAAATGATTTTTATTACCTGAAGAAGCATAGGAATATAACTTATCATTAAGCGCTGTTTGTAATACCGGACTATTTTCTTTATAAATGTTGCTTAAAGAACTTCTTGTAGACAGCAACTCTTCTTGTACAGCAACATTTTGAGATAAACCATCTAATACAATTTCTTCAGAGTTTTGACATCTACTCTCGTCTGTATCATATGGTGGTATTTTTGTATCACAATTTTTTAACAAATAGAGTGCGCCATAATAACTTCTATTACGAAGCTTTTTGATTTTTCTAACGAACTCATCTGAATATACAGTATCTGATCGTATAAATGTCTCAATGTCGCGAAATAATTTACTATTATCTCGTATGTTTTCTACATATGACTCATATGGCATTGATTTTCTAATTGCCGTAGCAAACATGTCTGTACCGCAACTAACAACAGATGACAGCGATTGACCTGCATAATAGACTGCAGTAGATCCCACATTAAGAAAGCATGCTGTATAATCTATTTTTTTATTTTCAACTTTAAGTAATTGATTGTTATTATCACTCGTATAGAGCAAAACACAACTGAATAAAAATAATATTGGTATTGCTCTTATGTATAGTATCATACAGACCTCATGTTAAAAATATTGAGTATGTTGCGCTGCTAGTCTGCTTACTATGAAATACGTTGTAAAAAGCATAGTTTTATATGTACAAAAATCAAGTATTGTACATACTCATGCTTTTACAAAATAAATGTAATCACTTCAAACAAATATCTCATTATGATGTATGAACCAATCCAGCGCTTTATAATTTACGTTGCACTTCAAAAAAGGTATACTACAACAGCTCCCAATCTTTTGAAAAAATATTAATGATTTTCTGAGGTTTTTATGTTCAAGTTAAGAAGCATTGTAGCAATGATGTGTATTTGTTTGAGTCTTATGACATGTTCTTATATATATAAATATCTATTCGACACCACGCTACCAAATATAGCATTTAGTGGTATTGATTCGGACACATATCATGCGGGAGATATTGCATGTACTTTGAGCAGTTCAAAAAATGGTGAGCTCTCTGTGTGGATTGATAATCAACCGCTAATCGATAAATTAAAAATTGGTTCATCAAAATACGTACATGAATTTAATATTCCTACTAAGACAATAGCAAATGATAAACACATATTAAAACTCTCATTCACAGATTCTACATATCACAAAAATACAGCCACTCTTGAAAAAATTTTCTTTGTTGATAATACACCTATACAAGCTTCATTCTTACGACCAGAATCTGATTATAAGGTCTTTCAAGGAAGAACTCTACACTTACAATTTCAAGTAAACAAACCAATCAAAGAAGCAAAAATCAATACACTATCAAACTCATATCGATGTTTTCCAGAATCAAAAAACTCTCTCACTTATGAATGCTTCATTCCTATTGCTTGTGAAGAATCTCCCAATGAGTATTTATTATCGCTCGACATCACCGATTATACAAACAAGACACTACATCTTGATAACAAATTTCAAGTAATCTCCTATCAATTTAAAAAGCAAGCGATAACGCTGAGTGCGGAAAAAATTAAACAAGAAGAAGAACTTGGCCTGGAAAACCAACGTTTTGAAGAAATAATCAACCAAATCACAATGCAATCACCACAAGAAAAATTATGGCGCAGCTCATTTTGCACTCCAATCGATATTATACGAACAACGTGTGATTTTGGAACTATTCGCACAACACAACATAAAGGTCGATACGCTCACAAAGCAGTTGATATTATTAACGATCCAAAAAGTGTCGTTTGGTCATCCAATGATGGAATTGTTGTATTCAAAGATAGATTTGCAGGGAATGGCAATACCGTAATTGTTGATCATGGTTGCGGTGTATTAAGCATATATTGTCATCTGGACTCATTCTCTAAAATTAATATTGGTGATAAGGTTGCAAAAGGCAATCCGATAGGAACTATTGGGAAGACTGGATATGCAACAGGTTATCATTTGCACTGGGAGTTACGCGTTGGCTCTGTTCCTGTTGATCCTATGCAATGGACTAAGCCTATCTTCTAATAATTGCAAAAGAGGTTTTACATGAAGCTTATTCGATATGTATTGTATGATTATTATACCACAACAAAAAATCTTTCGCCTGTAATAAGATATATAATAACAACATGTATCATTGTGCTACTACTTTTATTATGGGTAATTGGAATCTACATGCCGCTTGCTTATAAAAAACAAAGACTTGAGAAAGAGATTGAGCAACTTAATAACCGCTACAATATTTCCACTAATTTATATAAAAAATATAGAGCACTCCATACGAACTACTCTATGCTTGTAGAACAATATGCATTCTTCTTTCAAAAATATTCTCCAAAGTCGACAGATGCGCAAATTGATTTTGTATTAACATTATTAGAGGCACATAATCTTGTACTAACAGCATTTACACTCGACAAGCATCACAAAAAGATAGGATATGAAAAACAAGATGCTATCTATTCATTTACCGGATCCATACAGTCTGTTATCAATTTTCTTAAATCTGTAACTCAAAATGGAAATTTACTCTATTGCAATTCAATACGCTTAGAAAAGCTATCAGATACTCATTATAAAACTGAATGTAAACTACAAACCATTACTCATACACATTTAGGTATCGAAGCAAAAACCCCTTCAACTTGTAACAAGCTGAAGGGTTAGGGGGGTGAACAATATCGTGTAGAACGTATTGTTCATTTAGGGACCAAATATTAAATCAAAAATCTCTATGAGGCTAGCAACAGCATTTTTCTTTGTCAAGGAATCAATAGTTGATAATAGCGTTATCATAATGGTTCAAATAGCTCGCAATCATAGCAATTATTCAATAATATTTCCGCTAACAAAATAATTAATATGGGGGAATGCACTCTGATTGTCTAAGAAATCTTTTGAGCTTGCAGATTCAACAATCTGTCCATTTTTCATAAGGTAAATTGTGCATGCTAGTTTTCTTATCAATGTAATATCGTGCGTTGCTATTAATATAATATATCCCTCATTTGCTAACGATTGAATCGTATTAGCAACGTGTGTCGTTAATAATGGATCGAGAGCAGATGTTGGCTCATCCATACAGATAACTATTGGTTTGAGTGCAACTGTACGTGCAATAGCAAGTCGTTGCTTTTGTCCACCAGATAGCTGATTTGGATACACTAAAGCTTTATCTGCTAGCCCATAATGTTGTAACAAATCTAATGCTATCGTTTGCGATTCATGCTCGTTCTTTTTTGATACATTTCTCAATGCAAGCGTAATATTTTCAATAACAGTTAAATGCTCAAATAAATTAAATTGCTGAAAGACCATCCCAATTGTGTGTGATGTATTTACTTGTGTCAAATCAAGTCTATTTCCATCAAGCTCTACAACACCTCGATCCAAAGATTCAAGATTATTCAAAACTCGCAATAATGTAGATTTGCCAACGCCCGATGATCCCAGTAATACTGCTATTTCTCCACGGCCAATAGAGAGCGAAACATTATCTAAAACCTTCTTTCCATTAAACATTTTAAAAAGATTAGCGAGCGTTAGCATGAATAGTAATCCTTTGTTCAATTTTTGAAACGATAAATGAGAGTATTGTTGTTAACATTAAATAGCAGATCGTTACTGCAAACCAAACTGTCATAGGATCGTATGTTTTATTTGTAATGATCTTGCCTTCTTGCGTAAGCTCCATAATACCTACTACTGATGCTAAACTTGATTCTTTGATCAATGTTACAAACTCATTTCCTAACGCTGGCAATACAATACGAATCGCTTGTGGGAAAATAATGCATCGTATAATAGTAGCATTGCTCATTCCCAAGACCTTTGCTGCTTCAATTTGGCCTTTTGATACAGACGCTATGCCAGCTCTAATAATCTGACTAATATATGCGGTACTATTAAACCCTATCGTAATAATAGCTGACCATATAAGAGGAATACGTATACCTAATTGCGGTAACACAAACGTAACGAACATTATCTGTACAAGCATAGGTGTCCCTCGCACTACAGCTACATACAGAGAGATTGCAAATTTTATAAATGTATTTCCAATTGATTGCAATAATCCAAATACTGATCCAAAAGTCAATCCAATTAAACATCCTGCACCAGCAATTTTGAGTGTCATCAGAACACCTCGTGCAAGCGCAGGTAGCGAGTCTATAATTAATTGAAAATCAATAATCATCTATATTCCCCATTTTTGTTTTAATTGTTCTAACGTTCCATCATTTTTCATGTCAGTTATTGTTTTATTGATCTCATCAAGAAAACAACTCTGCTTTGCCACCGCCAATGCTGTTGCCTCTGCTTTATCATGTACCATATACACATCAAATTCTTTTGACAGCTCTGTTTTCAAAAATGGAATAATTGTTGTCTTATTTGCTATAAAGGCATCCGCCCTTCCCGATTGCACCGCCAGTATACCATCACTTGTCATAGAAGATGCAAGTCGCATTGGAATAATTTCATCAATTTGAGATATTGCCATATCAGCAGTAAACCCTTGGTTAACTGCTACCACTTTATTTTTTAAGTCATCAATAGACATTATCGAATCTTTTCCTTTTTTAACAACAACTGCATATGGTGACGGTTCAAGATATGGAAGAGTAAAGTCAACCTTTTTTGCTCGTTCTGGGGTAGGAGACATACCCGCTGCGATCACATCAATACCATTCGATTGCAATTGAATAATAAGTCCATCAAATGCCATATTTTTTAACTCTATGGTCTTATCTAAACGTTTGCCAATTTCTCGCATTAAATCAATATCAAAGCCCATAATAGTATTGTTTTCTATAAACTCAAAAGGAGGATACCCCGCATCCGTGCCCACAATGATAGTAGACGTTACTGTGCGTGTACAGATAGCCTGATTTGATGATTTACGGATAAAAGAATACACCCCAACTAGAAATACAGCTCCTGCCACTAAATAGATACAACCTTTATTATTCATATATTTCTCCCACCAAAAGAATAAAAATTCCAATAACAATGAATATATATTCTCTGGTGATTCTAGTCAAGATTGTCAAAAAAGTACGGGCAAGCTAATGATTGAGATTAAAAAGAAACAGGGGCTTGGAGCCCCTTTGCACTAATTAGTATGCTTCATTCATTACTACGAATTTATTGAAGATAATTACGTATCATAGAATCAAGATTGTCGACATATTCAGCAATCTTCTCAAAGTCCATGTATTTGTCTGAATTAATAAAGTTAATATACTCTTCTTTCACATAATCAATAACGCGATGAATCGAGTCCATATCGTCGCAATATTCATACACAATATGGCGCGCTTTATCTACAACATACTCGAGGGTTGCTTCTAGCATAAATTCATCAACCATTCTTTTGCTATAACACCTACCCAGATCATCGTAATCCCACCGCCACAGACCAGATGAATCCAGTCTTTGTACAACATGCGAAACAGAATTGAATAATGTGCGATAAGCCTTGCTTGCTGTTTCATATTTAAATGCAAATCGTAGTGCCTTAGTGCACTGATTAATATACTCGCGTACTTGGTATTCGTTTAAGAAAACTTCGGATACAATATATGATTCGTCTATTAGCCCAGAGCTTGGTATAGAATTTCTGCAACATTTAGCTTGCATATGCATACTTGATACTAATAAACACACTTTTATCATAGATACAATAGCGTATCGAATAGTCATATAGTTCCTTCTTCTATATTACTTGATGAGATTAGTCTATTCGCATACAAGATATCCTGCTTTGGAATATTTTTCTACTATTTTCTGCTATAGCACATGAAAAGAAGACGTATAGAATACATTCTATTATTTACCAAAAACTTCTTCTATCAATGTGTCTATTTGCATCGCAGTTACACCATTATCCATTGCTTGATAAAATTTTTCATCATATTCTCGTGTCTGTACTACAACAGGCATTGCCAATGCATGTCCTAATAGCAGCGCCTGTTTTTTACTATCTAATGATGCGAGTATAGAACGCAAATTAGACGCCCCACTCACACCAGTAAGCACTGCTTGTATATCTTTTTCATCTTGCAATTGCGCAACTATTTTTGTACCAATTTGCGATAATACCTCTTCATCAATTCCCGATGGACGTTGATCTACAACAAGCAGCGAAACATAGTACTTTCTCATTTCACGCGCAATGATACCAAAAATTGTCTGCTTTGCTGCATGTGGATTAAGAAATTTATGCGCCTCTTCTATCGTAATCATTAATTTTTTAGGTTCATCCGATGATTGCTGCGATCCTAAAAATCGCTCTGTCTTTGCAACATACTCGCTATGTATTCTTCGCGTAATAATATTTGCAAGAAGAAGGTAGACGAATGTAGATGTATAATTACCAAACTCAACAATAATGTGAATTCCTCTATCAACATATTCCATCATCTGATCAATAACAGAATGTCTCTGATTACTTGATCGTGCGGTAAAGAATGGTAATCGCTCTATTCGTTTTAATTTTCGGTATAATGCGGCAATGGATTCTGGATGCGCGCCCAATTCCTGTGCAAATTCTTTGAGTGATTCACCCTGTGATAATAAAACAGACAACCAATCTTGTTTATATTTCGCCGAAATAAGATATGCTGCTTCTACAGCTGTTGCATGGAGATTTAATTCTTGTTCTAACGATAGTACATCATCAACATGCACTGATTGATAAGGAATCTCTATCTCAACATCTGCGCATGCCCCCCTGCGTTGAGTCGATTCAGGATCTATGGTAAAGATAGCAACTCTATCACCAAATAATGTTTTGAGACCTTTAACAAAAGAATGATTTCCACCCTCTTTACGCGCTTGTAATCCATACTCGCTATGCATATCGAAAATAATATTGATCGCTTTTTCTTGCTTTATGAGACCTGCTAATATGAGACGTGTTAAGAATGTTTTACCAGTTCCAGTCTTTCCAAAAATGCCATTACTTCGCTCTGTTAATCGATCAAGATCAATACAGACTGGTGTATTCATATCAAGCGGACAACCAATACTAAAGTAACGTTTACTTGGGTCAGATTCATCTCCAAATATTTGCGCAACATCTGTATGATCTGCTTCGTATACCTGGGTAAAATGATGAGGAATTGTTTTAACAGGTGATGGCCTACCAGTTCTATCAATCATAAGCATAGGCTTTAACGTAGCAGTAGCATATACATCCTTCTGTTTTAGCAACTGCATCAACAATGGTTCTTCTTGAGTAGGCGGAAAGAGTAAAATATCTTGATTGCTTACGGCTAATGATAAATCAGTTATCAAAGAAAAATACGTATAGAATTGTCCAACTATCGAAACAAATTTTCCTGTTTTAATATCTTCTATGTGAGCCTCTGCATTAATGCACATGGAGAGACCCTCTATTAAAGATCCTCCTGTAATACGGCCAAGTAGTTTTTTCATGATTGTGAACTAGCTAAAATAGTAATCTTTGAGCGTAAAATTTCCGCAGTTGCATTGAGCAAAATTACTCTCTTTTGATCTCCATCATAAAGTCTAAACAAAACTGGCCCATTGTCTTTGAGCGACAATATCGTTGGCTCATAACCATCTTGTATAATAAAATTTCCAACAGATGTACTCACTTCTATCCAAACGATATCATATATAGATGAGTTTTCAGGTGATATGATCTGTAATTGCATAATGTTAGATGCTCTTTTTAATTTTACGTGCTTTTTCTATAACATCATCCAATGTTCCTACCATGTAAAACGCATCCTCAGGAAGACCATCATACTGGCCTAATAAAATTTGATCAAAATCATCTATAGCACGATCTCTAGAGACATATTTCCCTGCAATTCCACTTGCAAATTCCGCACTAAATAATGGCTGCGTTAGAAACTTTTGTACTTTTTTTGCACGCTTCACAATAAGCTTATCATCTGGAGAAAGTTCATCCATCCCTAGAATTGCAATCACATCTTGCAATTCTTTATATCGTTGTAAAATTGCCTGTATGCGACGTGCAACGCTATAATGTTTCTCACCAACAATATTCGGTTGTAATCCCTTTGATGATGATTCAAGTGGATCAATTGCAGGATATAGACCAAGCTCAACAAGCTTTCTTGACAAGACTGTCTGCGCATCAAGATGCATAAATGTTGTTGCTGGCGCGGGATCAGTGATATCATCTGCTGGAACATAGACAGCTTGTACTGATGTAATAGATCCATTTATAGTATTGGCAATACGCTCTTGAAATGCACCCATTTCAGTTGCAAGCGTTGGTTGATATCCCACAGCAGAAGGCAATCGTCCAAGCAACGCAGACACCTCTGATCCTGCCTGAACAAAGCGAAAAATATTATCAACAAAAAACAGAACATCTTTTTTTTCTTCATCTCTAAAATATTCAGCCATTGTTAAACCAGTAAGACCAACGCGCAAGCGAGCTCCTGGCATATCACCCATCTGCCCAAAAACAAGAGCTGTCTTATCCAGAACCCCAGTCTTTTTCATTTCAAGCCAAAGTTCATTTCCTTCACGTGTCCGCTCACCAATACCAGCAAATACTGATACCCCGCTATGTTTCGTTGCAATACTATAGATAAGTTCTTGTACTAGAATTGTTTTGCCGACGCCAGCACCACCAAAAAGACCTATTTTAGATCCTTTTATATATGGACACATAATGTCAATTACCTTAATACCCGTCTCTTGTATTTCATTTTCAATTTTTTGCTCTATAAATGCTGGCGGTTCTCGAAAAATTGACCATTTGTTTTGTGATTCTTGCATAGCAGGCTTATCATCAATTGTTTCGCCTAGCACATTAAAAATGCGACCAAGAATTTTCTCTCCAACAGGAACTTTAATTGGAGCTCCTGTATCTACTACGCGCAATCCCCTACTAATATTTGCTATATCTTCGATAGCAATACATCGTACCGCGCCATCTCCAAGTTGTTGCGCAACCTCTAAGCTTGATTTAATTACAGATTCATTATGTGATGATGGTATAAACACGTGCAATTCATTGAGAATGTGTGGCGCAAATTCTCGAGAAAATTGAACATCAACAATCGTACCACTAACACGAAGAACATATCCCTCTTTATTATGTTGTCCATTAGTAGAAGAAGCTTGATTCATGAGAATGGTTACCTTTTAAAATTGAGCATGAACAATAGGATTGATTTAAAACTAATTCAAGTACTTTCTTTTGTAAAGAAGACTTCTTATTTGTTATTCAGCCTATTTTAGCACTAACGGGAGGGGCGTTTTTATATGTGCATACTATACTTGATAGGGTAAGCATTGATAGCTATGTCGTTATACCTGGGATCACTGCTAATTACTTTAAAAAGTACTTAACTGATAAAAAATCTAACTGGCGATAATAAGGTTATTTTTCTTTACTCATAACAAACAAAAAAATATTGACGCTGCTCAAAAGACTGGGTATAGACATTTATATCTGCAGAACAACTACGTCAAGAGTCAACAAAGCGTAACATATTGAAGTAATACAACCTCATAAAGCAAATAAGAGGCTGCTATTTGTTGCAGCCTCTTATTTTTAATAGTTATCGTTGCTTTAATGATTTCTTATCATGGGGTATTAATACGCGCTCAAGCACTTCATTTGCATGATTTACCCAAATTATATTAATATCTTTTGTAATATCATCTAATCCCATAAGATCATTTTTGTTCTTCAATGGTGCTATGACATGCGCAATATTATTTCTTTTAGCAGCTAGCACCTTTTCTTTCAATCCACCAATTGGCATTACTTCACCACAAAGGTTGAGCTCTCCTGTCATTGCGTAACACGCACTAATAGGTCTTGCTGTGTAGGCGGATAAAATAGCAGTGAGCATTGTAATGCCGGCTGATGGACCATCTTTTGGTATAGCTCCAGCAGGAACGTGAATGTGTAGATCTTGGGTTGTAAATAGTTTATCAAGAATGCCAAACTCTTTTGCATGGGCCCGCGCGTAACTGACTGCTGCTTGCGCAGATTCTTTCATAACGTTACCAAGTTGACCCGTAAGAATCAGCTTACCCTTCCCAGGCATAAGAACTGCTTCTATCTTTATCATTTCACCACCAAACGATGTCCAGGCTAAACCGTTTGATATGCCAACTAAATCCTCTTTAATGGCTTCATCATATCGATATCGACGAGGTCCTAAATATTGCTCAATATTTTCATTAGATATTGATGCTATATTGTTTGTTTCTACAAAATTACGCGCTGCTTTTGAGCAAAGCTTTCTTATTGTTCTCTCAAGCTGACGGACTCCTGCCTCGCGCGTATAACTACTAATGATGTCATATATTACATCATCAGCTACATTGAAATTATGTTTATCAAGCCCCGTATCCATTACTGCTTTTTTCACTAAATGGCGCTTGCCTATATTCAATTTTTCTTCGATTGTATAACCCGATAATTCTATAACCTCCATGCGGTCACGCAATGGATCTGATATAGAATCAAGACTATTTGCAGTCGCAATAAACATTACTTTTGATAAATCAAATGGAAGCCCAATATAGTTATCATAAAATGTTTGGTTCTGTTGCGGATCAAGAACTTCTAGCATAGCCGCTGATGGATCGCCTCTAAAGTCTGACCCAATCTTATCAAGCTCATCAATAACAAGTACTGGATTGAGAGACCCTGCTTTTCGCAATGCCTGTATAAAACGTCCTGGCATAGCTCCTACATATGTGCGTCGATGACCTCTTATTTCAGCTTCATCTTTAACTCCACCCAGCGATATTCTCGCATATTTACGAGATAAACATCGAGCAATCGACTGACCAAGTGACGTCTTGCCTGTCCCTGGAGGACCAACTAAACATAATATTGGCGCATATCCATCTTCTTTGAGCTTGCGTACTGAAATAAAATCTAATATACGATCTTTCACATCTGCAAGGCCAAAGTGTTCTTCGTTGAGAACACTTTTTGCATGACATATTTCTAGATTATCTTCTGTTGAAATTGTCCATGGTAATGCAAAGACCCACTCAAGATGATTTCTTGTTACTGCAGCTTCAAGAGAATCCGGCGCTGTACGCTCAAGTCGTCCAATTTGTCGCTTGATCTCTGTCTTTATATCATCAGAAACCTCTAATTTTTCTAATTTTTCATACATTTCATCAATATCTTGACCATCATCATCACCAAGCTCTTGCTTAATAGCCTTCAATTGCTCGCGTAGGTAAAATTCTTTGTGAGATTGATTCATCGAATCTCGCGCAACATTACGAATACGTTCTTGAATCTCAGCAACTTCGATCTCTTTATTAAGATAAAAATATATCTTTTCCAAAAATTCTTTTTGATTATTGATTTCTAACAACTGTTGTGCTTGCTCTACAGTAAGATTTAGGTGCGACAAAATAAAGTCTGCTATCTTTTCTGCATCTTGCAATTTAGAAAGTATTATATGAAAATCAGGGCTAAACGTCTGTCCCGCTGTTGCCATCTTTTCAGCTATAGCTTTTATGCTTCTAATTTGCGGAAGTATATCTTGTTGATCAATGGATTCTACTTCTAATTTTTCAACTTGCGCAATTAGTCGATCATCATTAGCAACTATATCCGAAACTCGTCCTTTATACATTCCTTGTACTAATATTTTTATGCCACCCTCTGGAACCTTAATAAGGCGCATAATAGAAGCAACCGTTCCGATTTGATACAGATCATGTGTACCAATAGCTCCTTGGCCATCAACATGATTTTTTGCTGCAAGAAGAAGAACTTTCTTTGACTCTTCAATGGTCTGATTTATACCATTGATTATTTTTTGGTCCAACACCAATAATGGTACAATCGCATTCGGAAATACTACAACATCCATTGTTGGTATAACCGGGAGCATCTCTGAAGAATTCTCTTGCGCTTGATTGTTAAAAACTGTTTTCATACCTCCCCCTCAAAAGTAAAGTCTGTCCCACCCGCCATTTATTTTTCAGGTAATACTACCTCAAGTCTACGTCATATAAAAAAGGTAACTCAATGATCATTGGGCAAATGGTGACAAAATCTTTTGATCAGCATGATTGTTGTATATCATACGAATAGACATATGCTTTTCAAAAATTATAAAAAGGGGTTTTATACTATGACTAAAAAAGCAACCATAGAAGCAAAAAATATATCTAAAAAATATTTGCAGGCTGACACAACAATTACTGTACTTAATGATATAAATCTTGTACTAGAGCAGGGTAATTCTTACGCTCTTCGCGGAATGTCTGGCACCGGCAAATCAACTCTTTTATATATTCTTGCAGGATTAGAGGTTCCATCTGAAGGATCTATATTATTCAATGATATTAATCTCGCTGATCTTCATGGCAAAGAACGAGAAGTCTTCTTTAATAAATATATTGGTCTTGTTTTTCAATGGCCGTATCTAATCAGAGAGTTGTCAGTACTAGAAAATATCATGTTACCAGGTATTATTGGTGGAAAATCATCTGAAGAGTGCAAAGATCGAGCCTATGAACTTCTTGAAAGTGTTGGACTCGCTCAAAAAGCAAAAAATTCACCTGTCACTCTTTCAGGTGGGCAACAACAACGAGTATCGATCGCTCGCTCCATATTTAATCGTCCATTATTTTTACTCGCAGATGAACCAACCGGAAGTCTTGATGTGCATACCGGAGAGACTATCATAGACCTTATCCTATCTCTTCGAGAGAAGTGGGGCATCGGTATCATTATTAGCACTCACGATGAATATGTTTCAGATAAGATGCATACAGAATATATTATCGTTGATGGCCACATACAGGATGCGCGATCTGCAAAGCACTAAGTAGTCATTGACAAAAACAATGCGTACCGTAGCTTAATGATTAGTACTCATCCATTTATTTATATATACGAATATATCCGTGCTATCATTTTACAGTTATTTCATACCTGTTTACATGCATTATCTTTTTTATGTGCTAATTGCATCTATCGCTACCATTGTCACACAAATTCATCTCTATCCATTTTCAATAGAGATGGGATGCATTGTTCCTCTCTTTTTACTATTAGGTATATGGCAAAGACGTCTTATTGAAAATAGAACGTGCCTGCTGTTAATAAGCGCTCTCTTGGCACATGGCTTTATTGCCAAAAGAACCACTACCATTTTGCGCAACATAGATAACGATATAACAACGCTCTCTACCAATCCCGTTCGCAATATATGCGGATCCATTCATGATATATCAATGACAAGTAGCATTCGCTATCCTTATAAAATCTCTCTTTCTCATTGCTTTGCAACAAATATCGTATGCAACACGTCAACTCCTCTATATAGCAACATAACAATATACACTAAGAGTATCTCTCACTTAGAGATCGGTGATATCATAACAATAGATAATCCAACGCTAAAACCAGCACAACTCTCCAGCTCATATGGATGGTATTCTTATAGAGAAAAATCATGCGCATCATTATTTGCGAGTTCTTTGCAATGCTCTATTGTGAGACCCGATTTCCATCTATATCGATACATTTTCCAAGCACGTGAAAATGTTTTTAATGGACTAAAAACAAGTATACCCTCAAAAACATTTTCACTCTTTGCTTCACTGTTTTTAGGAAATAAATCAGTTGAACCTGTAACGCTATCCCACATTCAAGATAAACTTTCATTATGGGGTATTGCACATTTTCTTGCACGCTCTGGAGCTCATTTAATTATCGTAATCAATATATTATTAAAAATATTACAATACATACCAATATCTATCATAATAAAGCGGTGTATAGCACTTATTGTGTGCTCAGTTTACTATGCTTTAAGTTGGTCTAGCATTCCCTTTATTCGCTCTTTTATTACACTTACTCTCAATACAATGGCATTTATTCTTCAATCCCCTTCTCATTCTTTATATACTATAACCCTTGTCTGCTTACTCATGCTTATGCACAACCCATTACTCCTATTTTTCATCGATTTCCAATTCACTTTTCTCATGACATATGCTATCGCATGGTTTAATTATATAAATCCATCATTCAATTATCTCCGCACTACAAACTATTGCTCTCGTTAGATCAAATTTCATATTATCTAGAAAAGTATTTGCGATAAACGCGATGCCGATCAAAGGGGAATGTAATGGTATGTCAGGGAATAAAAAAATATATTTTTGTAAGCACTCTTTTCATAGCGAGTGGCAATGCTGATAATAGAATCGATATCGCATCGTTCAATCCTGAACAAATAGCGTGTGATTTTATCAAGAAACCATCGGCTTTAGGCAATGCATCTATTATTCCTTCTCGACAACAAAAAAAACCATGGACGCTTATAATCTATGTTGCAGCAGATAATGATTTGAGAAATTTTGCTATACGAAACATAAAACAGATGTCTAATATTGGATCGAATCAACATGTTAATGTTGTCGTTCATATTGATATTAGAGTAAACGGAAACTACAAAATCACGAGAAGATATTATATTGATAAAGACCAGATCATACAACTCAATACGCATGATCCACATTCGCAACAAATGGATAGCGGTGATCCTAAAACATTAATCTCTTGCTGTTCATGTGCCATAGAAAATTTTCCTGCAGAAAATTATGCTCTTATATTTTGGGATCATGGCACTGGAATTATAGATCCTGGGTATGGACGTATTATCAATCCCGCAGAGCTCTTTGTTTTCAATCCTCATAGTGGAAAATTCGACCTTGATCGATCCATTGGCTTTCTAGATCTTATTTATAATCTTAATAAAGAGCAGCGCGGTATATGTTGGGACGATACAACAGGCCATTATTTAACAAATCAAAAACTAGATGCTGCATTAAGTGAAATTCAGGGTAAATTATTAGGTGGAAAAAAATTTCAAATCATTGGATTTGATGCATGCCTTATGTCAATGATTGAGGTTGCCAATATCGTCAAAAAATATGCAGATATTATGGTAAGCTCACAAGAAGTTGAACTTGGAACTGGATGGGATTATGAACATGTGCTCTCATTGTTTCAATATGAGATTCCAACTCCACAATCATTCGCACAGCATATTGTACGTGTATATGAGAAGGTTTACAATTATACTGATGACTTTACACAATCGGCTATTAACTTATCAAAAACAGATGCTATTGAAGCAAACATTAATCTTGTCTCTCAACTACTTGTAGAATCGCTCCGTACTCAAAAAAATAATAGCGTGAAAAATGCATTGCGCACTTGCCGTAATAAATTTTTATTAACGCATTTTGATGAATATAGCTATGTTGATTTGGACCATCTCTACCAGAACATAATAGAAAACCTTAAGCATTTTGTATTACACGATAGTGCGCAAACGAATATAGTAAAACAAAAGCTTACACACCTTCTTAAAGAAGGACGAATGCTCATAGCAGATGCCATAATAGCAAATGTTTGTGGTAAAAATTTATCGAAGGCCGGCGGAATTTCAATCTATTTTCCAGATCCCGATCAAAAAATGAGACTTCACTCTTCTTATCCGCTTACTTCTTTTGCAAACAGTAATGCATGGATCAACTTCATAAAACAATATCTATCTATATAAGAGAAATCTTAATTATTTAATTTTTGTAAGATGTCGTATACTTATTTTGGTTAAGTAACTATACATGCACTGATATTTAAAAAAGTTATGCATACATCAAAATTAGATTTATTACAAAAATTATACACAGCATACAATAATTGCGTTGCATGTCCCCTTGGAAAATTAGGAAGAACGCAAGTTGTTTTTGGCGAAGGAAACCCCAATGCAACACTTATGCTAATTGGTGAAGGCCCTGGGCAAGATGAAGACCGTCAAGGCCGGCCTTTTGTAGGTCGATCTGGGAAGTTGTTGACCAAAATGCTTGATGCCATTGGTATAGAACGAGAACAGGATGTCTACATAACCAACATAGTGAAATGCCGACCTCCAAATAATAGAAAGCCGTCTCCTCTTGAAAACAATACCTGCAAAAACCTACTCCTTGTTCATCAGCTTAAGATCATTAAACCTCAAGTCATCTGTACGCTCGGAGCATCTGCGCTTGAGGGTCTCCTCAATCGACATGACATAAAGATTACTCAAATGAGAGGCATTCCCATCGAGACAAAAGGTGTTACTATCATTCCAACGCTTCACCCTGCGTATGTTCTCAGAAATCCCGCTGCGCTCCATACCATGATACAAGATTTAGAGAAGGCATGGGATATAGTATCCAATCGCTAGTATCAATACATCATCGCACTCTGCAAAAATACAAACAGAAATAGTATTTGGCAAAAAATCAATAGTCATTTAAAAGTTATCCACCACATGGTGGATAACTCTCTATTTTTGGTGGATAAGTGGTGGATAACTTTGGCAAAATGGTGGATAACTTTGGTTTAGTTGATGAGTAAATGCTATTCGATGCTACCGATTTCTATAATAACGATTCATACGCATCTATTAATTGGACATAAAATTATATAATTTAAGAGTTATCAACAAGTTATCCACCACTTATCCACCACTTATCCACCACTTATCCACCACCCTAAAATAATCAATAAAATGCTATAGTACAACTTATTGCTATATTCGCAAGGCCATTTTTTTAAGTTATCCACCACACCTATTATTATTAATTTAATATATAGAATATATTTTAAAGATTAGTTAATAAGAAAACGACTAAACGCCCCTTCTTAAGTTACTATTGCCAGTGGACTATTTTTGTAATAGACTGAAATAACTTAAATTCTAGCAATTACTGCATTTATCTATCTCAATAAACTACGAAGTCTGTTAATCATCAGATAGGTATTCGTTTTACAGACAAGGAAAAGTGTGAAACTCGCCGACGTTATAGAAGAATTGATTGAAGAGCGCGGACTTGATAGAGCTGTTTTAGCGTCTATAGTCTCTGAAGGCCTTCTTGCTGCATACAATAAAAAATTTCCATACTTAACACTTAAAGTGGAATATGATAAAAAATCGGGCGAGCTTGTAGTGTTTGTTGAAAAGGAAGTAGTTGCGTCTGTTGATGACGAAGAGTTTGAAATCAGCCTCAAGAAAGCTCGCTTTATGAGCAAAGATGTTGAGATTGGTGATAAAATTTGGGTTCCCTTTGAAGAGGGTATTGGCAGAATAGAAATTTTGCGAGCACGACAAGTAATTGCTTCAAAAATTCGAAAAATAGAAGCCGATACGATATTTGAACAGTTCAAAGATAAAGAAGGTGAAATCGTTCTTGGCGTTGTGCATAAGTGCGAACGCAATGGGACTGTTGTTAAGCTTGGGGATGCGCTTGCATTCTTACCAAAATCGCTATCAATACCAGGTGAAAAATGTGTTGTTGGGTTTTCCGTGAGGGCGCTCCTTAAGGAAGTGCTTCCAGAGCCCCGTAATGACAATCAACTTATTCTTGATCGAGTCTCCTCGCAATTCCTTCAAAAGTTATTTGCGTTAGAAATTCCTGAAGTATTTGAGAAACTCGTAGAAATAAAAAAAATTGCTCGCTCTGCTGGTTATAAATCAAAAGTTATTGTTGTTTCTAATGATAAAAATATAGATCCGGTTGGGACGTGTGTTGGGGTTGGTGGGAGTAGAATAAAGCCTATCCTAAAAGAGCTAGGTGCTGAAAAAATTGATGTTATTCCCTGGACAGAGTCTTTGGAAGATTTGGTGAAGCATGCATTAAAGCCTGCTGTGATTGATCACGTAAAAATAGAGGGAAATACGGCTCAAGTTTGGCTTGGCGAAGATCAACGATCATTGGCTATTGGCAAAATGGGTCAAAATATTGCATTAGCGTCTAAATTAGTAGGACTTGATATTCAACTTATGCAACAAGATAAGTCGGTTGCTAGTGAAATGATTGGTTCTGTTGAGGATAGCGATCAGTTTGATTAAAGAGAGATTGTTATTAACCATATAAGAGTGATGTGAGTCAATGCGGATATATGAATTTTGTAAGATACATAATTTATCAGCAAAAGCGATACTCGAATCTCTGCAGAATGCAGGATTTGAAGTAAAAAACCATATGTCTGTTTTGACTGAAGATATGACTAGATTGTTGGGACAAATATATCTAAAAAAAGAAGCTCCCAAAGAAGTTGTTGGCCGCAATGTCACGTCAGAAAATAGCGACAGGCTCCATAAAGAGATAGATTCGAGTAACTCATCTGCTAAAGAAACAAAAATAATGCAAAAAAATCATAGTTACAATAAAACAAATCAGGCGCCATTCAAAAAAAATGTAAAAACGGTGTCACGTCAACCGTCGCGCGAAACTAATCTTGCAAAACAGGCGATTGCTCAACAGCCAGTGTCACTTGCTCCAGAAGAGATTGTGTTGGAATCGATGAGCGTTGTTGAGGCTGCGCATAGAATTGGTAAGCCTGTTAATGACATCATTTTGTCTCTTTTGCGTTCAGGTATAGTTGCGACAAAGAATCATGTTCTCAATGAGTCAGTTGTGGCAAAGTTAGCAGAATTATACAATATCAAAACCGTTAAGCCATCGCATAGTATATCGCATGAAGGCGTAACGAACCTTGCTCAAGATGCTCAAAGAGCATCGGGAGATTTGCATGAACGGCTACCAGTTGTTGTTGTTTTAGGTCATGTTGATCATGGAAAGACATCATTGCTTGATTTTATCAGAAAGACACGTGTAGCATCGCGCGAAAAGGGTGGTATTACTCAACATTTAGGAGCATATGAGGCGACAACAAAACAGGGAAATATAATATTTCTTGATACTCCTGGCCATGAAGCATTTAGTAAAATTCGTCAGCGCGGAGTTCGGGTTGCAGATATTGCGATTTTAGTTGTTGCTGCAGATGATGGTATAATGCCGCAGACTATTGAAGCCATTAAGCAAGCAAAGGGAATGAAGGTTCCTATTATTGTAGCAGTCAATAAAATTGATAAGGTTGACTCGCAAAGACTAGAAGGTATTAAGCGTGAATTGGCACAGCATGACCTTCTTCCCGAGGAATGGGGAGGTTCTACTATTGTTGTTCCAATTTCAGCTAAGCTTGGTACTGGTATAGATCTGTTATTAGACATGATTATTTTACAATCACAGCTTATGGAGTTGCGTGCAAATATGAGCGGCTTCTCTCGCGGATACATTTTAGAGGCGAAAATTGAAAAGGGTCGCGGGGCTGTTGCTACTGTTATTTGTCAATCAGGAAGAATTGCTATCGGAGACTATTTCATATGTGGCAACACATTTGGAAGAATTTCAGTGCTCGTTGATAGCTATGGTAAAAAGATAGATTCGTCAGTTCCTTCATCTCCAGTGCAAGTTTCTGGTTTTCAAGAATTACCAGATGTGGGAGATTTATTTGAAGTTGTGTCAAAAGAAGAATATTTACAAAAGAAAGATATTCTTGCATCTAATAAGCAGTCGGTAAAACGACTTATTAAAGAAGGCTTTATTAATATTATTGTTAAATCCGATACTAATGCATCTAAAGAAGCATTAATAGATTCGATCGAAAAGGTTTCCAAAAAATCACACACGGGTTATAATGTTCTATTTGCTGGGATCGGCGCTGTATCAGAGAGTGATATTGAGCTTGCGTACAATACTGGTTCAATTATTGTAGGTTTGCATGTTAAAGTAGAGCCAAATGCGCAAACGCTTGCGCACCAAAGAGATGTTACAATCGAGCTTCATGATATTATTTATAAATTATTGGAATCATTAGAGGTGCGTGCAGAAGGAACGAGAAAAGTTGAAATGGTTCGCTCAAAAATTGGAGAGGCTGTTGTTCGAAAGGTATTCGATATCAAAGGAATTGGTATTGTCGCAGGATCTTATGTTAAAGATGGCCGATTTACAAAAGAGGGAACAGTCGTTGTTTGGAGAGGGCGACAAAAAGTTGGTGAGGGTAAAATTACAAGCTTGCAGCGAGACAAAAAGAGCGTTAAAGAAGTGCATGCAGGTTTTGAATGTGGGTTTATCATAGATGGTATATCAGATTGGCAACCAGACGATCGTGTTGAATGCTACATCGAAGTTCCTGCAAACAAAAAGAAGTAGAATTTAATAAAGAAAAAAATAAAAAGAGCTTAAAGAGATTTCTTTAAGCTCTTTTTTGTAATTATAAGGAAGTGGTAAGTTGGTTATCTTATATAAGATTTTTAGTATAACAGCAATAGTCTTTCTCATATCATTCTTATTGACGCCTATCATGATACGAATAGCACAGCGATTACATATCCTTGATACACCCGATGGCAACATAAAGAGACATCTTTCAGTGACACCGTACCTTGGTGGAGTTGCTATCTACATATCATTTATATGCGGCATAGCCTTATTATTTCCTGTTGCGCAACAACTTACTCTTCTTGTTATAGGGTCAACTCTTTTAATGATATTAGGATTACTGGATGATCTATTTGTTTTTAAGCCATATCAAAAATTTATAGGTCAGTTTATGGCAATGCTTTGCTTTTTAAAAGGAGGAATATATTTAAAGGAACATATTTTTTATAATATGTGGAATATTCCAATTTCCGCGCTATGGATTATGACAATTATAAACGCCTTTAACCTTATTGATATTATGGATGGGCTTTGTTCAACAGTGGCGCTTGGCGTGATAGGTAATTTTATGATCGTAGCCTGTTTGCTTAATCAGTATGAGCTGCTCTATCCATTGTCAATTCTAGGTGGGTCGATACTTGGATTCCTCTGGTATAACCTTCCTCCTGCAAAAATCTACATGGGAGATGCGGGTGCGCTCTTTATAGGTGGTGTACTAGGGGCTATGCCATTTCTATTTAAATGGGGTAGCAATAATGTATATGGATTTTTAACTCCTATCATATTGTTTGCAATACCATTGTTAGAAGTTAGCGGGTTAATTATAATACGTCTGCTTAAGGGAATAGCACCTTATCAAGGATCTCCAGATCATTTTGCTATTTATATTCAATCTGCTGGTTTTTCAAAAAACCATATTCTCATGACAATGTTTCTCATATCAATTGTGTTAGGAGTCATCGCATCGGCATTTGTTTTGGGAAATCTCTCTCTCTCTGAAATAGTGGCTTTAGGCTTAGTATTTGTAGCCGCTTGGAGTTTTATACTTGCTAAATATTCCCCTGATCTTAAAAAAATATTCCACTCTAGGTGATGTTGCAATTATGTTTTTTCCGTTGCAAAGCAAAAGATGTTGCGCGCTTTTACCTTTAATACAAAGATTTTAATGTTGCAGTCTTTTTGTGCAACTTAAATTTATTGTTTTTTATCGATATGAAGGCAGAATTAGAAGTGCTTCAACGTACAACTACTCCTTATATCAAAATCGCATAGGGAAGTATGGTTAGAAGCGCTGCTTACTATAAAGTAATAGATAAGTTGTCTTTAACTATGGGTTATTCTACAGTTCCTTCTTAGCTCACTATAATAAAGACTCTTATCTATTACTTTTTTATATTTTAAAGAACTAAAAGACTCTCTCTTATTTATCAAGTAGCATCTCTAACGTTTGAATATTCATCAGATCACTGAGCGGTGAGTCTTTTGGAGTCTCAAGAATTTTTGGTATGTGGGTAAATCGTGAATCATTACAAAGCATTTTGAACGCATCGATTCCGATTGCTCCTTTTCCGATATGATCATGTCTATCAATACGCGAGCCACATTTCTTTTTGGAGTCATTAACATGGATAACTTTTAGATTTTGAATCCCAATTGTTTTGTCAAAATGATCCCACATTGTGTTGTAAGTTTCAGGAGTAGAGAATGTATATCCTGCTGCGAATATATGGCATGTATCGACACAAACACCCACTTTTTGAGGGTTGTTGATGTTTTGTAAGATATGTGCAATTTGTTCAAATGTATAGCAAAGAACACTTCCTTGTCCTGCCATTGTCTCGATAAGCAACATGGTTTTGGTATCGGTATTTGCAAGAATGTAGTTAATTGATTCTATAATGGTTGCAACTCCAGACTCTTGCGAAGATCCGTTATGAGATCCTGGATGCACAACAATAAATTCCGCTCCTAACATGTCTGCTCTAATAAGCTCATCAATAAGTGCATTACGGGATTTTAAAAGAACCACATCATTTGATGATGCAAGATTTATAAGATATGTAGCGTGAATCACAACACTTGAAATTCCACCAACCTCAGATCGAGCATTTCTAAATGATAATGCATCTTCGGGTGCGAGTGCTTTTGCGGCCCATTGACGATTATTTTTTACAAAAAACTGTAATGCTGAGCAGCCGAGATTTTTTGCATCAATAAGGGCTCTGCAAAATCCTTTTGATATGGATATGTGAGTGCCAACAATTAATGGTTTTGTGTAAGGCATGAAAAGATCTCCGGGATGAGAACGTTTATAACAATAATATTTGTAAGTATATGATTTTGTTAACGAATAATCGTGGTGCAAAATCGTATAGATTTTTATAAAAACGAAATAGTGCTTTTTATAAGCCATTTTTGTAATTGACTATGCAACAAAACGACTTTACACTGTTAAAATCAATGGAAATCCAATCTATCTGTCTGTAAGGCTACGATGAAGAAGACATCATTTTTTTCTAGTGTAATGTTATTATTTGTTGCTATTTCTAGTATACAAGCAAAAATTGAAACCACATATGGAGATATTAAATATTCTCTCTCTGGAATGTTCAGACCAGAAATGTTTTATGGGAAAAATATTAGTTTATTGAATAATAATAATCCAGAGGATCAATCGTTCTTTCAAAGAAGCTATCTTGACTTGACTGCGCAAGCAGAAAGTCCCTGTGTTGATGTATTGTTTCAAGTGCGTAACAAGGCCATATGGGGTAATCCTGGATCTATTGCGCTTACTGCTCCAACTCGTATAAAAGTGTTAGATGATGTTGGAGGGTATCATACGCATGGGTTTCCGCGAAATATTTTTTGGATTCGAGAAGTTTGGTTAGCATGGAATATTTCAAAGTCGATAGGTCTTAATATTTCTGGCGAACACAAGTTAAAATTAGGAGCGTTCTCATTTGAGTTGGGTCGTGGTATTGCACTTGGTGATGCATATGCAGTTGGGCCAGAGTTTTTAGGTTTTTTCACTGATAACGCTGTTGATCAATATGCATATGGTGCATTGTTATCAGGGGATCTTGTTCAAAATTATATCACATATGATTTCTACACAGCGATTCTTCAAAGCAAGGCGACTTCTCTTGGGGAGACAGCGGAAGAGATCTATGCACAAGAGTACGGAAGAAAGTTAAACCCACAACGAGGATTTGGACATATTAATTTTATTGTAGCTGGTAGATTAATGTGTCATCTGTTTAATAATGATCGCTTTGGAAAGTTGCTTGTTGAACCATATGCTATGTTTAATCATGATCCTGAGCAAATGGTAGAGTTTGCGGCTGATGCTTCAAGCAAGCTTGGTACGGTTGGTATGGCGGCTGAATATGTTGGTAATACATTTGAAGGTGGTTTCGACTGGGCGGTTAATCTTGGTTATCAAAAAGTAAAAGGTTGGGATAGAAATCGTATTCAACTTGAGCAGCGCAATGGTGCAATTGTTCAAGTAAATAGCAATGTAGTTGATGCAAATAATGGAGATAAGAAGGTTCCATTCTTTGGAGATAGGAGCCCTATTCAAGAAGCTATAGAAGGAGCTAATCAAGATCAGAATTCATCAGAACAGCAAAACAAGCAAATTATTGGAACCTTCCCAGGGACATTTGTAGGTGGGATTCCAACAGGAGTTACAATTGGACAGGTTGTTGGGGGAGGACCTGATGTTGCGTCCAATGCTCCTCAAATAATATTAAAAAATGATGCAAATCGTTTTAGAGATCCTTATACAAATAAATATACCGGTTGGATGTTTGTGGCTGATGCTGGCGCATGGATATTTAAAAACAAATTGATGGTTGCGGTAACAGCGGGTGTTGCAAGTGGTGATACCAATCCAAATATTATTATGAAAGATGGTAATTATAATGGATGGACCGGCTTGCAAAGTATCTATTTTGGTAAGCGAGTGCGTAGTGTGTTTGTTCTTGGTAGCGCAGGAAAGTTGCGAAGACCTCTTGCTGATCCCACGGTTGAATCAGCGCCAAATCCATTCGCACAAGTCGTTTCAGGATTTACAAACATTATCTTCTGGGGTACTGGTGCAACGCTGAGTACGACGGTTTGTGATAGAAAATTTAGAATGAATCCAAATATTCTTATGTATTGGCAGCAATATCCAACATTTGCATATAATCTTAGAGAATTAAAGATTTCAGATAATCGTGCACGCTCATACATGGGATTAGAGCTTGATCTATTCTCAGAGGTCTATCCTGTTAAAGATTTAAAGATCTATTTTGTCACATCGGTCTTTATCCCAGGAAGTCACTATACTGATGTGCGGGGATTGCCACTGAATGGTAGACAGCGTAGAGCTCTTGCTCGTGTTAGAGATGTTGCAGATTCAGAAGCGCGGGTTCCAAATCTTGGCAATAATACTGCGTACACCTTTAACTTGGGTATGGAATATCGTTTCTAAGTTATGCAGTTGATAAAAAGAAGATGTTTCTTGTAGAAATGTCTTCTACATTCATTACAAGATATGATATTGGTGCTACAATAACTCTTATAATTGAGTTAGTAGATCTTTAATATAAATACACAAATGTATTATTTGCAAGGATGGTTACTATGCATATAGCGCGCACAATTGGATGCGGGTTAGTATCGTTCGAATTTCTTGAAAAACAAATTTCGCTTGCTGGCTGGGTGCAGACTCGCCGAGATCATGGCGGATTGATATTTGTTGATATGCGTGATCGTTCTGGTATCATGCAGCTTGTCTTTAGTGCAGAGATTAATAAAGATGCATTTCAATTAGCACAAGAGCTTAGATCAGAATATGTTATTGCAGTGAATGGTAACGTAGTTAAACGCTCAGATAATACGGTAAACAAGGAAATTGCGACGGGTGCATTTGAATTGCAGGTGAATTCATTATCTATTTTGAATAGATCAAAAGTATTGCCATTTATACTTGATGAAGGTGATTCCGTTGATGAAGAGATTCGTCTCAAATATCGATATCTTGATTTGAGACGTCCATCAATGAATCATAAGCTTGCACTTCGGCATCGTATAATCTTTGCAATGAGAAGCTTTTTTGATGCTGATGGTTTTTATGAAATTGAGACTCCAATTCTTACTAAAAATACACCAGAAGGGGCTCGAGAATTTGTTGTTCCATCACGTATGCATCCAGGATCTTTTTATGCAATGCCACAATCACCACAATTATATAAGCAATTGCTTATGGCTAGCGGCGTAGAGCGATATTTTCAAATCGCGCGCTGTTTTCGTGATGAAGATTTGCGTGCAGATAGACAGCCAGAATTTACACAACTCGATATTGAGATGTCATTTACTGATGAAGCGATGATTCAAGATTTGATTGAGCGTATGCTAGTTCATATCTATAAGACTGTTTTTAATAAAGAATTGCACATTCCATTTGAGCGCATGACATATGATCAAGCATTTGCATTGTATGGTTCAGATAAGCCGGATGTTCGTTTTGATTTGAAAATAAGTGATGCAACACAATTATTCCATGATACAGAATTATCATTTATAAAAAATGTGCTCGATAAAAAAGGAAGAATTGGAGCATTGCACGTTACGAAATCTCCATTCTCTCATACTGAGTTAAATCGTTGGACAGAGCGAGCTCTCAAACTAGGAGCGAAAGGTCTACTCTGGATTAGTTATAGTAATGATCAATTTGATTCTCCTGTTTCTAAGTTTTTACCTTCTGATTTTAAAGAACGTGTGCTCTCTATTTTCCCTGATTTAGCGGATGGGAGCGTTCTGTTCTTAATTGCAGGGCAGTATAAAATTGCATGGGATCTTCTTGGTAGATTACGATTAGAGTTAGCGCGTGCATTACAAATTATTTCACATGATCAATATAAGTATTTGTGGGTAACCGATTTTCCATTGTTAGAATATGATGAGCAAGAAAAACGATGGAATGCTATGCATCATCCATTTACCAGTCCACAAGGTGATTGGCAAAATATGAAGCCTGGCGATATCAAAGCACGGGCATATGATCTTGTATTAAATGGGATTGAACTTGGTGGAGGATCTATTCGAATTCATGATCGTCAAGTGCAACAAAAGATGTTTGATTTTCTTGGATTAAGTGCTGAACAGATGCAGAGTAAATTCGGATTCTTACTTGAAGCACAAGAATTAGGATTCCCTCCTCACGGTGGTATAGCGCTGGGAATTGACCGTTTTGTGATGTTATTGACTCAATCTCAATCAATTAGAGAGGTTATTGCTTTTCCAAAGACACAACGTGGATATGATTTGATGGTGGATGCTCCAACTCCATTGGATGAGAAGCAATTGCGGGAATATGCACTCCGCATAATGCAAGTACCTAAGTAAATTCTATTAATTATGATACATGCTATGATATGCTGCATTACAAGTGCAGCATATTTTTTTACTCGCTATAGTGTTGTATTAAAGTGAGATGATGTTGTTACGTAGAGAGGAAGTGGATATGAATAAGATATTGTTGATATTATTATTTTTAGTTTTATCTAATGCTATGCGTGCTACTGAGAAACAAGATATAACGGATTGCATAACAATGCGTGAAATTAGTTCATGTAGCGATAAAATCGTGCAAAAACTATTATTAAACGTAGCTAGTAGAATAGTATTAGTACGTTGCAGAGCAGGTGAAATTATGACCGATTTTGCATTATCACAAAATCTTGATTCTTCCACTGAGCAAATCGCTTCGAGTGTTGTGTATGGTGACTGGAGTAGAGATGTAATACAATATAAAATTAAGCAAAAAAATATGTTGCCAAAATCAATTATGCATCCATATCAAATCATGTTGCACGGTTTAGCAGCAATAGAACGGGCTATTATATATGGTTCAATAGAAAAAGAAAAAGAAAAAAGATCTATGGAACGCACACGTAGAGCAGATATATTTTTGATGAAAAGAGTGATTGAATCAGGAACGCTTTCAATTGAAAACGCTGAAAAAATATCACAAGAATTACACACACTTATGCCAACACATGAAGTTTGGCAAGAAAGTATACAGAGTTGTAACCTTGAAGAGATTGTGCATGGAAATTCTGCATACACAGAAATAATGATGGCATTAGAGAGTAATAAAGAGAATATAGCAGGTAACTATAAGCAGCAGGAAAAACCATTATTTTTCGTGGAGTGGAGTTTATGTACTCGAAATAAAAATGGAAAGAAGATAGAGTGTGCAATTGTTAATGGAGTTATCAGAGAATAACTTGTTGTATAAAAGTAAAAATTCAAGTTTAAATCTAGAAGCTATTCTCTAACTATTTTGCTTATCATCTCTTTAAACAATTGAACCACTTTACTTACGATTACCTCTTGCTGTATACGAATCATCATATACATATTTCTTCCATCGCCTCTTTGCAAATCTCTTATCAGATTTTACTTACATTCAGACGAGTGGATGACCATTTGTTTCCAGATTTAAAACCCTAAGATCCTCTGGCTATGTTAATAAAAATTATTTTTATCTGTATAAGAACAGATTCAGTAAGATCACGATAGTATTTTTTGATAGATATAAAATGAATTAAGGGCTCTCACGTGAGAGCCCTTAATTCATTTTATACTAAATGTTTTTTCATCAATTCTTGAATAAGCTTCGGATTACCCTTTCCTTTGGTCTTTTGCATTGTTTGACCGACTAAGAAGAAGAATAGTTTTTCTTTTCCTGATTTATAATCGGAAACTGCTTGAGGGTTTTGAGCAATCACATCAAGAACAATCTGCTCGAGTTCTTCAGAAGATCCAATTTGCTCAAGACCAAGTTCTTTTACTAATATGCTTGGATTTTTTCCTGATTCTACCATAGCAGCAAATACATCCTGTGCAGCTTTGCTATTAATAACATCTTTATCAATTAAGTTAACAAGTTCCGCAAGCATAGAGGGTGTAATTTTGCATGTAGCAAGTGATAAATTATATTCTTTAATGTAGCCGAGCAAGTCGCGCAAAATCCAGTTGATGAGAAGTTTACTTGGTGTTTGCGATGCGGCTTGTTCGTAATAGTGCGCAAGCTCAGGATCATCAAGAAGAATCTCTGCTTCATATGCAGAAAGATGCAATTGATTTACATAACGATCAAACTTATCATAAGGAAGTTCCGGCATAACTGATTTAATTTGATCTTGAAGCTCTTGTGTAACAGTAATGATTGGAAGATCAGGATCTTCAAAATAGCGATAGTCCGCAGCCTCTTCTTTTGATCGCATAACAACCGTAGTTTTATTTTTTGTATCCCACAAACGAGTTTCTTGTCGTACTTTTCCACCATCAAGCAATAGATTGATTTGTCGCTCGATTTCATAATCGGTAGCATCACCAATAAATTTAAATGAATTAATATTTTTTAATTCACATTTTGTACCAAGCTTCGTATCACCCTTCTTACGTATAGAGATATTTGTATCAGCTCTGAATGCGCCCTCTTCCATGTTGCCGCTACAAATTTGTAAATATTGTACAATAGCACGCAATGCCTTTAGATATGCTCGTGCTTCATATGAATTTGAGATATCGGGTTCTGTTACTATCTCAAGAAGCGGTGTTCCTGTACGATTAAAATCAACAAAACTTTCATTGCTTCCTGCAATATGCGTATTCTTTCCCGCGTCTTCTTCGATATGAATGCGATTTAAGCGAATCTTTTTAGTGGTTCCATCTTCAAGACGAATTGCAACATACCCATTACGACATATGGGAAAATAGTTCTGTGTGATTTGGTAGTCTTTAGGAAGGTCAGGGTAAAAATAATGTTTTCGATCAAATGTGCATGTTTGTGCGATAGTAGAGTTTGTTGCGAGACCAGCTTTTATTGCGCTTACAATAACTTCTTTATTAAAGACAGGGAGTGATCCTGGTTGAGCTGTACAGACTTCGCAAATATTGGTGTTGGGGATTTGATTTGTTTCGTTTGCACACGCACAAAATATTTTTGTTTTAGTGTTGAGCTGTACGTGTACTTCGATGCCAATAACGGCTTCAAAATCAGGATAATGATCTAAAATTGATTTTGATCGATTCACGAGGAGTCCTCTCAGGGTGAGAATAAACGAATAATGTTATTTTTTGCCAATTTTATACTGATTCATAGTAAGAGATGAATCGCTCATTAATGTAATTTTACAATTATATTCTTTTTCAAGATCAAGAACAGCAATATACTCTGTTGATGTTATATAATTAAATATACGTTGATTTAAATGCACAGCAACTTCACGATCTACTCGCTTGGTTGCAAGCTCTTGCTTAATATTTCTAAGAATAGCATATGCTTCGGTTTGAAGTGATTTTAAATATCCTGTTCCATGACATGTTGTGCAATTTTCTAATAATTGCTGTTGCAATGTTTTACCTGATCGCTTACGCGTCATCTCTACGAGTCCAAATTCAGACAGTTTGAGAACAACCGATTGAAATTTGTCATGTTCGCGCAATGTCTTTTCAAAGAAATGAAAGAGTTTTTGCTTGTTAGCACCTGTTGCCATATCAATAAAATCAATAACAATAAGTCCACCAATGTTTCGTAATCTTAATTGTCGAACAACTTCTTGAGCAGCCTCCATATTTGTTTTAAGGATAGTCTCCTCAAGATTTGATTTTCCAATAAAGCGACCAGTATTTACATCAACAACAGTCATTGCTTGTGTTGTTTCGATGATGAGCGAGCCGCCCGATTTAAGATATACTTTTTTATCAAGTGCATGTTCAATCTGTTTCTCGATACCATACTGTTCAAAGATTGGAGTTGTATCTTGATAGATTTTTATTTTAGCAATATGTTCTGGTGCTATTTGCTTAACAAAATAATAAATTTCGTTTTGTAATGCAGCGCTATCTACAACTACTTCTTCTACATCGTCATCAAGATGGTCACGAACAATTTGAAGAGAGACATCAAGATCTTCGTAGAGCTTCTGCTTTGGATCTGCGCTCGCCATCTTCTTTTCAATAGAGGTCCACGTATTGAGCAAGTAATCAATATCTTTTTTAATATCAGTAGGGCTTCGTCCTTCAGAGGTTGTTCTAATAATTGCGCCCATGCCCTCAGGCAAGAGAGATAGGACAAGATCCTTGAGCCGGGTTCTTTCTTCTCGATTTTCTATTTTTTTAGAGACTCCCATGCGAGGAATATTTGGCATAAGGACAATAAATCGACCAGGAAGGGTAAAGCACGTTGATAATTTTGCACCTTTTTCATAGACCGGCTCTTTACTTACCTGTACAAGAATCTGCTGTCCTTCTTTGAGAATTGTGCCGATATCAGCTTTTTGCCGATGTCTTTTTGATTGAGATTGTTCAGTAGTAGCGGTGGAAGCATCAGTTTCATCAAATTGTGTATGCTTACTTATCTTATGAATTGCAAGCTCTCTATCAATTTCTGATATGTGCAAGAAACCGGCTCTATCTTGACCGATGTCTACAAATGCTGTTTGTATTCCGGGTAATACTTTAGAGACTACCCCTTTGAAATATGCTCGCTCAAGATGTTGTTGTGCGTGAGCCGAAAAGTAGATGTTTTGAAGGAGCCCGTCTCGTAGCAAAGCAATCCGAGTTTGCCATGGGCTGTGATTGATAATTATTTTTTTCATTGCGTCTTTCTATTATACGCTAGCAAGGGCGTATAAAATAATTTTTGCTTTTTTAAGCTAGCCATTGTATTAATATACTGTATCTTAAGGATAATGGGTAGCAATGATCATTAAAATGTGATACATTACCTTTACTTTATACGATAATGTATACCTTTTTTATTACGATTGGAGACGTCTATGAATAAAAAATCTAGCATTTCACTACTATTATTACTCGCGTTAGCAGGTTGTGGCGATAAAAAGCCAAAACACTATTCTTCATCAAAGAGTGCTCGCAATAACTTATATGCAAAAGAGGATATCTCCTTGCAGATTCCTTTTGCAGATGAAGAGTATTTAGCGCAGGGCGATGCATCATTATTATTTGATCAGGACATTAACGACTTTGTAGCGCTTGCAGATGAACGTGATGCATATGGTGAGGATGAGCTTTTATCATGGCGAGCAGCAGATGATCAAGACGAGCTCTTTGCAGCAGTATATTTTGACTTCGATAGACATGGTATAAAGAAAGATCAAGAAGATGTTGTTGCAAGCAACATTGAACAAGCAAAAGCAATTATAGAAGAAATGGCCGATGAAGGAAAGCTTCCTACTGTAGTGATAGAAGGTCACGCATGTAGTTCAGCTGGATCATCAGTTTATAACTTAGCATTATCAGAAAAACGGGCTAAAGCTATAGCAGATGAATTTATAAGAGCGGGTGTTCCTCAAGAGGCTATAAAAATAGTTGGAAGAGGACAGGAAGTTCCTGCGATAGTAGATGGCAAGACAGTGACTGGTTCTCGTCAAGAACAATGGCCTAATCGTAGAACAGAAGTTCACGTTATTTACAGCTAAGTCTAATTTGCATATTATATAAAGAAAAGAGGATGTAACAATCCTCTTTTTTGTATTATTAGGTGGTTTTATTATTTCTTTTGGAGGATGCATGTGTCAGCATCATACTGTTCATAGAGAGGCAAATAGTCTTGGAATTCCAGAAGAGCTTGCACATGAAAAACCAATTCAAGTCAAGTATATTGAAGAATCAGGCAAAGAAGTGACTCGTCTTATTATACCTGTAGATATCTATTGGGGTTCTCTTGAACAAAGCTCTAATCCTGAATGGATTATTAAAGTTTGGGATATAGAGAGCATATCCATTAGAGAGTACGCTCTCAAAAATATGCAAGAATGGGTTCGTTAGATTAGCAGCTCTTCTATTAATCTGGGAATAATAATAGATGGATCTTTCTTAGGCAATGTCTGTAAATTATATTGATGCGCAGAAAGCAACTCTCTGTTTTGTAATAGTCTGTTTATGATATGTGGAATCTCTGCATGAGATCTTGCAATCTCTCCCAATGATTTCTCTTTGAGCATGATATGGTTTAATCGTTCCCACGCAAGAATAGTTGTTGTTGCATCAAGGATCATTGGAAGTTGTACATATATGGACTCAGCAAAGGATACAGATCCTGACTTTGTTAGTATCATGGTTGCTGTTTGCATGATTTCAGATATATGCGTGGTAAATCCAATTATGCTCACTGATATATGCAATGGAAAATGTACGCTCTCTATTTTTGCACGTAACATATCGTTGCTTCCAATGCAGAATACAAGATGAGCAGGGTTGGAAATCTGCGCAAGATATGGTGCTACTGTATAACATTCCATCGATCCGCGAGCTCCCATCATTATCATGATAATTGGTTTGTCAGTTGGAAAATTCCATTTTGTGCATAATTCAGATCTGTCTGATTGTTCAAGAAAGGCTTTACGTACCGGAAATCCAGAAACGCGGATATTCTTTTGTGGTATACGTGCTGGTGCTAATGTTTTCCACGTTCTTTCATAGTCAAATGGAACGCCAAATATAAATTTCTTATAATGGGGATCGGATATTCCATTGATGAATGTTGTAACATCGAGATCGGTTGGGATTACCAAAAAAGGAATATTTTTTGCGTGTGCAACATCAAGAATGGCACGATTAACAATGGGGACGACAGATATTATAATATCTGGTTTGTGCTGATCAATGTATGAATCGATAACTTTTGAAGCTGAAGATCGAAACCAATGGAAGTGGCGTCTTCCTATGCTGTAGAATATGTTTAATATTTTAAACCATTTTCGACGCATGCAAAAATTATAAAAATCTTCACCCGAGCATTTTCCTCGCGTAACAGTCTGAATAAAATCAAATTTTTTTAAAACATCGCCAAAAATAAATGCTGATGAAACATTATACTTTTCATGATCAACATACTCGCTAATTGCTTGTGATGCTGATAGATGACCACCGCCGCCTTTGCTTGTAAAAATTAAAATCTTCTTTTTTAACATGAGTCTATTTTCCTACACAAAATTCTTTAAATATGGCATCCATAGCTTTTTCGCTAATAGTTTTTCCAGATAGTTCTGACAATTGTGATAACACATCTTGTATGTGATACGATAACAACTCATATGCTATAGGTTTGTTAAGTATGGATATTATAGAATGTAATTTTTTTTCAATATCGATTAGAATGGCATGTTGTCTGCTATTAAGTAAGAATGGTGATTCTTCTTGTTCAAATATTTTCTTAATATGCTTTTCTAATGTTTCGTGAAGAAGCTCAATACCGTTATTATTAGCAGATGAGACAAAGAGAGATGTATTGTATGCTTCTGACAGTTGACATTGAAGATCTGCTTTATTGATGACAATCAACGCTTTATGATTATATGCTTTGATCATTGCATCATAAATTTCTTTTTCTTCAGATGTTATCGATCGTGAGCCATCAAACACAATTAACGCAATGTCAGCTCGCTCAATTTCTTGGTATGATCGCTGAATTCCCTCTTGTTCAATAACATCATCTGTTTGGCGTATGCCAGCAGTATCAACAAATGTGATATAGCTTCCATAGATATATGTACCAAATTCAATAGCATCACGCGTAGTCCCAGCAATAGGAGTTACAATCGCTCGTTTTTGATTGAGTAATGTATTAAACAATGAAGATTTTCCTGCATTTACAGAACCTACAATTGCTATACGAAGACCGTTTCTAATGTGTGTTTGCTGATTAAAGTTTTTTTTGATAGATACCAGAAGTGTTGAAGTCTCGTCTATAATTGTACGAATCTGATCAGCAAATTCTACTTCATCATCAAGGAATTCAAAGCTTGCTTCTGAAAGAGAGAGTGCTTGTAATAATTTTTTTTCTATTGCGAAGATCCACGATGAAAGGCTGCCATCGAGTTGCGCAAGAGACGATTTGAGAGCCTGTTGTGTATTAGCATGGATTATTTCTTTGATTGCTTCAGCCTGCACGAGCGTGATTTTGTTATTCAAGACAGAGCGCTTAGTAAATTCACCTGGATGGGCTAAACGTGCTCCATTAAGTAATGCCGCATTGATAATATCTTGTATGATAAATGGATTATTATGGCAACTAATTTCAACAGTATCTTGTCCAGTAAAGGTTCGTGGACCTTTCATAAGGAAAAAGAGTACTTGATCAATAACGGTACGATCATTATTAACTACCCAACCATGATGAATGGTATGTGATGATTGCTCAGAAAGCAATTTTTTAGAGCTAAGGCGGCTTATTTTATTGACGATTGTTAATGCGTCTATGCCACTCATTCTAATTAAAGCTATTGCACCACTTCCTGAGGGAGTTGCTTGTGCAACTATTGTCTCATCATCAATACATCGCAGCATATTAAGCAGATAGCGTAGAAATTGTTATTTTTAACCCTTTAACATTTTTCTTAAATTGCTGTGAAAGAGACTCAAGAATTAAGTGGGCGATGCTCTTAAAGAGATATCGTTCTTTATTCTTTTCTTGAGTGAGAGGAGCACTCAATTCTATTTTAAGAAGGTTGCCGTTTGAGGTCATGTCGAATGATATATGATTTAATCCAAGCAATGAAAGGCAATCATGCACCCATGTCTTTGCGCTATTAATTAACTCATCATTCCAAACAAGACGCTCAAATTGAGGTTTATTTGTAGTATGCTGCGCTGATGGTATAGAAGCCTGTTTTTGCTGTTGCGGATGAGCAGTATGCTTAGGCTGAGAAGGGGTTGGTTTTTTATTATCGCGCGGCTGTGATTGATGGTCGCGATTCTTTTGATATCTATGAGAGCTTGATTGCGTATCATGACTGCTATTTTGAAAGAAAATAGCGATTTTCGCAGACTTAGTAGTAAAACCGAAAAAGTTTTTTTCTGCATCTTCAAATATTTTTACTGAAAACTCTTCAGGCTTTCCAGCTCGAGCCCATGCCTTTTCTATAGCTTTTGCAATTGAAGAAGCTTCTTCCACTATTGATTTCATTGAGATTGATCCTGTTTTGTAGGGTATTGTTATTTTTTTAATTGCAATTGACTGGCTGTATAACAAGCACGTACCAAGCGTATATCGAGCGCGCCGGGTAGTTATTTTCTGGAGCGGGAAACGGGACTCGAACCCGCGACCTTTGCCTTGGCAAGGCAACGCTCTACCAACTGAGCTATTCCCGCAAAACATATTTTCAACATAGATAAATGTAGCAATGCTTTTTTATTTGTCAATAAAGAAAGCATTGATTTTTGCTGCAAATCGTATCATATAGAGTATTATTTTGAGAGAAAAATGATCTATTATTATGGAAGGAAAGAATTTATGATTTCTTATGTAACAGGACAAGTTCAGTCAATACAAGGACAAGTAATTACGCTTCTGATGGGTCCTATTGGCTTTGACATATGGTCATCCAAGAGTAGTTCATTGGCAATAGGTGATCAAGTCTCGCTCTATGTATATATGTACTATAATCAAGAGCAGGGATACTCCCTTTATGGGTTTGATACTATGCAAGAGCGTGTTGTATTTGGTCTGTTATTAGATTGTTCGGGAATTGGCCCCAAGATAGGGTTAGCCGTTATTCAAGATTTGGGAGTTGATCTTTTTGTGGAGTCGATATTAAAACACGATGAAAAGGCAATTTCACGCGTTTCTGGAATTGGAGCAAAAAAAGCAGCATTTATTGCATTGCAGCTCAAGCAAAAAGTAGAAGATATGGTCAAGAAGGGAACGCTTGTACTAACAGCAGATTCATTAAAAGAATGGCAAACAGTTGCACAGGCTTTAGAGTCGTTAAATTATTCACGTAATGAAATTAGCGCAACAATGCAGCACATGAAAACATTACATATTGATACGCCATCCTTTGATGTGCTTATGAGACATGCATTATCCTACCTTGCAAAACATACTCAATCGTAATCTGTTTGAGTTGACTTTATGTTCATATTTTTTATAATCAGAGCCAATTTATCAAACATATTTAAACTAACATTTTAAAGGATGTACATAATGACAGTAAGCACCAGATCACTATCATTGATTATTATATCAAGCTTATTTTTTGTAAATAATGCAATAACAACAGAAGCTACTGACGAAAATCAAAAACCAACAATAGGAGTTGTGATAGTAGAGCAAAAGCAGAGTAAAGATGAGCAAGATACAGAGCAAAAGAACAATGAAGCAGCCTCTGTAGAAGAGCTTATGCTGCAAGCGTGGGTTGGAGCGGATACAGCAAAAAATGTGCTTCGATATGCTGCTATTGGTTCTGCGGCATCATCATTAGAGTTGAAACATATTTTTAATGCGATTATTAATGGAAGACCTGAATATGTTAAAGGAAGTGAGCGTTCATACGATGAAGGTACTGTAGAGAAAGTAGTGAGAACGGGCGGACAATTTGTATCAGCAGCATTAATAGATCAGGTCCTTCAAACAGATATGGCAAAAAAATATATTATATCTCCGGCAGATGATATTGTGGGACATATTAAAAATAGCGTATCTGGTACCACAGATAAAAAAGATAATGACACTTCTATGTGCATTACCAAGCATCTATTGCATGTAGTGGGAGCAAAATTATTATGGACATGTGTGACAGGCCCTATTTTAGAAAAAGTATTGGTAGATGTAGCTATACGTATGTTCTTATCATCAGATAAAAAATAAGATATGCATTGATAAAAAAGGATCTTTTATGAAGCACGTACTTTCCATACTAACTATTTTTGCATTCGGTATAGGACAGACCAGCACAGCGCAATACGATCCGACTAGTTTAGCAAAAATAGGAGCATGTACGTTAGGAGTGATATGTGTTGGAGTACCACTCTATCGAATGGGGAATAAATGTTCGCACGCCGCGCGGGTTATGCGAAATGAGAAGTCTGATTCTTATTCTAAAACACAATCAATATTATCCAATGTCTCAAACGCGGTGAGTCAGGTTTGCACAGTTTCAGAGATCTGTTTAAAAATAATGGGTACCGCCGTGATTGGGACGGCTGTTTATATTGTAAAGACATCACTTGAAGGAAGAGCCAACAATGATGCAGATATCAAAGATGACAAAGAGGGGGTGCTGAGAGATTTATGATTTTTGGCTTCGCAATTTCTTTAAAAGAGCGATCTCTTTTTTGCGCATAATCTTATAATCACTATCTTCAATGTGATCATACCCTAGCAAGTGGCATATGCCATGCACAAGCAAATCTTCTAATCGGTGCTCAAATGATACTCCCCATCGTTCAAGATCATTATAAATAAATGATGGGGAGAGAATGATATCTCCTAAGTTCTTATCATCTTCATTGTGAGCAATGATACGCTCACCTGCCTTGATATGTGGATGATGAGGGAATGACAAAATATCGGTTGGCTTGTCTTTGCCGCGATAATCTCTATTGTATTTACGAATTGTCTTATCAGATGTGATCAAGATACCAAGGTCGAAATCAGAATATCTGAGCTCATTGAGGATGCATTGAGCGTCTGAAATCATTTTTGTAGTATCAATATCATATGTGCGTTGTCTGTTTTTAATAAGAATCATCGATTTTCCTCTAATATCTATTTGAGATCTCTTTTTAGTATATCGAATTATTCATTATCTACCATTTTATCAAACAGTGAACTTGATTATAAAAACATGATTCATTGATTTTATAAGATCTAACCATATATGATTTCTATTAGAATAAGAATGGATTGGGGCAAAAAGGTTTTATGGGGGTTGTTTTATTATGGATAAAAAAATCTTAAATAAATTTCTGCTACTTGCGCTATTCATAGTTTGTAATGTATTAAAAGCAGAGCTTCCATCAAAAGACTTTAACCCTGAAGATTATTATGAGTTATTGGGAGTTCCAAAAGGTGCAACCGATGAAGAGATACGAAAAGCCTATAGAGCCCAATCATTAAAATGGCATCCCGATAAAAACCCTAACGACAAAGAAGAAGCAGAGGAGTGGTTTAAAAAATTGGGAGAGGCATATGCCATTCTTTCTGATGAAGCTAAACGAACTGCATATGACAATAGACCGGCAGAGAAAACGACTGTAACTCCAGCTCCAGAAGGTACTCTGTTGTTAACGAATGGGGAACCCGAGGTTAAAGCAGCATCAAGCAAATTAAGCATAATAGCTAACTCGATGAGGGAGCAGTCTAAAAAAACAACGAGTCTTAATTTTATAAGCGAAACTAATTGGGGTGATGTTGCTACACAAAAATTATATTTAGCAGCCGTTAATAATATACTCTCTCTTATTCCTCAAAAAGATGTTGAAGTTGCTAAAGGATTCTCATTCAAGTCCCCATCATTTAGCGTTAAAACCATAAACAATATTGAATATTTAATTATTTCAGGGAGTGTCTCTTTTTATGGTAATGAGGTCTCTGCTCAACTCATATTGAGTGATAAATCAAATAGTCTTGGAATGGCAGTCTGCCTAAAATTACCAGATTCGTGGAAATTCTCTCAGAGTTATCCATTGTTAAATAAATTAGATAGCCTTTCCATTCTCTCTCCAACGCTTGCTTATTCCAATATGGAATTCTTTGAAGAAGACTTTAAGGTAGTCATCGGCGTTGGTCTCAGTTTTATCTCAAAAATAAACCTGACAGGTCCTTTAGCAGATCTTAAACAGTTCATGGAAAAGTCAGGAAAAGATATCGTAGTTGGTGATGGTGCAATCATATTAAAAGGTATCATAGCTTCTAATTTTTCTGATTCTAATTTTTCCATCTCATTGCCACTTAATATTGGTGTTGATTATATGCAGCAATATAGAAATGGAACTATTAAATCAGAGCCAAATATTATATCAAAAATCATGACGAGTAACCTTGAAATTAAGATTACGCCAAAAGATCTAAAATTTGAGACAAGCGCTGGTATTTATGTGTGGACTACTACGCAAGATAATCCATTAGAGTTTCGTGGAGGATTTAGTTTTTCAGCTGGAGATATGACATTCTATGGAGCCATGAATGGTATATATGAAAATGCGTTTGGATTGTCATGGTTGAGTATTGGAAATCTTGGTGTGCAAGTTCAGGTAAATGCGGCTGGTATTACAGGCGCTGGATTTAGAGGAATTACATCCTTTGGAACAGGTTCTAATAAAACAACTGTTGATATAGCAGCATCACTTGCAATCAAGACGATAGAGGCGCCAGATTTTATACTCTCTACGACTATTGACCGTATCAACTTTACTGGCATTGTTGAACTATTTAGTAAGGCAATTAACAAACCTGTGCCAAGCAATATGACTTCTGTTGTGTTGAGTAATTTACAACTTTATATTGTGCCTAAAACGGCAACAATAGCGGGTAAACTCTATGCGCAAGGATTTATAGCAAAAGGACAGCTTGAGATTGATAGCTTCAAGGGTGGACTTGGTATAGAAGTGCAAACTTCTCAAAATAGATTAGCGGCTGAAGGATGGTTATCAAAAATAGATACACCATATGTGAAGCTCTATGGATCAGGTCCGTACGACGGGTCTATTGTTACTTTTGATATCTCTCCTGTATCGCAAACAGCGAAAGTATCCGGCAATTTAGAAATTCCTGCGTTGGGGATGGCGCAATTTACAGAACTAGATCTTACTGATCAAGCAATAACAGGTTCGTTTTCGAGTAAACTTTTTAATGCGATTAATTCTACTCTTAAAGTTACGATTCCATTTAGAAATTTTGATGATTTTTATATCTCATATGAGTTCCAGAATGATGTTATGCAAGCAGTAAAATCTGATATTCGCGGACATCTTGCGCAGGCACGAGATGTGGCAAAAAAACAATTAGATGAACTCAGCCGAGATATTTTGGCAATACAGGGCAAGATCAATGTTTATAAAGACCGTTTAGAGCAAGATGTAAATAGTAAAATTAGGGAATACGAAAATAGCATTCGTGTAAAAAAATCGGAATTAATGGCACTTGAGCGAAGTACTAACAAGGCTGCGCTTGAATGTGAAGAAAAAGCAAAGAGTGGAAAGTTCTGGCAAAAAGAATTTTGGCAAGGTGTCCGTGCTTGTTTTGAGACAACAGGTAAAGTTATTCAAACACAAGCAAAACAGTTAGAGGTAGAAATACAACAGCTCAATATAAAGATGCAAAATTTGCGACAGACTGTTGGTCAGCAGTTGTTTAATAGCATTAATGACTTAACTGGTCAGTTAGCAAATCTAGAATCATTGAAAAAAGTGCCAGAAAAAGTAGCAACAGGTCTAACTCGTATCGTTGATTATACTCCAGCACTTTATATCAAGCGCATATACGGGCAGATAAGTGGGCAAGAGCTTAAAGCTGGAAAAATGCCACTCGTTTCAATTGATGTAGATGTTGATTTATTTGGAACGGTGAAGACTCATTCAATGAATAATCTGCAATTTGATTTTAAGAATCCTTCTGAGAGTTCAAAGGCAATTTCGCGTGAAATTATGAACTTCTTTAAATAAATAATGAGTGGTTATTATGAGAGGTTATAAAGGATAAGGACGTAAAATGAAAAAGTATATGCGCTTACTATTGATGAGTATCGTCCATATTAGTATTAGTTATGCAGATAGCACTATAAGCCAACTAGAAATAGATGCCTCTGGTTATGCAGATAAGGCATTGTCTGGCTGGAAAATGGCAAAAAAGATATATGATAGAGTTCAAGAAAAGAGTAAAAAAAATGAACCTATAACAATGTTTGACTTTGCTGATTTTTTGAAAAGCTTAAATATCCCACAATCAGCTATTCCGGTATGGGAATCAGTACAACTTAGAACGCCTATTATTCAAGAGGGTATAAAGGGATATGCAACAGGATTTAGTGTTTCCGCTGCGGTTGTCTTTGGTAATACACCAGTGACTATGCGCATTCTTGTTGTTGATAAGGGTTCAAAGATTGAGCAAGGAGCGACAACTCCACCTTCACGACCATCTCTTGAAACAACCTCTTCCAAAACTCAAGAAGCAATAGCAGAAGAAAATCCATTAGCAATCGTTCCCTACGATCCCGCTATAGCAGAAGCGCGCATGCGAGAAGCGCGAGAAAATGAAAACAAAAGAGAGGGGGAAGCTAATGAGTTGCTAGTGAAAGATGATAATCCATTGGCAATAGTTCCTTACGATCCTGCAATTGCGCAAGCGCGTATGCAAGAAGCTCAAGCGAATGAAAATAAGGGCGAAGCAAGTAAGGAATTTACTGAAGAGGAAAAAAAACAGGTACAACTTGATATTGGCATCAGTGCTTCTATTGAAATTCCTAAAGGATGGAAGTTATCGAGTGTAATTCCATCTATTAAGGGTTTTGATCGTGTGTCGTTGCCATATGGTCGATTTATTGTTTCAACGTTCGAATATGATGATGATCTTTTTGCTACAAAAGTGAAAGAAGGATTGAGTATTATAGCGGGACTTGAACTTGTTGACTCTCTTAAAGAAGTGCAAGACTTTCTTGATAGTTTTAAATCATCTCTTGTTGTAGAAGGAATGAGTGATTTATTTATTCAGGGGCAAATTCCAGTAGACGTGACGCAGGCTTCATTAAAGTCTGTTATTCCTGCGCGTATCGGTATTGATTTTCAAAAATTATATGAGCAAGGAAAGCTTTCGAGCCCTCCAGCAGTCAAACGATTTATGGCAGGAAATTTGGAGATTGAACTAAAGGGTAAGGATGGCAGTATCAATGGGAGCATGGATGCTATTCTTGTAATGGCTTCCCAGGAACAACCGTTAACGTTTAGAGCTGGCGTTGGATTTAGATCAAATGGTGCATCATTCTTTGGTGAAATGGATGGAATGTATGATCCAGCATTTGGTACTACATGGCTTGCTCTCGGTAACTTTGGTATGTACATAGATATTGATTATACCGTTCAAGGAGCGCTGATAGCATTAGGGATCCCATTTTCTGGCATTGGATTTAAAGGTACGATGATGTTTGGAAGTGATCATATTAATAGAACTATGATATCACTTGCTGCAAAAATGGGAGTGAGTTCCCAATCTGTTCCAGAAATTCTCTTTGCAGGTAAAGCCAATAGAATTGAATTGACACAGTTCATTGCCTTATTAAATAAAATGGTTGGAAGGCAAGTAAGTGAAGCAAATCTTCCGACGGTTATATTTTCTGACTTAGAACTCTATGTATCTCCTAAAGATATTGTGCTTGGCCAAGATAAGTATAAGCAAGGTATGAAGGCAAGCGCTTCGATGCAATTTAATGATTTTAAGGGATATGCGAGCATAGAAATCTCAACCGATCCTGCAAAAAAGGGATCATTTAAAGCTATAGGTGCGATTGATCCTATAGAGAAAAGAAGCTTTAGATTTGTGAAGGGAACGACCATTTCTATACCAGGAACTGAAAAATATTTAGGACCATTCATTGTCATAGATATCTCTCCAGAGAAAAGTCTCTATCAGATGTCGGGTGTGGTAGAATTACCTGCTATTAAAGTAAAGCAGGAAGTTACACTTAATATGAATCAACGATTTATAGAGGGATATTTTGAGACTGTTATATTTGATGCGTATAAAGCAAACTTATATCTCAAAACATCGAATATGCCGAATGAAGATTTTGAAGCACGATTTAATCTACAACAAGATTTTATGCAAAGCTTTAAAAAGAATATGCTATCGTGGTTTGATGATCAAATAAGCAATGCTCGTAAAGAATACGAAATATTTGACCAGAGAGCGCGTGATACAAGGGCAAAATACGAAGAAGTAAAAAAACAGATTACTGCAAAAGCTGAAGTAGACAAGAGAAGGATAGATGTTGAGATTGCAGTTAAACGTTCAAAGGCGCGCGAAGCTCTTAAAAAAAGAGATGCAGTGATACGTGAATGTGAAGAAAAAGCAAAGAGTCTTAAGTTCTGGGAGAAAGAATTTTGGCAAGGAGTTGGTAAGTGTTTTGAGAGTGTCGGAAGAGATGCTCAAGCGCTTGTTAAACAACTTGACAAAGATGCATCAGACCTTGAAAAAAAATTGATAGATATTCGTCGAGAAGCTGAACATGCAATTGCAGGGCAAATGAAATTAATGGCGGGAGCACTAGATCTTATTGCACAAGAAAAAATATTAAAGGAAAAAGTATTGCATGGCCTGCGTAAAGTTTCAGATGCTATCACAATACTTGATATTACCGCAGCAGGAGGAAGTGTGATAGGATCAAAAGTGACTTTCTCAATCAAATATGCAATTGATATAGGAGGTAAACGAACAGAATATGAATTAATTGATCAAGAGTTGAGCGCAGATAAGCCGTTTGAGAGTCTCAAGAACATTGGAAAGAGTATTATTGAGTCTATTAAAAGCCGAGTGAATCAGTAAAGATATATTTTAGATAAAAAGAGTCGGCAATAATCACTGACTCTTTTTATCTAAGTAAATTGTAGATATTAGCAATTACCAAAAAGAGACAAAAGAGAGTAGTAGAGATATGCTATACCACTTGGGGCTGCTGCCGAGATGACGTCGCAACATGTAGAGCCTTTTATGTTCCATATGCCAGGGTCGTTCACTATTTGTTTTCCTTGATTGAGCATATTTTCTTCGTAATATCCAAACCATCGTTGATAGATTGGCAATTCACATTGCGCTTTGTAGCAATTGAGTAAATTTTTTCCTTCAGGAGAATTGGGATCGCTTGCCCATTGATATAATAGATTAGATATTGTGTTGCATGCAAGTGTGAGCTCTTCCATTTCTTGTGAAGAATCTCTAAAGTTTCCTTGTGCTATATTATGTAATAATTGCTGTTTCTTTCTATAAAACTCATCAGTATATTTATCTGGTGCATTGCTGGTTTGATATGAAATATAGAGTTCCCCCAGCTCTTTTCGTAATTGCTTTTGTACAGGAGAGTTTATTGATAGTGTTGGTATATAACGACATTCTGGATTAGTTTCAAAATGCTCTGAAATCTTTCGTTGTTCTATTATAAAGTCGCATACATTTGATGTATGAATTACGATTGCAGAATCATTTGACTCGAGATCATGAATATGTTTTTTTAAAATTTTGAAGACAGGTGACGTTGATTCTATATCATTATCTGAAGCTCGAAAAACATCTTCAATCGAAGATTTAAGGCAATCATTCTTAAGAGCAATCATGTCCTTTGAATCTGCAAATTCTCCTGATTTGATGCGATTATACAAGGAGGGGAGCTGGCATGTTTCAATAGAAGACCATGTTCTTGGTTTTAGTGTAATATCTTCAAAATAAACTCTTACAGAATATTGATAGATTCGATCTAATTCACTTTTAAGATTTTTATATCCAGGTGAATATGCAATATCATCATCTCGGAGTGTGTCTTGAGCTGGTACAGTTTTTGTTGTTATAGTGCCATCAGGATTAATAGTATCTAATACTGTAGCAATGCTGGTAGGCCTTCTATGTTTTTCATCAATTGTGCGGCTTTTATGAGAAAATATTTTATGAGTAGATCTCTTTCTCAGTTGGGTAGCTTTGTTTATTTTTGTATCATGTTCTTTGATTTTAATTGCTAGTCTATTGAGGTTTGCAGCTAGTGTTGCTATTGTCGCGTCTGAATTTTTCTGCTTTTCTTCAAGTATATGTTCGCGAGTGATTAAGTTGCATATTTCTTTACGATGATTAGATAAAGAATTGAGAATGGTATGATTATAGCCAACAATGTCAGAAGCTTGTTTTGCGTTACTCCCCAACTCTGTATTGTTAAGAAAATCATTTAATAGATCACTTGAATACTCAGAGTCGCTATCTTCTATACTAACTAAATCTTCTATACTAATTAAATCGGAGTTCATAGCATTGCAATCAAAGCAGATCAACATTAAAAATAACATCCTTTGTGTCATGAAAGATACTTTCTAAATTTTAAATACGGTGTATAACAATAATAACATTTATCGTTTTAATTCTGAGCCTACTATAGAGCATATAAATCCGACGGCTCCTTCGATAAGTTGAAAAGTGCCTGATGTTATAACACAAGAAGATACTGCTCTACCTTTTGAACCTGGCGTAAATTCTTCGAATATACTTGATCCTGCGCTAATCAAGCATCCACCACTTACCATTCTACCTACGTTTTGCGCTATTCCAATACGATGCAAAGCTTGCACTTCATCTCTCAGCCGGTCTCTTAATGCAACATTATAATTAATGGTATTATTCCAGTTTCTGCTTATTCTATCATCTAAACGATTTACCTCACCACTTGTCCACCTAATTAAATCAATTAACTCATTTATTAGGGTGCGGATTTCGCTTATTGTCCACTCTCTATCAATGCAATGATTAGTGATTCTATTATCTATATTAGCTAATTGTGCATATAAAGTAGTGATCTTATTTCTTAACACATTTATGTCTATTGAGGGTTCAGTATTTGTATTGATGGTTGTACTGCTATTTTGCGAACGGGATTGAGCTAATATTTGATTTACATCTGCTCGTAATTGCGTTAGCTCTTGTAATATATTATTAATATTTGCTTGTTCATGAGCTTCTGTTTGTTCAATATCTTCAAGATCTGATATTTGTGGTGCAGCAACTTCTTGTGCTTCTGGTTCAGTCATATTTAATTCTTCTAAAATAGCATGTGTGCTATTGTTCAAAGTGGCAATGGCATTTTGTTGAGCACTATATTCTTGAGAGAAATGAGCCGATGTTGCATGAGCAATTTCGAATGCAGCGTCTTCTTGTTTAATTTCTCTGATCATTCGACGATTTGCGCATTCTTGTGCTGCAGCTTGATTAATGAATTGTATAAATTCAGCACAAAGCTTTCGGACCAATGGTGCTTGATTAATATCGATAATATCACCATTGGCAATCGATTGAATGACGTTTAGTTGTGCTTTGCGATAATTAGATCTTGAAATATTTCCACTCATATAATCAATGTGAGCTTTTCTGAGTGGTTGGTAAATATGTAATGTTTTTCCTGATGAGCTAGTCGCTATTTCTTGATGTGTATTAAAAGGTGTTGTTGGAAATAGTTCATTATAGGTCTCTACTATTTGCTCTGCTGATGGAGCTTCCAATCCAATACTATTTGCAATGGCATAAATAGGAGCTAATGATTGTGGAGTGATTGCGTTATTTCTATGTGCCGAGTATTTATATCTTCCCCCCTCTCCCTCTATTTTTGTTGTTTGTCTATTTGAAGTGTGCTGTGTCAATTCTTCAATACAACTTGCATGTTGACGTGCGCGTTCTTGATTGGATTGTTCTATTTCTTGCTCTTGTTTCTTTATTGCTTGAAACTCTTTTTCTCGCTGCTCTTTTAATTCCTCTAGACTTGGCAAATCTTGATAAATAAAAGCAGTGTCATTGAAGTCGTTTTGATAGTTATTTATAGGATTGCTAATATTTACACCAAAAAGGCAAAAGCTACCATCTTCTTCAGTATTAGGAAACCGATGCATAGCATAGCAGCTAGTAGCTGATAATAGTACGCATGATAATATAAATTTCACCCGGTTGAGCTTTTTTGATACAAGAGAGAGTGGTGACATCGGCGCCTCGACAAAAATTGAAAAAATGTAATAGACGATTTTACATAAAGTAAAAATATAACTGATGGTAGCAAAAGATCTTTTGATGTCAAAACATGCGTAAATAATAGTAAAAAGCGGAATAATTTATGTTTTAATAATATGTAATTTGTTAAATATATGTGAATTTTAGAGAAAATTTGGAAAGTTAAAAGGACTTGTGATATCTAGATTCACAAGTCCTTTTAATCGCTAATGTGCAGTTGGCTTATTTTGCTCAATTACTCTGTGAAGACATGATGCACGAGATTCAAGAAGAGGTTCTTGGTTTTCAAGAGAGAATAATAGGAGGTCTTTGTTGAGGATATCTTGTTTTATATTTTCATAGAAAACATCATTTAATTGATCACCCGTAATATTGATGAAGTAGCAGAATCTATGAACTAATGTTCTATAGACAGAATCTAATTCATACACATCTGAGATGATGTTGTATTCAACAAGGTCTGCAAGCCTATTTGCTATATTTTTCACTGAATTCCAAATTTGATCTTGATCTTCGAGCGGCCATACAAGTTTAGATATGCCTAGCTCGATGAATTGCATAATGGATTGTCGTAATGCTTCCATTTCGATCTCTTCTTTTGCAATATCGGTGACAGCATGGGCAACAGAATTTAAAAAACTCTCAGGGCTTTTTCTGAATAAATCCCACTCCGCTGAAAATTTATTATAAAGAAATGCATTTATTGATTCATTAAATCTATCATACAAATCAAGGGACACAACATTTATATGACGTAATAATTGTTGTGCCTTATATGGTATGAAGAAAGGATTAAGTGATATAGGAAATTTACTTAATAAATGCTCAAATGCACACGCATTGATAAATTCTGTACGCTTAAGAATGTCATTAAATACTTTAAATACTGAACGAACATAATAGTGTGGTTGATTTGTGCGAGTGCCATGTTCTACTAATTCAAGGACATGTGTTAAGTTGTGCGGAAAGAAGTGTTCAATATATTCTCTACTGTTTATAGCATGTAGAATGGATCGTGAAACAGAATCTTCTCTGTTTTTTGATGATTCTTGATAAAGACCTCCATTTGCATTATGACTATGAATAGTATTATAGGCACATGCAAGGAGCAGAAAAATAATACGTTTCATAAGAAGCTCCTTTATGATACAGTGATACGATACTAGAGACTTATCGTATCATGAAACTGTATATTAGTTCAACAAGTTATAATCAATGATATGGAATAGAGGAAACATTCAATGGCTCTTTATGCATATGAAGCATTTTCAAGAGACGGGAAAAAAGTTAATGGACTTGTTGATGCACCATCAATAGCGCAGCTAAAAGAATCATTGATACGACAAGGTTTATATCCTGTTTCAATTGAGCTGGCACGTTCAGACAGTCGCCTTTCATTGTGGCAACGTCTATTCTCTTCTTCTGTTTCAATGAAGGATAAGATCTTATTTACGAAACAACTTGCAATACTTCTCAAATCAGGAGTTCCTTTGTTGCAGGCAATTGAATTATTGTCTGAGCAGGTACAAGGATTACTCCATTCCATTGTTGTTACTGTGAAAGATGAGATAAAAGAAGGAGCATCGCTTGCTGATGCATTGAATAAGTATCCTGATACGTTCGATACTATATATGTTCAACTTGTTCGCGCGGGAGAAGCGAGTGGAAAACTTGAGATAATTCTTGATAGATTAACGTTTTTTCTAGAAAGACGGGATGCAATTGCAAGAAAAATTAGAGGAGCATTGCAGTATCCTGTTATTCAACTTGTTATAGCGCTATTAGTGATTACCGTTATGTTAACGGTTGTTGTTCCGCAATTAAAGACTGTTTTTGCAGGGAAGGAAGAGTTGCCGGTTTCAACAAGGTTGCTATTAGGAGTCTCTGGGTTTATGACTAATCATTACATTCTTTTGGTTTGCTTTTTGAGTATTACAATTGCATTATTTTTGTATTGGCGGTCAACTCCATCAGGCAAATTATTAATAGATAAAGTAAAGCTTAAGCTGCCGCTCATAAAATATTTTGTAAAAACTAATGTGGTGGTTCAGTTTTGTTACACTCTCGGTATATTATTAGAAGGTGGAGTTAATCTTTCAGAATCATTAGATATTGTTAGTAAAATTATAACTAATCAAGTCTTAGCGCAGGCGATTAATCGCGCAAAAGATAATATTGTAAAGCAAGGTAAAATAGCCGAATATTTGAAACAGACGAATCTCTTTCCTCCTATTGCAATTCATTTAATTCAGACTGGTGAAGAGAGTGGGCAGCTTGATACAATGCTTCTTACCGTTGCACAGAATTATGAAGTTGAGCTTATTGAATTGTCAGACAATCTTACGAATTTGATTAGCCCTGTTATGACAATTGTGATGGCATTGATTGTTGGTTTTATAATAATCTCTATTGTGGGGCCAGTTATGAGTGCGGGACAACAATTCTTACAATGATAACGATGAATTTATTTTATAAGGAGTTTTTATGGTCTATACAGATAAACAGATGCGACGGCTTTCTCATGCGCAAAAAGGATTTACTTTAATTGAGATTATGATAGCAGCAGCGATTGTCACGGGTATTATGGCTGCTGTAGCAGGATTAATTTATTATTATCAAGGCGAAATCAAGAAAAGTCAGGCTCGAACAGTAATGCAAACTATCAAAGTAGCAATTATGCGATATCAAAACGATACTAATAAATATCCAGAGACGTTACGACATTTAGTAAAGTCTGAAAGTGTAAAAGGGTACCAAGGACCATATCTTCCAGAAGGACAAGTACCTCTTGATCCATGGGGTAATAAATTTCAGTATCGCGTAACTCCTGGGCAACCAAAGCCATATGAACTCTTCTCATATGGTCAAAATGGACGATCAACGCCAAAAGATCAATGGATTCGAGGATCTTAATAGAATGCTCAATAGATCACAGCAAGGCCTTACGCTTTTAGAGGTTGTGATAGGTATAGCTTTGGTTGTAACGCTTGCAACGCTATTTTCTCCTGACTTTTTATTCGTAGGAAGAGCGCGTCGCGAGCGTGAACAATTTATTGCTGCAATTAATGCATTGATGCAAGTTGCATGGCAAGAGACAATAAAAACGAATTCGATATCTAAGGTAGTGTGGGATATAAAAAACCATCATGTTTCAGCATACAATGCACCATTATGGAGAGGAGTCGGTGAACCAAAATTTCAGCTTATTCCAAATGAATTAGCATCATATTCGTGGCCAAATCACATAGAAATAAAGCAATTTTTTATAGAAGAATTTGATGAAATGAATAAGAACGGGCGTAAAACAACTGAATTATGGTTTTATATTGCTGCATCTGGTCTAGCTCAACGAGTAGTGATCAATTGTATCGATACATCATCAATTGCAGATGGTGGAAAACCATATCGAATAGGGTTAGTTCTTAATCCATTTAATGCACAGTTTGAGGTGTATGATACGTTTCAACAATAAATCTGGATTTACATTAATAGAGGTCTTATTCTCTTTTATGGTTATTGCAACCGTTTTGGCTCCTATTATTATTTTTCAAGCAGACTTATTTCAGCAGGATATGAATATTTCAAAAAGAACCGCACGATTTTTTGAAGCAAAAAATTTTCTATATGAGATGATATTTTCTTCAGATGCTGAAAAAGAGAATAAGACAAAACGGCTTTCTGATGAAGGATCATCATTGGAGTTTCAGCGATTTGGCGCAGAAGCATTAGATTCTCATTTAAAAATTCCAGATCTTTTTATCGATATGGTGACTATTTCATGGTATGAGAATGCTCAAGAAAGAAAAGAGTATCTGTTTGCAGTTACATATGATGTGGAGCAATCAAAATGAATGTTAAAGGTTTTGTTTTGCTTGAGCTACTCATTGCCTCAGCGTTATCAGCAGTCTTGATGGGATCTCTTGCAGCATGGCTATATCAAGCAATGGTATATCAGCAAATGATTAATACCACAACTACTGAATATACACGCTTGGTAACATTTAACTCTATTTTTGCAAGAGACCTTGAAGGCTCTTTTATTCCAATGCAAGCACTTGATCAAACATCAACTGCTACAATAAACGCTACACTCTCAACACAGTCGTCGCAGAATAGGCCACTAAAAAAGATAGAATACCCATTTATGTTACTATCAACAAATGATGGTATGCTAGTGCAATTAACGTGTATTACAAGAAATCCATTGCAAGGATATTGGGATGGGGTTGTTGGTCAAGCGCAGCCTCGCATTGCGCGTGTGGTCTACAAATTAGAACAAGATGAAAATAAAAAATCGTATACGCTATTTCGGCAGCAGGGAGATGAGTTGTTCTTAAAGCCGTATGTTGAGAGCCGGAATATTGAGAATCAGAAATCAGATTTTCGAGCATACAAATTTATTGAAGGAATCGCCTCGTTGCGCATACAGGCAGGGTATGAAACATCAGATAAAGAGCCATCAGTAAAAATGGTAAACAGTTGGCCTATTGAAGATAATAAAAAGCAGAATAAAAATAATGTATTGTCATTACCAATATATATCCGTGTAACGATAGCGCTGTGGAATGATGCATTAACGAAGCAGGAAGAATTTTCATTTATATATCCTATTGTGCCTTATGTAGCACAGACGCAAGTTCAGAATCCAGTTGCGTCAATTGTATCCACCAAAAGATCTTAGTAATGGAAAAGGATAATTGAGATGCTTCAACGTTCAATGATTAAAAATCCAATAATGACATGTGGTTTTATTCTTCCCACAACATTATTAATGATAGCACTTAGTACGATTATTCTTACGTATGTCATTACGCGCTCATCAGTATATATACCCTATATGCAAACGATGATAGATCGACAAAAAGCATCACAACTTGCGCTTGGAGGAGTGCAAATTGTTATGGCTGAAATTGGAAAACCATATGAGACTGATGCTAATAAAAAAACAGCAGCACAATTGGAAGAGACGACACTCTTTTTTAGTCGAATAATGCCGCTAATTTATCAAGATCAGACATTTACTTTACAAGGAGCTATGGGCGATTTAGGTTCTATTAAGATATGTATATCAAGTGAAGATGGAAAAATAGATATCAATCAGATATATGACTATGATAAGCATATATTTAAGGGAGAAGGACAAGCAAAAGGTGATTGGAAGAAAATAATGCAATATGTATGTGAACGTATTGAGCAAATAATGGGTGGAAAAAATTTATTTCGATCGTTTGAAAAGTTTTTAAAAGAACGACAATATGCATGTAATGACGTTACAGAATTGCTCACTATTAAAGAATTTGCAATATTTAAAGAAGCAGTTTTTTACGACTCGATGAAAACTGAAAGAAAAGATCGCATGATGCCATTATATTTAACAGACATTTTTACTGTTGATGGTTCAGGAGCGACAATTGAACCATGGCTTCTCTCTCATTCTATGGTTAGAATATTAGAGTTTGCTGATATTTATAATAATGAAAAAGATCGTGATACACTAAATAGATCAATAGTACAAAAATTTTCTCGTGAGAATAATTGGCAAACTATGTGGAATAGAAAGCTAGGAATGATATATGGTAAAGAGTTGCAGAGTTTACCTAAAGGTATAGACTCAATGCTCAATACACAGTTTCTAGCAAAACGATTTGCTGTTGTATCTCAGGGGACGTCACGATCGGTTACTCAACGATTATTGGCAGTTATTGAAGTTAATACTCAGACAAGTAACAATAAAAAGCGCCATACAGCAACGATAAAAAAAATGATATGGCTATGATTATGAAGAGGAATAGCATTGCAGAGTAACATCGAAACACGTGTTGGTTTTTTTATAATAGCCGCAATAGGTGTTTTTATATATATGGGATTTCAAGTAGGTGCATTTAGATTTGATCGGTCTCATTATAATGCCTACACGCTTACATTTAAGGATATATCAGGTGTCACTCGTAAGGCGGATGTAAAGATTGCGGGCGTTAAAGTGGGATGGGTGGAACAAGTTGCTCTCATATCGGGAGAATATATGTCGGCTCAAGCTGATGTCATGGTGTCGCGCGATTATACGCTCTATGCTGATGCGCATGGCATGGTGAGACAAGATGGATTATTAGGTCCTAAATATATCGAAATTGTTCCCGGTGATCCTATGCTTCCAACATTAGACCCTGGTAATTCTCTCGCGCGTCCGTCAACAGAAACGGTATCGGTTGATGAATTAATGCAACAGTTTAAGCAAATAGCAGCTAATGTAGAAGATGTTACTGATACCTTTAAAGGTGCCATTGGTGGTCCAGAAGGTAGAGAGCAATTAAAATCTATAGTATGCAATCTCGATTCAACTGTAAAACAACTCTCATCATTCTCATCAGTGCTAGATAGATCATTTATGAGAAATGAGGACAATATTGATGCTATTTTAGAAATGGGTAATCACGTAAGACGATTGTCTGAAAAGATTGAGAACAATATTTTGCCATCGTTTCAAGAGAGTGTGGAAAAGATATCCAATGTCTTTGATCGAGACTTTAATAGAATAGCGACACAGCTTGAAGCAACTGCAGAATCGGTAGAAGACGCTTCATTACAAGCACGTGATGGATTACGAAGCATTAGTTCTGTTGCAGAAAAAATAGACGAAGGTAAAGGATTGATTGGTAAGTTGATCAATGAAGATGAGACCTATCGAGATCTTAAGGTTGCGGTACAAGGATTTAAAAACTATCTCACTAAAGTTGATAGATTGCAGATCGTCTTTGATTCTCACTTTGAAGCAATGCATCGACAAGCAGAAAACTACTTGTATGAAGATTCGAAAGGATACTTTGATATGCGTATACATCCTTCCGAAGATCATTTTTATTTAGTACAGCTCGTTTCGTCTGAAAAAGGCTGGGTAGATCGTAAAGAAATTCATCGAAGTTATTTAGATAAGCCTCTTGATCGTCGTAGTGATCCAACTATTATTAATCCGCGAGATGATCAATTTACCGGTGATCAAGCAGATCTTGTGAGCTTTAGAGAATATCGAGATTTCTTTAGAGAAGAGATAAGTACATTTAATAGAAACACGCTCAAATTTGGATTACAGTTTGGTAAAATTTTCAAAGATATTGCATTGCGCGCAGGACTCTTTGAAGGAACTGCGGGTGTTGGTATCGATATTGATGTTCCATTTAGAACAGACAAATTTAGATGGGTTACTACTCTCGAGTTGTTTGATATGCGTGGTTGGAATCGATTGAATGATCGTCGACCTCATGTAAAATGGTTAAACCGTATGTTTATATTCCGTAACATATACTTTACATTTGGTGCGGATGACTTTATTAGTAAACGAAATGCAAGCGCATTCTTTGGTGCAGGTCTTCGATTTGGAGATGATGATATTAAATACTTGTTCTCAAGCCTAGGTAGTGGTTCATCGTTTGCATGTCAATAATATGCATCAAGACTGCTCATAAATGATTGATGATTATGAGCAGCAATCAATCGACATACTAATTCTCTGAGGAGTATGATTCTTGTTTTGCATTGTTCAGCAATTTTTCGAAGACTGCTAGGCAAGAATAGAATCCTAGTCAATTTAATTTGATCTAATTTTTTGTAAGCATAAATGCTCTTATTAATGAGTTTTTCTTCTTCGATAAGATCGTTAAGAAATAGCTGAATAGGTTTTATAGGATTAGTAAGATCATCTGTATTAACATAGCGCAATTGAATGTCATAGAGTAGATCTTGGGTGAGTTGTAGCCTATTCTCGGAGTTATATAATTCATGGTTATTAATAGTCCGTTTCCATCCAGACCAGCGATAGCTTTTTTTAAGATAATTTTTAAACTTTCTGATAGTGTTGTAGTGATAGACTATATATAGAACAAGACCTGATGTACATATTAATGATTTATGAGTAGTAATCCAGTTTGTTATTGTATCAAATATGGTGTAAGGCGATGATGGTATAGCATAATTGGGTATAATCGACTTATTATTGATAATATTCTCTTCGTTTTCAAGATTACTTTTTGCGGTACTTGTAACAGTAGGTGCATTGACTATGTTGACGGTAAATTGATGTGGTTGTTGAGATGTTGTAGGTTCATTAAGTGGATATGGTGCATGATGCTGCAGGTGTTGATACATAGGACTGAGTGGTTGATGAGAAGAATACGCCGCGAGAGCTCTATTAGGATCATATGATTGGGGGTGCAATCTTGTTATGACAGGGTTTAATCCGCTGCTTGCCATGATTGCGATGTATTGTCCTATGCACATGAATAATATCAGTGTCTGTTTCACACAATATCCTTTAGGAGTCTATTGAGAGGCTCCACTACTAGAATCAAATTTTTGATATTAGTGTAACAAAAAAGGCCTGATCTATGCCAGGCCTTTTAACAGAAAATAATTTTAGATTACTCTTCAATACTTATAGCAACAGGGATAGATGTAGTTGCTGAATGTTGGTGAGGAATAGCTATTATAAGTTCTCTAGCATCTTTTTTATATGATACTTTTGATTGAGCAAGATCTATCTTTCCATCAAGCGTTCTGCATTGCTGTGCGTGCGATGCGAAGACATTGCTAGATATGGATTCTTTTGTAAAGTTATCGTCAGTTATTGCATTGTTGTGGGATATTTGTTGCTGTACATCAACAGTAAGTACATTGTTTTTGAACAGTATGTAAATAAGCTCTTGTGGTGTAGTGATCTTTAATATGTCATTTTCATATGAGGCTTGAAGATCTTTAGAATCATGAATATTGCGTACTTTGATGTGTACCTCGTTTAACGTTTGATCGTTATGCATATTAATTTGGAGATCAGATCTTTTTACAAACTCATCGAAAAATTGATCGTGTGCATGTATGATTTTTTCAAAGCTTTCCAGTTCTCTGAACGCATCGTTAAAGCAATTAGCGAAAAATTGTTCTTCTTGATGAGTATATGTTGATGCACTCAAAGAGATGATAAGTAACAAGGAAGAAATATGAAATATTTTTATCATGTGAGATCCTTCTATTTATCTGTTTAATGCGACTTGTATAATCCACAGAAAATTATATAAAGGCTTGTAAATTGATGCAAGAAATACTAGTATGTAGCGGATAATAAAGAATATATAAAAGGAATTTTCTAATAAAAAGAGATTACATGAAGAGGTTAAACAGGCTGCTTAGCACATTGCTATTTTCATTTCTATCCCTTAATGCGAGTGAATTTTTATCAATTTACCAATCCAGCTTGCAACCCAGGGTTTTTCTGTTTATTTAATGGTATTTTAGGAGCATTAAAGTCTGCAGAAAAAAATGATAAAGTTATTGAAGTAAATTTTGGTGATCAAGGTTTGTACTATGATAGCGAAAGAGGTCTTAACTGGTTTCGATATTACGTAAATAGCACCTCAGAAGTGTTGCGGATTTCTGGATCAGATACAGAACATGAAGAGATTGCTACAAAGATCGACATCAAAAAAACGCTCATTCCAAATTATCAAAAATTCGATTATTCAAGTGCCATTCAATTTTGCTCCGATCGTAATAAAGTACACGATCTTATTGAAAAACATATTGCAATAAAGCCAGAAATAATGAATCAAGTAGATACCTTTGTAGAGAACAATTTTGGTAATGATTCATATATTATTGGTGTTCATTATCATAGTAGTAGAGAAAGATATATTAACCCTAAGGTATCGGTAAAGAAAATAGTGGATACTATTAGATGTACTATGAGTCATACTCACAAACCATGCAAAGTATTTGTTTCAACAAATGACGACTTATTTATTCATGATATGAAGCGTGAATTCCCTGATCAAGCCGTCTGGCATTATAAGCTAAGTGAAGAACAAGAAGTACCATTCCAAGCTGAAAAGCAGACTGGATATGAAGATGGTCGTTGCTCATTGGTTACATGCTTATTGCTTGCAAAATCAGATCATATTATCTCAACAGGTTCGCATTTGAGTGCAACGGCAGAAATCTTTAATCCCAAAGCGGCGGTTACGAGGCTCGAAGAGAACTGGCTTAATCAGTAATAGCGTTGCGTTTTTAAGAGATTGAGTAGAATAGGCATGCGTATACAGGCCTATTCTTTCTTGTTATACTCGTACTATGATCAATTTAGTTTCCTTACCCTTTTATCTATGTATGTATTATGATTAAAAAGAAAACAACAACTCCTGGAGAGCTTATTTTTGGTATTCATCCATTGATAGAAGTTCTTAAGGCGCGTAAACGAAAAGTTATCTCAATTTATACCACAAAGCCAACTCCTAAAGGGTGGCAAGATATTGAGCGGCATATGCCCAAATACCCAGTCCCTATCCAATACGTAACGCGTGATGTTTTACATAGAATGGCAGGAACAACAGATCATCAAGGGATTGTTTCGTGGGTCCAACCATTTGGTTTTCGTAAGAAGTTTTTTGATACAAACAAAAACCCAATTTTATTAATGCTTGACGGCATTCAAGATCCGCGCAACTTGGGTGCAATTTTAAGATCCGCATATTGTACCGGTATTTCTGGTGTTATTATAACAAAGAAAAATTCAGCGCCATTACAAGCGATCGCTATAAAGTCGGCTGCGGGCTTGTCTGAACATTTAGAAATATATGAAACTGCATCTGCTCAATCGGGAGTTCAAGAGCTGAAATCCGCAGGGTATGAGATTTATTTAGCGGTATTTGATGGTCAACGAGCAACTGATTGTGCATTTACTAAACCAATGTGCATTGTAATTGGCAGCGAAGGGTTTGGTATCGATAAATCAATTTTGAAATCAGGTATACCGGTAACATTACCACAGCAATCTCCCGATATTTCATATAATGCATCAGTTGCTGCGGGCATTTTATTATTCCTCATCAGCACACGACACAATCTTATATAAATTAATACCCAGCCCAAAAAGATAGTTGTAATCACTTATTAATCTTTTTCTAACAATATTGACTCGTATTGCGTGAAATTGGTATCACATAGGTATGGGATTATAAATAAGCAAGGGTTGGGGGTAGTGTGAAGCTGGTGCGTCAGTTATGCAAAGCATGTTTTGTCTTTATGAGCATTACTATGCTATATGGCATGCTAACGCATCGGCGATCATACAGAGTAGAATGTCTATGTAATTCTCCAGTAAGTTCTGAAAGTATAGAATCATGCACATCGTATTTTTCTCAGAACATTGCTTCAAAAAATTATGATAATCTTTATATACACGCACCACAAAAGTATCCATGGATAAAAGATCTATCTATTCAGTTTCAAGCGAATGGGATAGCGTGTTGTAGTATTAGTGCAGCATTACCAGTATGTGTGATAGGAAATAAGTATCTATTATTAGATAATAAAAAATCTGTTTCTATAGATACGTATGACACTTCATGTACCTCATCACTTTATTCCATTACGTCTTTTTCTAACATTCAGACTTATGCCTCTTTATTGCATGCACTGTATGATTGGATAACATCTCAAGAACAAGATTTTTTTTTATCATTTGATATGGCTATCAAAGATAAACATACGTTTTGCATTAAAGATAGATCGGAGCCATTAGTTTTCTTGGTTTCGGCATATGAAAAAGATTCTGCTGTTATATCGCGGTATTATGCTGCTGCAAAAAATTACTTAGCAAATATCAAAAAAAATCCGCGTAAAAAGCAAGAGCTGTTGATAGCAGATCTTAGATTTAAAGATTATATTGTTTTTTACGCTGATAAAGGGGGGGATTATGACTCGATATGCTAGCGAAGAATTATTAACGGCAATTGATGTAGGAACTACTAAAATTTGTGTATTGGTTGCGCGCAAGATTGATGAGTCAAATCTTGAAATTGTTGGGATTGGAAAAGTTCCGAGCGAGGGGCTTAAAAAAGGTGTTGTTGTTGATGTTGCAAAGACTGTCTATTCTATACGAAATGCTATTCATCAAGCAGAGATTATGGTTGGGGCATCAATTGAGAAAGCATGCATTGGAATATCGGGTAGCCATATACAATCAATCAATTCTATGGGAGTTGTTCCAATTCCTTTCGGACAGATTAGTCGCATTGATATTGTTAATGCGTTAGCGGCAGCAAAAGCAATTCCAGTTCCTGATGGATTGCAAATATTACATGTCTTGCCGCAATACTTTATTATTGATGATCGTGATCGTGTTTCAGATCCATTGGGAATGCATGGCATTAGACTTGAAGTACGGGCGCATATTATTTTAGGTGCTATTGCATCAGTTCAAAATTTAGTCAAATGTTGTCAAGCAACAGGTGTCACAGTAACAGATGTTATTTTAGAACAATTAGCATCTGCTCAATCGGTATTGAGTAGCGATGAGCGAGAGCTTGGTGTTGGTATACTTGATATTGGTGGAGGGACGTCAGACCTCGCATTGTATCAGCATGGAAGTATTCGACATACGATGGTATTGCCCGTTGCGGGAAATCATTTTACACAAGATATTGCTATTGGCCTTGGTATTACATTGCAAGAGGCTGAACGTATAAAAAAAGAGTATGGATTTGATACCGAATATAGAGATGATGCATTAATAGAAGTAGAGATGGTCCATGGATTACAGAAACGATTAATTTCTCGAAAAAAATTAGCAACTATTTTAACATGTCGCGCACAAGAACTGCTATTACTTGTTAAGCAAGAGATTGATACAAAATCACTTCGCTCATTTATGCAAACAGGATTAGTCTTGACAGGTGGTGGATCATTATTACAAGGAATGCATGAGCTTGCATCAATAATGTTTGATATGCCTGTTCGCATTGGAAATCCTCATATTTTATTCGATATTCCCGAGTCTTTACAAAACCCAATCTATGCAACTGGTTACGGATTATTGCTTCATGCTCTCAAGAAGCAGTATGATTTGAGCACGCAAGAGGTTGATGGTCCTTTTGCTCAGCGAGTCTTTAACCGTATGAAGTCATGGGTATTGGATTTCTTTTGATTGCTTTTAAAAAAGGAGAGCGTAATGATAGAGTTCGACATTGATGAACGTTTTGGAGCATGTGCTGCAAAAATAAAAGTTGTAGGGGTTGGGGGAGCTGGAGGGAATACGCTTAACAGTATTATTGATTCTGGATACAAAGGAATTGATTGTATAGCAATTAATAGTGATATGCAGGCACTTGATCAGTCAAAAGCCTCAGAACGGGTTCAGATCGGTGTGAAATCTGCAAAAGGACTTGGGACTGGATCAAATCCTGAAATTGGTAAGCGTGCAGCGGAAGAAGATCTTGATAAAATAGCAGCAGCAATCGGAGATGCAGATATTGTCTTTCTTGCTGCAGGATTAGGTGGCGGAACGGGATCAGGAGCGCTGCCAGTTATTGCTCGATTATTACGAGAAAAAGGAATTTTATCAATAGCTATTGTTACTAAGCCGTTTATTTTTGAAGGTAAACGAAGAGGGCTTATTGCAAAGCAAGTTATTGAGACGCTGTCACATGAAGTTGATACATTAATCGTTGTTCCTAATCAAAAATTGCTCGAAGTCGTTGAACATAATGTATCAATGATCGAAGCATTTGCGATGATTAATGATGTGCTTTGCCAAGCAGTTTGCGGCATCTCTGATATTATTACAAAACCTGGTCATATTAATGTTGATTTTGCAGATGTAAGAACGATTATGAAAGATCGAGGTCTTGCAATTATGGGAACCGGAAAAGCATCAGGAAAGGATCGTGCTCGTGCTGCAGCATTGCAAGCAATATCATCTCCATTGTTAGAAAATATGAGTATGGCTGGAGCGCAAGGAGCTCTTTTAAATATCACTGGCAGCAAAAATCTCGCATTGCATGAAATTGGTGAAGCAGCAGCAGTAATTTATGAACAAGCGCATGAGGATGCAAATATTATCATTGGATCTGTGATTGACGAGTCACTTGGTGACTTTGTACAAGTTACTATTATTGCAACTGGCCTTGCATGTGTGCAAGCGCGTGAAATACAGCCAGCTTCAATTGCATTAGTGGCACATAAAGAAATACAAGAACCAGTTCTTGAAAGAAAAGAAGAGGAAGTAAAAGAAGTAGCAACTTCTGAAGCAAAGAAAGTTGAAACTACTGAAGCAGTGCGTAATGAGTTGATTGATGTACGGGATTTAGATATTCCAACATTCCTGAGAAATAGTGCAGAACGTTCAGACTTGTTATAAGCAACTGAGAGTCTCTATAAGTAGAGACTCTCTCTTTTTTGCTAAGCAGGTGCGTTTGTAATATGTTGAGATAAGTCATCTGTAGCATTTTCAATATGCAGTTGCGCTATTGCTTTGCCACTTAAAAATAGAATGACTCCTATGCCCGCTAATCCAGTAATCGTATCAGTTGTAACATCTCTTTCTGTGCAGATTGATTGCTCAAAATTTGCATCTTGTATTGTTATTGACGATTTAGAAAGAAATAATGCAAGGCTTGTTGCTAAGGTTATACCAGAGAGAATATACCCGCGATTAATTCTTATCGGTAGAGTAAGGTTATTTTGAATTGCACAAAACAACATAATATATGATGTTACAATAGTTTTTATGCGCATAATATACTACTCTCTTTATGCTAGTTGATACTTGTTTTACAAAAATCAGATGGTTTATTTCCGTATCGATCTCTTATATCTATATTAGCTCCATGATCAATAAGCATTTGTGCAATTATTTTTCGAGTTTTATGTAATGGTTTGCCATATTTCATAGCATCATATTGTCTCACATGTGTGTAATGGCGTATGCCCTAAGAAATCAATAGCATGCACGTTGGCGCTATATTTGAGAAGGATTTGAACGGCTTGAACATTTTCATGATTTATCGCAATAAAAAGAGCGTTATCTATATGAGGTAGTGTTGTTTGTGCGATAGCAGTGATAAGTGCAGGATCTGCACATTTAAATACCGCCCATTCGATAAGTGTATACCCAGAATCATGACGTAGTCTATTGTCACCATTGTAACGATGATGCTTGCAATACTCTTTCTGTTCTATTGCTGGCTTATCACAAAGATTAAAAAAGATATCTGTTTTCGCTTTTGTGATAATTTCTTCTGTTGTTTCATTATTGCTATACGCTATGTACGATAATAATACTAGATTACAAATTATAACAATAAAAATATGTCTCTTCATGCGATATAATATATCCCTTATTTTCAATGATTTTGTTAATGAAAATTAGGGTCAAAGATATCACTATTTCCAGATATTGCAAATTATGAATAGATGATTCGTTCTTTGCTAAGTTTTGTTAGTATGGTATAGTAATTTCGCGTAAAATAGCACAGCTAGGTACGAAATATAAAGGATTTGATGTAAGTAGGATGTAGTTAATATGAAAATGCGCAACAATGCTATCATGTTTGTAGTGGGAACTCGTCCAGAAGGTATAAAAGTTGCTCCTGTCTATAATGCATGTCAACAACGTAACATCCCTGTTTCTCTATGCGCAACTTTGCAGCATGGACATTTACTTACAGAAGTATTAGACCTTTTTTCAATAAAACCAGATATAACGCTCCATGTAGGACGACACGGACAGGATCTCTTTTATTTAACACAAGTTATTCTACAAAAAACAAAAGAACTTTTTAGTACAATCCGACCATCTCTTGTTGTTGTACAAGGAGATACAACAACATCGATGGCTACCGCATTAGCAGCCTTTTATTTACAGATTCCTGTTGCTCATATTGAAGCAGGATTGCGAACCTATGATCCTTTTTTGCCATTTCCTGAAGAGGTTAATAGAAAAATCATTAGTAGTATTGCGCGATACCATTTTGCTCCAACAGAATTAGCAAGAAACTGTTTGCTGAAAGAAGGATATTCTGCTGATAAGGTGATATGTACAGGTAATACCGTTATTGATGCGCTTCGTATTATTAAAGAACGTATTGATAGTAAAAGCATTTTGGTTCGTTCTCAATTGGTGCATATTATTGAAGATGCACATCAGAAAAATAAAAAAATATGGTTGTTTACTATACACCGTCGAGAAGTATTTGATCATAGTATTGTGACATTATTACATGTGTTAAGACGTATTGTGGAAGATAATCCATCTATTATATGTATCTACCCATATCATCCGAATCCAGCAGTCATTGATGCGATAAATCATCTACAACTTAAAGATATCTCTAATTTAATTCTTATAGAGCCTCTTTTATACCATGATCTGGTATATGTTCTCTATAATGCGCATCTTGTGATTACAGATTCTGGAGGATTACAAGAAGAAGCAGTTGGATTATCAAAAAAGGTTTTTGTGTTACGAGACAAGACTGAACGCATGGAAGGAGTTCATGCGGGGTATGCGACTATGGTAGGAACTGATGCGCGAGTATTAGAATTATTATTACATGATATATGTAATGATCCTCATGCATATGATATTCAAAATAATGAAAATGCAATCTATGGTGATGGACATGCATCTGAAAAAATTATTCAATATATAGAGCAGATATATGATGACCTGCCGAAAATTCAACAAAAAATGAGTGGTGCATCGATAGTAAAAAAGGATATTATGAAAAAAGTATGTGTTATTGGCTTGGGATATATAGGATTGCCGACGGCAATTGTTGCAGCTGATGCAGGATACAGCGTTGCGGGATTTGATGTTGATTGCGAGCGAGTTACAAGTATTAATGCAGGAGATCCTATTATTTATGAACCAGAAATTTTTGAACGGCTATTGTGTGTAATAGGGTCACATTCATTCAAAGCATATACAGAGATTCAGCCTGCAGATTATTTTATTATAGCAGTTCCGACGCCACTTACTTCTCAAAATAAGGCTGATCTTTCATATGTATATGCGGCAGTAGATTCGATATGCTCAGTCATTAAATCGTGTGATACCATTATCATTGAATCAACTATTTCTGTCGGTACATCTGATGCTGTAGCTAGTTATATTTTTAACAAAACTGGTCTGCAAGTAGGTATTGATATTTTTGTTGCACATTGTCCAGAGCGAGTGCTTCCAGGAAAAATATTTTATGAATTAGTAAACAATGATCGTATCATTGGCGGTGTTACATCAGAATGCACAGTACGAGCGAAAGAATTTTATCAAGCGTTTGTGCAAGCGAAGCTTTATACGACGGAAGCAAAGAAGGCAGAGCTTGTTAAATTAGTTGAAAATAGTTCTCGCGATGTGCAAATAGCCTTTGCGCATCAAGTTGCTGCAATATCAGAATCACTTGATATTGATGCATATGATGTCATTGATTTGGCAAATAAACATCCACGTGTTTCTATATTACAACCGAGTGTTGGGGTTGGTGGTCATTGCATCGCAATTGACCCATGGTTTTTAGCTGAAACATTTCCTGAGCAGACTGCGCTTATACAGTGCGCACGTACTATTAATAATAATCGTCCTATTCATATGATACAGAAGATTAAAAAGACAATTGAAGCATGGAAATCAAGCACACAACGAATCCCAAAAGTTTTGTTGTTGGGAGCATCATATAAGCCAAATGTAGATGATATTCGAGAATCACCATCATTGTTTATTATACAAGAGCTTATTCATATGAATGTATGTCATATACTTGTACATGATCCATATGTATCTTCAGTTACTATGAAAAAACTATTTGATACACTCTATGTATCACTATCACAAGGCCTTATTGATGCAGATATTATTGTCTTTTTAGTAGCACATGAACGATTTAAGGCGATTGATGTTTCTACAATAGGAACAAAGAAAATTCTTGATTTATGTGGAGTTATGCGTACAGCAATGTCAGTAAAGGATTTAGAATGCATGCAGAAAGCTTACTCAAATAATTGTACAGAAGCTTCTCAATAGATTAATGAGAGTGATCATAAGGAGATGAGTATAATGAAGAGAACAATATTGATAGCAGCAATAGGGCTATTCATGAACATGCAACAGACATTAATACAAGCGGAGAGCGCACATTACTATAGCTATATTCTTGCAGGTGGCAGTGGTGAACGTCTTTGGCCGCTCAGTAGAAAGCAAAAACCAAAGCAGTTGCTTAGAATTGGCTCAGAATTAACATTATTAGAGCAGACAATCGATCGTATTGGTCGGCATGTAAAGAGTGATAATATTTCTGTTGTTACAACACAGCAGCATGTGCACACCATAATAGAATCAGCACTATTGCGACAACCGCTATCATTTGTAGTTGAGCCTGCAGCTCGCAATACAGGACCAGCAATGCTCTATGCAGCTATCTCCTTATATGAAAAAGATTCCGATGCAGTTGTTATGTTTTTGCATGCAGATTCTTTTATTCCGCAGAGCAGTTATGAATTGTTTGATGAATCAATGCGCGCAGCATTTAAAGCGGCATCGGAACAGGATGTTATTGTGCTTGTAGGGGTAGCACCAACGTTTTCGGCAACAGGATATGGATATATTGAGTATGATAATATTTCGAATGACCCTGTTCGTAATGTTATTGGTTTTTATGAAAAACCATCGCAAGAGAATGCAAAAAAATATCTTGAGCAGGGAAATATGCTCTGGAATGTTGGCATATTTTGCAGTAAGGCAAAAGTATTTATAGATGAATGCAGGCGCGTCTGCCCAGAGCTCTATAATGATATTATGGCATATAAAAGAGGTGATATTTCATATGATGCTATTACATCAATAGCTATAGATTATGCGGTAATGGAAAAGAGCAAAAATATCTTAGTGATACCTGCAACGTTTGACTGGTGTGATGTTGGTAATGTGGGAATATTCTTATCATTAAAGAATGAACATGAATCATTATCTGATAAAGTTATTGCTATCGAGGCTTCTAATAATTTAGTTGATGTTCCAGAAAAGTTGGTTGCGATCGTTGGTGTAAATGATTTATGCATTATTGAATCTCAAAATGCACTTCTCATTACAAGGCGAGAAGATGCTGAGAAAGTAAGAAGTGTCATTTCTCAAATTAAGCAATCAGGATGGCAGGAATATTTGTAGTCAATGAATAAGGAGTGTATGTTTATAAAGAACCATTATATATACATAGTGAGTATGTTATGCATAGGCATGCTTACAGTATCGTGTAGTAGTTATGCAGAGCAATCAAATTATGAGGCGCCTGTGAAAAAAGCATTAATTACTGGCATCACTGGACAGGATGGTGCATATTTAGCAGAGTTTTTATTAAAAAAGGGTTATGAGGTTCATGGCATTAAGCGACGATCTTCATCCTTTAATACAGGGCGAATTGATCATCTCTATATAGATGCTCACGATAATGATAAGAGGCGATTTATTTTGCATTATGGAGATGTTACTGATTCAACAAATATTATTCGTCTTATTCAAGAAATACAGCCGGATGAAATTTACAATTTAGCTGCACAAAGTCATGTTGCTGTATCATTTGACACGCCAGAGTATACACTTCAAGCTGATGCGGGAGGAACACTTCGAATTCTTGAAGCAATTCGTATACTTGGACTTGAAAAAAAGACAAAATTTTATCAAGCATCTACGAGTGAATTATATGGAAAAGTGCAAGAAATACCTCAAAATGAAAAAACGTCATTCTATCCACGCTCTCCTTATGCAGTTTCTAAGTTGTATGCCTATTGGATAACCGTAAACTATCGCGAAGCATATGGAATGTTTGCGGTTAATGGTATTCTATTTAATCATGAATCTCCAATTCGCGGTGAAACATTTGTAACTAGGAAGATAACACGCGCAGTCTCTCGTATAGTGCATGGATTTCAAGATAAATTATATATTGGAAATCTTGATGCCAAACGTGATTGGGGATATGCGCCTGATTATGTTGAAGCAATGTGGCTTATGTTGCAACAAGAGAATCCGCAAGATTTTGTTATATCAACGGGAGAGGCTCATAGCGTTCGTGAATTTATAGAACGCTCATTTGCATATACTGGTATTGCAATTGAATGGAGAGGTTCTGGAATAGATGAAGTAGGTGTTAATGCTTCTACTGGAGATGTATTAGTATCTATTGATCCTCGATATTTCAGGCCAGCTGAAGTAGATTTACTCATCGGAGATGCTCGAAAAGCACAAGAAGTACTTAATTGGAAGCCTCGCATTACCTTTGAAGAGCTTGTTCAGATTATGATGGAATCGGATCTTAAGGATGTTGAGCAAGTAGAAAAAGTTGCGGCTGTTCCTCGATATACTATGCATAATGAGACTAAGCATACAAGTGATCTTCAGACTATTATTCCAGCACAAAAAGATTTGTATAATCAGATGCCACAACATGCTAAAATTTTTGTGGCAGGACATAATGGGCTTGTTGGTCGTGCGCTCGTAAGACGATTAAAAGAGTATGGTTATACAAATATTATTACACGAACGCATGCTCAGTTAGATCTTCGTAAGCAAGATGCAGTAGATCAATTTTTTATTACAGAAAAACCCGAATATGTATTTTTAGTAGCTGCAAAGGTTGGTGGAATACAAGCAAATATTGATTATCCAGCTGAATTTATTTATGACAACATTATGATTAGCTCTAATGTTATCAAAGCAGCTAAGGACAATGAAGTTAAGAAATTGCTTGTTGTTGGTTCATCATGTATTTATCCTCGTGAATGCCCACAACCAATTAAAGAAGAGTATCTACTGACAAAAGAATTAGAGTGGACAAATAAACCGTATGCGCTTGCAAAGATTGCTGCCATTATTATGTGCGAATCATTTAATCGTCAATATGGCACTAAGTTTATCACATGTATGCCAACAAACTTATATGGTGATAATGATAATTTTGATCTGCATACCAGTCATGTTATGCCAGCATTGATTCGTAAAATCTATGATGCACATCAACAAGAATTGTCATCGGTAGAAATTTGGGGGACGGGAAAACCTTACAGAGAATTCTTATATGTACATGATTTAGCCGACGCATTAGTCTTTTTGATGAACAATTACGAAGAATCGGGAACGATTAATGTTGGATCACCAGAAGAAGTAACAATTGCTCAATTAGCACAATTGATAAAAGATGCTATCGGATATCAAGGAGAATTGATTTTCAATCCTGAAAAGCCTGATGGAACCCCTCGCAAGAAGCTTGATATAAGCCGATTAACTGAGCGTGGCTGGACTGCAAAGACATCGTTAAAAGATGGAATAGCAAAAACAGTAGCATGGTATATTGATCAACAAGAGCTAAAAAGCTATCAAAGAGTCGAAGAGCGAACATGTTAAAGTTAAAATGTGCATTATTATTGCTTGGCTTAAGTCTCTATTTGGCGTGTGAGTATTATCAACACGAGCAATATGTGATGCCAACAGTTGTAGAACATAAGAAAATTATTGTTGTTATTCCTTCCTATAATAATATTAAATGGTGTGATGGAAATCTTGCATCAGTATTTGATCAGACATATCAAAATTATAGTGTTATCTATGTTGATGATTGTTCAACAGATGGTACCTATGATGCTGTGCTCAATTGTGTAGCTCGATATAAGCAGCAAGATAGAGTGACTATTATTAGAAATGATCAACGAAAGGGCGCGCTTCGTAATTTATATGAAGTAATTCATACACTGCCTAGCAATGTGATTGTTGTTACACTTGATGGTGACGATTTATTTGCAAACCGTTATGCTTTGGAAAAGATAAATGCGGCATATCAAGATAAGAATGTTTGGCTTACATATGGGCAATACGAGACATATCCTGATAAGGCATTAGGTATATGCCATACAATACCTGAACATATTGTTAAAGGAAATGCATATCGTTCATATACATGGGTTGCATCACATCCGCGAACATTTTACGCAGAACTCTTTAAGCAAATACAAAAAGAAGATTTGATGTTAAATGGAGAATTTTTCGATGTTACATGGGATCAAGCAATGATGTTCCCAATGTTAGAGATGGCTGCTGGAAGAATTCGATATATTCCTGATATATTATATCTCTATAATCACGTCAATCCATTGAATGATTTTCGTAATAAGTTAAATAGAGTACTTGAATGTGAGCAAATTATTAGAAGCAGAGAGCCATACCAGCCACTTGCAAATTTGAGTATTTTTAATGCTATAACCTGATAATAGAAGATGATGGTACTATAATGAAGCGGTTATTGTTATGTATGTGTTTATCTATGTATGCATATAGTGTATGTGAAACTCCTCAAATTGTTTGTGATGCATATGGAGCAAGAGATCCGTTTGTCTATGTTGATTTTGATGTTTCAATGAAGACATCAGAATTTATGAAATCAATAATAAATACTGAGCACATAGCAGGTTATAATGGATTTGCATTTCTGAAGTTATGTAGAGATCTATATAATCGATATCATCCTGGTATTATTCCCTATCAAACAGCTCCTCGCATACCATTAATTATTCATCAGATTTGGATAGGGAGTACTCCGCCTGCTGAGCTTGAGAATTATCGAAAGACATGGATTTTAAAACATGCGCATGCAGGGTGGATGTATGTACTCTGGACTGATGAGAGTGTTAAAAAACTGAAGCTCTATAATCAAAAAGAATTTGATGAGTCAACGAATTTTGCACACAAAGCAGACATTTTACGATACGAATTGGTGTATCAATTTGGCGGTGTCTATGTAGATATGGATTATGAATGTCTTGCGCCGCTTGACCTCTTCCATTATGCGTATGATTTTTATACAGCTATTCAACCGCTTGATAGTAGTTTTGCACAGCTAGGGCTGGCATTATTTGGTGCAGTTCCAAAGCATCCTATTTTAAAGCATGCGATACTTACTATCAAAGAAGATAATGCTAAAAAAGGTATACCATCGAAAACAGGGCCGGTACACTTTACGCGTTCTTTTATGGAAATGGCTGGATTGAATGATCGCAAAGATATTGCGATGCCGGCAAGTTATTTTTATCCACTTGGTGCATTTGATCGTATTATTGATAGAAGAAAATGGGCAAATGAAGGAGCGTACGCTGTTCACTGGTGGGCAAAGACATGGATGCCGGCAAACTATCGTAGGCAGGAATTTCGTACTATTCAGAACTATGATTCAACTGATACATGGAAAAATTAACAATAGATTATTCTGGTTTAGATAAGGAGCTTTGAGATGCAACAGAGTGTATCACATAAAAGATGGTATATATTGCCATTTACCATAGGAAGTTTATTGGCATTTAGTATGTATATACTATCGGTAAGACAGACAAGGAGTAACGGGCGATTTGCTCAAACTTCTGTAGCAATTGCTTTTGATACATCAATGCAGACAAAAGCAAATCAATCTGTTATTAATCAACCAGGGAATAAGCAATTATTAGATTTTTTTAGAGCCTTATATGACAAAAATAATATGCGCAATGTTATTCCTTCGTTATCGCTTAAAATTCCAAAGTATATACATATAATTTGGTTAGGTAGTAAACTTCCTGACGAGTATGAGGAGTATTATGCAACATGGCGTACATTTCATCCTGATTGGACGATTATTTTTTGGACTGATTCTGTAGAGAACTATAGTAAAGGAAGTATTGTTTTAACATCATTTGATGATTTGTCAGAATTATTACTTGATGAGGATCATCATAAAAACATTGTAGTTCATGCAGGAGATAATCTGCGATTTAATAATGGAATATTCTTTAATAAATCAAATAATTATGGTGAGCGTTCTGATATTTTAAAGTGGGAAATTATCTATCGATTTGGCGGTGTTTATGTTGATACTGACCATGAATGTCTGAAACCGATTGATATTCTTCATTATACCTATGATTTTTATACAGGATTACAGCCGCTTGATACTAATCGTGTTCAATTGGGGGCCGCTCTCTTTGCAGCGAAACCAAAACATCCAATCTTAAAAGCATGTGTAGAGACGATTAAGTATCGCCAGCATATTGTTCAGATTATTGCCAAAACAGGACCGTTACATTTTACTGAATGCATGCTTCACAATGCCGGTATCGATAACAATATTGATATTGCATTTCCTGCTACATTCTTTTACCCCTGTAGCTATGAACAAAAAGATGAGGATAGATCTGTTTGGATGAAGGATGAAGCATTTGCTATTCATCATTGGGCAGGAAGTTGGCTGAAGCCTTCTGGATTTGTAAAACATTAAAAAATAGGATTACTATGAAAAGCATGTATAGATTTGTATACGTATTATTAGCCTTAATGGTGACGTATCCTTGTATAGCTCACGATATAGAATATGTGCAGAATATAATACAACAGTATGCTTATAATGCTTATATTCCCTGTTATGTGAATTCTGAATCCTTTAAAAATAGCGGATATAATAATTGTAACTCGGCTCAAAATGGTGAATGGAATATTGTTAATAGTTTCATAAAAAATAATGCAACTATTATTGATGCTGGGGCTTGTATTGGAGAATGGAGTGAGTATGTTCTTCAACATACATCAGGTAAGTGTAAAGTCTATGCATTTGAACCAATTTATGATTCATATCAAATCCTTGAACAACTGAAGCATCGGTACGCTGAGAGTATTTGTTGCGTAAACTCTGGTCTAAGTGATAATAATACTCATGAGGATATGTATTATTATCCTGATCGATTGGTAACAGGATGCAGCACAAGATTTCATCGTCCAGTATTACAGCAACATTGTGTGGCAGTAAGACACGCTGAGTTTACAACACTTGATATGTTTGCTCAGCAGCATAATATTACACGTGTCCATTTTCTTAAAATAGATACTGAAGGTTCAGAGTTACAGGTGTTAAAGGGAGCTAAGAGTCTTATTGAATCACAAGCTATTGACATTATCCAATTTGAATATGGTGGAACATATACTGATGCTCAGATAACACTTGATCAAGTTTATACCTATTTAACAGAGTATAATTATAGCATTTTCCGTATCCTTCCAAGCGGATTATTATATATTCCTAGTTGGGATGATTCATTAGAGAATTTTCAATATTCTAATTACTTAGCATTGAGAAACAATTGATAGAATGAGAGATAAAATTGTTCTCTTCTATAACGCATGAATCTGAGGTTAATGAATTGCCTTGTATATCATATCACGACATTCTATTTTTACGTGATATTTTTGTATTCATATCAGAAGAACAGATAATGATAATGAATCCATTAGGTTGTAAAAAAATAAATGCAATGGAAGGATGGGAGTTTGCACGAGCATCATTGCAGCAACGTAATGATGATATTTATCTAGTGGTGCTCACAATTAATAAACATGGCTATAATCGTAGTTCTATAATGATCTACTTACTATCTTTTACTAATAAATAAGTAAAAATGAAAATTATTTGTAAAAAACAGTAGCTTATAATCTTTATTTAGATGGTATAGATCGTGATTTTAATATAATAATAGATAGAGAATATATCGTTATGGGAATGCATATATCTAATCGTAATAATACCCTCTATTATTTAACGGATCAGGATAATTGGCCCAATTGGTATCCAAGTCAATTGTTTGAAGTAAAAGATCATTTATTGCCTCGAGATTGGTATACACAAGTTTATAATGACCGTAAGGAATATATGATATATCTCCTTACAGGATTTAAAGAATTGTGTATGAATGATGACTTTTTTGATGCATTGGCCGAGAGAGAGGATTTTGCAATGCAATCTTATTTTACATGTAAGCAAGATCTTGAGAGGCGATATCAAGAACGCGATGAGTTAAAAGTATATGGCGTTGATGAAGGAATCTTATAAGTAAAAATGATGAAAATTATCTGCAAAGAAACAACAGCTCAAAATCTTGATCTCAAAGAAGTAGATATCATATCTCAAAAACATTTGATTTTAGTTTAACGGTAAAAAGAGAATATGTTGTTATGGGTATCTAAACATCTCTATCTATGGTTGAGCAACATATTGCATATGTAAAGATGATTCCAGCAACGATCCATTTTTTTAACCCAGCAGAATTATACATTGTTGAAATATTTACTGATGGTTCCATAATGCTTGGAATTATCGACAAAGTATGATTTTGTGTAATCAAATAATAATATCTTCTAATCGCCACAATGCCATTGTTTTATCAAATAAAAATGCTGAAGGACATTCTTCGTCAATCATCATAATAGGTTTAGGAAAATTGAATGGAGGCTTTTCTAAATTGAGTGGTCTGCATGCCAGTAAAAGGCGATATTCTCTTGCAAGCTCAGTATTAGGCCGATCAGAATGATAGTGCGTGATGAGTAAATAGGTAGAGCCGCTCTTTTTAAACTGTCTTAGAATGCGTTTACAATCATCTAACGGAAAATGGGGAAGTAACGAGCGACAGATGATAACATCTGCTTTTGGAATATCATCGTATTGTACGTCTAAGCATGAAAAAGATATGTTATTCTTTTCATACAACTCTTTATTCTTTTCTATCAATGGCTCGACAATATCTATGCCGAGATACCAATCGAGAAACGAGAGATCCATCTCTTTCATCCAATTAAAATCGCCGCATGCAGCATCAACAACGGTATGAATAGCATAATCTTGAAAGAAATTCATAAGTTCCTTTCGAAGAATTTCTGTATGCTCCAATGATGATGCGGGCCCAGATACTGTTTCATTATTGTAGCTGGGCCATATTTTACGATTATATATGATAGTGAATGCATCCTTGTCGCTGCCAAAAAAGAGAAGATCTCTCTTTAGATTAGATGATGATAAGCCAGTGCATGATGTAATTATGCTCAGACATGCAATCACGAAACAATATATCATATGATCTGTTTCTCTATTACATAATAACTTTTTATTATTACTCACCTAATGGTAGGTCTGCTATGCGCCATACTGCAATAGATTTATCTGCAATATTTCCATTGCCTTCGGTATTCTTTTCATTAATAACGAGAAGTGGTTGTGGGAAATTGAATGGCTCTAATTGGAAATTGAGTGGACGATAGCGAAGTAAGTTAAAAAGATGTGCAAGCTGTAGATCGAGATTGAGAGTTCTGCTTGGGTAGTGTGATGTGATAAGATAGGTTATCCCGCTTTTTTTGAAGTTTCTTAGTGCAGCATAGATATCACTGTATGGTAAATGGGGCAAGCAATCACGACAGAGAACGGCATCTGCTTTTGGTAGATTAGATCGTGTAATATCTGCATGCATGAATACTCTCTTTGCATTAGTTGCATAACGAGAAATATTAACAGCGATAAGTTCAGAGACAATATCTGCTCCAATATATTGGTCGAGCATGGATAAATCAGTCTCTTTCATCCAATTAAAATCACCGCAAGGTGCATCAAGTAATACTTTAATATTTAGTTCTTTTAAAATGAGTGGAAGTGCAGCGCGAATAACGTCTGTCTGTTCCATGCTTGATCCTGGACCTGATGCTGATTCGGGACATCCCCACGCATTTGTTTTGTAGATGCAAGTAAAGAGTTGTTGATTCATTTCAGCAAGATTGATTGTGAATCCTTGTGCTGAGCAAAAGGCAAGAAGTAGTTGGAGAGATAGTAATGCACTATTTTTTCTATTCATGAACAATCCTTTTTTATATGAATATATTTTGCATTTCCAATATCCATAGACTTTCATAAGCAGATTATTTAGTCAAGTAGACTCTCTTTTTATGCATAGTGATCAAGTTGATTTTTGCCGGCAATTTGAGTAAAGTTATGGGCAGTAAAAATATTTCTTATACATATGTTATTGCGAGTTTACTGTAATGAATCGTTTCTCAATCCGTTTTTTTGCACTGTTATTTTTTGTATTATCATCATGCTTATATGGCGCAACTGCTGATTTGATTATCTTCTCATATGATAGACCATTACAATTGTATAGTCTTTTAGAATCAGTTGAACAATATATGAGTGGTCTATCGAGTATTCACGTTATCTATCGTGCAAGTAATGATGCATTTGCGCAAGCATATGATCACGTGCATGAACGATTTGACTACGCATACCTATACCGTCAATCAGATAATCCCCAAGCAGACTTTAAGCCATTAACATTACAAGCAACATTTGGAGAAAAAAGCAGATCTGAGTATGTTGTTTTTGCGGTAGACGATATTGTTGTGAAGGATATGGTTGATTGTTCGCATGCGATTGATGCGTTAGAAAAATATAATGCGTATGCGTTTTATCTTCGATTGGGAACTCATTTAACTGAATGCTATTCTTTATCATGCAAACAACCATTGCCACCATTGCGTGAAGTTTCGCATGGAGTCTTTGCGTGGCAATTTAATCAAGGAATTGGCGATTGGGGATATCCTCATTCTGTTGACATGACTATTATTCGCAAGAGAGATATTGAGCACCTATTTTCTGCTATGCATTATACATCACCAAATCGTCTTGAAGCTTTTTGGGCAGGTAATGCAGGACCTATTATGGAGCGAATTGGCCTTTGTTATGCTGATACTGGAATTGTTAATATTCCTCTTAATCGAGTACAGCATGATTATTATAATCGCAGCATGGAAGCATATACTCCACAAGAATTGCTCGATATTTTCAATGATGGATACAAAATCGATATTACACAATTTTATCGTGTTAAAAATCCCTCAGCCCATACTCCTTATGAATTGACATTTGTTAGACGATAGTATGTGCGTATAAAAAGGAAATATATTGATGAAGCTTTTACGAGTAATGAGTCTTTTTTCTCTCTTTTTTATGACAATGCTGAACGCACGAGATCTTATTGTTCCACGAGCAGATGCTCCCCATGATGAACGATTTATTGTTGCAGTGGTAACGGGATATAATAATGCGCAATGGTATGAGAGGAACTTACGATCAATCTTTCAGCAAGAATATACCAATTATCATGTCATTTATTGGGATGATGCTTCAACTGATAGAACATTTGATCTTGTGTCTTCTTATGTAAAGCAAGCTGGAAAAGAAGAGCATGTTACGCTTATGCATAACGATACCCGCAAGGAATGTGGTCTTGCAAATCAATATGAAGCTATTCATATGACCTGTGATAGGGCAATCATTGTTATTGTTGATGCTGATGATGCATTAGCCCATCCACATGTCTTTGCATATCTCAATCGTATCTATAACGATGAATCTGTCTGGATGACATATGGACAATTTATTGAATGGCCAACGAATGGTATGGGGTTTTGTACTCCAATGCCACAGGCAGTTGTACAACATAATACATTTAGATCACATCCCCACATTCCATCACATCTAAGAACGTTCTATGCCAAATTATTTAAAATGATACGAAAAGAAGATCTTATGTATGAAGGAAGATTCTTCCGCATGTCGGGTGATATGGGAACAATGATTCCTATGATTGAAATGGCACGAAATGGTCATTTTAGATTTATTCCCGATGTATTGTACGCATACAATACGCAAAATGCATTAAGTGATCATCGGGTCTCGAAGAGTCTTCAGCGTACGATTGATTTATATATTAGATCTTTGCCCCCCTATGCAGCGCTCGAAAATCTTTTTTGATGAAAGGAAGGAGTGTAGATGAAGAAATTACTCATACTTATTTGTAGTTTTTTTCTATCATGGTCTTTGTATGCACATAGTTTTGTTACAGAAGAATTACCGATTGTTATCATTACTGCAAGCTATAATAACAGTAAGTGGTGCGAGCTCAATCTGAAATCAATCTTTATGCAGCAATATTCTAATTATCGTGTTATCTATATTAATGATTGCTCAACTGATGATACATATGAAAAAGTGATGAGGCTCATTACAGAATTTCATCAAGAACATCGGTTTACAGTCATTAATAATCCAGTGAGACGGAAAGCTCTTGCTAATAAATATGATGCAATACATAGTTGTGATCCACATGCTATCATTATCAATTTAGATGGCGATGATTTTTTCCCAAATTCGAATATACTTTCCTATATCAATAATGTCTATTCTTCAGATCCAATGGTATGGATGACATATGGACAGTTTATGCAGATTCCTGGCAGGACGCTTGGCATGTGTAAACCTATTCCGCAAGAGATTATGGAAGCAAATGCATTTAGAGAATATGAATGGGTAGTCTCACATTTGCGTACGTACTATGCGAGATTATTCCAGAAAATAGATAAAAAAGATTTGATGTATAATGGTGACTTTGTACCAATGGCAGAAGATGCTGCAACACTCTTTCCTATGCTTGAGATGGCGCGAAATGGTCATATTCGATTTATTCCCGATGTATTGATGTATTATAATGCTGCAAATGAGATTAATGATTGTAAAGTCTCTGCAGGATTACAGCTTGGGTTATGTAATATGATTCGTAAAAAAACAAAGTATCCTGCGCTTGAGCAGTTGTTTGATTAATGAATGAGGAGATCCATTGTTATGAAACGAATATTGCTTTGTATGATGTTATTACCAACATCACTCTTGAGTTATAATGTTGGTCTTTTAATAGTTGCGACAGGAAAATATATTACGTTTGTTCCACAGCTTATTGCATCTGCAGAGAAACATTTTTGTAAAAAACATAGAGTGACCTATTTTGTTTTTACTGATAAACAGGTTCCTACATTACTTAATGATGATCGAGTGAGAATGTTTCATCATCCGCGAATAGGATGGCCATATGATACCATGATGCGCTGCAAAGCATATTGTACGTATAAAGAATATATGGCTGATATGGATTATCTCTTTGCATGTGATGCTGATATGCGATTTGTAGATAGAGTTGGAGATGAAATTTTATCTGACCGTGTTGCAACACAGCATCCAGGATTTGTAGGAAGACGAGGAACGTATGAGACCAATGCACGCTCTCGCGCCTGCGTTCATAGTAATGAAGGATCCTATTATTTTGCTGGCGGATTTCACGGAGGATCGCGAGAAGAATTTTTCAAATTAGCGCAGACAATGCTTACCAATTGCTTAGCAGATCTTGATGATGGCATTATAGCGGTATGGCATGATGAGAGTCATCTCAATCGTTATTTTATTGATAATCCACCAACATGTATTCTTTCACCATCGTATTGCTATCCTGAAAGTTGGTCATTGCCATACCAAAAACGATTATTGGCATTAGATAAAAATCATGGCGAATATCGCGCATAGAGACTGCAATCAAATTACATAAAAAGAGCTCGAGTTTCTTCTCGAGCTCTTTTTATGTAGAATATTAAGCTTCTGGATGATATGCGTAAATATCTCCCCACAACAATCGATCAGCAATTCCACGTTGTTGAAGAATGTTCATTAATTCTGCAGCAATTGTCCAATCATTGAGCATAAGAACAGGATTTTCACTGAGTGCAAAGTTGAATCGGGTATATCCAAGTTCTGTTAATCTATCAAGACATCGTTGTGTGTTATATGCAGTTTCATGAGCAAATTCAAAGGATAGGAATCGTATTGGTTGAGAGAGACCCTTTAATACTTCGAATTCATAGTTTTCAACATCTATTTTACAAAAGACTGGTTTTCCAAATTGTTCAATAAGATCATCAAGTGTAGTGACTGGTATCGTTATTTGTTTATCCCATACATAATCACCGGTAAATCGACTACTTGTTTGCCATTCTTTTGAACAAGTAGAGATAGTATTTGCTTGAGAGCATACAGAGAATGAGACTGTGCCATTATAATAAGAAAGACCCTTTGAGACAATGCGAACACGTGAAGAAGAGCCATATTTTTTTTGTAATATTTCACAACAATTAGCTTGTGGCTCTATACAGATGACGTGAGCACCAGCTTCTAAATAGAGATCAGTCTTTTTTCCAATATTAGCACCAACATCAAATACGAGTTCATTTGGAGATATAAATTGTTTTAAAAAAGAGACTTCTGGACGTATATAATTGCTATAACTTGTATTGATAAGTAGTAGATTGATTATTGTGAGAATGCGATAATTAGAGTGCTGCATAAAACTTCCTTGTTTGTTATAAAATTACTCTTTTCTGAATATGTCATATGACAATAGTAAATAGATGTATAGATCTGATAGTCCTTCCTAGTATTGATCTGTTTCGCAAAATAATGAATAACAACTATAGGATAACTATTTTTTTCATCAAATTAAATATTGATATATCATATGATTAGCAAATTCGATTTTGTATGGTTGCGCAGAAATTTGCGATTTCTCTTTGTGCTCTCTCATAATGAGGAAGGTGCGGTTTATTATAATCATTTTGTATAAAGCGAGCAATAATATCAGTAGCAATACAGGCTGCGAGAATAGGAGTATTTCGCTTGAGAGCTTGTTTGCAAATAAGTTGCGTCGTGCCAACAATTCCTAATCCTGTTGTGCTACAAATAAGAGCATTATGAGTATTGCCTTCTTGTATGAGTGGAATTACAGCTCCTTTTGATTTTTTGATATCCATTGTCTCAAGATATGAGCTATATGCAAGTGCTGCACTTGATGCATAATAGACTCCGCGAGTTCCCATTTTTAATGCATGTGCAATGCCATGAGCATCTGTGTAGGAGGATATATTACATGTAAGTATTATTGTTGTAATGATAGATAGGTATTTCATGAGAGTTCCTCCATTGAGATTGATATTCTTTATCGCTTATTATGATATTCTTCAATAAATGTAACAATATCAAAACCATCATTCATGGTTATTTCGTTGTCCATAGCAATATCGATGCATGTTTGATTATTGTTATTATAAATCTCAGTCTCTGCGCCATAATCAAAGAGAGTTGAGAGTATATTTTCCTTAATAAATGCTTTTGCAGTAATTTTCATAAGAAGATGACATGCGGTATCGCCATCAGCGTTTTGTGCATTAATGTCAACGCCATTCTGTAATAAAACTTTAATGTGATTAAGCTTACTTTCAAATCCACATACAAATTGATTATTAATCACATCAAGTAGTGGTGTGTTCAATTTATTATTTCTGTGATTTACATGAGCACCACGATTGATAAGATGCTTAATTATTTCAGAAGGGCAGTTGATAGTATGTATAGCTTTAAATAGCGGTGTGTTACCGTATGCATCTATACGATTAATATGAGTGCCATATTGCAATAGTAAATCAATTATTGTCTTAGTTCGCTCGATATGTAAAGTGCGATGTTCGGAGGTAGTAAATGGATTGATTGCTGATTTTTCGATTGTACAGAGCAATGGAGTATCGTTATACTTGTCGACGACGTCAGTATTGTGAGTTTTTGCGACTATTTCAGCAATAGTCTGAATACTTTGAGAAGTCTCTATAGCTTTATGAAGGGATATTGTTGGCTGTACATTAAGCTCTAGCATTGCTTGAGCAAGTACATCATCCGTCTCTTTCGTCTCTTTAAAATCGTGGCGAATACCGGAAGCAAGATTGCGATTTTTCTTTATACGTTCCTTGACTGATAACTTATAGGTAGGTCTTTTGATGACGAATAATTCTTCACTGCTAAAGAGATGGGCAAAGTTTATAATGCTGAGTAGCACGATTAAGATCCATTTTTTCATATAATATCTCTTGTAACTCTAATATTACGGAATTTCAAATGTATGACATGACTTTATAACACTAGGCTGCTCGCTATTAATACTACTTTTCGACAATAAAATGTCAATCTGAATGAATTTGAGAGCCTGTGGAATTAGCGTAATTGGGTAATTATGCAAGAGTAGGAGATAGGTATTTTTTTGCAATGAATATGACATTTCCAAATGAGGTGCGTGGTTCAGTAAAATCGCGTCCATATTCTACAAATTCATGTTTTTCAAAAAAGGCTACTACGTCACGATAGAGAGGTTGCCCTTCGTATCGTGCTATAAAGTTTACCTCAACATGGAGTATACGCATGTGTTGAAGAGCTTTCTGTGCGCCTTTGAGTGCTTTTAATTCATGGCCTTGAAGATCGAGCCACGCACAATCGATGTGTGGTATGTTATATTGCTCTATCCAGTGATCAATAGTTGTTGTCTGCACGGTACATATTTGCTTAAAGAGAAGATGATGTGCATCTTCAATAGGCTTGTCCAATGATCCTGCTTGTGAAATTCGACCATCCTCTTTCTCAGATAGATAAAATGTAGCAGTTCCGACGCGATTGCTTAGTGCATAAGGATAGCAATGAATTCTAGAGATATCCCTTGTTCGATTTTGTAGTTGTTCAAATAGTAAAGGAACTGGTTCAAATGCATGAATGGTTGCATCAGGAAATTGATTTGACATCTTTACTGTGTCATGTCCAGTAAATGCGCCTGCCTCTAGGAGGATTGCGTTTTGAGGAAGGAAAGAAGTAATGATATCACGTGCTTGATGTGGCTTAAATATAATCATCTTTTATCTATTTGAAGTCGAGTAATAAACGGATCATTACTATACTTTACTGTATAATTATGTATAATCCAAGCGGTATATAAGCATCATTATTTTTAGGCTAGGGAGCATATGGAGCAGCAATCTCATAATCAGATAGAAGCATCTGTACCGCATGATATAGGATTACAGACGCAGACTATCATTGATGAATATTCTGAGTATTATAAGAAAAGAGTCATACATTTTTATCAAGCACATATTCCAGTCGGTTCTTCAGTATTACATATCAATTGTCATGATGGATTTCTTCTTCACGCATTACAACCGCTTCTTGCAGTAGGCATACGGGGTGTTGATAGTGCTACATGGCATCAGAATGGTTATTTTATGTATGATCAGCTGGAAGCGATGCCATCGGGTATGACGTTTGAGTACGTGATTGTATCACAAGAGACAATGTATGTTACTGATGTACAGCTATTCCTAGAACAACTCTCTGGCTATATTACTCCTCATAGTCGTATTATGATTGATGTCTATGCAGGAAGTAAAAAAATTGCACATACATTTTCTCGAGCTTCACAAAAACTGAGACATGCCCCTATCAATTGGTTTAGCAAAGAGGATATGATTAATATTGCCTATCTAGCAGGATATGAGATAGTGCGTACCACGTCCTATTTACTCGTTTCTCGATATATGAAGATAATCTCATGGTTTTGCAATAAACTGCTTTCGCATATGCCATTTTTTTCTATGCTTAATCAACAACGAGTCTTTATCTTTAGACCGTTTCCTCGTGCTATTAATGCCGCGCAGACTTCAGTAACTGTAGTTATTCCATGTCGTAATGAATCGGGAAATATTGAGCGAGCAGTCACTTCACTTCCAAAAATGGGAAGTCACACGCAAATTATTTTTGTTGAAGGTAATTCTACTGATGATACCTATGATCGAATACGCATGGTGCAAGAGAATAATTCCGATAAAGACATTCTTGTGTTAGTGCAAGATGGTATTGGTAAGGGAGATGCTGTTCGCAAGGGGTTTGCGCATGCAACCGGCGATATATTGATGATTCTTGATGCAGATCTTACGGTTGATCCATCTGATTTACCAAAATTTTTTGACGCACTTGTTACTGGGCGTGGAGAGTTTATCAATGGTTCACGGCTTGTCTATGGTATGGAATCGGGTGCAATGCAATTTCTAAATTCTATTGCCAATGCAGGATTTGGATATCTCTTTTCATGGTTACTAGGTCAACGAGTAAAAGATACACTCTGTGGAACGAAAGTTTTATGGAAATATGACTATGATGCTATTGCACAAGAGCGATCCTTCTTTGGATTAACTGATCCTTTTGGCGATTTTGATTTGCTCTTTGGTGCAGCACGTCTATCGCGAAAGATTATTGATCTACCTATTGCGTATAAACGGCGTATCTACGGCCAAACAAATATTAGGCGGTTTTATCATGGATTGATTCTTATTCGTATGAGCCTCTACGCATTATCGGTATTTAAGCTGCGATAAATCAGGGAGAGAGTGGGATGAAAGTGAGTATTATTATACCAGCCTATAATGAAGAATTGCGTATACGAAAAACATTGGTAACGTATCATGAATTTTTTCAAAGTAAACAGTATGCGGTTGAATTACTTGTTGTGCTCAATGGTTGCATAGATAATACGAGATCAGTTGTTGAAGCTGTACAAAAAGAATGTTCTTCTATTCGCATGATAGGAATCAAATCGGCTGGCAAGGGGCTTGCTATCAAAACAGGATTTCTTGATGCATTATCACGTGATAATGATTTGATTGGATATGTTGATGCAGACATGGCAACATCCCCATTCCATTTTGCGCAACTTATTGATCATATTGATAGCGCAGATGGTATTATTGCGAGTCGTTATATGCCTGGCGCACACGTAACACCTGAACGCCCTCGTATCAAGCGATGGGGAAGTAAGCTTATTTATGAACCGTTAATACGTATTCTGTTTCATATCTCATATTATGACTATCAATGTGGCGCAAAATTATTTAAACGGCATGTAATAGAAAAAGTTGCATCATTATTGACGGTTACGCAGTGGGCCTTTGATGTAGAGTTGCTTTATCTATGTAAAAAATATGGCTTTACGATTAAAGAAGTTCCAACAGTCTGGCATGATCAATCGAATAGTAAATTAAAGATTATGCGCTCAGGAATGCGTATGCTTTCAACGCTGATAAATCTACGATTATTACATGCAAAATCAAGGATGACAGAATGAGTAAATATGTTTACGTAAGTAGCATATTATAATAATTAACTATATAAAAGGATTGTGATGAAAAAAAGAATTCTATTTTTAAGTTTTGTTTTTATGATATTACCTATTGCATCGATTCCTTCTATAAATTCACATGCGAATGCGCTAAGCGTATTACAGAAAAATGGGCTATGGCATGCTGGTCAGCAGCTGCGATTACATGTAGGATGTGGTCAATGCAAATTACCTGGGTATGTAAATATTGATTTTCCTTCATCAGAACATACTGTGCAAAATACGATAGGTGCAGATGCGTTTGGAGATATTGCTAATATTGCATTTTTACATCACTCTGTGGATGAGGTAAGATCGCATCATGTATTTGAGCATTTTACTCGTGATAGAGCGCTTGCTTTATTATGTGGCTGGCATCATTGGTTAAAGATTGGTGGAAGACTAGTGATAGAGACTCCATACTTTGAAGAGAACATTAAAGAATTATTAGCGACAAATCTTTCTTTCGTGCAAAAACAGGCTGTATTACGCCACTTAACAGGATCGCATGAAGCATCATGGGCAATTCATTGTGATGGATGGTATGCTGAAAAATTTGTGCACGTATTGCAAACACTTGGATTTAAAGTGGAGCGTGTAGCAAGGGAAGTATATAAGAATCTTCATAACATTACCGTTATCGCAACTAAATCTGAAGATTATACTATAAATGAACTTTACTTAAAAGCCCGTGAAATATTAAAAGAGAGCCTTGTTGATTATAGCGAATCTGAGTTAAGAATGCTTGATACCTGGTACGCATCATTTGTTAAAACTTTTAATGATATGACTACTATTTTATAATGCTCAGATATGGTGCATTGCAATTGAGCTATAAAATATTGTGATAACGTTTTGTATAAAGGATTATAATGAGGAAATTAATAGTATTATTTTTACTTATCCCAACATATGGTAATGCAACATCTCCAGTAGGCATGTTTTTTACTCAAGTATACGATAAAGTATTGGCGGGGGTTTGGGGTAATATAGAATCTGCATCTGGGCCTGGATCAACATTAGAACAGACAGCTCTTATTAGAAACGCGATTAATCGGAGATTATTAATGGATATAATATAACAAAGATTGTTGATGCTCCATGTGGTGATTTTAATTGGATGCAGCATGTAGATATGGGTGAATGCTCATACATAGGTATTGATATTCCTTCTAAACTCATTGCGCGTAATATTGAACAGTACGGATCTCCATTACGACAATTTCTTTGCTTAGACTTGCTTACAGATGAAATACCTGCATCTGATCTTATTATATCTAGAGATTTTCTTGTTCACATGTCCAATAATGATGTCTTTATAGCCATTACAAACTTTAAAAAGAGTGGTGCAAAATATTTATTGGCAACTACCTTTCCAACAAGAGGAAATGTAGATATTGCTTCTGGTGGGTGGCGCCCAATTAATCTTCAAAGAATGCCATTCAATTTTCCAGAACCGCTCTTATTAATCAATGAAGGTTGTACTGAGCAAGGAGGTATCTATACCGACAAGTCACTAGGACTGTGGTTGCTTGATGATATTAATCTATAAAACAAATTCTTTGATATTGGTTATCAATATAATGGAACTTATTGGTAACCAATATCAATTACTGAGTGCATTATACAATAAACGATCCTTGTGCTGTGGGATTAGTAGTGCTACCATCTAGATCAACTCGTATATTAAGTCTATCAACACTATAAAAACGAATAGTTTTGTTGGCAGTCATATGTTTGATCCAATTACTTATTGCGGTCTCTATGCACATATTTCTCTGTTCAACTATGGTATAATCAATTGATTGATACATTTGTTTTAAATACTTGCATCGTATTGCAAATGCGAGCGTTGTGAAATCTCCTGATGGTGTAAGAAAGAAGAATGCGTCATAATCGAGATTATTTTCTACAAGCTTGAAGAAATAATCTGATAATGGAAAATAGCGACCGGTCATTTTAATAATCATATCTTCATCATCAAAATTAAAATAATAGAGGGCCTCATTGAGTGTTAGAGCTTCATTGATACCTTTATTTCTTAATGATGCATTGTTAGTGGTAGCATAAAAAACGTTATTGCAATAAGTGTCTAAGAACGTAGGGCCTTGTTTATTGAGTGCTTCAACAATATAAAAATTATCTTTAGAGTATCCAAAAGTTACAAGTTGTTTGCAGGTACTGATGTACTGCCTCTTACGAAAATCAGAATATGATTGTGTGAGAGCAGCGGTTAATACAAGTCGCGTTTGGGCTGTTAGCGATACAGCAATGGTAAGAATAACTATTGATAAAAGAATTTTTATGCCCATACACTAATTCCTTTATATGCGAGTAAAGATTATTATTGCTTCATGTGCAGATTTTCGGGCTGCCCAAGCGAGTGAAAAGTTATTATTTTCAAGCCAATCTTTTATCTCACGGTACGATTTGCCCTGTTCATAATAATTATGTATATGAATATCAACCATTATCACCTTAATAGTGCTTATAATGTGTGGCGATGCTTGAAGAATATCGATCTCATGTCCACCTGCTGCAATCCATAAAAAGTCTATACGAGGAATAAAGTTTTCTGCTGCCCAATTATCAAGCGTTATTACTTCTATAGATTTTGGAGGTTTAAATGATAGAGAAGATGGGCCAGGTTTAAGCAATGAGCTTGCTATGCTATTATCAGTGCATGCATAAAATGGTCGAAACCCATTCATATTAGAAAGTGCTATTGGATATATGAAAATAGAAGGAAGACGAGTAGTCTTTTGTGTAAGATTATCCAATTGATTTGCATGCGCTTCGAATAGATGATAATAGCCTTGTGGCCATGTTACAAAGAGCTGAAGTATCTTTTCTATGGAATTGCCTCCTGCACTGACAACAATGGGATTGTAAGGAAGGTATTGCTTAACAAACTCTAGTTGTGGTGTAGTATGTATGGCTAAGCAGCACGTAATTAAAATGATACATATTTTTTTCATGATACCATCCTTCTATTTATTGATATATAGTTCCAGATGCACCGGGTGCTGTAGTTGATCCAAAAATATTTGCCTCAATACCAAGATTACTAACAAAAATAATCTTAAAATGAGAATCCTTCATTTTCCTTTCGATATATTCTCCTACGGCACGCTCTAAAACGATCCAATTTTGTTCCATCAGGGTGTAATTGAGATTTTCAAGGAATTCTCTGAAATATTTATACTTCATAGCTATAAGCGTTGTTGCCACACAATGATCTTTTTCTCTGTAGAGAATGACAGCATCAGTATCATTCTGATTTTTTTTAACGATAGTAAGAAAATTGTCATTCATGAGAAAATGTCGACCAGTCATTTTGATAATGATATCATCGTCATTAAAATTAAAATGATTAAAAGCTTCTAATAATGTTATTGCCTCATTAATTCCATTGTTCTTAAAGTTTGGATTGTTATTTTGCGCATAGTAGACATGATTGCAATATTCATCTAAAAATGTAGGGCCATGCTTTTTAAGCGCTTCAACAATATAAAAATCATTTTTTCTATAGCCGTATGTATATATTTGATTAAAGGATTTAATATATTGGCTTTTTCTCCATGCAAAATGTGCATCAGAAAGAGCTGCGGTGAGTATCAATCTAACCTGTGAATAAATATTTGATTGAATAACATTGATAAGTAATATCAACAACATTATTTTTTTAATCACGAGACCTATCTTTCTGTTGCTGTGCGATAATTCTCATTATTTTTGGTAATGATTCGTGAATCGATGGAATAGTAGGATATAGTCTTAATAATTTCTGAGCACTCAATTCTGCATTTGCGCGTCGAGCTTTCAGTTGTTTATCTTGTTCTTCAACCGAGAAATAATTCCATGTGTGTGTAGGATCAACAATATCACGATAGAGTGTTAATACTTCATCGTGCGAGATTGCTCCTGGATTTACAAAATTGAAGTTGCCCGTTATTTTTTTGCATGTCATATCAATAGCAATTGGAAGAAGATCATCAAGCACGCAGAGTGAGTTTGGAATTCCTTGGATAATGTTTTGATACTTAATTATTTTTGCTACAAAGCCATGCTCTAGATCAGTTGAAAGAGGCATTTTAACACGTAAGTTGAGAACATTTGGATATTCAAGAATAAGCTTTTCGAGCAAAATCTTGTTGCGTGAATAGAATGATCCATCAAAGTTGGGTTCTTCTTCTTCGGTAAATCCAATACCACTTTTCTTTGGATGCGCATCATCATATTCATAAATGCACCCAGTGCTGATATTAGTGACATGAATATCTTTTAGGAATGCAATATCAATAAGATTGAGTGTTCCTAATACATTGGTGCGGATGGTCTCTTGACGATGTGTTTCGCACCAATCGACATTCGGTTTTCCCGTGATGCCAGCAGCATTGATGATCATATCGGGATTTACTTGCTCTATTTCATTATTGATTTGTTCTCTATTTTCTAGACGAGAAGTAGCACAAATAGGAGTATGTCCATTCTCTTTAAGAAGTGTAACTATCTTTTGTCCAATCCAACCAGTCTTTCCTCCAAATACCAAGATAGTATGTGCATGCAAAAAAGGAGCTGTAGAGAAGGATATGCATAATGCATACAAAAGAGAGGATATATTTTTCATGATGATATTTTCCTTTTTTATATATACATGATTTGTAATTGTTCGAGTAAGTTTAGCAACTCATTAGAAGCAAGAACGGCTTTATCGGAACTTATTTCTTGTATTGGTTCATGCGTATTGAAAACTTTAATACCATGTTCTTCGTAATATGCTTGATGAGGATGCTTGTATGAGACCGATGGTTGAATAATGATAAAATCTTTAAAGAGTATTGCGCGTGCTAATTCAAATTCATTAGCGAGCACTTCGTGTAACTTTTCGCCCGGTCGAAGCCCAATATGTTTGATGTTGCTTGTTGTGTTAAATAGTTGTTTGAGCACATCGATAAGATCAATAATCTTCATAGCAGGTAATCGTTTGATAAATATCTCTCCACCTTGTCCATAGCGTAGTGCATCACATATAAGTGAAACGGCATCTTTTTTATCAATAATAAATCGCGTCATTTGATCGCTCGTGAGAGTGAGATCTTCACCCTTTTTTATTTTGTCGATGAATATTGGAATAACTGATCCTGTACTCTCAAGAATATTACCAAAGCGTGTGACAATACACTTAGTATGATGTGTAGCTGGATTATAATTAGTAAAGATCTTTTCACTTACGAACTTACATGCACCATAAATATTGATAGGGGAGCAGGCTTTATCGGTAGAAATAAAGAGCATCTTATCAACTTTATTATGATTACAGGCTTTAAATACATTCATTGATCCAATAATATTTGTCTTTACGGCTTCAAGTGTATTTGATTCAAGCGCATCCATTCGTTTGAGTGCAGCTACATGAAAAACAATATCAGCATCGCGTGTTGCGGCAAGCATGCTATCATAGTCTCTAATATCTCCAATAATAGATTTTATGCGAGGATCGTATGAAAAGTCAGTAAGTAACTTAAAATGTTTTACTTCATCTCGACTAACAATACGAACTGTATGTGGGTTATATTGTAAAACTTCTTGCACAATTGCACGACCAAGATAACCGGTGCCACCTAATACAACAATAGATTTGTTAGTAAAGAGATCGGCATTAGTTGGAATGAGAGCATTATTTTCTGCAGATATAGCATTAATTATACATAGTGTGAACAGAATACTCTGTAACTTATACATACGAGCTCCTTTTTTATGTGCGACATTATCTCTGTTTTCTAGACTATGTTTCGTTGATAAAAAAAACAAGTAACAGTATATTCAGTCTATCAGTTGAAGGATTGTAAAGATGAATACAAAGCTTTTGATACTAATAACAGTTTTCTGCTTTTCATATTCTTATGCATGGAATGGGATATCAATACTAACGCATCCTATTAATGCATATTATTCGTGGGGGGGGCCATTCTGCAGTTAATCGAAGCGTTGCGCGAGGGTTTTCTCAACTTACTATTCCTTATAACGTCAATCCATCATCACTTGATCAATTATATGATGTTGTATGGGCGGTTTGTGGTATAGAGACGTTACAACAAGTTATTCAATTGAAAAGAGATGGACGTATTAAGTATTTGCTTGTTGGTCCGAATTTAATGGTTCGTGCAAATGAATATAATAATATGCTATCATCACCAGAAATTGATTGGATGATTGTACCATCTGAGTGGACAAAGGTTGCATATGAGCAAGATAATCCTACTTTGATTGGCCGCATTACTACCATATACGCAGGTATCGATGAAACGTATTGGAGTCCAGAAACTCTTTCAAACACCTTTAAAAAAACGGTCCTTATCTATTGGAAAGCAGAGAGTGAAGGAAGAGCATTTTTACAAAATATTATTGATACTCTTTCGAGTTGTCTGCCAAAAAAATCACAATGGAAGATAGTTGTTCTTGAATATGGTAAACATACTGCTAAGCAATTTAAAGAAGTTCTTAATCAGACTGCGTACGCTATTTTTGTAAGTCCAACAGAGTCGCAAGGCATTGCACTTGCAGAAGCTTGGGCAATGAATATTCCTACTATTGTATGGGATCCGCAGCGTCTTGATATGCATGGCAGGCATTATGATATAGTGAGTGCTTGTCCTTATTTAACAGAAGCAACGGGTGTTACGTGGAAAACAATGCATGATCTTGAGAGCATATTGAAAAGTATACATGAGCATAATTTGCTTGCGGCATTCTCTCCACGAGCATGGGTATTAGAACATATGACTGATAAAATTGCGGCGCAACGGTTTGTTGATCATGTTGCAAGAGTCTGTCCGATATAAGGTTCTTGCAAAGGTTTACTTGCACTACTCGTGACATTTGGATGATTTTGTACTAGTATTGAGCGCAAGCAAAGGGTATATCATCTTCATGTAGTAATGAAAGCATCAATGAAGCGAGCAATTACAACTATTCTTCTCATAGTAGCAAGCATCTATTCTTCAGTTATTACTCCGCGATGGCATGAAGGTGGCT
>CAZNPD010000002.1:0-300094 GCA_964575265.1 uncultured Pseudomonadota bacterium | reverse complement strand
TGTCTGATGTTTTATAAAAATTGCTTTGAATACTATCAATATCAAAAGCGATTGTAAAGTAATTGTTAGTATGCGAAATATCAAAATGATTGAAAAAAGTGGTCTGAGTAAGTAAGATTTCATAGCAGAGTAAATGGATAAGCAATAGGGACCCATCTAGAAATCTTATATACTAAGAATAAAAGGTTATAAAAACTATGAAGTATACATATATAGCATTAATACTTGTTACTGTAGGAGTCTGTATGGTTATTGCTACTGGAAGTTGTCAAAAAAAGAATAGTAATGTGCAAGAGCATGCTCATATGATTCATGCAGCTTCAGATATTGTTGCACTCTTTCCAAAGACTCCTGATGAGATGTCATCGCGCGTAACAGCTGCAATTGATGATGCAAACAGGAGGCTCTCTGCAATTATCACTGTTGCGGATGATGCTCGAACCTTTGATAATACATTCCGTGCATATGATTATATTGCTGCACAATCAGATTTATCAGTCTTGTTTGCTGTATGTGAAATCATAAGCTTTACCCATCCGGATGCTGCTATGCGTGATAGAGCCCATGAAGATGTACTTCGTATGCAAACATGGATAACTGATCATTTAGTAAATAATACATCGCTTTACAATGCATGTAAGGCATCTGCATTAGTATTAGAAGGTACAGGATTACAACCAGCAGAGAGCTATTTCATGACTGAGTTGTTGCGTGATTTTGAACGTGCAGGATTGAATCTTCCCGATGAACAATTACAAAGAGTGCGTGAACTCTCTAAAGAACTCTCTGCGCTCAATTTAGAATTTGAACGAGCAATTTCTCAAGATAATAGAACGATAATATGTAGCAAAGAAGCATTATCTGGTGTAGATGAAGATACGCTAAAACGTCTTGAAAAGACTGATGATGGTATGTATAAAGTTGGACTTGATTATCCAACATATTATGCAATCATGGAACATTGTACGTCCGAAGATACTCGTAAAAAAATGTATCATGCATTTGCAAATAGAGCCTATCCAGCAAATCATGAGACGCTCAATAAGATTATTGCAAAGCGTGATGAAATTGCAAAGCTACGTGGATTTGCAGGATATAGCAGCCTTGATCTTGATGATCAGATGGTGGGATCCCCTGAAAAAGCAGAAATATTCTTACGCGATCTTATTGAAAAATCTCAAGCAAAGATGAATAAAGAAATTGATGAGCTTATTGCATGTGCCCCTGCTGACGTAGCATGCGATAATGGTAGTATCAAACCGTGGGATTTTGCATATCTTAAGACATTATACAAGAAGAAATATGATGTTGATGAACAGCGCATTGCAGAATATTTCCCAATGTCTAAGACTATTGATGGTCTTCTTGCAATTTACAGTTCATTCTTCTCGCTTTCATTTGAGTATGAACAGATACAAGATCTTTGGCATGAAGATATCATGTTGGTGAAGGTTCGATCAAAGAACAATGATACTATTCGAGGTTACTTGCTGCTTGATCTTTTTCCTCGTCCTAATAAATATACACATGCCTGTCATATTAATGTGATTCCATCAGTAACATCAGCGATGGGAGAGATTCGTCCACCACTTTCACTTGTTATTGCAAACTTTACGAAACCGACTGATACAAAACCATCGTTACTTACGCGCAATGAAGTCTCAACATTCTTCCATGAATTTGGTCATGCATTACACGCAATTTTAGGAAGCACAGAATTGGCAAGTCAATCAGGAACAAGTGTAAAGCGAGATTTTGTAGAGTTACCGTCGCAGATGCTTGAAGAATGGTTGTGGGATAAAGATATTTTACGTTCAGTGAGTAATCATTATCAAACAAATGAACAATTGCCTGATGATATGCTCAATGCTATTGTTGCATTGAAAAATGCATCATCAGGATTATTTGTACAGACGCAAGCACTCTACTCATTATTGGCGCTTGAATTATTTGCGCCAGGATCAGAAAAAGATGCACATGCAATTCTTAAACGATTAAGTATGGAAATTAAGCCACGTATTCAATTTGATGATGAAGATCATTTTTACGCAGCCTTTGGTCATTTAACTGGATATGCTGCTAAGTATTATGGATATCTCTGGTCAAAGGTATTTGCGCTTGATGTATTCTCGATCATTAAAGAACAAGGGTTATTAAATTCGGAAATTGGTCAGAAATATACGTCATGCATCATTGGTCGTGGTGGTAGTATGCATCCTGATATATTATTGCGAGATTTTCTCGGCAGAGAACCAAAGATAGATGCATTTGCAGATTCGTTGGGATTAACGGTATAACAATCAACAATCCAAGCAATTACTCGACAGGTGCTGTACCAGGATCGTCAAATATACCGGGAAGCACATCAAACGTAGATGCGGATGGATTTTGAATACGAAGTATGCGTGCAAGGGTATTAGCAAGTTGCAATGTCCATACACGAGTTGCAATTTCTTTCCCTTCATGTTTATCAGGCCAATAGATGATAAGAGGAACATTGGTATCGTATGCATATGGAGAGCGATGATCGGTACCCATTACATTTTTTGAATCTATAGTGTATGGATGTGTCTGTATAACGATTTGACCACTTCTTCCATGAAAAATCTGCTGCTTAAAGTAGTTCTCTAATTGAGTTGGTACAAATGATTGTTGTGCCAACTCTTGCGTAGTCCATACTTGTTTAACGGCAGGAATAGCTTGTAAATATTGTTTAAGGTATGTAAGAATTTGTTGTTGTACAGTCAAATCGAGGGAATTGAATAGATCAGTATTGAGGTAGTATTGTGGTGTTTTATGCCCAACGATAAGCTCTGAAATAGCAAATCTATCTTCGATTTCTTTATTCATAGAAGGAATGAGTGCTTCAGGATCAAATCGTTGTGCGAGTGGAAAACCATGCTCACCTAACACTTCAGGGATGGGAATAATACCATGATCAGCGCTGAGCGCAAAGAGTACATTTTCTCTTCCGGCAATTGATTCTACTCTACGCATAAAAGAACCAATTTGCAGATCAAGATGATAGAGCATGTCATAAAGTTCGTAACTATTTGGACCAAATACATGTCCTGCTTTATCGGTACTGCTTAAACATACCCAGAGCAAAACATGATCTCTCTTTTTATGCGCATGCATTTTAAGACAGTGATATGCTAATTGCAATACTGCACGATTTGCTTCGGGAGTACGGCTAAAGACTTCGTATAATGAGTCTTTAATCTCGGTCTGTTGATATTTTTTCCAGACTTCAGAAATTGTTTTCCCAATCATTGACTGTTGTAATTCTACAAATTTATACGTATTAAGCCGAACTGGCTGATATGCTGGATGATTATTTGGAAAGCGAAGGCGCCAAGGTTCTGATTCTATGATGGAATTGATATTATTTTGCAATGACTGGTTAAATTTATGTAACCAGTCAGGAAATTGATCATAATAGGCTTTGCTTGTAGTAAACTTTCCTTGCTGCGCATTGAACCAAAATGCTTTTGCCAATTTTCCACCCGTAAGAATAGCGGCTCTACTTTTGAGCGAAACACTATATGCATATCGAGGACTTAATGGTTGAGAAGCGAGCGCAAATTGATCTGACAGATTGTCAACCATCAAGAAAGAGGATGATTTCCCTTGAGGTAAAACTCCTCCTGATGGGTCAAAAAGCGCAGTTTCATCAATTCGAGGATCTTGATCACTAAAGATTTTATTTCCTTGCGCATCAAACCATCGATTACCGATAATTCCATGATCTTTTGCATAGGTTCCTGTACTGAGAGCAGCGTGACCTGTTGCCGTAGATGGCATGCCATGTGGATGATAGGCTTGTGTAAAGCAGATTCCGTGATCAAATAGTCGTTTGAATCCTGATGTGCAGTATGGTTTTATATGGGGAATGTAGCTTTGTGCAAATTGGTCTATGACAAATATGATGGTGTAGCGAGGGACCTGTGTAGTATTGAGCGGTAATTCTGCATGCAGTGAAGTTGCCAGTAATACGAGCATTACGATATGTGGTCGCTTTTTATGACTATTCATTACCCACCTCCCATTTTCTTGGTGCTTGTACTGAAGGCTGTCGATTCAGTATCTCTGCTATATGCGTATTATCTATATTCAATTTACTATATGAATATATTGTGGGTAAAGAGATAGGGTGAATTTGATAAATATTAGCAAAAAGTGGCAGAATATTGCGTCTTATACTACCCTAGGAGATGAATTTATAACAAGGAGACACATTTGAGCATTGTACAGAATCATGGGATAGTATTACGGTACTATGAGAATCGTAAAAGAGCTGTACTTATTACAGAGCAAGATTTTAGGGTTGACGTTATAACTGAAAGGCCTGTTATGCAAGGTTCACTCATTTCATACGTACAATTACCATATGCTATACAACCATTGGATACCCTCAATGTTCCTTTCAATCTCGCACGATATGATATGCTCTTCTTGCATCATGTGTTAGAGATATGCATCTATTATGTTCCATCAGGAAGTCATATCTCATCACTCTATACTATGCTTCTATTATTGTATGATTCTACTTATTATACATGCAGTACTATTGTTAAACATTATTTTATAGCACGACTGCTCTTATTGTTTGGATATTATCCGGAACAAAAAGAATTCTTGCCCCTCATTCACCATTTCAACTATTCAGTTATTGACATACGTTTAATTGAGGCAATAGATTTAGAACACCAACAATTATTATATCGTTGGGTAAAACAATGCTTTGTGGATCATCCACTGATTGCAAATTTCAATACCATGCACTTTTTAACAAATGAGTAAGTGATCATGAATAAAAAACGATACATGTTCATAGGTCTTGTATTAATGACAGCAACGATAGCATCGATAAGTTATGCGGGTCTTGTTGAAGGATTAGAAAAAGTAGGGAAACAATTAGTAAAACCGACAATCTCTACAGAAGGGATATTTGTAAGTGCAGTTGAAGAGCGGCAGAAGCAGCTTGAAGAGTTGAAAATTGCACGTGAAGCTATTGAAAAAGAGCAGAAAGAGTTTGATGAGAGTAATAAACAGATATTAGCCGATATAAAATCACAAACAAGTATATTGCAACCACAACTTGATCAGCAACCTGATAATGCATATATTACGAATAAGTTGACGCTATTTAATGAGACATATCAAGCAATTAAAGATTTACAACGTATGCGCGAGCAACTTTTGTCGATCATTGATGAGACCATAAAGTTGACTGAAGAACAACGGAATGATCCAGAGTTTAAAGAATATATCAAGAAGAGAAAAATTCCTGCAGATAAGTTGATCTATTCTTTCGAAGATGTACGCGTCATTTATGATGCTATTCTTGATCAGGAAAAGCGCGTAGATCAGTTAGGAGAGGAAGAGAAAAATGTTAGTGCAGAACTTGAAAATAGAAAGCGGACGCTTGCGGCAACAATAGAATCAGTGAAGAAGAAAAAAGAGGATCTTGATAACAATAAGAAGATAGGTAAATACATCGACTTGTCATTGACACCTGAACAAACTCAGGAGTTATCAGGAATTGATAGTCAATTGTATAACTATCTTAAAGTTATTGATACTTTACGCGTTAAGATAAGTTCTGCGCGATTATCGTACATTGCATTACAAATCTATATTGCTAAGGGACAGTTAGCTACGCTTAAAGAGCATTTAAAACGGATTAAACCATCAATTCGTGTAAGTGAAATTGATGTTCAAAAGGCTTTTGAAGATTTAAATAAGAAGAAGCAGCAACAATTTGCAGAAAAAGAAGCACTCAGACAGACAATAGAGCAATTGATTACATTGCAAAAGATTAAACAACAGGAGTTGAATACGGCAAGTCAACTCTATGGTATTTCAGTTGATAAAGATCTGCTTGAATGGAATAAAGAGGTTGTACAGACTGCGGATTGGTACATAGGCTTTTGTCAAACAGGATTGCTTAATACTTCACTCTCATTATTACAGAAAAAGCAAGAGCTTGCGGATGCACAATCGATGTTATTAAATGAGAGCTTGAAGCACAGTACTATCCAAGTGAATGGCAAGGAGACGTATCATAAAATAACGCTGCGTAAGTTCACAACAGAAGAAGAGATCTCTCAAGAGATTAAGCAATACGATATTTACAAAGCTGATGAAGTTGCCACGCTCTCTATTAATAAAGAAAAGATAAATCAAATTGCTGATTTGCTGAATGTTCAGAAACGTGCACTCGATAATATTAGCATGCACCGACAAGAAGTTCAAAAACAAAAGGAACTTCTCTTTAAGGGAAGAACGCGTGAATATTTACGATGTATTGAGATCTTTAATCAAGCTGAAACATTTATCAAGGAAGAGATTGATATTTTAGGAAAGATGACTGGTGTCTATTCTGGAATTAATGCATCATGTAGTAGTATCAATCGATTAGCCGATTTCCTCATATACGAATTGAAATCGATTACTATTTGGCATCGACCAGAATACGCTATCTCATGGCAAGGATTGAGTAATGCTATTCCCGATATTAGTATGTTCTTTGATAATATTCGTACATATCTTATTAAAATTAATGTGCATACTATTGCTACGTATTTCCTTAATATTATTAAACATCCTACAAGATTTATCGTTCTCTTGATTAAATTGTTGGGTCTTTTTGTCTGTTTTTTACTCTTTAGAAATTGGGGAAATATACTTGCTTCACGATTAGCCGTCTTTGCAGATCAGCATACAGGATTACTCAAAATTGTTGCGCTTTGGGCGGTATGTCTTCTGCAATTTTTACATAATTACTTGATAATGATAGCGATATGGTTTGTTACATTTGTTGCTATTCACTTACAGCATTTATCAGATCCATATATATATATGCTCTTTTACTTAGGCTCTATTCCGTATCTTTTATATTTAGCGCATCGATTCATTAAGCATTGCATTCAATTTAACATGCGCTATGATTATGTCTTTTTAGAACCAGATTTTCAGAGACGATTTGCAATTGTATTTACAGGACTGCTCTATACAACGGTAGTCATTGTCTTATTTCGTGAAGCATTTATGCTAGGACATTACTATCCATCGGAATTGCCGACTATTTTATTAGCAGTAAACTTCATTGTCTTTCAAATATCACTCATTCTATTGATTTCAAAAGATCAGATTATCAATCTGATTCCTACACGAAGTGATATGTGGTTGGCAATTCGATCATTTGTTAATAACTATTATTATCATCTGCAAGCTGCAGTTATTCTGGTTATTATTTTAGGGAATCCATATGTCGGCTTTGGTAAGCTTGTCTTATATATCTTATTTGGTTTAGTCTATACCGGCTTTTTAATAGCTGTATTACTTTGGATGCATGGTCTATTTAAGCGAGTGATATCGCAAATCTTCTTTGTTACTGATGAAGAGATTGTGCGTGAGCGATTTGCTAATGCGAAGACATGGTTTGGTCTCTTTATCATCATTTCATTTATTACAATGGCATTTTTGGGGGTTATTGTTGGTGGTAAGATATGGGGATGGCCAATTACATTATCAGATGTTGTCTCATGGTTTGATGAACCATTACTCTTAAAAACATCACCAAATCCGATTACTGTACGTTCAATATTCCAAATTATAGGATTTATATTAGCAGGATTTATCGCATCCTATGCTATCAGCACCTTTGTACTCGATAAGATATTTGATTTGCTTCTCGTTGATTCTGGAGTTCAATATACAGTTACCAGCATAACGCAGTATGCGGTTATTGTTATTGCGATATTCTTTGGATTACAAAATGTAGGTCTTGGAGAGATTATAGGGTATTTCATTGCCGCATTAACATTCAGTTTAGGTTGGGTATTACGAGAACCAATTGGTGATTTTGTTGCTTACTTTATCATTTTGGTACAGCGACCAGTTAAGATGGGTGATTTTATCAAAATTAATGATGATATTGTTGGGGTAGTTCGTAAAATTACTGCGCGATCGGTCGTTATTCGTAAAAAGAATAGTGTGAGTATTATTGTTCCTAATACAACAATACTCTCAAAATCAGTAGTAAACTGGAATTATGCACATAACTTTATAGCATTTAATGATATTATAATTATGGTCGATTACGCAGAAGATACGCAAAGAGTAAAAGAATTGCTCTTGAAAGCAGTGCAATCACATCCAAATGTATTGCGTAGTCCGCAACCAATCATTCGACTGGAGTATTTTGGTGATTACGGATATCAATTTATGGTACGTGGATATTTGAGTTCGATCTATACGCTCGAACAATGGGATATTGAGAGTGATATTCGTATTATTATATCTCAACTCTTTAGACAAGAAGGTATAAAGATTGCAATCAGACCAGTAGGGATATCATTAGGAAATACATTAGAGCGTGATTAACGACAAAATAACACATCTTTAGGAGCTTGTTGTACCCTATTAATTCTATTCAGTCTATATAGGATCTAAATACATATTTGCACGGTTGAGCATTATAGGTATTAGATTTTGTATAAGTTGCATGTTCATCAGTGAGTTGTGAATAGTACAGTGTATATCATTCGACGAGAGATACCTCTGTTATAGGTACAAGCGTTTTGAGATCTCCTATCGTGCGAAGTTGATTATTGTTTCGTTAAATTTTTCACGTTCATCATAAAAGAGCCCGTGACCACTCTTTTCAAATGTTATCATGCGAGAATTTTTAATATGTGCATGTAATGTTTTTCCTAGATCATACGCGCAGACTTTATCGGTAGCGCCATGTGCAATAAGTGTTGGTATTGTGATCTTCTCCATATCACTGCGCAGATCAGCAGTCTGAAATAATTTAATACATTCTGCCGTTGCATATGGTGATGACTCCATGCCGGTTATCCAAAACCATTTTTTCAGCTCAGCGCTTAATGATGTTGGCGTATAGAAGAATATATCGCCAAATGTTGTCAATAATTTTGCTCGGTCAGTATAGCATAGTTCGAGTAATCCTTGTAGTGCTTGCTGCGTCATGCCATACGGAAAGTCAGATGTCTGACTCAAACGAGGTGCGGCTGCGCCACAAAGCATAACTTTTGAGATATGCTTTGTGCCATATGTTGCGGCATAGTGAAGACTAATTGCACCGCCCATAGAATGGCCAACAAGTAGCGCATTGGTGATCTGTAATTTTTCCAAAACTATTTGCACATCGCGTGCAAATATATCGTAATTATATATGCCCCATGGTCTATCAGACATACCAAAGCCGCGTATATCAATTCCTAAACAGCGGAAACCCTGTTGTGGGAGAGTATTGAACTGATATTCCCAGCTACGATGATCAAATGGCCAACCAGATATAAAAATAATTGGTTGGCCTTTTCCCCAGTCTTGCACAAAGAGTGAAACATCTTTTTCAACTTCAATACGATGATTCATACGATATCCTTTTTATGTGAAAGAAATAGATATATACATAAAATATAAAATTGCGTACTATGTATGTGCAACTATGTTGCGCTGATTATACAAAAATAAGTTTCAATTAACGTAGACGTCATATTATTTATTATTTCGAAAGGATACATATGAAAGCACGTATGCATACTACGCGTATCAGTCTTCCAGACCGTGAACGCGAAGAGGTAGTCGCATTATTGAATAAAACACTTGCATCGGCGAGTGACTTATTTTTGCAATTAAAGCATGCGCATTGGAATCTTAAAGGGCCAGAGTTTATAGCGCTCCATTTGATGTTTGATGACCTTGCAGAAAAAGTTGAGGAGCATGTTGATATCATTGCTGAACGTATTACGAGTTTAGGTGGAACTGCACTTGGTACGAGTCAAGCAATTGTTGAAAATACGCAATTGCGAACATATCCAACAGATATCTTTTCAGCAAAAGATCACATTGAGCATTTAGCACACAATTTTGCAATTCTTGGTGAATACTCTCGTGATAATATTGAAAAGGCTGAAGAATTTGGTGATATAGCAACAGGCGATTTATATATCGCATTTACACGTTTGCTTGATAAATCATTATGGTTTATTGAAGCTCACGTACAAAAATAAGAAAGGAATGACTATGTTAACAACACGTGAGTGGTTACTCTTCTTTGCAGGAGCGCAAGCATTTCACACCATAAGTCATATCTTCTTATATTTTACGAATATATTACCTATTACAATTTTTTCTATTTCATTTACGGAGCAACTTAATTTGCTTGCAATTATAATTAATGCAGCAACTACTGTTGCACTATTATGGTTTGCGCTGCATACGTAGTGTACAATAAGAAGAGCTTTAGCATTTTGCTAGAGCTCTTCTTTAAGAATTCCTTTTTATACGCACATAATCACGATATGCATAAGATCCTTTGCGTAACACGCGAATCTTGTCCTCTAAATTGCTACTCTCGGTATTGACTTCATAGAGACCAAATTTTTTGTTATGACCCATATTCCATTCATAATTATCAAGAAGTGACCAGTAACAATACCCACGAACATCATATCCATCATCGATTGTCTTTTTAACTGCATTGCTGTAGCTAATAATCCATTGCTCACGACGATCATCCTGCGCATCACAAATGCCATTTTCAGTAATGATAATAGGAACATGAAGTTTCGATATCTCTGTAATTGCATCATAGAGTACGTGTGGCCGTACTGCCCACATTGGCATATCTGTTGATTGTTCATGTTCATAGCGCATAGGGCCCGGACCAAGTATCATGTCTGAATAGATATTAAGTCCAATGAAATCGAGACTGCAAGGAGCTCTATCATCGATAAAAGAGATACGATTTCCACCCGGGATGTTGTAGATAAAATGTCCAGTGGTGAAAAAATGCATGAACGTCTCATGTGCAAATATTTTATTGAAATGCGTGGCGAGAGAAGCACTTATAGGATTTGATAAACGCAATATTCCGGTATGCATGTGAGCTTTAAAATGTGCTTTCTGATGAATGATACCAATGCGGGCATAAGGGCCATGCGATAATGTTTTGATCTCTTCATAGACTGCTATATGTGCCTTAAAAAGATTTCCAAGTACTCTTGCTGCTAATTCATAATTGTGTGATATGCGTGTTGTTATGGAATCAGTAAGGAATGGTCGAAATAACGATGCATAATCTTTTTTCCCCGGTGCATGTGTTCCTAAAATGTATCCACATGCACTGATCACTGTTGGCTCATTGATAGTGCACCAATAGCGAACTTTGTGTCCAAACCGCTTGAATGCTTCTGTACAGTATTTCACGAAGTAAGAAATATTTTCTTCATGTTCCCATGCGCCAAGATTGTGAAACCAGAGTGGGTGTACCCAATGATAGAGGGTAATAATTGGTTCAATGCCAGCATCAAGGAGTGCATTAATGTAGGTATCAAATAATGCAAATGCTTCTTCATTCCAGAAATCTTTTTCGGGATTAAGATCTGTCCATGGGAGTTCAAAGCGATGCGCATTACATCCGAGTTCTTGTATCAGTTTAATATCGTCAAAGAGATAATGCCATCCAGCGGCAGAGAGGCCAACTCTTTCTCCGCGATCGATGGGAGATGATGGCTTACACCACCATGATATTCCGTTTTCACGTTTTCGATCAATAACAAAGCGCGCTTTGAATTCTTCTTCAAACCATGTCCAATTGCTTTTTGGACGATATCCAAGACTGGGCCAATAATGATGACCGCCATTTTGATAGAGTGAGCAAGATGTTCCTTTAAGAAATTCTTTTGGATATGTTATACCATCTTCTAAGCGATTAAAAAATTGATTTGAGCTTAAAAGAATAGATGAAAAAAATATGAAAATAACCGAGCAAAAGAATCCTATATGAGATCGGAATGCATTCATAATCAACTAATACTTTTTTGTGATTCTATTTTGATATCATTATAACTATACTCTATAGCTAAAAAATGATTTTGTTGAATAAAATAAGGATATGAAAGAAATTGCGTATAAAATGTAGTTTGATACGCATTCTATTATTTTTTGATAGATGGTTGTTATTGTGAATCATTATCAAAATCTTGTGATGAATCTTTTTGCGATTTCCGTTCTTTGTACAATCGATACATATATTTTAAAAATCCTAACCAAGCGATTAATAGCAAGATATATTCTATTCGTTGTGATTTAAATTCATCTTCATATTGTAAAATCTCGTCGATTGCATCATCGTCTATATAATAATATGGTTTGATTCCATACAATATGCCTCGCTTTGATAATGCAATATCATTAAAATTTATTGAAGCAATATGCGCATTGTTATTCTTCCTGTATATCTCAAACGTATAATAGTATTGAGAAGTTTTCTTTCGGCGTGTAATATCCATTACGATATCATTCCATGCATATCGTTTTTTTATACCAGCAGCGTTAGTATATTCGATACCATAGTCGTTAAATTTTAAAATAGGAACAGAGCGAAGGCCTAATGTTCCAATAGCCATTACAATTACAACTATCAATGAGAGGAACGTAATGGTTGTGGTTAATATTAAACGAATAGTTCGTGGACGTCTTTTCCTTTCTTCATTGAAAAACCATGCAAGAACAGGAATTGCTATGAGTTCTACAAGAGGAAGTGATCGATAGAATTCTACTACAGTTGTTTGCATATAACTCTCTTTTATTATTATAGTGAAACACGTATTATAGATGGAACAGTCTCTGTGTTGTTACTCCTTTTTTATATCTCTTCCTTGCAATAATGATATCGATTCAGTGCATTGATGATACCTTGTTTTGATATATCAATTTCGTACATATTAATCGATGTAAGCCGTTTGCCACTATTGGAATATATCACAAGATGATAGGATGTACTCTTAAATGTTCGCTCTCTAGTAATCTTTATCTGAATGTCTCGCCATGCATATGTTTTTTTAATGCCAAATGTGCTGACATACTCTATACCCTCTCTATCAAGTTTTAAAATAGGTATTGAGATGTGTCGTAATGCTCCAATGGTAATACTGGTAAGAATACAGAGCGAAATTATAGTGATACTCAGAATAATAATATCTCGAATTCTTCGTTGAAATGATTGGTATTGGATATATAGATAGAATATTAGTCCTGCTATAAAAAATACTTTACCAAACGGAACTGATCGATAGAAGAATGTAGGATCGGTCATATGGATATGCATTGGTTGGTGTCTCAATTTAACAATATTCTACTCATATGATATAATAAAAGACTATAAATACCCAATACTTTAGCTTTTTTACATGGTGAAGACTATGCTGCATAGAGGATACATGAAGAATACCATTATATATGCAATGCTTTGTATAACAATTGGTTCTATTACTGCTGGTGAGCAGATGTATAAATCCTTATATAGTGCAATTGAGCAATCAAATGTAAAAGTTATCAATCAGCTATTTGAGCAATATAAAAATGATATTGATGTACAAGATTGCTTCAATGTGGCATGTGATGCATGCAAGAAGCATTTTTCGGAAGAAATGTATAAAAAACACGCGAAGGTATTGCAGATTTTTGTTAAAGCTGGTGCAAATGTTAATCAAGCGAATATACAAGGAAATACGCAGCTCCATTTGGCGACTGGTTATATGCGAGCAGCACATATGATAGGAAAAAGAACGGCAAAGGAATATCAAGATTTTAAGAATAAAGAATGTCCGCTAGCTAATGTACCATTAGTTCAATGTCTTGTATCAGTCTCTACAATTGATCCATTGCTAAAAAATAATGATGGAGATACAGCGCTTGATCAAGCACAAATGTTACAATGTATGTTTTCAGATGATGAGAGTATTGATCAAATAATACCGATTTTAGAAAAAGCAAGTCAAAAACGCAATGATGAAAAATGTATTCTGAGTTAAGGCCTTTCATGGAAACGAATCAGTATTATTATCATACTTCTGTAGGCGCATTGCTTGTTACCGTTCAAAATAGCGTGATAATAGAAGCATCATTTACTGCAAGCGACAATATATTACCAACTCTTGATAGATCATTGCCAATTTCATTTATTAAAGGAACAGAATTTCAGAAGAGTGTTTGGAATGCATTGTTAGAGATTCCAAAAGGAACAACTGTTACATATCATGCAATTGCACAAAAAATTGGTAGACCAACTGCATGGAGAGCGGTAGCAAATGCAATTGGTGATAATCCAATCGCCTATTTTGTTCCATGCCATCGTGTAGTAAGAAAGAATGGTATGCTCGGTGGATATAGATGGGGCATTACGATTAAGAAAGAGTTGCTTCATGCAGAAGGTGTTGATAGATAATAAATTTTTGCATACAAAAAAGGATTCTAAAGTATTCAGAATCCTTTTTTTAACACATATCATTTGATGTATTGCGATACTCTCTCTTTTCTTTATAAAACATGATACATTCTAAGTGATCGAAATAGCATGCAATTATTAAAATGGTAAGGAATTTCATATGAAATATATGTATATTGTTATCGGAATTCTTATAAGTGTAGCAGAAGTCAAAGCAATGCTGGTTACTCTTCCAAGCGAAAAGATATTAACCGATCGATTACAAGAAAATGGATTTGGTTATTTAATAGAAAAAACAGAATTAGTAGGCCTATTGGCACAACAGAGTAAAAGTATAGAAGATATTATTACAATAGTTCATCAAGCTTCATATAATGTTAATCAAAAATTAACAGATTCTTTACCTGCAGAGCGCGTACCAATAATGGAAGGTATCTTATGTTGGAGAACAAAACAGTTAATAGAGATAATCATACAAAAGAATGAAGAATCATTTAAAGAGATGTATGAATAGAGCGATAATATAAATCTTCTATTGCGCAGCGTATTTTATACAGGATTCTGCTGTATCTGGATGTTTATTTACTATGTTTGCCGATCTTTTTACGAGCGCTAACTTTTCTTTTAAACGATCAAGATCTTTGTAGTAACTATCTGATACTACCTGATTTGATTGCGTCTGTTCAAAAAATGTTTGTCCTGTCTTGTCGTCGAGATTGCTTAGTGGTATGTGAGAATCTTGCAAATTTGTATCGGGCATTACATAAACGATTACCGACTCTGAATGTGCGGACTCATTTTTTTGTTGAGGAGTATTGTAGTAAGTAATTATTGACGAAGCAGCCACAACCATCATACCAATACCGCCCAGTAATGTACCAAAATTATTTGCTTCTTGAGAGTACAAGTATTTGAACATATACTTCCCTTTTAAAATGTTTTAGGTTACAAACCTTGTATCAAAAAACATGATAAATTTAAATTGCGTGTAATGCAATCTCTTTTGCGTACTATTTGATATTCATTCTTTAAACAAGCGTTTCCATTCTTTCCATGTTTTGATGTCTTTCTCAGATTTAAAATATTTCTGTACAAAGAAGATCCATATGATAGAGAGAATAGTGCTTCCCAAAAGAAAGTGTTGAAATTGTGTCATCGTTTTCCTTTTACATATCTAATTAAAGCGATAAGAGGGTCTTCTCCATTAAGAAGATAGAATTTGATGCAATAGAGGAAAAGCATAGTTAACAAACCAATGAAGACATGTTCATACCAATACCAATAATATCGCATAATTATTCCATTGTAAGTTGTAAAAGTACTAAAGTATTACTTCAGATTATTAAGCGTATATTACTCAAAAATTATAACAAGAAAAGATTGTCCTTTTTACAAAGAGCTTCAATTGTCTATTGTAGATATCAGAGGGATTCTTTATAATAAAAAAGGGACTTGTATGAAATATATATATTATTGTGTTAATTCTTTTTTCTATCTCTTTCCTCAATGCAATACTTGTTACAATGCCCAATAAAGATATCTCATCAAAACGGTTCAATGAAAATAATCTGTTAAACAGAGAGCAATTAATAGTAGCAGAACATACCGTAGCATTATCGCATGCTGTAAATGAGAGTGGATAATATAGATGCAGATGCTGAGGTAAGAGAGAAGTTAATTGAAGCTCTTTTGTATGACAATCAGGATACGGTGATAGAAGCGCATATATCATTAGCATTAGAAAGAGTGGCGAGCGGCAACTCAGGTAATACTACTTTTGCAAAATTTTAAATGCTTCTCAAGTGTAGCGGTTTAAGATCCTTTTTAGACGAGTTTTGCTATTGTCGAATGTAACAACGAAATTATAAGATACTTGACTGCTTGCTCAGATTATTAAGAGTATAGTGTAAAAAGATTATTTAATTATATTTCATTAATGATGAAAGAAAGAGCCAATTTTGAAAAGAGCGTTAGTTTGTTTTGTATTTTTAATTATGTCTGGTTGCTCTAGAAGTGATTGTGAAGACAGGCGATTGCGTCCTTCTATAAAAATGATTGGGTCTCAATCGTCTCGTATGATTTGGGTCTATTTATGTGGATTGACTACTGAATTTATTCCTGAATATATGCATGAGATAAAGAGTCTTGATGTTTTAGGTAAAGAGCTTGATATTAAGTTTCTTGTTATTATTCCAACAGAACGGTGTTCTCAATTGAATAACTATCTATGTTGGCCTCATGATACACAGCAAGATCTCTTGAAAACTTATTATGATATTATTGATAAAACTCATAATTATGAAGTTCAGGGGTATATTGGCTTTTCGAATGGTGGATTTTTTCTTAATAGGCTTGTACAATTTATTGACATAGATAAGCCAGTTATATCGATTGGATCGGCGGGGCTATTGTTAAATGAAAACGGACCGCTTAATACCATTTATTTGTTAATTGGGAAAAACGATCAATGGCACTATGATCATGCGATTAATTTTTATAAGCAATCTAAAAATAGTAACCTCACGATTCATCTTACTGAATATGATGGTGGGCATGAAATTCCGCAAGATGTTTTGAGAAATATGTTAATAAAGCTGTCATACTAAGTTCTACTTTTATTGTTTATAATGCTTTTGTTTTTAATCTGTTGATAACAATTTTGTTAGCAAACTGTGGATCTTTTGAATATCAAGCACAGGTTTTATTTCAGCAAAATATAAGAGCTGCCAAGTTTGTGCATTTTTAGCTTGCCGGCTATCAGGTTTATCCCAAGGTGGATATACGCGCATTGCTCGCTTCCCACCGATTCCAGCCTGTGATATAAACCCTTTTTCTCGCAATACATTTTTAGGAAAAATGAACTGTCCAAGATTATCACCTCTCCTCACGGAAACTATAAATAATTCAATAGGGTTAGCCATGTCATACGGCATAATAGGACCATCCCCAATACGTTTCCACAGGGTAACAAATTGTCCTGTTTTTGTGAGTGTTATCTTGGCAACACGAAATACGGTCGATCGGTTGTTAATATTAAATGTACAAGCGCCATATTCCTTACTCTCTTCTTCTTGTTTCAATGAATACAGCATGAATCCACTTGACTCATACGCAATCTTGCTTGTTGTAAGAAGATCTGGGTGAATATAATTATTCATGACACTTAAGAATCGCTATACTTTGCTTAACCATATCCAAGTATTCTTGAAATGATGGTAATCCAACGGATTTTCTATGCGCATCTAGGTTGTCTTGATCTTCTATTAAATATGCAATCCATTTGCCATTACTTATAGTGCCTTGAGTTCCATATCGTTGAGGTCTACCTTCATTTATTGCTACGCGATCATACAGATATGCATAGTTTACAGGACTAGTCTCGTGTGATGGGTATAGTTTTTCTAATCTAGTTAATATATCTTTTTGAAATTCAGGATCATTATCAGCATGCTGAACTAAGAGCCAAGCATTGTGGTCAGCTTCTTTGTCAAATTCTGATATTGTTACCCAATTATATTGGCTTAAGATTTGTCTTAAGCATGTGATATTTTCTTTATCTATTCTTTCTAACGCAAGTTTTGCTGATTCATCTATATCTTGAGGTATAGATGAATCCATGATTTTAAACCTCATCTCTTGATCAGCCCTCACCATTTCTTTGAGCCTACGTTTAATTTGTTCTTTAGAGTTAAAAAAATGTTCACTTGCGTGTAGCTGTAGCATTAATAGTGAAAGTATAAAACTATTTTTTATCATGGATTTCGCATATTTTCTTCATATTTAATCCCTTTGGTTTAGTTGTAATATATGCTAACAAATATTACACATCAACTAAAGATCAGCTGACAAGTGTTGGCATAGCGATTGAACAACTACAAGATGCAGATAACAATTACTACATTACTGCAAAATATTTACTAATACTGGCAGATCTTTAATAGAGTCAACATAGCAGCTGATGCTCAAGAAATTGTTTAAGCCTGCTATTGCAAAGAAAGTGCTTCTTCATCACATTGGTGAGCTTGAGAGAAAACGTTTTCCATTGCTTGATTATAAAGTTACTAATGCGAAAGCATTGCTTATTGATTTAGTGATGAACAATCCGCATCATGGATGAAAGCAGATTTTGCAACTCTACAGATTGAAGTAAGCGCTCGAAGTGATGAACCCGCGCGAATTGCGAAATCTTTTCTTCAAATGTAATGCGTGAAGTTGGTACCGGCTCATGAAAGATGCTGGCACCATAGAACTCTTCTTTTAAGAAAATCAAGAAAGCGATTATGATATGGAAGTCTATAAAAGAGTAGGATATAATTATATCCTAAAATACAGAAACAATAGCTGTATACATAACCATATACTATAAAGGTATAGATAGCATGAAACATATGATTTCTCTCTCTCTCTCTCTTCTTGTAGGAATATCGTCGATTAATGCAACGCTTGTCACAATGCCTGATAAGAAAGTCTTGACTGAGCGATTGCATGCAAAAGGATTTAGTCATTTTATGGAAAAAACGGATATAGTGAAGCAATTGGCTGGACAGAAAAAAGAAGTAATGGGTGTTATTATGGCAGTAGAATTGAGTTTATATGATTACCATAATAATCTAAAAAATCCTATGATGTCGACTATGATGGCTATGAGAAAGCCACAATTAATTGAAACTCTTTTACAAGATAATCCAAGTGCAGTAAAAGAAGCGCATGGATTGTTAGAAGAAATCAGTAAATCGTAATAAAACTTTTTAAATTATGAGAGGCTTTTTATAACAGAAAGCCTCTTTTACTATCTAGTTAAAAATATGTTTAAAGAATGCGTGTTTAATCAAGCGATGATGCATATACATCACCCCATAGACCCCAAATTTCTCGCCAATCATTATTGTTGATCAACTGAGTAAACTCACGTAAGAATTCTGTTTCATTTAACCAATTATCGAAAGCAAACCAACCACGTTCACCAATAGCAAAGTTGAATTTCTTATAACCAAGATTGCTCAGATAATGGACGCATTGTTCTGCTATGAGTATGTGCTCACTATTACACTCAAAGGATAGGTATGGTATTTTTTTGGTAAGTCCTTTGAGAACTTCGTATTCGAAACCTTCAACATCAATTTTACAAAACTGAGGCATGCCATATTGGTCTATCATAGCATCAAGAGTTGATACATCAACCATAATGCATTGATTCCAATTATAGTTATGTTCTGCAAACCTTCCATTTTGAGTAGCGTGAAATGAGAAGGTTGAGAGTGTATTGGCTTCTTTACATTTAAAAAATTCTAATACACCTTGCGTAGCAGCGAGACCTTTGTGCTCAATTATTACATTTCTGGTATGAGCAAATCTATTTTTAAGATGATTTACGCATTCTAGTTGAGGTTCAAAGCAGACTACTTTTGCGTTAAGCCTAAGATATAAATCTGTCTTATTTCCTATGTTAGCGCCAACATCAAATACTAAACTATCAGGTTCTATAAATTGTTTTAAAAAGGAACACATTTCTTGAGTATCAAGTTTATTATAATCAATATGTGCTATTGTTGTTTGAGTGATGATACTTAATCCTAAAAAAATATTTTGCAGATTGCGGTTCATGATTTTCTCTCTTTTGTTTGTTTACATTGTGTTCTACATAAAAACATAAAAATCTGTATGTGTAAAGAAGTCTATTTCAATCATGAACACATTATTAGTAAGATATATCGACATTCATGCTTTCTCATAAGCTGCATTGATGATATCGCAGATTAGCACCTTTGCTCACAAGATCTTTCACTAAAATGAAGTGTATAGCAAAATGTTTGTAGGAGCAATTATATGGATACACTAGAAATTTAATAGAAATTGGTCTAACAATTTGATTAAAAGTCAGTGGAAAAATACCTATGCAAAAAGATTCTTCCAGTATTTGATTTTAAATAATGTTCAAACCTCAATGCTTTAGATTCTGTGTCAAATCCTAGAAAGCCAATTAATGTCCATGGCTTATATGCTTTCGTATAGATTGATTTTCCTGCGTTGTGCCCAGATAATCGTTGCTTTAAATCGTGCGTATATCCGATATATGTTTTAGTTGGAAAAGATTCAGATTTAAGGTAGGAAACATATAACATATTGAACTGCTAATTTTCTTTAGTTAAGAATAGTGTGACAAGCTTAATGATTTCATTTATTAGTTTTTCATGCCATGTAGTTGGGCTGTATTGAATTAATATTCTTTCGGCGGATTGATCGAAAAATTCCAACGTTTCTATTTGAGTAGGATGGTTTTGATTAAGAAATGGATTTCTGCTTTTTTTGTTAACATTGATAGAAGTCTTGAGTTTTATGTTGCAATTTGCATCTCCATGAATTACTGGATGTAACCCTGCAACATTAATGCCATGACCTTTTAAATCAATGTCATAATCTGTGTCTGTTTTGATTGGTGAGTCACTGACTCTATGAGCACTATGTTTGTGGCGAAGAATTAGCAAACACAAAAGTATTGGTGCTTGTGAAATAATCGTGTTAACGATGCATTCTTCTTTTATTCGATCCTTATCTTTTTTATTTGCGCATTTTTTGGAGCATAAAATATCATGTAACCAGCGAGATGTAAAAAAATAATAGAGATGGCCAATTCTATTTAGATAAGCAGTTAGCTCATGTGAATATGGACGAGAGTTTACTCTGTCAAGACATGCATCTAAGCGAGGAGAGTATTTTTCTTGAAGTTTATGCTCTAAAGCAGCAATTGTATCGCAATGATAATCCAAGCCATCGATCATATCTAAGATGCCTATCCATAGGACGGTTTTCTTCCGATATCGAGCAGGATAGAGAGCAAATAAATGACGTAGACGTTCTTTAGAATTCTTAATTTCAGGAGAAGCTTTTTTAGGTAGATTAAGATTTAGCATAATATTTTATTATTCTTTTGCTGGCCTGACAGACATTTCTCAAAATCATACTATAAACAATGCTTTCTATATGCATAGAACCAACATATAACATATTATATTATTAATATTACCACAATCTCTTTTTTGCAAATGCACGACCTGATTGAGATTTGAGATATTTTTCAAATTGCTTAGCGCGGACCATATCTTTAAATGCTATGCAAACAATTAATTCCCAAGGTCGCGAATGTTTTGTATGTGTTGAGCCACCAGAGTTATGTGTATTAAGACGTTCTTCAATATTAGTGGTGTAACCCACATAGATAGTTTCGGGATAATTAATTGCTTGAATAAGATATACGTAATACATACATTATTTTGATTAAATCGTGAAATGGGCAGGTCCGTCTTCGTCCGTCTGCACTAAAACTTTGCCGTGACTACTTCGGACAGTCTTCGCTATTAATATTCAAAACTATTATTGCTTCCATAAATGATGGCGCAAGCCAGACGAAGCCCTGCGTAGCAGGTGCGAAGACTGGCGTCCCTAAGGGGATTCGAACCCCTGTTTTCGCCGTGAAAGGGCGATGTCCTAGACCCCTAGACGATAGGGACGTGCATTTCAATTTGAGATGGTGAGCCGCGTTGGATTCGAACCAACGACCCACAGCTTAAAAGGCTGTTGCTCTACCGACTGAGCTAGCGGCTCTCACACATTTAGTATTTTCAAAGAGATAAGTTATTGTATTGCTTTTTGGTTAAAAAAGCAAATTCACTATAAGAAAGTATCTGGTAGCGCATATTTTGTCAAGAAAATTAGGCTTTTTTACAGAACTTATCCTGAAAAGATTATGAGATGCACATATTTTATCTTGCAATGGACAACAAATATACGATATAGCAGTTAGTATATGATGTATCGAAAGTTCATATTTTATTATAAGGTATTCGACTATGTGTTTCTCGGCGCAGGCAAGTTTTACTGCAGCAGCAGTACTTGGAGCAATTGGTATAGCATCAGTCTATCGAGCATCAACAATTCCATTGCGCTTAATTGCAAGCGCTCCATTATTTTTTGCATTACAACAACTGTCGGAGGGAGTTGTCTGGCTTACACTCTCTAATCCAGAAAGCATATCTCATATGATTGGTCTCTATGGATTTACTTTTTTTGCAGGAGCATGGTGGCCAGCAGCAATTCCATTAGTACTTCGATACGCAGAACCAATAACGGAAACGTATCGAAAAGAATTATTATATTGGTGTTGTCTTGCTGGTGGTTTCTTTGCATCCATATGGTTGTTATTATGTGCATTTACGGGAGTTGAAGTACATGCCGTTCACCATCATCTTTCGTACGCTCTGTTAGGAACAATTCAATCTCATCCATGGTTTACGTACTTTTATTATATTGGGATTATACTCTATTTGATTGCAACTGTGGGTGCCATGATGATCTCAAGTGTTGCATATATGTGGGTTGTTGGATTATTAGTAAGTGCGAGTTTTATAGCTGCACAACTATCATATGCGCATGCATTTGGATCAGTCTGGTGTTTTTTCGCTGCAATCATCAGTGCAACAGTCTATGGTATTGTTTGGTATAATAATCCTAAGCGAATGTAATTATATTAATAATTAGTGAAAGCATGTGCCTAAAAATGAACAATGGTTACTGAATCTGCTTTTAATAAAGATAACACTAGCGTTATTTGGATCATGGTTGTCTTTAGTAGCCATGAATCTTCCGATGTATACAGTTAAAGGAGTTTTTTGACAATTAGGGCATCGTGATTCGCGCTTATTCTTACGAGCTCTGCTTTTAACAGCATCATCACATTTAGAGCAGATAAATTGTTGACAGCATGCAGTTATTAATGAACTATTACGAACTGCAGGATTCTCTACATCAGCTATTGATTCATAACAAATGAGACATTCAGTATCGCTTGACATGGTTATAGGATGTTCTCCTGCAGATATATTAGAACAGAAGAAGTGTATCAATATGATAAACAAATAATGAATCATCGTATTGTTCCTTTTTTATTGAAGACTTTTTTAACCAAGTATCCAACTAATAATTGAACAATAAATCATAACGCCCAATATGTCCATAAGCGTAGCAAGAACAGGACCCGCTGAGAATGCAGGGTCAATGTTGAGTCGCTTGAAAATTAGAGGTATTGAACTACCAAGCATAACTGATGTAATAACAATAAATGAGATAGAAATGCTAGCGGTGAAACTCTGCATGATATCAGCACCACCAAGCCAATAGACGCGAATAAATGATGTAATACCAAGTACACCTGCGAGTAATAATGACATTAATAATTCGCGGCGCAAAAATTTAAATACATTTGCTTGAGAGATCTCTCCTGTTGCGAGACCTTGAATAACCATAGCAGATGTTTGGCTGCTCGTATTTCCGCCAGTACTGGTGAGCATAGGAACGAGCGAGAGGAGAAATAGACTAAGTGTTGTTTCGTATGCACGTAAAATAGAACTTGAAAACGATTGTGCTATTAAAAGCCCAATGAGAATTGGGCACCGTTCAATAAATAATTGTGTAAATGATGATTCAAAATAGGGATACTTCATTGGAGCCAATGCGGACATTTTTTGAACGTCTTCAGTTGCCTCTTCAACGATAACATCAACTAATGTTTCACTCGATATAATACCGAGGAAATGATTTTCATCATCAACAACAGGAACAGTCATCAAACTATAATGGACCATCTTTTTAGCGATTGCTTCACGATCTTCTTGCGCACGAGCGACTAATTCATTTTTATGCATGAATGAACCGATACGTTCATGCGGTTTTTGCAGCACAAGATCTTCTAAATTGATGTGGCCTTCAAGTTGGTGATAGCGATTTACGACATACAATTGTTGATGAATGTCTTTACTTGGACTTAATCGTTGTAATAATTTGATAGATTTTTCTACCGTAAAATCTGCAACGAGCGTAATAACATCAGTACTCATAATACCGCCCGCAGATTCTGGATCAAATTGTAAAAGCGAGAGTACCTTTTCACGTGCTTGTTGATGAAGCAAGTTGAGATATATCTTTAATTCTTCATCAGAAAAGAGATCAAAAAGATCGGTAAGTTCATCGATAGGAAGTATATGAAATGCATCTACTTTATCGTGATCATTCATAAATGCAAGTATATGCACTTTCATAGCATCAGATAGTTCTCTAAAGACTTCAAGCCGTAGATGTTTTGGGAGACGTAGAAATATTTGTTTGCATCGCTCGCGATCAATATCGCTTAAAAAATCGGCGATATCAGCAGGGTGAATATCGAGAAATGCTTTCCATAACGATTTACCAAGTGGTGAGTCATGGTCGATAACTTCCTGAGTATTTTCTCTAATTTCATCAAAAATACGCTTGATTTCCATGCTCTTCCTCCGACTTGTAATGATGTTAATTGAAATTCCCTTAGTCCAAGTCTACTCATACACGGAGCCTAACGCAACCCAGGCTACCCATTTGACTTTAAGCCTCTGCAGTTTATTATTAAAACTAGGTAGATATAACCAAATTTTTAATAGATTAAAGGGTGCGCGTTATGAGTACGCAATTGCGGGCGGAGCCTGGTAGCGTTCATACCTTCCAGGTGGATATAGATACCCCCACACAGCGGCTTGATGTATACGTGGCAAATCAATTTCCAGCCTATTCACGTAATTTTTTTCAACAATTGATTGATAAAGCATGTATCTCAGTCAATGGAAAGACTACTATCAAATCGAGTTGTCCCGTTAAAGCATTCGATGCTATTACGGTTACATTTCCTGAAAGACAAGAGTCAAAAGCTGATCAACAATTAGTTGATCAGTTGGGCATTAAGATTGTCTTTGAGCATGAACATTTCTTTATTATCTATAAGCCGGCAGGGGTGCTTGTTCATGCGCCAAGTGTTCAGACGGAGAAGGTATTACCAACCGTAGTCGATTGGATTGTCGCGTATGATAATAAGCTAAAGACGGTTGGATGTCTTGATCGTCCAGGAATTGTTCATCGGCTCGATAAAGATACCTCAGGTCTTCTGATCATATCACGTACTAACTATGCTCATACTCTCTTTGGAGAGCTTTTTAGAGCTCGCGCGATGAATAAGCGATATTATGCTATTGTTGAAGGCCATCCACAACCACATGGTATAATGGACTTTTCAATTCGAAGAGATCCTGTTTCGCGTGTTAAAATGAGTGCTGTTGCAAAGACAGTTACTCCCGTAAAACGCATTGCGCAACAGATGAATGCTACAACACGTGATGCGCTTACACACTATTCAGTGGTGACATATTTTACGCATCATTCACTTTTGGATCTAAAACCAATTACTGGTAGAACTCATCAGATTCGCGTTCATTGCGCGGCGCTTGGTCATCCGCTTGTGGGCGACTATGTCTATGGCAATGCATCTCATCAGATAAAGCGACATGCATTACATGCATATCAGCTCTCATTTGTTTTTGACGGTATTCCTTATACATTTACTTCCGATATGCCGGATGATATGAAACGGCTTCTTGCATATTCTGCTTCACAAGAAAAATAGCCCCTTTAATTTCATTCTTGCTTTTTTATAAAAAGGGGGTTAGCATATCATGTGAGCTAAGAAGGAGCTGTAGTAATGAAGGTAGACGAAATTCACTTCTACTTTCTTTTTTATTTTGCTGCAAATTTTAAAACAATCCCTACATAGATGATTTAAATTATAGATAAGCCCATTAATGGGGTTCACCTTTTGACCGATTTTCATTATTCCATTATCCTTACGATATAAATGGGAAATGGGGGTTATCATGGTCAAAAGATATCTATTGATACCAAGTATTATTGCTTTTTCTATTACGATGCCAGTTCAGGCATCAATTTCACATCTATTCAAACGATGTGTTAATAAAGCATATAGCTTTTTGATGCGATCTTTTGCAAAAAAAAGAATATCTCTTTTCTCTGATACATCAGTAAAGAATGATCTCTATTATGGTATGAAGGGATATGTTTCATTGCATAAAGATCAGCAAGTCAAATCAAAAATAGATCGTATTATCAAGCAATATGCGCCAAACGATACAGATATTCGTCTCTACGAAAAACAAGGTCGATACACATGGAGACCAACTACATTGGATAGTGTTGAAGGTGAAGCAGATTCAGAGGCGAAGGTAGTTCTTTTAAAAGCAGATCAAGATAATGGAGCTATTTTTTATGCGATGCAAAATCCTTCAGAGTATAAATTTTATCCATTGATAGAGGGAGTGGTTGCGCATGAACTTGGTCACATTGTTAATAAATCATCACAAAAAAGAAAATGGATGAGTTTTGTTCCAAGTAAGAGTATTAGATTAGCATATGATCGTTATGATGAACGACGTGCTGATAACCACGTAATTGAGCATGCGCAAGATCCGCAGGTGCTCTATCAGATGGCACAGCTCTTTAGAGAGAATGCTCATATACCGCATGATCCAAGAGATCCACATCCATCATGTGCTGAGCGTGCTGCGTATTTTGAAAAAGCGGCACAGAAATTGGAAGAAAAGATTGCACGAGAAGATTAAAAAATAAATGGAAATGTTGAGGTTGTCATGATTAAAAAGATTTTATTGGTAACACTTTTTGCATGTAATACGATGTTACCATCACAATTTTTTAAGCGTTGTTTTGATACAGTTCGAAATGTTCCAATTAAGATGGATCATGTAATAGCAACAGGTGCGGCAGGAATAATGTCTGTAGTATCTACTTATGCTACGAATAAAGATAGAGGTATTGACTTATCAAATAGAGATATAATCTTTGAGAATGATGGCTATAGGCCAATTAATGATGATCCTCGAGCAAAGCCAGTCATTGATACTATTCTCAAACAATACGCGCCACATGAGTCTGATATTCGTGTGTATGAAAGAATAGAATCAGGATACCCCTATTGGGAATCTACAGGATGTCCGGATATACTTTCAGGAGCTTCTGCAAACTCATCATATAAATCGATCTGGGTTGATAATAAATATATCTCTGACGCAATAAGAGATAGAGATGATGTTTATTATCAAACTACAGAAGCTACCATAGGTCATGAGATTGGCCACATTGTTAACCAATCTATGCAAAAGAGAAGATTAATTAATGGGTGTATTACATTTGGAGCAGTAGCAGGATTTATGAATTATTCAGTACGAGCATTCAATAAAATAAGAATGCCATGGAGATCCTATTTATCAGCTTATGCGATATATGGCTCAGTGATAGGGATTTCAAGTAAGTTTTTAAATTTGACTTATTCACGATATGACGAGCGAAGAGCCGATCATTATATGATTAAACATGTAAAAAATCCATATGTATTAGAAGAACAGGCGTTTGCTTTCAAAGAAGACGAAAAGAATGATACGAGATCATTTTTAGAGAAAAGATTATGGAGTACTCATCCATCTAGTGCTGAACGTGCTGCGTATTTTGAAAAAGCAGCGCAAGAATTGGAAGAAAAGATTGCGCGAGAAAGTAAGAAATAAATAAATGGGAAATGGAGGTTATAGTTCTCATGTTAAAAAGACAGATATTAGCTCTGTTGGTATGTGTTAATAGTATAATGCCAACAGCAACACATACAATTTCAACATCATTAGCTGCTAACATGCTTGCTAAAGTGCGCTACACGGCAAGATGCATACGTAATGCATGGTATTCATTATTTTCTTATCCAGATTTATTTGTTGATAAAGAAAAGGCTTTACAAGATTATATAGTTTTAAATGATGATCCATTAGCAAAGCCAATCATTGAAAATATTCTTAAACAATATGATGCAGATGCAATGGGCATTACAGTATATGAGAATAAGCATATTTTGAAGAATAAGATATCAATGGTTGATATGCATGGCAGTACAAATGATATTATGCGAGTGATTATTCTACAAGGATATACATTATCAGAAGCTATACGAGATAAGAGTCATCCTTATTATCCATGCGCAGAAGGTATTCTTGCTCATGAAATAGGTCATATTGTTGATCATGCAACGGCAAAACTTAATATATTTAAAGTCGCATATTTTGCGATTGTAACAATGTCAGTATTCCAGGCTTTTAAATTGACAGGAAATATTATGATGAGTGCTTCAGCGGCATTAGGAATAACAGCTCTAGATTATTACTACCTTAATGCATTAATTACAAAACTATATCACTCTTATCATCGATATTGTGAGCGGGTTGCAGATTATCATGTAATAGAACATGCGAAAGACTCTCGAGTATTATGGCAGATGGCTCAGTATTTTAGACAGCAAGATATTAATCCGTTATTAGATCCAGTACATCCGTCGTGTGCTGAACGTACAGCATATCTTGAAAAAGCAGCCCAAGAATTGGAAGCAAAAATTGCACGAGAAAATAAGTCTTAACCAAAAGTGGGGCGCTTCATGCGCCCCGTATTTTTTTAGTATCCATTCCATACAAAATGACCATAGACAGGAAAGTGATCAGAAAGATCAAAGAGTGTTGTATGCTTTGATCCATATTTTTTATCAAAGTATTGTTCTATTTTATCTTGTGTCGGCATCCAGTTATCTGTGCTCTTGAAGATTAATACTCTGTTGTATGCAATATCCGGCTTGCGATAATCATTTGCATAGAGTACATAATCAAGAAATTCTTTTAAGTTTTTATCACTCTGATCAGCAATCTTGTTAATTGCTGCATCCCATGTAGCTGTAGTATATCCCTTTATCTCAGGATGCGTCGCGTTAAGTGTTCTAAGCATATTAGCATACTCATTTTTATATTTGAGCATATCTACATTCAGATCACCAATGATAAGAACGGGTTGCGTTGTAGGAATCTTTTGTTCTTTAATAAAATCTCGTAGCATCTCAAATTGTTTTTCACGGATCTTCTGAGAATTTTTATCAGGCCATGCATTGGTATGTGTAGCAAAAATATTATAGATTTTTCCATTTTTATTTATTTGGACATACATCATACCTTTTTTAGCAAGACAATCAGATCCTGTGCAGATATCTTTATAGAGTTTTCCTTCTTTTTTAATAATTGGCCATTTACTTACAATAAAGAGTCCCCCATTTTCTAATCCTTTTTCGTACCCAATAACATTTGTTATATATTGATAACCATTTGCTTTTAATTTTTGAATTAATATTTCTCGTGGTTTTGTTTCAAATGCTTCATTAAATACAATCAGATCATACCGATCTTTAATGCGCTCTGGGATTAAATTTGCTCGAATTGTTTGTCCGTTCATAAAGAGCGGTCCTGATCGCATGTAGACATTGTATTGCAGAACATTGAGTCCATTATCGCCAACGGGATCAACGGTAAAGGCAGATTCATCAATGTAATCAATCGTATAAACCACATCATCTTCGCCGCCGGTATAGTATAAATAATAGGTGATAACAAATGTATCAGTTCCACTTGTTATACGTTTACTGTGCGGATTACGATCATTATACCAGCCGATCCCAGATTCTCCTGGAAGTGTTGCAGAGACAGCGATTTTACTATCTGTTGCTGTGCCAATAATCTGTTGAGCGATTGTTGCTTTTTGATCTTTAGGAAGATTGATAGTGGTATTGAAATAATAGGTTAAATCTTTTTTTACACCAACATTTCGTTCAATGGAAAGAGCTTTCTCAATAATTTGTCCGGGCACAATCGCAGTTGCAGAATCTTGCGAAAATCTTCCTTCTGGAAATGGAGATCCAGAGAGAATTGTGCGATCAATATTGAGTGTAAATGGTGTATTATTGATAAGCTTTACATATGTTTTTCTACTGACAACACCCGCATAGGTAGTGCATGCTATTGAACTTATCAATAGCATGCTATAGATAGATTGATATTTCATGGATTATACCCTTGTATGAGAATGATACATAATACGCAGTAACAATACTGAAATAATAGATTATTATTCAAGTATTATTGTTGGAGCGCTATTTATGCTTCATTGCGTGATGGGCTATATCGGTAAGAAAGATGTTTTAATTGCTCAAATTGATCTCTATACTTATCGATTAATCGAATGTTATCAATAATAATTGCGTTTTCTTGATTACTACAGCAAGCTGCTCGCGTAAAATTGAATGATCCTGTCCAAAGTAGTGGGCCATTATTTTTATTTTTTTTAAAGATTGCAAACTTGTGATGCATAATACTGCCAAATCGTTTTGTATGTGCCGATGCATTGTAGATCATGACTGAGATTCCTGCATCTGATAAGGCTGAAATTCGATGAGAAGATTCACGTAAACAAGTTGGATCAGTGATAATCTCAATATCAACACCACGTTTATGTGCAGCAATAATGGCATTAGAAATGCCAGCATCAGTAAACATATAGATTGCGATAGAGATATGCTCTTTTTCTTGATTAATAAAATCTATAAATGTTGATCGCATGTCATCGTGTGGTGAAAAATAAGCATTGCATATAGATTCCGCTGGTGTTGGGGAGACAGAATTATTTTTTGTTAGCGGCTTACCAACAATGAAATGCGTCTTCCCATATGCAGGTGGGTGAATATTACTGTGAGGAATCATTCCACTATTATTACTTGTATAGCAGAGCATTAACAAAAGATACTGCTTCATAAATATATCTACCTTATCGTTAAAATTTCCATTTCATTTCTACTTCGCCGCCAAAGTCACTACGCTCATTACGAATTCCTCTAATACTAATATCATCGCTCAAAAAGTATTCTAATTCAAATCGAGTATCTTCAGTAAGGCTAAAGTTTTTTTGGATTAATGCACGCCATCTATCTCCAATCTCTATTTCTACTGCTGCGCGTAGGCCACCACGTCCAGTCTGATCAACAAAGCTTGGCACAAGATTAATGGAGAATGGACGACCTTTTGGCTTGAGATATCGTTCAAAAAGAGAGATGTGATGAGCACCAAAGAGCATACCTTTAATATTTTGGAAAATAAGTGCAGGAATCATAGTATTGAGTAATTGTTCTTCTGATCCGACAAATAATAAAGAAACCACTTGTTCTTGCGATAATGCAGGAATTGCATCGAGCATGAGTTGTGGTTGACTCAGTGGACCTTGTGCTTGTAATGTAACGGTATATTTTTTGATTTTATTTTTAGCTAACACAAATATATCGGGATCATCAATGCGTCCAGGATTAAAAATAATAGATGCATTCATAATGGTAAGCGGCTTGTATGGAAAAAAGAGAGATCCTGATGGAAGAATGATTGATCCAGTAAGTGATGGTTCCCCGAGTGTATGATCGATGTGAAGGTTCGCTTGTGCGTCTGCTTCTAAAAAGAGTGTATCGATATGCATGAACTCTTTTGTATAGAGTGATAAATTACATGCAATGGATCGCCACCAGGTATCCTGCGCAGGTCTGTTGTGAAGCATCTTCTTTTGCAATGCCATAGAAAAGATATTTTCTTTCAGTTGTGATTGATCAATCGTTATAAATCCATTGATAGATGATGCAGATTCTCTTTTCGTACACAATAAATAGCCTGAAATGATAGCAAAAAGATCCTGCTCTACCGTAATGAGACATCGATTGATAGTGAGCGGAATGTGCAACCAAGTGATGTTCCATGCATTATCAAACATGCAGACAGCCTTATTGCAATATGCATGTCCAGAATGTAAATGGCACGTAATATCACGTGCTGTTAAAAGTCGTTGAGCGATATCATAATGATAGTTAGTTGAGAATCCATCAATGAAGTTGTAGGTCTGTCCAATGCGAGCAACACCATCAATTAAATTAATAGATCCATTAATTGTTTTGTTCTTTTCATCAAGTATAGCGTCAATAACTAAATCACCATCAGCCTGCAATTCTGAACCATATTGTGCATTGATGAGCGATCGTATAAATGGTATATGTATCGACCCAACATATTCAGAACTATTATTCTTTGAGGCAAAAGCGAGTAGCTGCCTGTTTTGTGCAGAGAGATATTCTCCTGATATGAGATAGGGATAGGTAGCAAGATCTGCATGAAGATTATATCGTTGATCATTGATGGTACCATCAATGTGAAGCTTAGTATTCTCTGTAGCAAGAGTGCCAGCAACAGTATGGTGTGCGTTATGCAGTCTATGTTTGATATTTGTATTGTATGTTCCTGTTAGCTCCTTTTTTGCGTATCGAGCTGATACGGTAAATTCGTAAGGAGGAATATGCCAATAACTATCTTTATCATGATAGAGTGATGTTGGATTTGTGATGGTGAATTTTCCCTTATTACGCTCTTGGTTATAGATTAATTCGGCATGCAGTGCCATATCACCATTGGTAATGTTTGTAGTTGATCGCCAAATATGATCTCGTTTTTGGCAAATGAGTCGAGCTGATAGTGGTGTTGTTAATCCAGTAAGCGTAACATGATTGCCAGAAATATGACCATCAAGAGATATCGTATTTTGATAATTACCACGCATTGAGAGTGTAACATCTCCTGCCGTTATGTAATCTGCATAATTATGATCAATAGCATGTGCAATTACATTTGCTGGTATTCGTCCATTGAGTGTGAATGATGTTTCGCCTGTTGCCTGTTTTGTAATAATCAATGGTTCAAATGAGATCGAATGATCTGCATTGTGTAATGAGAACCTTCCATGATCAGTGTTCCAACTTCCACTTAAAAAACAGAGAGTTTGTGATTGAAGACGAGGGATATCAAATTGATTATCGATTGTAACAATAGTCTGAATGCCATGAGGATGTTCATATACTTCAGTCGATGCAACTCCTTGCATATGTTCAAAGATACTCATTCCTTTATAGAATGCCGATCCATCTTTAATATAGAGACTTGTCCTCAAACAGTCAGCGATCTGTTTTGAGAAGCTTGTCCATGAGCATGTTACGTGCGTATCATGTTCAGTATCATGAATAGAGAGTTGCGCGCAATTGAGCGTTATCGATTTTAAAAAGACAGGTATAGGAAGATTTGGTTTTTCAAGAATTGCTTTAATATGTGGTTCTATTGCGCATTGATTATCTTTCATCTGAGATGTAATTGAAGGTTGATCAAGTGTAAGTGAGAATCCTATAAACCCATACAGAATAAGATCTATCCATGAGCAGAAGGTACTATATTCTTTGCAGGTCCATTGCCAGGAATGATCCTGTTTGTTGGGAGGAGATACGCGTACCTTGTTAAATGTTATTGATGGCCTAAAGAAGTTAACATGGGTAACGGTTCCGGTAAATGTACATCGTAAGGTCTGCTCAAATATTTGCTTAAATTGATTGCCAACTTGCTCTTTGACCCATGGATCATATTGCGCAAAGAAGAGCGTTACTAATATTCCGCAGCAGAGAGCACCAATAATTCGTCTTATCATAGTTATTTTATTATAGCAGAGCCCAGTTGTTATGATACTGGTATATTCGTATACATGCTATTGACGCAACACCAATACTCAATGCATAGGTAAAATGATAGTCTCTATCCGTGAGATAGAGTACACCAGATTGTATAGTGCCGTCAGGATAGAATTGAATACTATTATCCAAAAATGTTACGGCTTTCGTAATTGGAGCATGGGGTGATGATGGCGGCCCTTGTACGTGTAAAGCAGCACCGAATATGACTCCTTGTGGAAGGTCTATTGTTGTTGATTCATATGAATAGCTGTTATTTGGAATATCACATACTAATGTATATTGCTTGCCAGATGCGATAGCAGATTGTTGTAAATAGAGACATATGCTCTGTAATCGCTCTATCTCTGTTCGTACACTCCATCGTACGAAGAATTGTAGACTCGCATATGAAATGCTCATAATTAATGATATGAGTGCAATGATAATTACTACTTCAAAAAGAGTAAATCCGCATGCTTTCACACTTGTTCCGCTGGTTGTTCAAGAGCAGCAACTGCTAATACTTCATCTATTGTAGTGAGACCCTCTTTAATTTTACGAATGCCATCATCAAGAAGAGTTGTCATGCCATCTTTAATAGCTTGCTTGGTAATGACTGCTGTATCTGCTCGTGTCATGGTCAGATGTGCAATACCTTCAGTAATATTCATAACTTCAAAGATTGCTAAGCGCCCTTTGTATCCCGTTTGACATTCTTCGCATCCTTGTGCTTGATAGAAGGTGATTGAGTCAGCTTGTTTTGCTGAAATACCGAGCCTATCAAGAAGATCTTGCGATGGTTTGTATGGCGTTTTACACGCATTACATAATTTTCTTACAAGTCGTTGAGCCATTGCCATAATAACGGATGATGCAATCAAGAATGGTTCAATGCCCATATCAAGAAGACGAGTAATTGTTGCAGGAGCACTATTGGTATGTAATGTGCTTAATACTAAATGGCCTGTCAGTGCTGCTTGAATAGCAATTTGTGCAGTCTCTTGATCGCGTGTTTCACCGATCATAATAATATCTGGATCTTGACGAAGAATAGATCGAAGTGCTGCTGCAAATGTCATACCAACTTTTTCGCGTACTTGCACTTGACCAACGCCGGTTAATTGATACTCAACAGGATCCTCAACTGTGATGATGTTAACATCTGGTTTATTTAATTCTGCAAGAACAGAGTAGAGTGTCGATGTTTTACCCGATCCAGTAGGTCCTGTTACATAAATGATTCCATTTGGTCGAAGAATTGCTTCGTGCAATACATGATAATCACGATCGCTAAATCCAAGTGCATTGAGTTTTCCAAATGTCTTTGTCTTATCAAGAAGACGCATTACAACACGTTCTCCAAATGCAACAGGAAGTAATGAAACACGAATATCGATTGCTTTGTCGGCAACTTTTATCTGAATTCGGCCATCTTGCGGAATTCGTTTTTCTGCAATATTGAGGTGTGCCATAATTTTAATACGAGATGTGAGAGCGCTCTGGATTCGTTTGGGAGGAGTCATTACTGTTGCCATAACGCCATCAACGCGATAACGAACTCGTAGTTCTTTTTCGAATGGTTCTATATGTATATCAGAAGCATCACGTTTTACTGCTTGATAGAGAATATGGTTTACAAGTTTGATAACAGGTGCATCTGTTGCCATAGATAAAATATCTTTTTCATCTACTTCTTCGAATGCCACAGCATCGAGATCTTTTCCACTCTCTTCTTCAAGCTCTTCAATCATCTCTTTAGTGCCCTCAAGTGGGTAATATTTATTGATTGCATCAATAATGACCGATCGAGGTGCAACAGCATATGGGATATTGCCGCCAAGTAATAGATTGAGTTCATCAATTGATTGAAAGTGCATAGGATTTGCAGTGATAATGACCATCTCATCATTGATCATTACGGGTATGATGGTATTATCGCGAAGAAACTTAAGTGGTACTTTTGCGAGTAATGATAAGTCAGCCATTTTGTCAGTTATCGTATCAATATAGTTGACGGATGCATATTGCGCATAGGCTTTAGCAAGTTGTTCAGGAGTAATGATCTCCTGCTGCATGAGATATTGTTCAAGAGGCTGAGTAGAAGCTTTATTAGCGAGTGCTGCATCAAGTTGTTCTTGAGTAAGTGCCCCAAGTGATACGAGGATAGCTCCTATGTTTTTTCTTATCATGTCATATCTCCTGGCAAATCACATTAAGGAATGAATCAGATATAGAATAACCTATCATTTAATTAGACATTATCTTATGGAGAAAGGCAAGGCCTCGTCTATTTTATTGTCTATTGATTTATCAATTGTGTGACTTTTTTTTCCTCAAAAGCTCGCTATACTGAATGATAGCAATAGCATTTAATAAAAAAGGCCATTTACTATGATTCATTATATCATACAATTCATATATTTGCTTGTTACAATATCAGCGGTGGAATCAACAGTATATGCTGCAGGGCATGCTTTTGGTCCAGGAGTTGCTGCAAAGAAAGCAAGTCAAGAAATTGACGCAGTACGATCCTTCCGAGATAGACGTAAAAAGACTAAAGAAGAGAAGATTGAAAGACGACGCATTACACTCAGAACTATGGATTTTGATGAATTGGAAGTTGCGTATCGTAGAGAAATTGCAAGTGGTGACTTGCATAGTGCGGCACGCTTTCTTGAGCAGATGGTCAAAAAATGTGATGATATTGAAAAGATAGCAGATTTGATGGTAGAACTTGCAGATATCTATTTCAATCTACAAGATACTGCAAAAGCAAGTAAACTCTATCAACGATTCATTTCACTTTATCAGGGTCATGATAAATATCGTCATGCATTAGCACATTCTGTCTTCTGCGCAGCTCGAAGCCTTCGCGGTGATGATCGAGATCAGACTGCAACATATGAAACGTTGAAACTTGCAAATGATTTTTTAGCCTTAAATGCTGATGATCTATACAAAGATGAGATACTAACAATTAAAGATCGATGCTGTTCTTTAATTGCACATAATGAACTCAATATTGGTAATTTTTATCTTGATCGTGGCAATATTCTTGCCGCAAGTAAGCGATTCGAAGGTATCGAAAAAGAGTGGTTGGCGCTGGCACCATCAATTGAGCCATTGCTTTCGGAAAGTAAGCAAAAGCTTGCAAGTATGCAACCAGTTACTATTACTGTGGTGCCAAATACATCACTTATAGAAGATACTGATAAAGCGATAGAGCTTGTATCACAAATATCAAGTGATGGGTTGAAAGATACGTGTAAGAAAGAAGAGGTAGTGGCTTCACGTGAAGTAAAAAAAGAAGAGCCTCAAAAGATAGCACCGTCTTCTCAAACAACTAAACGCCATGCATCTGATCGATTCTAAATATCAAAATCAGATTTCGCGTAGTGTTGGAATTGTTGGCGAACGAAAAGTTGCTGAATATCTTGAACGATTTGGGTTTACGATTATCGCTACCAATTATAGGATTCGTGGTGGTGAAATAGATATTATTGCACGCAAGAAGAATCTGCTTGCGTGCATTGAAGTTAAGACTCGGCAATCGTCATTAATCGATCCCGCAAGCTTAGTTCCCCAAAGTAAGCAACGTAAAATAATTACTACAGCGTTGCAATTTATAAGTACTCACACAGAATATGCAGAATTGGTGTGCCGCTTTGATGTTGCATTAGTAGAGAAGTGTGAAGGAGTTTATGATGTACACTATATTGAAAATGCGTTTAGTGCTGAATACGAGTAGTCTATGAGCAAGTTACAAGAAGTTTGTATTCGATCAATGACAGGAATTTTTTTAGTTCTTTCATTTTGGTTCATCATAACACAATGTTCTCCAATCATTTTCTCATTATTACTTGCAGGTTGTTGTTTGTATATTCTTCTCTATGAATGGCCGCAGATCGCTCCTTGTAACTGGTGGTGTATATCTCTTTTTTATCCTGTTATGTCATTTATATTGTTGATTATGCTCAATCAATCTTTACAGTATCATTCCCTCATATTGCCCTTGTTTGCAATTGTTGCACTTCACGATACTGCTTCGTATATTGTAGGATCATTGATTGGTACGCATCTTATTGCTCCTCGTATTAGTCCAAAAAAGACGTGGGAAGGGGCTGCCGGAGGATTGATAAGCCTTATTATTTTTTTAAGTGTTATTAATTTTTCAATTAATCGTATGAGTCTTTATACAATTTTATATCATGCATTTTTTTTGAGTCTTTGTGCATTAACAGGGGATCTCTTTGAATCATGGTTGAAACGGAGAGTTGGAGTAAAAGATACTGGCATAATACTGCCAGGGCATGGAGGTCTTCTTGATAGATTTGATTCCATACTCTTTGTGATTATCTATTGGTATGCGTATAAAGATCAATTTATAGCGGTATTCGAGTTTGGTCGTTAAAGATTTAAGTTTTTTTAGAAAGTTTTTTTATACTAAAAAAACCGGGTCTCATATGATATGCAGGCCGATTTTCCTTTTCATAAATAATGGGGATTCCAATTGCCTTGTTACAATTTGAGCATTCTAATTTTGGAGATTCATTTTTATTAAAAGTATCATATTGGCGTTTTTGAAGCGTTTCAGGATGATGAATTCTATCTAGATAGCAACGCAATAAAGGTCCAGGTCCATCTTTTTGATAACTCATTATATAGTGATTACAGGTGCTACAAAAGATTAAAAGCATCGTAGGCGTGCCACGCCTACGAGTATATGAGTCATTTTTGAATTTAAATTTTGGTAAATTAAGATTCATAGTTTTTTTCAAGAGATTGCAAAAAATTTTGATAGATTTCTTGTGCAATTTCTAAATCATGTCCTTTTTTATTAATGATTCGTAAGTCTATTTGAGAGTCATATTTGCCACTCAACAAATTCTCAATCTCAAGTTTTCCAGCTTCATATCTTTTACCATCTGTATCTCTACTATCTAATGATAGTCTTCTTTCTAGTTCTTCTATATTATCTGGCTCAATATAGACTTTGTAAAGTTGTTTGTTATAAGCAGCTTCCATTATATCTAGTTTTTCAATTGGCCAATCGAGAACTGGAAAATTATTCTGTGCAAGGGTTTCGTCAATTACGTATTTAGGAGTAGCATAATAAATTCCATAAATCTGATTAACAGCAAGAAGCTTTCCATCATTACGTAGCGTCTCAAGATCTTCTAAACTTATATTTATTTTATCTTTTTCACCCAGTCTTAGTGAGCGAGTTGTGAAAGGAGTTATGTATATAAATCTATAATCTATTCTTTTAAGATGATTTATTATAGTACTTTTCCCTGTTCCTGATGGTCCCATTAATAGTAAGAACTTACTGTCAGCGTTGCAGGTATTAAATAATATAAAACATGCTAAATAAAGAAATGTTCTTTTAAACATTATGCTTACCCTCGAATGTTGTTGAGAAGATTTTTTAAATCTAAGACAGCCTCTAATACACAGGATCTCCAATTTATATCTGCTGGGTCATATGGATATAATATTCCACGAGATGAATTTACAAAAACACCTCTATTGTGAGTATTGAGTAGTTGTTTCATTATTTTAGGATTACCTCCTTGTGATCCTATGCCAGCAAGTAGTATTGGAGTATTTTGAGGTATTCTTGATCTAATAGACGAATAATCATAATCTTCACTATTACTTGATAATACAACGATAAGATTATTATTTTCATTCCATTTTTTTAAGGTAAGATCAAGTATTTCTTCCCATAATCTCTTGCCATTAGCAAGTGTCAAATCTTGTATCATTTTTGCATTTGGATTGCTTGTTTGAATAAGAATAATACCAGTCTTGTTTGAATCCTGAAGGAATGGCTGCAAAACATCTTCACCCATGTAAGGATTTATAACAACCCCATCAGCTTGTATATCATCAAATACAAGTGACATATATGCTTTCATAGTGTTATCAATGTCCCCTATTTTGCAGTCGACATAGACTGGAATACCTGGATGAGTATCATGAATGTATTTAACAGTGTTTCGAAGTAATTCGTGGCCTAAATCTAACTGATCATAGAAAGCTTTTTGCAACTTGAAGCAACAACAATGAGGAGCAGTAATATTGATAATGTCCTTTAAAAAAGAAAAAATATTTTCTTCTTTTGTTGCATTAGCATTGATAAACTGTAAGGGCATTTTGGTTACATCGGGATCTAGTCCGACACAAACTAATGAGTTTGATTGAACCATTCTATCATCGAGCATCTTAAGTGAGCGGTTTGCAAAAGCGTTAGTAATCATAACTACGAGTAAAAGGTATGTTTTAAGCGTTCTATTCATAATGTTCATCTTTATGTTATTCGTTAAAGTATAAAGGACTATTTTTCTTTGCTTCTATGTGAGCCAAGCATGATTGCTTATTTGTTTCTGTTTTTTTTCTTAAAACATCAATTCCATGTTTTTGAAGTGTGACAACTTTATTAACATTATCAGTAAGAAGAATAGCCTTTTTTATATTTAATTCAGCTAAAAGCTGAGCAGCTCCATCAAATGATCGAAGATCGTAATTATCTACTCCATATAATAATTTAGCTGCAGCTACTGTATCCAAGGGAATAGTTGAGTGAATACGACCGTGGCCGCCACGCTTATAGATTTCAGTTTCTGCTTTTGGTGCAGTTCCAAAGCCTCGTCCATCATGCGTTGGGATATGAATGATAAGCCCTTGGTGACTATCTGTAGCGAGTTGATATAATCCATCATGAAGTTGATCTAAACAATCACAAGCTTCATCATCATAAATCTGACCACTAACGCATCCAGAATCGAGACGGACGAGAATATGATCATTTACTTGAGATAAAGATTCTAATGAATTATTTGCTTTATGGATTAGATAATATGTCTTCCAAGTATCAGTCTTTTTTATAGCTTTAACAATATAAAAAGGATATATTTCATCTTTAATATTAACTTGTACAAGAATAGGTTCGTATAGTATCTGATCTTCAGATTCATACGAAATCCGTTCTTTCAATGGACTAACATAGTAGTCATGATATGTTTTCTGGGTATTGAATGTCTCTGAAAGAAAATTAGTAATAACAGTTTTATCCGAATCTGATTTATTGACCTTGTTATCAGATGCAACATAAATATCAGGATAATATACATTTGCTATTTCAGCGAAGCGAATAACTATATATTTTCCATTTTTATAGTTACCATTTATTAATAATGAAAATATAGCATAATCAGGTGTTAAACAGTTTTTTAGTTTTATATTAATCTCTGGTATTTCTACAAATAAGATTTCGGCATCTTGAGCAGTACTTGGAGTACAGTTTATGAATGATATCTCATATACTGCACGAGTGTTGCTATTTTCACCTTCAAAAACTGCTGGCATTAACCAATTGACTCCATTATCTTTTTTATCAATTGGACCACCATAAAAAACTTTAAAACTACCATTCTTAAAATAGACTAATTTTTCTATAACAGAAGGATAGGTTTCGAGTAACCTATTTTCTGTTATAGTAGAATTTGACCATCCAGTAGAAAGAACAATTAAGGCAATAATGTTAAAAATATATTGGGTAATCATATTACATCTTTAATATAGAAGCTTTTTTGGATTAAGTGATAGGCTGGACGATTCTCTTGTCTATAAATCATAGGAGTTCCGATCTTAGCGCGACAGCTTAAGCATTTCAAGTGAGGCGATGTCCTAGTATTAAATCTATCATATTGGCGATTATGAAGTTCTTCTGGAGTATGAATTCTATCAAGATAACATCGAAGCAATCGGCCAGGGCCATCTTTTTGATAATGCATTACACGAGCGTCGCAATAATTACAAAATATAGCGAGCATTTTAGGCGTGCCTCTGCGATCAGTATATGAATCATAAATGAAATCAAATGATTCTGTAGAAGCATCTGTTTTTTTAAATGTATCTTTTTCAGTTTGCCCTTTTGGGAGAGTCAATTCATTTTTTGCAGAGTTTGATGAATCTTCTTTTGAAAGAGATTGAGCTTTTGCTTGTTGTGTATACGATTTATAAAAGTTAGTTTTAGCGCTATAAAAAGTATATTTACCAATTTTATGATAAGAAGATTTATTATCTGATGATAGTAAATGAAAAGGTACGCTTATTAAAGCTATCCATAATAAATAAATCATAAAAGGATCCTTGCATGAAGTTTGATGTGTAATATTAATTAAAAATCTTTTATTCTTATTTTTTTAGAACGTCTGTTGTGCATACGTGTATAAAAATGATGAGGATATTTATTAAATAGTTTTGCTATTGAAATTAAATACTAATGTAAGAAATATTTATTCTTATATTTATAAGAGATAACAATTATTTATAAAAAATCAATGCTGCAACTTAGTTTAAATACGATTTTTAAAGGATATTTTTTATGAACGTTATAGAATTGGCAACCATACTCAACAAAGAACTAGCAATCACTCCTTTTGATGAATATAACGGCATACAAGTAATGAATGATAATGGTCCGCTTATACATATAGCAACTGCTGTTACTGCAGATTTATCAACAATAGAAAAAGCAATTGAGTTGGGAGTACAAGCGCTTGTTGTGCATCATGGTCTCTTTAGAAAACATGATTCACATATATTACAAGGCATGTCTTTTAATCGCATAAAGCGTTTAATTAATCATAATATTGCGTTACTTGGATATCATCTTCCTCTTGATACGCATGAATCGATGGGAAATAATTGGAAAGCTGCACGTGATATGGGCTGGCAGAATCTACAACCATTTGGTGAGTGGAATAAAACTGCTATTGGTGTACGCGGTGAATTTCAACCAATGGCGTATGATATATTTAAAAATAAGATTGAATCATATTATCAGCATCCTGCTGTAACTGCATATGTTCAAAGAGAGATTCGATCAGCGGCACTCATATCGGGTAGTGCCTATAAATATATAGAATTGGCTGCGCAAGTAGGTGTCGATGCATTCATCACGGGTAACTTTGATGAGTCAGCATGGTATTTGGCCCATGAATTACAAATTTCGTTTTTTGCACTTGGGCATGCAGCAACAGAGAAAGTTGGGCCAAAAGCGATTGCTGATTATATCAATCAAACATTACAGATCAAGACAACATTTATCGATACTAATAATCCATTTTAAAAGTAATAGTTTTGATGCTAGTGTTTTAATTAATGGTAATTAGTCGGTATGTATTTGACTAAATTATTGTGATAATTACAATGTGGAATGTATTAAATTATATATTTTCAGAAATTATGTAAGGATATTGATGAAACGCATATATATTTTGTTAGCATCCATGATGATGACGTGTTCTGCAGTAGCAATGGAGAATGCAATAAAAGAGGCAGAAAAAACATTACTCAATAAACTTAATCCACAACCAACACTTTGGCAAAAAACACAGGAAATATTCAAGCCAGGTGCAGATGCATTTGTTCATGGTGTTGAATTTGCTAAAGAGTTTGCAAGAGATGTAGCAACTTATAAAGCTCCTGAAGCATACCAGTCTTTTATGGATTTAGATCCTATAAAAAAGACAGCTATTGTGGCAGGTGTACTGGTTGCTGGGTATATATTGGTAAAGACGGTGAGATATTGTTTTTCAGCAGATGAAAAGCCGAACCCTGAGATTATTGTACTTTAGCTTAGAATTGTAAAGGCCCATTAAAGGGGCCTTTTTTATGTTCTTTAATTGGAAGCGGATTATTAAAGCTACCCTTAATCGTGAATATAAAGAGAGGTATTAAATGGACTTTGATGAAAAATTATAAAGATATATGCAAAAACAGGCCATTTATTATCAAAATAAGATAATAATTCCCCCTTATGGATCATAGTGGAGTTGCAGTAGCTTACATGTCAGGGCATCCTGATACATGAGAATGTTAATTTTAAATGGAGGAAATTCTCATGAATAAAAGAAATACTGTACTAATGACAATTTTAGGATTATTAGTTGTACCACAAGCGTTTTCATTCGGCGAAGAATTTGGAGCACTACATGTGTTCTGTGATGATTTGTTTAGAGTTAATACAGCGCAAGCTGCTGAAGTAGTTCCATCAGTAACAGGATCTGCCGTAGAAGTTGCAGAGAAATCGGTAACACAATCAACACAAATACTTCCTGTAGTATCAGAAGTGGTGAAGAAAAATAATTATACATCATACTTGTTGGGTGCCGGTGCTGTAGTAGGCGTTGGGTATTGTGGGTATAGATTGAATAGAACTTATGAGCTTACACATAGAGTGAAGAGCGCATGGAGTGCAATACGTCTATTCTGTGCGAATACAAAAGAGGCTGTTGCTTATAAAGTACGTAATATGTTTAAGAATGCATTACCAACATATGAGGAACATTTAGCATCATCTCAAAATGTGGGTGCGCGATTAGAAAAAGAACAAAAACAAAACAGTAGCAAAGCTCTTCAAGAAGCGTTGCAACAAAAACAGCGAAAAATAACGAATATGCTTCTTGATAATGGATATGGATATACAATTTCTTCAGAAGTTATATCTTCATTATCAGATGGTTTTGGTTCTGTTCGATATACCATTAGCTGTGGTACTCAGCTTGCAGCGCAATGTGGTATACAGTTTAAAGATGGTAATATTGATAATGTGAAATTTGAAGTGCCGTCTCACTTCTTTAATCGTAACCATACAGAAGGTATTGTTACGCTATTGAAAGAATGTGCGCTATTGCAATATGAGGTTGCAAAAGGTGAAGCATCAAAGAATAAGAGCATAGAAGAGCTTATGAGTGAGCTGAATAACATACAACTAGAATATCTTCGTAAGTAAAAGAACCTGTAGATAATAAAAAAGGGACTCTGATAAAGAGTCCCTTTTTTAGATCTTTGAAAGAAGTTAACCAATAATGCCTCTTAATTGAACTTATATATAGGGCGATTAAATGAGTTTTATAAGATAAAGAGATTAAAAATGTAATAAAATATCTCTCTTATTGACTAAAGAGAGCAATAGATATCCCTTATTGGGTTTGATGGAGTTGCGATAGCTGGAATATCAGGCAAACTGATATATAAGAATGCCGGAGAAGTTGGCACAGAAAGATAAGCAAAATAGATAGATATTAGAAAATGATGGAGGCTTATCATGAAAAAATTATCAATGAAATTATTCCTATTGTCACTTGTAAGTATTGTATCAGTACAAGCTATGGGTGACATTAAAGAAAAATGTAAAACTGCTGCTCGCTATGCAATAACAAATGCAAGTTATTTAGCAACATATGTTCCGCAAGCGTATGATTATACGTATGCAGGTATTCCTGTAGGTGCGATAGCTATGAATACGGTAAATGTAGCAAGTGCAGGATATCAGACTTATATGGGTTACAAAATAGCAAAGTCATATGCACATGATTCAGTAACTGCTGATGTTGATGCATATTACCATGCAGTTGTACAAAAGCTTCATTCGTTCGATAAAGAGAATGATGATAGTGCTCAAGAGATAAATGAAGCTATTGAAAAATTGACAGAGATATTTATGACGCAGATTTCTTCTAAGATTACCAACGTAGATGATGTAAGAACACACGTAATGGCATTGAAAGCTATTATAGCATCTGCGTTTGATCAGAAAATTAGACGTGGTCTTCATGATAAAGAACTTATTAATGCAACATCTATGGATATGGCATTGTTTCACGCATCTAAAGAATGTAAAAGCATTACAGACACTATAAAGAAGTTAGCGCAAGAGAGTATCGTTGGTGTTGCAAAATCTGCGGTTATTGATGCGAAGAATAAAGTTCTTAAGCATCCATATGCAACGGCAGCAACTATTGTTACAGGATTAAATATTGTGTTTGCAGCAAGTTATGCAGCATTAAGTTAATAGGTACATAGGTAAAAAAGAGAGGCGAGTATAGGTAAAGACTATATTCGCCCCTCATAGTATATAAAGGATACGACTATGAAACGTATAGAAATAATAGCAGCGCTATCACTGTTTTGTGCAGTTTCAGCGCACGCGATAGATATACAAGAGTATAAAAAGCTTGCTACAGAGTATGCACAAAAAGGTGCAGATCTTGCAAATGACTATTTTACTCAAGCAGCAACATATGCTACGCAAGCACAAGAAGCCGTAATGCCTCATGTTGCGAGCGCATATAATTATTCATGCAATGTTCCTGTTGGGAAAATAGCGGCTGGTCTTTTAGCTACTGGTGTTACGTATAAAGTAGGTTCTAAGATTACGCAATCATTAGCATATAGATCTATCTGTGCAGATTTAGATGAATGCTATAGATCGATTGTGTTTGATATAAGTTGTCTCAATTGTACTGAACCAAAATTGATACGTAATCCTCAAGATGTTATTGCATCTATTAATGAACGCGTGGAAAAGCTACAATATAATCTTTACATAAAGAATGTTGATAAGGTTTTTGGGTGCGTAGAATCACCTTTTTATGCTTTTGCTACATCTGTAAAGGCATTAACTACTACAATTCGAAGTAATCTGAAAATTGAAATATTACCAGGTGACGAAATGTATAGAGAGTATGTTGATTTATCAGCAATACAAGCGATGCAAGACCAGCTTGCAGTAGTTAAGATGACTATTGAAGATATAAAATCAGTAATGCAGGTAGATACTGTTGCAACCTTAAGTTATGATGCAAAGAATTTATGTAGTGCTATTAAGAATCATCCATATGTTGTAAAGACACTTCTTGGTGCAGGTGCAGCATTCGTAGCATACAAAAAAGGTTACACGTTAAACGATGTATCTGCATTTGCAACTTCAGCATATGATGCGATTCAGAAAAAAGCTTCAGCGATATTTACAAAATAAAAGAATAACGTGATGAGGCATGTGCTATAATTGCATATGTCTCTCTCGATGTAAGGAACTATTATGAAGAGAATACAAACTATAATAGCATTCTCATTGATGAGTATATTATCTGCACAAGTGGTAGCATCAGATGCAAAAATTTCTCTTGCACAACAGTTACGTTATAAACTCGTATGCAAAGATATTGATACTACATATATGATGTTTGATAAAAATATTCGAGCTCATTTTGAAAATTACAATCGCATACTCATAAATGTAGGCCAAGGTCAATTAATATCAGAACAAGATATTGCTACTGTGAAATCGTATAATGATGCATTTAATAAAGCATGCCAAAACCTTCTTGAAAAATTAAAATTAAAAATAATCAATATCGATGAAGTTGGTCATAATCTTAATCAAATAACAGATCACATCATATTAACATTGTCTCAGAATGTGTCGATTCTCGAACTATTACGAGAACGATTATCTGCAGCGATTGTTATACCTTGTTTTAAAAATGAAGATGTGAGAGGATTGCTTTCAGTGCTCTGTATTCAGCTTGAGCATATCAAGGCTATTCTGAAAGTACGTAATACTGATTCTTCTCATGAGAATGTATCATAAATTTTTATCGTAAAAATAATTACATACAAAGCGGACAGAGCTTGCTACTCTATCCGCTTTTTTTATAGATCGCGATTATCTTTTGTTTATTTCTCATATATGCTGTAACAATATTTGAATCATTATTACTCATAGTAGGAACATAGCATTATGAAGCTCTCATCACAACGGATCGCTATTCTAGGATTACTCTGTTTTACGGCTTTCATATTGAGAGCAGCATTCTTTTATTATTGGATTGCTCCTCATTCATATTACAAACAACCAGATTCAATGGATTATCATAGTGCAGCAGTCTGTATGTCGAATAATTATGGAATGAGTAAACCGAATGGTGAGCCAATATTTTGGAGAACTCCTGGCTATCCACTCTATTTATCCTATTTTTATAAACATAGTGGAATAAGAAGTACTGAGTTTGCTGCGTATCACAAATCGCAGACGAGTAGCATTTGGATGCAAATTCTGTTCTGTTCAACTATTCCTGCAATCATTGCATTACTTGCATTGGAAATTACTGCGAGTTGGTTAATTGCATTTATTGCTGCACTTATGAGTGTATTCCATATTGGATACATTTTTGCAAGCACCTATTTGTTGACTGATGGTCTTGCGAGTATTCTTTTTTATCTTTTCCTACTCTTTTTTTTCAGAACATTGCGTACACAGTCATTCATTGATACAGGAACAGCAGTGCTATCTTTGAGTATCTATACATGGATGCGGCCGATGGGAGAACTAGTTGGTATTGTGAGTGCAGTATTGATTCTCTTTTTTGCGCAAGGACCATGGCGTAACAATATACGAACAGCTATATCGTTTATCAGCATTTTTGTGCTTTCATTATTTCCATGGTATTGGCGAAATTATCGTTTAACTGGTCAATGGTTTTTCTGTCCAACTCTTGGACCATACCTTACCTGTTTTTGTGCACCAAAAATTGTGAGTCGATTGTATAATATTCCTTTATTGCAAGCGTATCATTATTGTCAGCAGATTGCAGGTCAAGCTATACAAGCTGCGCGTATGAAGCTAGCACCATTATTGGTGATATCACCACTCGCATCATTAAGTAGTATTGTGCCAATCGTTTGGCAGCATCCAGGGTGGTTTGCGTATGATTGGATTGTCGAAGTCTGTAAAACGCTCTTTGATTTACATTCATATCAATTTGTATCACAAGTGCAAGATACGTATTGGTATGACCCATTGCAAGAATTTTTATGGGAGAAGGTAAGTGCCTGTTGGTATAAAGCCTCATTATCATGGTGGATGCGGGGTATTGTAATATTCGAAACTCTTTACATGATTATTCTTTGGATAGGTCTTTTAGTTGGTGCATGGATCTACATAGTACAACCATTGTGGCAACGATCAGTAACTGATAAAATGCTCTGGTATTATCATCGCATATGGTTAGTAGCGTCTGTTTTGATTGGGATATCAACAGGGCTTTCAGGAGGATTTGGATATGCGCGATTACGACTTCCGGTAGAGCCTTTGATGTTGATTCTTGCCCTGATAGCATGGCGATATCTCACTTGCTCATATACTAAATCATGTACAGCTGAATTTTCTCACGATAGACTGTGAAGATCACAGACGATTCTATTCTGTACAAGGACTATTATTATGAAATTACTCTATGCACCATGGCGCGATAAATATACCATGTCTACTGCTCATACTAAAAATGAGCATACTCCAACAGAATCATGTGTATTCTGTTTACATGCGAATGATACGTCAAAAGATGAGCAAAATTTTGTGCTCAGACGATATAAGCATATCTATGTTATGCTCAATCTCTATCCCTATAATGCTGGCCATCTCTTATTACTGCCATACACGCATATAGCTAATCTTGAAGATCTTTCGCATGAAGCGCGTACAGAGTTGATTCAAGTTACTGCTGCGAGTAATCGTATTTTGAAAGATACATTGTTAGCGGAGGGTATCAATGGTGGATATAATAGTAGTAAAATTGCCGGTGCAGGTATTCCTGCCCATTTTCATATGCATGTATTGCCACGTTGGTTAGGTGATACCAATTTTCTACCAACACTCGCTCAGACGAAGGCTATTTCGTTTGATTTGCATGATATTTACAACAAGTTAAAGAAAGAATTTACTATAGTAACTATTGAGTAGCAATTGCCCTCCTATTCACTTAGATGCCATAGTATGCGATAATGGTTAACAATATATAATATTATTCGCACCATTTGCGATGAGGATCGTATGAAATCGTTAGAAATTCGTAAACGCTTTTTTAAATTTTTTGGTGATCGTGGTCACCATCACGTTACAAGCTCATCTTTAATTCCGGCACAAGATCCAACATTACTATTTACTAATGCCGGCATGAATCAATTTAAAGATGTCTTTCTTGGAAACGAAAAAAGAAGCTATACGCGAGCGGTCAGCATTCAAAAGTGTGTACGAGCCGGTGGTAAACATAATGATTTGGACAATGTAGGGTTCACAAAGCGACATCTTACTTTTTTTGAAATGATGGGGAATTTCTCTTTTGGTGATTACTTTAAGAGAGAAGCAATCAATTTTGCATGGGATTTTTTAACAAAAGAGATGGTGCTTCCGATTGATCAGCTACATGCAACGGTATATACCACCGATGATGATGCATACAACATATGGCATAAAGAGATCGGTATTCCTGCAGAGCGAATGCATAGATTGGGAGAAAAAGATAATTTCTGGCAGATGGGTGATGTAGGACCTTGTGGTCCCTGTACTGAAATTCATATTGATCGCGGTCCTTCATTTGGATGTGTTGATATAGCACAATGTGGACCAGCATGTGATTGTGATCGATTTCTTGAAATATGGAATTTAGTATTTATGCAATTCAATCGCACGCCAAGCGGAGACTTAGAACCATTAACACAGACGGGTGTTGATACAGGAATGGGTCTTGAGAGGCTTTGCGTTGTTTCTCAAAACGTAGATTCTGTGTACCAGACAGATCTTTTTGTTCCTATTATTCAAGCAGTTGAAAAAATGACAGGCATTACATACGCAGATCAGAATGATGTTACAAAAGCAGCATTTCATGTGCTTGCTGACCATATTCGCTCGACATCATTTTTGATAGCAGATGGATGTGCTCCTTCTAATGAAGGTCGTGGATATGTATTGCGAAAGATTATTAGACGCGCAGCACTCTTTGCCCAAAAGTTGACTGACAAAAATATATTTCCTGATCTTTCTAAAACTGTTGGCCAGATCATGGGAGATATTTATCCAGAGTTAACAGTAAATCAAGAACTGATCATTAAGGTGTTAGATAGTGAAATTCAAAAGTTTGCTGCAAACTTAGTTCGTGGGAAACATATTTTAGAAGAATACTTTGTAAAAAATAGTGCTGAAAAAGTTATAACAGGTGCACAAGCATTTAAATTATACGATACGTATGGTTTTCCAACAGAGCTAATTATTATCATGGCTCGCGAACGAGGATATACGGTTGACCTTGTTGGCTTTGATAAAGAAATGCATAAGCAACAAGAGCAGTCAGGAAAGAAAGCAGCGGATGTTCTCGATCATATTTCGTTAGATGAATCAATTAAGACAGAATTTACAGGATATCAAGAACTTGAAACAACGTCTTCCATTATTGCATTGATTGATAGTGATAATAAATCAGTCGGATCAATTGATGCAGAGAATATTTGTTGGATTATGACTCGCAAATCACCATTCTTTATTGTGGGTGGCGGACAAGTTCCTGATCAAGGAATTATAACTATTGATGATCATAGTACTCCTGTCCTTGCAGTACGCTATATCAATGGTCGCATTGCAGCTCAGATAAAGACGCCGGTTGATTTACATATCGGATCTCAAGTGACCAGTATTGTTGATAAGGAATGGCGTACAAATGCCATGAAGAATCATACTGCTACACATTTGCTTCAATCAGCACTCATTGCAGTATTTGGTAAAACAATTAAACAATCGGGATCATTAGTGCATCCTGATTACTTACGATTTGATTTTACGTATCATGAACAATTGACCACTGAAGATATTGAACGCATTGAACGAATTGTTAATGAAAAGATTCGTGAAGATATTCCGGTGAGTATTGAATACATGCCACTTAAAAATGCACTCGATATGGGAGCATTGGCATTTTTTGGTGATAAATACAATCCAGAAGATGTGCGTATGGTACAAGTTTCTGGATTCTCGACAGAGTTATGTGGCGGAACACACGTCCCATCAACAGGACATATTGGAACCTTTAAGATTACTGAAGTGACTGCTCCATCAGCAGGGCAACGACGTATTGTTGCAGTAACAGGACCACGTGCGATCGAATTGTTCCAAGAAACATTTAAAATCGTAAGAACATTATCGCAAGACTTTAAAGCAAAAAGAGAAGAGTTGATTGACGCGATTAGTAAATATAAAGATCAATATCGCTTTATGCAGCAGACGATTAAGCAACAACAACATGAATTATGGAATTATAGTATTCCAAAACTTTTACAGCAGAGTCGTGTTATCAATACTATTACGGTAACTCCTGCACGGTTAACGAATATGCCTGTTGAACAGGTGCGCGAATTTGCACAAGTATTAGTGCAAAAAAATCCTGGCGTCTATATTCTGTTCCATCCAGGAGTTGATAATAAAGAGACAGTTATTATAACGGTCTCCCCGCAATTATCAACGCGTGTCAATGTAAAAGAGCTGGGAGCATGGATTATGCAGGTAGAAAGCTTGAAGGGTGGTGGATCAGCAACTTACTTTCAAGCAACCGGAATAATAAAAAATTCTGAACGTCTCGAACAACAAATTATGGAATGGATATCAAGCCATACTCTCTAATGATTAGAAAATATAAAGGGCCTTGATGAAAGGCCCTTTATAGCAAGAAGAAATATTGCAGTTCCGTGTAAGTTATATTTTCTACACTATATGTTATTCACACACGCAACGTAAGACTTTTTTCTCTGTTGAGACAGGAATCTCATCTGATTCCGAAGATTTCAGAAGATTTTCAGTATCAGCTTCAAGTTTATCGGTAGTCTCTTTAATCTCTTTTCCTGTAGTTATTAATCGATCAGCCTCTTCCTGAGTAAGAATACCCGACTTTTGTAATTCTGCTGCGGCACTTTGTGCATCATTAGATATTTCAGATCCTGATTTTTCGATTGCAATACTGGTTGCTTGTAATTGGGTATCATTAGCCTCTGGTTTAAGAGAGCTTGGTTCTTGTGTAATAGGTGATGTAGGGCTTGTTGAGAGAGCAGAAGATTCTGGTATCTCTTCCTCTGTTAATCTACTATTATTAAGAGCATCTTCTGTTATTGTTTTATTGAGTAATGCAGGTTCTTGATAGAGTGATTCGATCTGCGCATTGGTAGAATCATTTATAAATTCTTCGTTTGAAGGTATAAATTGAGTAGCCTCAGTAGCCGATGAAGGATTATTCAATTCTGGTTGCATCTGAGCATTCATTATTTCTGGACTTAATTGAATAATACTCTCAGGTGTTGTAGGCTCAGGTGTAATCGCAATTTCTGTCTTTGAAAGTGTGTATATACCAGCTAAACATCCCCCTAAGACAAGAAGTAATAGTCTTTGAATTTTCATAATATCCCCTTTTTTTAGACAGGTATCGAGTAGATCCTGCTTCTATTATTGAGAGTAGCGAATTCATGCTATGAAAATCAAGACTTATAGCAGAGATAATGCCCTATTATGCGCACTTTTTTATTATTTTGAGCTTGTGCAAGAGCAGCATGATGAGAGCATCTTTTTTATAGCAAGTATTCGAGGATGCTTATGAGGGCGATTGCTTATTGGTATCGTATTAGATTCTTTCTTATTATCAAAACTGGTAACAGCGATAAGTTCAGTTGAGTTTTGTTCAGGGTCCATATTTTCAGTCCTGTGACCATTAGGATACAGAGTTGATGATGTAGTCATAAGTATGCTTATTATTGTTATATAGCCTGCTTTATTCATAGAACATCCTCTATAGTATAATGATTTAATGGATTACTTACTGCATTAATGATTCAACTTTATCGGCTGCCTTTTCAATAGCTGCTATTAGATCATTGCGTGGTTGGTTAAATGATGCAAGTACATATTCACCAACTTCTTCCTTTGTAGCTGGTCTAGAGATTCCAAATCGTACTCTATAAAAATCGGGACCGATAGTATTCATTATAGAGCGAATACCATTGTGTCCACGATGTCCGCCTCCTTGCTTGACGACAATAGATCCAAATGGTAATTCTAACTCATCATGTATAACGATAATCTGTTCAGGTAATATTCCTTGTTTAACATACTCTGGAAGTATGGTGCCTGAAGTATTCATATATGTTTGTGGTTTTATAAGCTGAATAGTTTGATCGTATAGTCTAATGGTGCATACTTCAGATTTTCCTTTTAATTTCCAGCTTCCATTATGTCGTTTTGCTAATTCATCAACAACAAGAAATCCAGCATTATGTCGTGTGTATTGATATTCTTTACCGGGATTACCTAATCCAATGATCAATCGTATAGGTGATTGTAGCATGATGAAGCCTTTATGAAAATGGATGAGTTCTTGAACATCTATGTAGCATGATATCCATTTTTTAGCAATTAAAATGATTATTTCTTAACACTAAAAAACGGTTGATACTTTATATCATATCAACCGTTTTGAATGATAGTAGATAGCTGGATTATGCTGCAGCTACTGTTTCTACATTTTTGCTATTTTGTGTGAGTGCTGTTGTGCTTGGAGCTTTTGATTTATTTTTAGCAAGAGAATAGTTTTTATCAAGGTCAGTCTTTACGTTTTCAGTGATACTACCTTTGTTAGTAATGTTCCATACCCGACCGGTAGCAGAACAGATAACTTTATCACAGCCTCTTTCAATGCCGACTTTTACGATAGCTTCATCAATATCTTTGCTCAATTCTTCGGTTACTCGTTGCATAGCAATTTTGAAGTCTTCTTCATATTCAAGTAGAGTACTCTCATAATCTTTTTTTGATTTCATTAAGCGCTTTTCTTCTTTTTCGCGGGCGGCATCGCTCATCATAGCGGCTTTTGCTTTATAATCATTTGCTTCTTGCATCAATTTTTGTTCTTCTTTTTGAAGATCTTGTGCCATTTCCATACGCTTTTTATCGAGATCTCTTGCAGCGTCTTTACCTTTTTCACATTCGCGCATAAGTGACAATGAGTCTACAAACGCTATTTCAATTTCGGTACGGGAATCCGAACGGGTTGCAACTTTAGAAGCTTCTGTTTTCTTAGCATTCTTTGCTGTATCTACCTCTGCCATTACTAGTGAGTTTATCATACACGCAATAACTGCTGCTGCATATACTTGTTTGTTCATAAAAAATCCTTTGGAAAGTGGATATATAAATCTCTCTATAGTATCACTTTAGCGGTTCTATCAATTTAATCAATCAGGTCTTTATTCTCTCGGGTATTCTATTTCTGGTATAACGTAGGATTCCCTTTCTCAATTCTTCAATTGCGACAATTGGAATACAAAAGATCGTAATTATGGCCCATTGAGAGGCTGTTAATGGAACGGTATCGAAGATAGATTGTAGAAAAGGGACATAGATGATTGCACATTGTAGTATAAAGACAAGGATTGTTGCCCCAATGAGCCATGTATTGGAAGATAATCCAATATTCCATAATGATCGATATTCCGATCTACAATTCCAAGCATTACACCATTGATACATTGCCATAGATACCATAGTAACCGTTCGAGCTAGTCGAATGTCTACAGAAATGTGGCTCCAAAATAATAATAATGACCCAATGGCCATTGGAACAGACATCCATATCATGAGCATAATGAGATTCGTATCAACCAGTTTAACTCGTTGCTCAAGCCATGTAGCTTGTAATAATATTGGATCTTTTGGCTCTGCAGAGAGAGCGATATCAAGAAAACCGTCAGTAATAAGGTTGAGCCATAATATTTGTGCGGCTGTTATTGGCAATGGAATATCGGCCAATAGTGCCCCTAATACTAATAATACTTCTGCCATATTAGTTGAAAAGAAGTAGAGAATTACTCGTCTGAGAGTGTAGAGGATATGGCGCCCTTGATGAATAGCATCAATAATATGTACAAACGAATTTTGCATAAGTATGATATCGGCGGCATCTTTTGCAACCTCTGTTCCTGTTCCACTCATTGCAATACCAACATCTGCCGCTACTAATGCAGGAGCATCATTAACTCCATCGCCAGTCATGGCAACGAGATAACCTTGTTGATGTAGCATATTGACTAACTCTAGCTTCATAGTAGGATCAACTCGCGCAAATACAGTGGTATTGATAATAGAAGACATATTTTTTTGATACTGATTAGATTGATTTCCATCAATATAGTGATCACCATCTTTGTATATACCTGCCTGTTCAGCAACATATAATGCTGTTTTTACATGGTCACCGGTTGCCATTATAATGTGTAATCCTGCATTACGAGTTTCTCTGACAACATCTTTTACCTCAGGTCGTATAGAATCCTGTATAGCGCATAATCCAACCATTTCATATGATGCATTTCGTATAAGTGATTCATACTCATGATTATTCCTATTAAGATCATGGATTACTACATGGCTCATTGCAATAGCAATGACTCGATTCCCCTGTGCTAATGCGTGATCCAAAAATGTCTGATTAAATGTTGATTCTTTTTTTGAGAAATCCTGCAGTGTTTCGGGAGCTCCAATCATATATATGATTCCATTGCCATCGTGCATTCGGTAAAGCCCTGCATGATATTTCCAATATGGGTCGAATGGAATTTCATGCAATAATGTATACGATGATATCTCATTTGATGTAATACCAAGTTTATAAGAAAGAATGCGTAATGCTGCATCGGTAGGATCGCCTTGAATTTCAAAGCTGTTGGTATTATTAATAGAGGTGATCTCAGCGGAGGGTAATAATTGTGTAGCAAGACCAATATGGTTAAGATATGTATTATCATGAGCAGTAACTATTTTATTGTTCGGGTCTACTACGGATCCTTCAGTAGCGTATCCCGATCCATTTACATGATATGTAGCGTAGGGAGTCCAGAATTCTATTACCATAAGTTCATTACGGGTAAGAGTTCCTGTTTTGTCGGTGATAATAACTTGTATTCGACCAAGCGCTTCAATTGCTTGCATATTCTTTACTAATATTTGTTGTTTTGCCATGCGATATACGCCGGTGACGAGCACAAGTGTTAAGACAACGGGCAACCCTTCAGGTACTACACAAATGAATAATGCAGTGATCATAGGCAGTAATTGAGAGAATTGATTTCCCAACCATAAACCAAAAAGGAGTAACAGGACACAAAGAATTGAAATACTAATAAGAATCACGTATGAAAGACGATCAATATCTTTTTTTAATGGGAGCTCGCCTTTAATAAGATTAATTTGAGCATTGATAGTTCCAATATATGAATCTTTGCCTGTTGAAACTACAATAGCTTTACCCGATCCTGATCGAATTAATGTTCCCTTGAATAGCATATTATGTTGGTCAGATATAGGAATTTGTTGTTGTATAGGATCTGCATCCTTGATAACAGGGATAGATTCTCCTGTAAGCATTGATTCGTCAACCTGTAAGTTATTACAGGATATAATACGAGCGTCAGCAGAGATGCGTTGTCCTGCCTGTAATACAAGGATGTCGCCGATGACAACTTGAGAATCATCTATGACAATATGTTTGCTATTTCTAATGACCGTACATTTTGTCTGTATTGCTACATTGAGATTATTGATAATTGTATACGTTCGGATCTCTTGTATTGCACCAATAATGGCATTTAACAAAAGAATGCCACTAATAATAAAAGCATCGTGTGGATGTTGTCCAAAGAAAAAAATGATTATTGCTGCAATTAATAAGAGATATATTAATGGACTTGTAAATTGACTCAAAAAAATTTGGATCCAGGATATTTCTTTAGATGAGATCAGTATATTAGGTCCATATTGTTCTAATCGTTGTGCGGCTTCTTGATCAGAGAGTCCTTCCATTATTTGTGTATGAAGCTTTTTTTCTAACTCTTCTATAGTCATCTGATATGGGATCATCTATTCTCCGGTAATTAATGAAATATGAATTGTCTATTGTTGTGTTGTAGCTTGATAAATGGCTGAGCTACTTTTGAATGACTCATCAGATTCATATGTTGAATTACTTCTATTACGTGGGGATGGTTGAGGTCTTAATGTTTGTGATGCATTGTTAACGTGAGATATGATAGATAATGGAGTGAACTCAAAGCTATTATGGAGATCAGCAGCAAGTGGGATATCTTTTATTGTATGAGCACTAGGTTGTGATATGTTACTACAAGAAAATAGTGCTAAATATTCCGTTCGTTCAAGAAACGCAATTGCTTCACGCTTTTTATTTTCAAGGGTATGCATAATACGAACTCGATCGATTTGAGGTGTGCAGTATTGGCTTATAATACTTGCATTCATATCGTGAATTATTTTGAATGCAAGATGTGCTTGTTTATATGGTGTTTTATGACGAGCATTTGATTGTTTCTGTTTTCGATGCTTTTTTTTAGACTTTTTACTCTTATTTACATTAAGAATTTCTGACTTTGATGTATTGTGCGCGCAGAAGAAATCTGTCATAGTAATGAAGGTTATAGCTTTTTGGCAGATTGTATCAAATTGAGTTAATAGTTCTTTACGAGCTTCATCAGAGATTGAAGATATATTTGAATCATATTCAGGATTAATATTAAAAAACTTTATAAGAACGGATGCTTTATCGATATTTGATCGTAGCTCATCGCGGTTAATAACCTGTGCATGTATAAACCGTTCTGCATGTTGTACGATATATTTCCAGCCATCGAGCTTTATGGTCTCTCTGTTACACCCAACTTGTTGTAGTAAGAAATCTGAATCTTGATCAAATCGCATGTAGTGTGTTACGAGATTAAGATTTTGATAAATGTTCCGAAATTCTTTTGACGACATTCCAACTGATTTACCAAGCATAGGTTCGGCTGCATATGCGGTTGATAGTAAAGAAATTGTATAATATGATGATAGTAGTAATATTCTATTCATTAAAACTCCTTTTTTATATCTCTATTCATATGCGAAATAACGGATGTAGTGTAACAGAATATATGTTACAAAGAAAAGAATGCTTATTCTCTATGAACAGAGATTTTTTTGTTTAAGAAGTAGAATGAGAATGTGAGATTACTGCTTCTTTACTTGTGTAATAGATTATTAATTATAAACATGATGGTAGTTTTAAATGCTCAAATTTTGCTTTCTTGTTTTTGACAGCTGCCTGAATTTCACAAGACTCATGTATATCAGGTTCGCGCATAGTAAGATCTATGTTTTCAAGCTCATGATCAGTTAATATAAGATTGGTATCTCGCAATGGAGCATTAATGGTAAGTAAGCGACTTATTGGATATCCCATGCCATCATCAAAGTTTTTTACTGGCTTATTCCCTATTAATGCTACTCTAATATTCTGTTGCGCGCCAATACGATAACAGTATTTACTATTCAAACAACATTTTATTGATTGAAATACTACCATTTTGCCTGCAAAAGGTCCGATATCGTACCATTTATTAATGCATTGACTTGATTCTGATGAATAGAGCAATTGGTTCGCACATATGAGAATGTAAAATAATAAGTTCTTATTCATATATTTATAATTAAAAAGAGTTAATAATTGTAATCATGGTTATGGTAACAGAATCCAAATAATCATACAAATGACTCTGTGTATAGATCATGTTTATTGTTGAGTTAGTTCATAATTTGAATAATTCATCTAACGGTATGGAGTCATTGGGTATTAGCACCACGGAATTAAACGCTTTTTCTTTTGATGGATTTTCCATAGCCATAGCATATTTTGTGTACTCTTCAAACTGTTGTTTATGAAAGACGGATGCTTTTTTATACGCCGTATTTAATTGAATAATATATGGATCTTGATGACTCAATTCATTGATGAGAAGAACTAATCTTTCAACATTATTTTTTTTATTACGATATTTATGTGAATCTTTTTTGATCTGTTCTATGCATGCTTTGAATTGTGGATAGGTTAACATAACATACTGTATGAGATTATTGTAAGCAGAGTTTAGCTCAATTTTTGAAGCATTTACAATACTTTTCATGCTAAGTAATTGTTGATAAGCATTGATAGACGGCAATTGATTCTCTGATTGTTGATGAGTATCTGCAGCATATAATGATGTACGTGCCATGCAGAAGAATAATAATGTAAAAAATGTGTATCTATTCATGGAGAATCCTTACTTAATGTTATTGAGTTTTTTAAACTCTGGAAATGTTTCATCAATCATTTGAAGATAGTTGTCTAAGAAATTGGTATTGGCATTATTTATATAAGCCTGTATAGCATAATCTTCACATTCTGTTGCAAGATTGGAAAAATCGCGAATACAGGTTTGAAAGTTATGGTTGAAAAATATAAGAAATTGATCTTGAGGATATCGTTTAACTGCTTCAGAAATAATCTTTGATAGAGATATTCCTTTATTTAACTGCGAACACAATAATATATCATTTGTTGCAAGCTCAGTTATATATTTTTGATAGAAATCATTAGTTTGACGAATCTGAGCTATGGTTATATTAATCCTATCTTGCAAATGTTTAATATATTCAGATTCTGAATTTGATGCATTGAGTTTTAATAGGTTAGCAGCTAATATTTTTTTTGTTTCAAATCGATTGTGACATGCTTGATTATATATATGAAAAAGTTTGTTAGTAGATTGATCATAAACGCAAAATCTTTTTGCCAAAAGGGTAATGTTTTTAGGTTCTACATACGTTTTATATTGTTCGAAATCATAAAAGAAAGAGGGTTCTAATGAGACAAGATGATTTTTGAGATTGTTATGAGCTTCGATCTCTGCGGTAAGCGCTATAATACATTTACCTCCTAGTAAAGCTATGTCATGCCCCGTTAGGGTAGCATTTTCTGTTGCATAGAGTGCGTGGCTGACCAAACAGAATATAATTCTAGTCAAAAAGTGATTCATGCTTGTTCTCATAATTTCGTAGTACATATGTTTAATCTTTCATGATATGTGAATAATAGTACATGTGCATGTGTACGACATGATTATAATAATAAATTTTTCAATAAAAAGATGTATTGGTTGTTTAATGGAGCTTTGTATGCTGATTGAAAATGTTATATATATACTCTGATGTTTTGATACAAATTATGGGTCTGTGCATTGTAGCGCGTATCAATTATTGATATGGCAATAGGTTTCTATTACGTATTTCTCACATCTAAGAGTGATATTATTTAAAGCGTTTAACTTTTCTTGATAGGGTTTATAATAACAGGTCTCTAAAAAAGGATCATCATTATAGTGATTATTTGCGAGAGCAATTAACTCTGACATGCTATTTTTAAAATTGCTTTGCTTTATATTATCTGCAAGATTTTTGATTTCAGGGTTATTTTGTCGCTTAGCAAGATAACTAACATGCTCTATATATTCTTTTTTTGCATGAAACAATTGATCTTCCGCAGCACCTATAGCATCTTGTAGTTGCTTGATAATAGAAGCAGGATCGTCTTCTTTTAGCTTAAAGATGGCATTAGTTAATGATAATCTTGCATGTGCATGATTATTGTATGCTATTTCATATGATTGAAGAAGTGTGCGTATAACTGGGTTGTGAGGACTGAGTTGTTGAGCTAACTTAACAAAGTTGCAACATCCATGTGTTGCATTACAACAAAAGGGATATGGATTTAGTTCTCTAATATATGTAATAAGCTGTATAAAAGCATCATGTTCAACAGTTATAGCTGCGTTGCATTGATATCCTAAATAAGAAATAACATCTATTTCCGATGCATTAAGAATAGATCCGGCAGAAAATAGTAGGTGTAGGGTAAAGATTCGAATTATGTTCTTTAAGAGATTATTGTACATAGAGATGCTTTCATAGTGTATGAAGGCTTTACATGTATATATTAGATATAATAATAGTATATTTCTAAGCCAGATGTGTATAATTTGTATGTCAGGCAATTAAAAGTGCATTCTGATGCGAAAATCTTATTCAAATACCTCTCCTCAAGAACGTGTCTAGCAATAATAAGGAATTGCAGTCTCTCCATTTATCAATTGAAGAATTTACGCAATAAGTTCAAGAACATTAAGTTAATAGATGATAAATGATGATTAATGTTGTTGAAAGATATACTTAACTTATTGCATGAGGCAATTTATTATAAGCAGTTAAAATATGTATCTATTGTGTATCCATTGAAAAGGAAATTGTTGTGAAAAAGATATTGCTGATGATAAGTATTGTATCAATAACGAATTATGCTATGAATGATTGTTCATTGTTAACTGATTATAATTCGATTGATGGTAAACCGATAACCGTTGAAACTGTGGGTAGCTTAATTCCTGGAGCGCCAAAAAATATACAAGAAAAGGTGAGTGATTGGTTAAGACAGAATACTGATACTGTTAGGCTTGTAACAGACATCCCGAAACCATTTAATTTTAAAGCAATAAAAAATAATCATGAAAACCGTATAATATTACAAAAAAATGATAAATTTTCTTCAATGAGTAAGGCAAGCTTGGTTTGTGATCTTGATGAAAATCATATAATAAAGATGGGTGGCATGCTTCATAAGGTTCGATCATTGCTTGTGTCTGCACAACCTGATGACAAGTATCGCTGGGATGATTTAAAGGACGTTGACTATAGCAATGTAGATGCGAAAAAGCCAACATATCAAACAATTAGTTATGCGGCTCACTATTGCTTATTAACAAAAGCAATTAAAGAATATGCTATCTCTACTGTTAAGACTGTAGATACCTATCTCATACATCGTCCTGATAAGCCGTATGAATATAATGATGATAATTATGTAGTGGTACAGAAGAGACTTCCACATGGTTGCATACCATTCAGGATTTGTACTGATCCTACGAAAAAAGAGATAGTAAGAGCCTTTAATGATAGAAATCTTGAAGATCAAGCCAATGCTATTAGTAGAGCAGTGCTTTGGGATATGGCTTCAAATATATTAGTTGATATAAATACGGAATCAACAATCTATATTGCTGATTTAGAACAACCAAATAATAGCAAATCGCAACTCTTTTTCTATCAAGGAAAAAATGGAGATTGGAAGCGCTGGTGGGATACAAAAACAGGATTTGAAGGAATGAAACTTATTTATGATACATATGGAACTGAAGATCAAAAAAGTAAATGGAAAGAACTAACAGAACAGTGGAAACAAAGAGAAGAGAATTGCAAATACGGTAAGTAAGAGCTTCATCTTTTTGAAAATATGAAAGCATGAGAAATCAATTAAGACTTTTCATGCTTTTTTTATTACGAAAAAGTCATAAAAATTTCGAGAGGGCAGGAGAGGGACGTACTTTGCTATGTTTCTTCGATTATGGAAAGCTTTAGTGAAGTAGGTCCAGTTTGCGCATATCCAGGTCTTCGGACCTCGTTAAAACTTTGTTGGATAAATCGAGCTCGGTAAACTACGACGGACAATCTTCGATTAGTTCTATCAATATTTTTATTATTACCTTAGAAAGAGTGGCCGCGCAAATCGAAGTCTTGACGAAAATTGGTGGAGGCGATGGGAGTCGAACCCATGTCCGCATTACTATTATATATGAACGCTACATGTTTAGTTTTCAATGATACAGTTGAGCACCTTGAAAACAGAGCCTAGCTCAACTGACTATTTAGGTGATACCGCATAGACTACTCAAATAGTGTAATCTTATCTATGGGTCTTATCTGGGTAATACGAGTCTAATCTACTGATAAGCACGTAGAGTTATACTCGTTCTTGCTATCGATTATGCGAAAGCAGGAAGTTGTTGGTTGTTTGCACGTATTGTGCAACCGATTGTTTAACGAGCACTCAGTCAACGCTCGACATGCTTTCATACATCACAATAACACGTCGAAACCAGTGCGCCCCCGAATATATCAAAGAATTGGTATTATCATACACAGTATCATATTCTCTTCTGAAGTGCTAGAGGTAATGTCTAAAAAAGGCTCGTAAAGCAAATATAGGATTAAAGGGGGGGGGTAAGAAGAATCCCCAATAAAGTCGAGACTTTGCAAAAAAATAATTAGTCTTTATACTCTGACGATAACATGTTAAGAATCTATAGTTTCTTTTATTCTTGAGTTTTGGATCCCTTATCTAAGGGAATAGTAATGAAATATGGCTTAGTATATCGCATGCGGTCGCTTACGAGTATTATATGTATTATCCTGTAGGATATGTTTTGCTCTCAGAGCTTCTTATATAAACAGTAGCGGGGCCAGTACTATTTGTATTAATATTTGTAAAGAGCTTTCACTATCTAGAAGTATGAGGAATCATATGAAAAATTCTTATATGTCTGTTTTTATTATAATTACATATGGTATCGTATTGTGTAATTCCTTATATGCGTCAGACGTCATGGAATTTGCCGGAATTCGTCGCGTACTTTTTAATAGGGTTTGCGCTGGAGCTACTATGGCAAATAAAGCGAATACGAAATCGAATACCATTCCCTATATTATTACACAATGTTCCAAGAAAATAGAATCTAAAGATGTATACGGTATTGTTTATTGGCATTGGAACCTAAAATATGCGATTTCTCTCTATTTTCCTTATCTTAAAGACGGTGATCGTAAGCATAAGATTAGTGATTTTATGATTGCATTTGATGATTATAAGAAGATTATATGTGATGAGAGTGCTATTGCGAGCGCTGCAGAAGATATATGCCGTCCTAGTGCACGTGAATGGGTTATTACTCATATAGATCCTCACGATTTTTCATGGTGTAAGCTTTTTGACACTCCTGAGCCTGAAGTGGGATCTGGAGGTATATCAAATCTTCAAGAATCTATGGTGAGTGTATCATTATATGATGTCAATACGTCGCAAACGGCAGTGCAAAAATCATCGCCGAAAATGGATAGTAATTATTCTGCGCCAACAACTCCTATAGCCAAGCGGGTGTGTCACTAGCCCGAAAGGTCTTAGATCTACAAGAAGTTGTGATCAATTAATATTAGAAGCTGAGAATTGATGCTAGTTAGTCATCCGATTTTCCGCGTAAAACACGATGTGTTTCTCGTTTGATATCACGTTCACGCAATTCCTGTTTTCGGTTAGCAGCATTCTTATGTTTTGCTAAACCAAGAGAAACCTTAACTTTGTTACGTTCATTAAAATAGAGGCTGAGTGGAACAATAGTGATTCCTTTGCGAGACATATCACCAATAAGTTTCATAAGCTCCCGACGGTGTACAAGTAACTTTCTGTGACGAGTAGACTCATCTTTTGATTTGGTATACGCGCGTTCGTATTGAGTGATATGACAATTATTGAGATAAAGCTCACCTCTATGAATACTGGCAAATGCACCAACTAATGAGACGTGTCCTGCTCGCAATGATTTAACTTCATCGCCGGTAAGTACAAGGCCAGCTTCGAGCTTCTCGAGTATGACATAGTCATGAAAGGCTTTTTTGTTTTGTGCAATTAGTTTCATGAGATAGTATATCCAACATTAAATGATATGAGTTACATTGGGTAGTGTAACCTGTTGTGCTATCATTTGCAAAAAATAGCAAGAGGTTATTTATCGTTTCTATTCTAAAAGATCTTGTGTACGTTCCTGCAGAGCACGTCGTTCGGCTCGACGTCTAAGAAGGTATCGTAAGATGGGATAAACGATAAGGCTAATTGATAGTGCAAGAATATTACCGCCAATAAAAAAGGCCCATAGCGACAATCCTTTGATCCCAATATGGTGACTAATATATTCATTGACTGATTCCATCCATGTGGGATTCCATTGCATACTATCAATGCCAAGACGATCAAATAGCCACTGGCCAAATGCATAATCAAAGCCATAAATGGGTACAGCAGTCCATGGGTTATGAATAAGAGTGCACATAGTAAAAAAGAGCGCGGTATTTATGCTAAAGAGGCGAGCAAGAACAAATACAAGAATTGTATGAATGCCAATGAGCGGGCAGAGTGCAATGTAGATTGCCATGCTCCATGCAAGGGCTAATTTTTTATAATCTGTCTCTTTCGAAAGCAGCGCTTTACACTTCTCATATAGTTTCTTGAATATCATAATCAAAAATCCCTCATAATGCTCCGTGCTCTTCTTAAAAATATATACTTTAGATTTATTTAACCGTACAATAAAAACAACTAGTGTATAAATAGAGTATGCACAGAGGTGATATATGAGTAAAAAAAATAGAACATATACGTATTTTTTAGTATTCAGCATTTTGGGACTTTTAGCAAACTCTTTTCCATCCATGGCTTTGCCAAAAAATATCATTATGGGATGCATACAATTACCAAAAAATCTGCAACAAATGCCAGCTATTCGCATTTATTGTGGAGGTCGTCATATTAAAGGCGAAATTGATGAGCTTGGTCATCAAATACGATTCAATATTCCTAAGTTAGTAGATCAGAATCAATTCTATGTTCTCATTACAGAGCATATAGGATTTGAGTTGTGCGATAAAGTAGAGCAAGGATATGTTGTTAGATACCAAAAACTTCTTCCCAATACAGCCTACAAATTGTTCGAAGTGACGTATAATAATACGAATGTGACAGATGATAAAAATGTAAAAAAACAGATGTGGACTATTGTTGAAAAGCAGTTGCCTATAACTGACTTGCGAATACCAGATCATACTATTTTCATTCGATATAATCCGATCTTTATCGATACGATGGTTGAAAAAAATGAATTTGAACTACCAACTATTTTGTTTAAACAGGATAGTGTTGTTCTTGCAGGGTCAGAAAGAGAGTTTCAAGACCTTGCTGCTGCAATGATTATTGCATCTATAGATGCGGATACGCTTCATACGCCTGAAGAGACAATGGTTAAATTCGAAAAACAACGAGTACTTGTGGCATTGGCAGCATAATATCTTGATAATATAAGGAACATCTCTTGCCATGAATACTGGACAACTCATCTTAGGAATTGAAACATCATGCGATGAAACAGGCGCAGCGCTCTATCATCAAGAAAAAGGATTATTGTCAAATGTGCTATACTCTCAAATGGCTATACATAAGACATTTGGAGGAGTAATTCCTGAAATTGCATCACGATCACAATTAGAGAAGATAACTCCTATTGTTGATGCAGCACTTGAAAAAGCAGGCATAGCATTGCCCTCAATTGATGTGATTGCAGTGACGCATAAGCCAGGACTTCCGGGTTCATTGTTAGTAGGTGTCTGTTTTGCCAAAGCCCTTGCATGGTCTTATAACAAAAAATTGATTGGAATTAACCATCATGAAGGGCATATATTCTCATCATTTCTTGAGCACGCAGTTCCGTTTCCTCACGTATGCTTAACGGCATCTGGCGGTCATACAAGTCTCTATATTGTACGCGGATTTGGAGACTTTGAACTTATAGGACAGACTGTTGACGATGCAGCGGGAGAAGCATTTGATAAGGTAGCGAAGCTTCTTGATTTGGGATATCCCGGTGGGCCAATCATAGAAAAGCGAGCAGCATCTTGTAATTACGAAGATTTTTTTCATTATCCGCGCGCAAAGTATGGCATGTACGATTTTAGTTTCTCAGGTCTTAAGACAGCTGTAATGTACGATGCAGTAAAGCGAAACGCATATGATATGACAACAAAAAGGCTGTTGTGCACTGACGATACATTTAAAAACAGGGTAGCAAGCTCATTTTTAGTCTGTATAGCAGATATCTTTGAAGAGCGATTATCCAAAACGTTAAAAAACTATTCTGATGTTAAAGCACTTACGTTTGTTGGAGGTGTTGCTTGTAATAAGTATATTAGAAGTCGTTTAGAGAGACTTGCGGATAAGCACCATATTCCGCTTTATGTTCCATCGGCTGCCTATTGTACAGATAATGGTGCGATGATTGCATTTGTAGGGTCATATAAAGCTCGCAGGCAAGAATTTGCAACATGGGAACTTGATATTTTGAGATAAGTAAATTTCAATAGAAGATATAAAAAGAGAGACGATCAATTTAGATCGTCTCTCTTTTGTCTAGATATATTACTATTTTTTTAAGCTGATGTTGGATTGCTAGATCCAGTTTTTTTATTAATTGATTCCAGGAATTCGCGGTTTGTTTTCGTTTTCTTCATCTTATCAATTAAGAATTCCATTCCTTCTATGGTATTCATAGTAGCAAGGAACTTTTGTAGAATCCAAACACGATTAAGATCTTCTTCAGTCTGAAGGAGATCATCACGACGGGTTCCGGATACTGGAATGTCAAATGCTGGGAATGTTCTACGATTAGAGAGTTTTCTGGTCATATGCATTTCCATATTACCAGTTCCTTTAAACTCTTCGTAAATTACTTCATCCATACGAGATCCGGTATCTACTAATGCAGACGCTATAATCGTAAGAGATCCGCTCTCTTCAGTTGCACGAGCAGCCCCGAAGAATCGTTTTGGCCACTGTAATGCATGAGCATCAATACCACCAGTTAATACTTTTCCTGATGCAGGAGCATTGGTATTATATGCACGAGCAAGACGAGTGAGAGAATCGAGAATAATGACAACATCTTTTCCTGATTCAACCAAGCGTTTTGCTTTTTCAAGTACTATTTCAGCAACTTGTACGTGACGTTCAGCTGGTTCATCAAAAGTTGAGCTAATAACTTGCGCACTTGTTCCTTTAACTGTTCTTCGCATATCAGCAACTTCTTCAGGTCGCTCATCAACAAGAAGAATAATCAAATGAGCCTCAGGACTTCCCTTAATAATGCTCTGAACAATTTCTTTAAGTAAGATAGTTTTACCTACTTTTGGAGGAGCAACAATAAGCCCACGTTGACCTCTTCCTATAGGGGTGAAGAGATCCATAATACGCGTTGCTATAGCAGTAGGATCAACTTCTAATATAAACTTTTTATGAGGGTGCGTTGGTGTTAAACGGTCAAAGTGAGGACGATCGCTAGTTGTTGCAGGATTGTCATCATTTACGTTATTAATTTTGAGCAATGCAAAATATTTTTCACCATCTTTTGGTTTGCGAATAACGCCTGATATAGTATCGCCAGTACGTAAGTTGAAACGACGAATTTGTGATGGAGATACATAAACATCATCAGGACTTGTTACATAATCATAATCTGCGGATCTAAGGAATCCGAAGCCATCTGGTAGTTTTTCTAAAACGCCTACTACTTCAAGTTCAATATCAGGATGTGATTCAACATATTTAATTTTTTCGATTAACTTATCTTTAGACATGAGACCACTACCAACAATACCGAGTCGTCGTGCATACTGATTAAGCTCAGTTAAGGATAAATCATCGACACTTCTCTTTGATTGCTCTCGATGATCATTATGCTGGTAACGATGATCTCTCTGTTTATCATAATGTCTATGATGAGAAGGCTGATGTTGATAGGTTGATTGCTTAGAAGAAGATTCCTTTTGTTGAGTTTGAGCATGAGCTGTTTGCGTAGAGGTCGATGACTCTGCAACTGATACAGGAGTAAGTTCGGGATCAACAGTAGGAGCTACTGATGGAGTAGGCGCAGCAGCTTGCTTATCACTCGATTTTGTTCGAGTGCGTGCATGTGCTTTTGTTGTTACCGGCGCTTTATCAGAAGACTCATGTTTTCTTGCAGAAGCAACAGTTCGATTATTTGAAGATGTCACAGGTTTTTCCTGCTTTTGTGTAGTATCATTATTTGATTGTACTACATCTTCATGTTTAGTATCATTTTCAAACATTACAATCTCCCCTGACAATACCTTTTGTTGGCATGCATATTCATGCAAACTCCTTTATAACAATATGATTATGAATAGCAAAGATATAGCACTACACATAGTACTCACAATCATATAGATGGGACATACATTTATCTGTTTATTGAATAGAATTTATTATTGTTTTCTTGATCATCGAACAAAAAATATCAAATTTATTTCATATGTTACGAGCATAGAGATATCTATGGGTAACGAGAATATTTCAAGGGAAATTTTTTATGAGGTAAGATTCTTTGTTAAATCTTACCTCATAAAATTTTTTTAATGTGCAATTTTTTTTGCTTGTCCACGATGCGTCAAAGATTCATCGTGATCTTTAGTATAACGCACCTCATCATCATCTTCTTTTTTTGAATAGAGAAGCATCATGGCTGGGCTGGCGATATAGATTGAAGAATAAGTACCAAATACAATACCAATTAATAGAGCTAATGATAGATCACGCAACGCTTCCCCACCAAGAAGAAGCATAGCAGCTACAGTCATAGCTGTTGCAGCACTGGTTAAAATACTACGGCGAAGTGTTTGATTGATACTGAGAGTAACCACCTCTTCAAGTGATGCATGAGACATCTTTTTTAAGTTATCTCGAATTTGCGAGAAGATAACAATCGTGTCATTAATCGAATATCCAAGCGTCATAAGCATTGCATCAATGAAGTTAGTAGATATTTCACGATCTAATATCATAAATGCAGCAAGTACAACAATTGCATCGTGTATCAAAGAAATGACCGTTCCTACGGCGAATGCAGTCGACCTAAATCGAAATGCAATATAGAGAACCATAGCAAGCAATCCAAGTAAGATAGCAGATAATGATCTCATTTTTAGCGAATCACCAACTCCGGCGCTAACGGCTTCATTTTGAAGTACGCTAACAGATAAGTTTGGTTTTATAGCCTGTAAAGCACTACTGATCTTTGCAGACAATGCAGTAACATCTCGCGAAAATTCTTTAATACGCACAAGGACTTCGTTATTTTCAAATTCACGAATAAGCGGAGTTCCCCAACCCTCTTTTTCAACAGCCTCTCTTATTTGGCTTGCTGCTACCGGTTGATCAAACTTAAGCAATATTTGTGATCCACCCGTGAAATCTACGCTATAATTAAATACATATCCACGCATAGAATAAAGATAGAGTGAATATCCAATAGTTCCAAAAATAATGGCTAAAGATATTACTAACGTGATACCGCGATACCTCAATACATCTATCATGAACACTCTCCGAAAATATAAAATAAATTCATTGAAAAATGATTGACTACGTTAGTTTTTTGGAACAACCGATACGTACTTACGTCCTTTTGGCCCAAAATGGAATTTAATATATCCAGAGCCAGTAGCAAATAGAGTATCATCACTGCCACGGCCAACTTGCTTCCCAGCGTTTACACGTGTTCCACGTTGACGTACAATAATTTCTCCACCAAATACTTCTTGACCATCAAAGAGCTTTATGCCCAATCGTTTGCTATGAGAATCACGACCGTTTTGAGTTGACCCACCGGATTTACTGGTTGCCATGGGAGATTTCCTTTATGTTGTATATGCGATATTTATATTTTTAGGCTTTTGACTATCTTTATTCGTCTAGAATAGATTATCTAGTACGTGCTAGATAGGCATAGTATCCCAGATACCCAAGAAAATGTCAACTGAGTCTCACGTTACTTGGATACTTCGAGCCATGTATTTCCTATTTTTGTTGAGACCTCTAGAGGAATGTTCCAATCGACGATATGCTCGAGGATCTGCTTAACATGATTCTTTACAATAAGTGCATCTTCTTGTTTAACTGCAATAACGAGTTCGTCATGTATTTGTAAGATGATATGTGCATTAATGGACTCCTTTTTGAAGAAGTCGTGAAGGGCAATCATTCCCTGCTTCATGATCTCTGAAGCAGTTCCTTGTGCTACGGTATTAATAGCAATCCGCTTTGCCTCCTCATACAATGAATGGTTCTTTTCATAAATGCCAGGAATATAACGACGACGTCCCCAAAGAGTGGTTATATAACCATCTTTCTCTGTCTTTGCTACAATATTGTCCATCCATTGTTTTACCTCGGGATATTGTGCAAAGTAACGGTCAATATATATTTTTGCATCTTTGAATGGAATGCCAAGATCCTTTGATAATCCATAGGGTGTCAATCCGTATAAAATACTAAAATTAATACGTTTACCAATTTGCCGCTGTTCATGGCTGACTAATTCAGGAGCAACGTCAAAGAGACGGGCAGCGGTTTGAGAGTGAATATCTTGTCCAGATAAAAATGCCTCTTTAAGTGCTTTGTCTTGAGAAAGATAGGCAAGTATGCGAAGTTCTATTTGCGAATAGTCAGCAGATAAAAAGCAATATCCAGGATCGGGTTTGAATGCTTCACGAATAGTGAGTCCATATCCTGAAGAAGGAATATTTTGCAAATTTGGTTCTGAGCTTGCTAGACGGCCTGTTGCAACTGATATTTGAGAATAGGTAGTATGGATTTTACCCGTATGCATATTAACATATGATGGCAATGCATCAACGTATGTACTTTTGAGTTTGAATAACTCACGATATTTAAGAATAAGACCCGGAACGGGATGTATTTCTGCTAACTCAGAGAGAACTTTTTGGTCAGTGGAATATCCACTTCCTTTTGCACTCTTCTTCTTTGGTGGAAGTTTTAATGTTTCAAATAGTGCAATCTCAACCTGTCGTGGAGAATTTATATTGATATTGCGTTGTTCTTCTGGTAAAAAGCCTCGTATTTGATCTGAGATAAGTGTTAAATCATGATCAAGTTCTTTACTGATCTTTTGCAATAGAGGAACATCAATAAAGATACCAGCTTGTTCCATATCGGTCAGTATTTGCACAAGAGGGAATTCTATTTTTTCATAGAGTCGTGTCATCTGCTCATCATGTAGTTGTTTCTCTAATAGGCTAACAAGCCGATATGTTTGACGAGCATCATTTGCAGCATAATAAGTAGCTATTTCAAGTGGTACATATGAAAAATTGGGTAATTTATGATCGGTAACAACGTCTTTAAAGGAGAGCATCTCCTCATTAAGATATTGCTCAGAGAGATATTTTAATCCTGCACGTTGCCAATCTTTAACCAATAGACTTGCTGCAATTAACGTATCAAATACCAGTCCATTGATAATGTATCCATGTGATCTAAGAACTAAAAGATCAAACTTAGCGTGATGCATATACTTTTTATATGTCGGATCTTCTAAATAGGGAGCAAGTGATTTGAAAATTTCTTGTGATGGAAGCTGCTCTTCTCCAGTCTTGTGGTGACATGGAATATAATAAGCTCTTTTCCCATCCATGCTGATAGAGATTCCTACAAGATTAGTCGTAAGAGGATTGAGTGCATCTCCTTCAGTATCAATTGCACAGATGCGAGTCTGCTTAAGGTCAGCTATCAATTGATTGAGGATTGTTTTATTAGTGACCGTAACAAAATCGACTTTTTTTAATTGGATGATTTTTTCTTCAGCACTCATGTGTGTTGTTTGTGTCTGAGCATTACTCAGAAAGCTTTTAAAGTTGAATTTCTTAAAGAAATCGAATGCCAACGACCAGTCTTCTTTTTGGAATGTGACATCTTTTTCGGTAATGGCAAGTGGAATGTACTGGAGTAGAAATAGTTTAAGACTGAGATAGGCATTATCTTTTTGCTCGAGAAGTGCGTTGCTAATGCGCGCTTTATTAATGAGATGAATACGCGCATATAAATCGTCGAGTGATGCAAATTGTTGGACTATTTCCGTTGCTGTCTTTTCTCCAATTCCTCTCACTCCTGGAATATTATCAGAGCTATCACCTAATAGTGAGAAATAAAAGGGTAATTTTTCAGTAGGAAATCCCATTTTATTAGCAAATGATAGTTGATCAATCATAACATCTTTGAAAGGATCATACATTGTTATATTGTCACTCAAAGCTTGCCCCATATCTTTATCAGATGTTACCATAACAACATGGTATCCCTCTTTTTCAAAATCGATTGCAAGAGAGTATATGAGATCATCAGCTTCTACGCCCTCACGAGCAACTTGCTTAAGTTTGATATTATCGAGAAACTCTACAATATTATTTTTCTGCATAAAGAGGTCACTTGGAGGAGCTTGACGTGTGGCTTTATATTCTTCATACATGGTATGACGCGTAGTCTTTCCCTTGCTGTCCCATGCAACAATCATGTATTGAGGATTAAGAGAATCGATCAATTTTTTGAGCATACGACAAAAACTATAGACTGCTTGGATGGGTTCTCCTTGTGGAGTGTGTAATGGCTTAAGACTGTAATATGCACGATATAAAAAAGAGCTGCCATCTATAATAAAGAGTCTTTTCTTAGTATTGTCCACGGTAACATCCTTACGGTTGGAAGTTTGTATAGTAGTATAGTCGGAATACTTTTTGTGAATTGTAGATGTGCAGACTATTCCAGACCATATGGTTAGTGTAGCAATAATTATTTCTTTGCCCAGCACTCTCTCGAGTAGGCAATGATATCTATTCACTAAAAATCCAACCCATACATTGATTATGAAATATTGAGCATCTGTTGCAAAATATGAGGCTATTTTTTACGTATTAAAAAACGAATGGGAGTTCCTAGCATATTGAAATTCTTGCGTAATACATTATCAAAGAACCCTATTGTGCTATCATCAAAATAGAGTGGATTGTTTACACGTAATACGATAGTAACAGGAGCGGTTCCTACTTGACGAGCACTATATACATGCAACTCATGACCAAATTTATAGAGATGGGAGCGATTCATAGCATTCTTTATGGCCATAGTGATCTCTTCGTCCGAAAGAGTCTGAGAGTATCGTTGCCATGTTTCGTCAATTAATGACATGATTTTACCAACATTCTTTCCCGTTTTACATGAGATTGAAAGTTGTGGAATATTCTTTAGTAAATGTTCATATTCAGAAAGACTTTGTTCCATCTCATATTTACTCTGATCGGTAATTAAATCCTGTTTATTAAAGAGAATGATAAGAGATTTGTATCGTTCTTTGAATGCATAAAACGCAAGTTTTAATTCTTGATCAGCAATTCGACCCTCAGAGACATCAATAAGCAATAATACAATGTTAGCATCTTCTAATGCATGCATTGAAGATTTAACCATCATGGTTTCAAGTGTGTCAGTGACAGCACGCTTTTTACGAATACCAGGTGTGTCAGTAAGAATGATATCTTCTTGATAAAAGCGAATTCGCTCACTTAATGCTTCGCGAGTGGTCCCTGGAATATCTGAAACAATTGCACGATCATGTTTAATGAGTGCATTGAGCAATGATGATTTGCCAACGTTCGGTTTTCCCAGTAAAACAACTTTACATGCAGGATCTTCTATGTGCTTTGCATGTGGTTGTTCAATATGATTAACAATGAATTCTAAAACATCACTCATACCTTTACCATGTTGAGCAGAGATGCCAAAGATATGATCAAATCCTAAGCGATCAAATTCGTGAATATGTTCATCAAATAATTTTGTATCGGCTTTATTGACAATAAGTGCTGTTTTAAGAGATTTCTTTCGAATAATTCGAGCAATATCTTGATCTTCTTGCGTGATACCTATTGTACCATCGCATACGAACAAGATAATACTTGCATGTTCTATGCATGTTAATGCTCGTTCACGTGCTTGCGCTAACAATGGATCTGATGTCTTTCTTAAGCTGATACCACCAGTATCCACAAGCTCAAATTGTTTTCCTTGCCATTCAATAACATCTTTAATAACGTCACGAGTTACATGTTCTTGTTCAAGTGTTATTGCTTTAATATTGACAGACAATCGATTGAATAACGTTGATTTACCTACATTGGTACGACCAACAATAACAACAGATGGTAATGATCCTTTACTCATAGCTTATCCCCTGTATTCTATAACAGTTCCGGGGAAAAATTGAGAAATCAGATGTGCTTTCGGCCAGAGAGCAACATTAGATACATCCACAATGGATCCCGCAGTTGTTTTATTATAATGATTACGATACGTGGTATGTTTTTGATTTACTCTTGGCAGATTATTGTTAGTAGGTTGTGTAAATGAACGTGAACTGCTACTATTTGAACCTTCTCTTTTAGTTTGAGTTGCAGATTCAATAGGACGTTGTTCACTGACAGACATTGTAACAACTGGATCTTGAACCATTGATTTGTTATATGCGAGTATTACTTGTAACTCATTAGACTTAAATGAATTTTTTAAACACTGAGTCCATGTCGGCTTATATTCTTCAAGTGTTTGATGAAAGAATGATAGTTCTTTTGGAACCGAAATATGAAGTTCATTAGCAGCTTGATGCCATTTTTCTATATTGGCTTGCGAGAATATAGAGAGTAAGAGTGGTTCTCGAAGCTGCTCAATATCCGTAATAAATTGATTCCAATAAGAAGAGGATGTATCATCTTCTTCTTCAAGATCGTCATCTTGATCATCGTCATATTCATCATCACCATCATAATCTTCGTCGTCTAAGATATCCTCTTCTTCAAGCGCTCCGGGAGCAGCTTGTAATGATGAATTATTGTTACCAGAATCAGAATCTACGACACCATTACGCGTTGCTAAGCGAAGAAGTATCATTTCTAAAAAGACATGTTGTGCAGTTGTCTTTAAAAATCCTAGTTCATGATCAGATAATACGGTGAGTATCTGCTGCATCTGACCGATTGAATGTTTTTGAGCTAATTGATTGAGTACATCATAATGCTCTGCAAACGTAGTTGGGAATATGCCATATTTCATTCTAATCAAAATACTGGTTATCTCTATAATACGTCTCCAAATATGCATTGCATCATATGTTCGAGTAGATTCGTCAGAAAAGAAGGTAACAATCTGTTTTGGAGATTCAATAAAGACAGCTTTGAGTAATCCAATGATAAGCGTATCAGATACATGGCCTAATGATAGCATTACAGATTCTTTAGTAATTACTGATTGAGAGAAGCGCATTTGTTCAATTGCATTGATAGCATCGCGAACAGAGCCATCAGTCTCTTCAATAATCAATGAGAGCGCTGCATCATGAATAGCAATATTTTCAGCATTACAAATTTGTGCTAGATGCTTTTTTAATATTGATGATTCGACAGGTTTGAAGAATAATTGGAAGCAACGAGATCGAACAGTATCGAGAATTTTCTGTGGATCCGTTGTTGCCATCATAAAAATAGTATGCTTGGAAGGTTCTTCTAATACTTTAAGTAATGCATTAAAGGCTGCCTTGCTAAGCATATGTGCTTCATCAATAAGATATACCTTTTTTCTTCCAATAACGGGTAATAATGATGATGATTCAACAATTTCTCTTACATTATCAACACCTGTATGAGATGCTGCATCAATTTCAACAAAATCTGGATGAGATGCTTGTAGCATAGCAGTGCATGATGCACATGTTGTACATGGCAATAATGTGGTTTGTGGATTCTTTTGGAAAAGAGAAAGATTTTCACAATTAATAGCAGCGGCAAAAATACGAGCAGCAGAAGTCTTCCCGCAACCTCTTTGTCCTGAAAAGAGATAAACAGGGAAATAATGATCGAGATATAGACTGTTTTTGAGCATGCGAACGGATAAATCTTGACCAACAAGTTGATCAAAATTTTGAGATCTCCATTTGCGTGCTAAGTTTAGTCTCACGTCATTCATGATTTATTACCAAAGCATTAGATCGTTATCTTTACATCACTCTTTGTTGCTATATCAGTGATTTTTACTTAAAGATATAGCCTATAATATACGATTTATACCGAATCAAATGTTTATTATGCGTAGGTATAAATAAGCTCGAAGTGTAGTCCGTGATGATATGTCAGAATTACTACTCTGTTTTTGAAACATCAAATTATATTACATATATAAAGGGGGAAGTTGGTACAAGAAGGAAATCACTCCTGCTGCTTTCTCTCGAACCTGACAGATTAAGCGACTATTCTTTACAAACCTCCCCCAAATCTTAACGCTTGGCTGGTGGAGAGAGAGGGATTCGAACCCTCGATGCCCCTTTCAGAACATACACGATTTCCAATCGTGCTCTTTCGACCACTCAGACATCTCTCCACAGATGCTTAATTACTTTTTATATAAACAACAAAATTATTTTGTTGTCTTAGCAGAAGAGCTTTTTGTAGCACGAGGTGCTTTAACAGGAGCTACTTCTGGTTTAGCTGCAGGAAGTTCTTCAACTTCTTCTATTATAACAGCTTTTTTAACGCTACCCGCCTTTTTCTTTTTGCGGTTAGCTTCTTCTTCTTGTTCAGCAACGGTAATACGCATCACTTGCGTCGCGGTATCATCGCTTAATGCTGCTGCTTGTTTAGCGCTTGTTTCTTTTTGTTTAGTTGACTTGTTAGCGCTTGTTTCTTTTCCTTTAGCAACTGCTTCAGCTAAGTAATCAATAAGAACTTTAATTGATTTTGGAGTGTCGTCATTGCCTGGGATCACATAGTCAACAAGTGATGGATCGCCGTTTGTATCTACGATAGCAACCACAGGAATTCCCATACGAACCGCTTCACGTAGCGCTGAACGCTCTTTGGTTACGTCTACAATAACTACTGCACCAATTGGCCAGGCTAAATTGCGAATCCCATCAACTGTCTTTTTGAGACGACCAACTATTTTCTGAAATATTGCAAGATCTTTTTTCGTGTAATGAGGAAATTTTTCAGCTTTTGCAATAATGTCTTCATAATGAAGAAGCTTGGTAACTGATTTTTTTGCTTGAGTATAGTTACTCAAAGTTCCGCCAACCCAACGTTGACAAACATATGGCATATCAAGTGATTTTGCCGTTGTCGTAAGCACGTCTTGAGCAGCTTTTTTTGTTCCAACCCAGAGAACTTGTTCTCCATTAGCAGCGACTTGCTCTAAGAATTTAGCTGCTTTTTTGAGTTGGTTTTCAGTCTTAGAAACATCAATAAGATGTACATGATTTTTGGTTCCCCAGATATACGGAGACATCTTTGGGCACCAACGAGATGTTTCATGACCGAAATGGACACCTGCTTCTGCAAGTTTCCTGAAGAATTGAGACATTAAGATCCTTTCTGTATTGTCATAATTAAGCACACTGAAATTGTATCAGAAGAACTAAAAAAAGCAACGAATTAACCGGGCTTCTTTATTAAGATTGTGAGTTTTCAAGCCCTATTACCTCATTACGGGCTACAGCCCTATCAAATCTACGACCTAAAAGCAATGCTGCAATAAACCATAATCCAATGATTCCAGCAAAAAAGAAGGAATGAAGGGGTAATAATAGAGTATTGCCAAACCAAATAGATATCATATTAAAAGATGATCCTGCTGAACGCCCAAATTTTCCGCCAAAGGCATCAATCCATGCCTTAGATTTAAATTTAATCTCTTTAACGGTAGGTATATAGAGACTCTCTCTTACTGGTTGACTGAAAGCATAATGGATCGCCTTTAATGAGGCAAGTAAGAATTTGAATGACCACGGAGATGCCGTAATCAAGAAATTTAATATTAATCCGCCAATTACCAGTGGGACTAAAATGAGACATATGCGTTCACCCAATTTGTCGAGTAATACTTTAGTTCCAAATAAAGAAACAGCAAGTCCTACAAGGTGAGCCGTGAGAGCCGTCTCAAATAAGAATGCGCTGACGTCTCCAAGTGATGCTCCGTTTGACTGAGCAACACTAAGTCGTAAATAACTGAGAACCGTATCAATAATTTCATAAAAGAAGACGATACTGAATATTCCTAAAACATACGGATATCGTATCATCATGAAAAGGCCACTAAAGAGGCTTGGACGTATCTCCTTATCCTCCTTACTCTTCTGTTTTTCTGCTTGATATGCAGCTTCATATCCATGCAAATATCGTCCTGGAACTTTAGCCATAAGCATTTTGAGAACAAGCGGAATCAATAAGAGCATCAGGGAGGATATGATAAGAACAAGTTGATGTATAAAGACATCACCGCCCCATTGGTACCAAACGCTTGATTGCATGCTAAATAATCCCCATGCGATAGCAGCACTTACTATACCACCTAGCTTAGAACCAGCGACTAAAAGACCATAATGCTTCTTTGCTTCTAAGGGGCTTGAAATTGAATTTGCAAAAGCCCAGATTACACTCACAAGAAATGGAGAGAATCCTTCTACATAAAAATAGAAAAGCCATCCAAAAATGCGTGAGGGAGATGTATCAGTATTCGCCAATCCTATTGTTGGATGACTAATGAAATAAGAGAATAATAGTCCGAGAAATCCAAAAAAGGTTGCGCAGTAAGATAATACTTGGTAACGACGAAAAACATCTACTAATCGAGTATATAATAATATTGCAGGCATCAGAACAAACATAGGGAGAAAGCGTGCATATGGTATATATTCTTTGCCAACAATACTAATAAAAACAGCGCTCTTAATTTCTCGCGCAATGGTATATGAGCCAATAATTAGACAAAATGCAATACTTAAAAACAGAACTTTTAATTCACTCTGTTCGTCAATATCAAGTGCTCTTTTTATAAGAGATCTCAAGCTAGCCATACAATTTCCTATCACACGGTTTATTATAACACAATCCACTGCCATGCTTCATTGCACTATGCCAACTATATAGATAAAGGCCTATTGCTTTCCTATAAAAGAAGCAATAGGCCTTTTATTATTCTAAAAGCGAGAGCGAAATATAACAATTATATAATCGCTTAGAACTCATTTTAGCACACTACCTTATTTTCTTTAATTGCGTTGTTAAATACCTTTGCAACATATAATGCTACTACTAACCATCCGCCGATCATAACAAATGAACCGATCATAGCATATGTTAAGAATAAACCAATACCTTCAGTTGCACCATAGGTTTTCATAAAGGTGCTTCTGTAGCTATTACCAACTGATGCGATAGCCTTTGACCCACGAGACCCAAACATCTCAATCCATGCTTGAGATTTATATTTAGCATCTTTGCTTGTAGGAATGTAAAGCTGTTTTAAAGTTGGCTGGTTAAGTGCATAGTTAACAGCTTTGGAAAATACCATAATCCAGAATGCAATATTGATAGCGGTTGGATTGATCTTGATAATGAATACTGCACCTGCAACCAAAATAGGAAGCATAACAAGTGAAGCGGTCATGCCAAGCTTACGCTGGATATTATTAATGCCAAGGAATACGCATAATGTAGCAATGATGCCAGTCCAAACTGCATAGCTTGATAAGTATGTGTTAACTGCTGCATCTGTACCATATACTGCGAAAGCAGATTGTTTGAAGTGATAATCGATTACAGTGATGATAATTTCATAGATAGTGATAATTAAGAAGATACCAAGGAGGTACGCTTCACTGAGAATTAACTTGATACCTTCAAGGAATCCAGGCTCAGTCTCTTTGTCTTCATTTGTTCCATGGAAACCAATGAGTTGGCTTTGTGGAACAACATGCATAAACACATATAATAGTAGACCAATAGCGGCCATTAATACTGCACAAATAGCAACTAATGGAGCGCTATGAGCGGTTCCTAAGAATCCTGTATTTAAGATTAATGGTCCGACGATATTTCCCATCTGACCAAGCAATGCGATAACAGGGAAGCCACGCTTTGCTGATTCTGATGATGTAATATCAGTGGTGAATGCCCAGAAAAGAGCAACTATTAAAGAGCCAAATGATTCAACATAAACATACCATGCCCAGCCAATCCAACGGTGTGGACTTGCGACAGTATTTAATAATCCGATTTCAGGGTTATAGAAGGCCCATGTGAAACCAATTGCTAATAATGTATAAATCGAAATAAGATAGTAGAAGACTTTGTGTCTAGGATACTTATCAATTAATTTGCCATAGAGAATAACGAGCGGGACGATTACGCATAAAGAAACGATTTTTGCGAGCCACAGATAATCTTTTCCGCCGACAACAGCATTGAAAATACTGTCTTTCATTGGACGAAGAGCCCAATAGGTACCGATGATTAAGCCAAAAATGACCCCAAGGATACCGAATTTTTTCAGCTCATCCTTACTCTCAAACTTTCCCCACAATGCAGTAGCAATGCGACCTAACATAAGAAACATCCTCTCTGAACAAAAATTAGGTAAATTAAAGGAATACTACATAGAACATATATTAACAAAGTATTCTTCATTTGTAAAAAATGAAAAATGTTTAATAATACTTGTCTTTTCTTCTTTAATAATCTCCTTATCAAGTAAAGTAATGCGTTTTCACACCGTATACACTCTTTTTATTACAAGGGTTATCATTCTACCATGGCTGTTTGAAAAATGCTACGTGAATGCCTATTTATTCGCTTACTAGTGAGTAAAGTGTTGAAAGCATACTCTTTTTGAGTGTGAAAGTTGCAATGATTTCCTCCTTGCGATAATCTATTCTGCAAATACGTAACAATGTGCATCAAGATTAGACAGGCGTATACCCCTAGCATATGGTTTAGGGATCTATTCAAATGATACTAGGAACATAATGACAGAACATGTAGCTGATACTCCAGAAGTGGAAGTAAAGGAAGTAGATACTCGGTTACCTCTATTGCCTCTTAAAAATGTAGTACTCCTACCAAAGAGTATCATACCTATTATAGTTGGCAGACCAATATCTATTAGAGCAGTTGAGCATGCTCTAAAGCACGATCGTTCTATATTTATAACAGCTCAAAAAGATGGCGATATAGAATCTCCTTCAGAAGAAGACGTATTTCTCCATGGCACCCGTTCTACTATTTTACAAGTAATGCGTATGCCGAATGGAGCGTTAAAGATTCTTGCTGAAGGAATTTGTAGAGCTGTAGCATCTCAATTCGAAGTCACTGATGATTTTATCTCGGTAAAAGTAGATGATACACCTACATATAATATGGATGATACTGTTGAGGTTGAAGCAATATGGCGCCAACTTCAGGCGCTCTACTTGCAGTATGCAAGTTTTAACGAAAAAGTGCCTACTGATATTGTTAAGATGGTTAAATCTCCACAGGATATGGATTATATTTCTGATACTATAACAGTAAATGTAAATAATATTTCATTTCTTGAACGACAAATTCTTCTTGAAATAGCAGATTTAAAAGAGCGTATGATAACATTGTGCGCATATCTCAAAAAAGAGATAGATATTTTACAGACTGAGCAACGCATTCAGGGTAGAATTCAGACACAAGTTGAAAAGAGCCAGAGAGAATACTATTTAACTGAGCAGATGAAGGCAATTCAAAAAGAGCTTGGGCGAGAAGATCAGGCGCTTGAAATTGAAGCGTTACGTGATAAGGCCAAGCGTGCGGGATTGAGCAAAGAGGCACAAGAAAAAGTTGATAAAGAATTACGACGACTTGAGCAGATGCCACCATTATCATCGGAGGCTGTTGTTAGTAGAAACTATGTTGATTGGATGCTCTCTATTCCGTGGAAGAAAGTAACAAAAGATACGATTGGGCTTGCACAGGCAGAAAAGATATTGGATGAAAATCATGCAGGTCTTAAAAAAGTAAAAGAGCGTATCATAGAATTCTTGGCAGCAAAAAAATTCTCAAAGAGTCTTGAACGTTCACCTATTATTTGCTTAGTTGGTCCTCCTGGAGTAGGTAAAACATCGTTAGCACGTTCAATAGCACAAAGCCTCGGTAGAGAATTTGTTCGTATATCGTTAGGTGGTATACGAGATGAAGCAGAAATCAGAGGTCATAGACGTACGTACATAGGGGCGCTACCGGGTAAAATTATTCAAGCCATGCGTAAAGCAAAAGTGACTAATCCCGTTATCTTACTTGATGAGATAGATAAGATGTCGCGGGATATTCATGGTGATCCAGCAGCAGCACTTCTTGAGGTATTAGATCCAGAACAAAATAGGAATTTTGTCGATCATTTCCTTGATGTAGAATATAATTTATCGAAAGTTATGTTTATAGCCACTGCTAATGTACTTGAAAATATTCCATATCCGTTACTTGATCGTTTAGAAATTATTACATTGTCTGGGTATACCGACGAAGAAAAACTTTCTATTACGAAGCAATTCTTAATTCCAACAAACCTTAAAGAATATGGTTTATCTGAAGATCAATTTGTTATTAATGATGATATCATACGATATATTATATCGCAGTACACAAAAGAGTCGGGCGTTCGTCAATTAGAACGTATTATTGCTAAATTGATGCGTAAAGCGATTCAAGTATTGCTTGAGAAAAAATCGACGAAGAGAGTAACATTAACGGAGACATTAGTTAAAGAATGGCTAGGCAACCCTGTCTTTAAAAAGACAAGCCTAAGCCAATCAAAGGAACGTATAGGATTAGCGACAGGTCTTGCATGGACAGAGGTCGGTGGAGATGTTCTGGAAATAGAGACAACAGTGCTTCCTGGGAAAGGAACATTAACACTAACCGGACAGCTTGGCGATGTGATGCAAGAATCTGCACATGCAGCAATGAGTTATATACGCTCTCGCGCATCTGATATTGGTTTAAAGTCTTCATTTCATACCGGTAAAGATATTCATTTACATATTCCAGAGGGTGCAACACCAAAAGATGGTCCATCAGCTGGTATTACAATATGTGTAGCGTTAGTCTCTGCATTAACTGGTATACCGACACGTTCTGAAATTGCTATGACAGGCGAAATTACACTACAAGGTCGAATTCTTGCAATTGGTGGATTAAAAGAAAAGCTTCTTGCTGCAAAGCAACATGGGTTTACACATGTCATTATTCCGCAAGAAAATTATGATGACATGCAGGAAATTTTAAAGGAAGTATCACTCGATGGCCTTGAAATTACCTATGCAAAAACGATGGATGAGGTACTTAAGCTTGCTTTAACTAAAAATCCATTTGAGCAAGCAGCAAAGAAAAAGAAGAGCGCTAAAAAGAAAAAAGAGAAAAGCCCTTCTAAGAAATAAATAGATATTTTCATGGTATAAAGGGGTTTAAAAATCCCCTTTATACTCTAATTGAGTCCTAATATCTTCTTTTTTAGCTTCAAACATGTTATCACATATGAGAAAAGCTTGAAAAAAATAATACATTATATCTAGACTGGAAATTGTAAGGGAAATTGTAGTTCTACCTCACCTAAAAAGGAGAATGTTTATGAAGAAAGGATTACTCAGCCTCGCATGCCTAGTTCTTTTGGCTGTATTGCCAGCATGTAGAAAAGGTTGTGGACCATGTAAACGTGAGCCAGAATGTCCACCAGTATGTCATAAAATTCGTAAACCTGTGTATGCAGAATATGAAGTATGCACAAGTGAAAGAAAACTTGGCGAAGTATGTGACGAAACTGATTGTCGTTTAGTATGTGATGGTAAAGAAGTTACCAACACCTACAGAAAAGGCAGTAAAGGCAGCGATAAAGTCTACCGCAGAAAAGTAAACTCAAATCAATATGCAGATGATATCGTAAATGCTGGCGACGATATGCTTAAATAAGCAATCACGCTTTAGAATTTAAAACAGGGGCTTTTTTAAAAGCCCCTGTTTTTTATATTTATGTGAGAGTTGTTATATAGTCTTGTAAATGTTGAAGTAATTCCTGCTGAGAGTAATGAGATGAATCAATAATAATTGCGTTATCGGGAACACAAAGCGGATCAGCTTGCCGTGTTGAATCACGTAAATCTCGTTCTTGAATAAGTTGTGATGCTGTCTCAAATGAGAGGATGTTACCTAATTGTTTTTGTGCTTCTTTCCAACGATTTACACGTACATCAAGCGATGCAGTAATATAAAATTTATGAGTAGCATGAGGAAATATAACTGATCCTGTGTCTCGTCCATCAATGACTATGCTATAATCTTTACTGATATTTCGTAAAAAATTATTTATATAGATTCGTATTGCAGGAATAGCACTAATAATTGATGCACCAGCATCAACATCAGCAGATTTCAAATAAGTAGTTATATTTTGATGTTGATAATAGATCTGCTCTTGAGTAAGAGAATCATGTATATAAACAAGATCGCCTGATGTTATGATATGATCAACTATTGTAATAAAAGATGGTTGTTTGAGTTGCGATATCGTATACATATATTTTTGTAGAAGTATGTATGCACATGCACGATAAATACTACCGGAATTTATGTAATAAATATCCAAATTTGCAGCAAGAAGGCGTGCGATGGTTGATTTACCACTTGCAACGGGTCCATCAATAGTAATAATCATATCACCTCACTTCAGATTCTTTATGTGATATATCAATGCCGGTTAATTCAATTGATGTTTTTCCATTCCAATGATTTTCTTTTACTTGTGCCACAATGTCAAATGGATTGTGTGCAATATCGAGTAACTGAGGATAGAGTTCTGGCCTATTAAAAAACATGAGTTGTTTTACAACTCCTTCAGCTGCAATAGTACATTTTACATGTGCATCTTTAAGAAGTTGTGGTTTTTGAACTTGCATTACTTGAGAAATATAAAAGGATGGTATTGCGTTATGATGCCCAAATGGTTCAAGATATTGTAAATCTTGCATAAATTTTTTAGTAAAATCTGAAAGCTTTGCATATGCATCAACAGTGAGCTTGTGTTGTAAATCAAATGGAGTTAATTGATTACGAGCAAGATTATTTAATGCCTCTTTAAATGCATCAAGATTCTGTTTATATAATGAAAGACCGGCTGCTTGTGCGTGACCGCCAAATTGAATGAGGAGATTGCTACATGTTTGTAAAGCATTGAACATATTAAATTCAGGAATAGATCGACATGATCCTTTTAATATGCCGCTATCAGTCTCATGTAATAAAATTGTTGGTCGTGCATAGGTGCCAACAATTCGAGATGCAACAAGTCCAATAACACCTGGTGGCCACGATGTATCATGAGCGACAATTACCAAATCATTCTGTAAATTAATATGAGCTTGTTCAATTTTTTTTATAACACTTTGATAAATTGAGCGTTCAATTACTTTTCGTGTTTCGTTGAGTTCAAATAGAACTGTTCCTACGTGCGCAATTTCTTGTGTGTCAGATCCGATTAAAAATTTAACAGCTTGCCTTGGATCTTCAAGTCGACCGAGTGCATTAATTTGTGGTGCAATAGAAAATCCAATGTCAGTTGATGATAATGTTGGATGTACGATTTTCCCATTTGATTTTAATACTTTCAGCGATAAGCTTTCATGCATATTAACATGTAGAAGGCCGTGACGAACCCAATATCTATTCTCATCAACAAGTGGAACGACATCAGCAACTGTACCTAATAATAGGAGCTCATATGCTTTAGGAGGCAATGAAAGACCTCTTCTTTCATATAATAATGATAAAATTTTAAATGTTACGCCAACTCCTGCGAACGACTTAAAGGGATATGAACAATCAGTTTGATGTGGATTAACAATGGCATATGCATCAGGTAAATGAGCATGTGGTTTATGATGATCAGTAATTATTAAATCTATTCCAAGCTCTTTTGCGCGAACTGCAGGATCGAAAGCAGTTATTCCATTATCGACAGTAACAACAACTTTATATCCATTAGCCGCTGCACGTTCAATAGTTCGTATTGAGAGTCCATAACCATCTTTAACGCGATGTGGAAGGAAAAAATTGATACGTGCATGTAAAGGTAATAAACAGATCATCATCATGGCTGCTGATGTTATTCCGTCAACATCATAATCGCCACTTACAAGAATTGGCTCATTATTGTCAATGGCATAAAGAAGCCGATCAACCGCTTTTGATGCATCTTTCATAGAAGATGTATTAGTCTTTTCTTGATCAATTGTGCTAAATAAAAATGACTGTATATGATCGTTATCAGAAAAACCACGTGTAAGGAGGGTCTGTGCAATGGGGTATGAAATATTGTAGAGCGCAGCAATCTCTGCGGTTACTTGAGAATTGTAATCAGGCATTTTCCAAATATATTTGGAACCGTACAAATATGATGGCGTATGTAAAGACATAAATATTGATGAATTTTATTATGTTAATATTCTAGATTCTTGCATCTTAGTCTAAACATATATTCTAATTTTGGAAATTGATTTAAGAGAAAATATCTATAAAAAAGCGTGGACTTCAAGATATGAAGTCCACATCTAAAGAAGCTATTTCTTTTTACGTAACATAGGAAGTCCAGTACGCTCATTTTCAGTAACTTCATATCCTGCAGGTAATTCTTGTAATGAATGAATCTTATCTTCTTCTCCTGCAAAATAGTAGATTCTCTGTTTTTTACCGCCAGAAAGAACTACTTCTTTTGAATGCAAAAAATAAGTTTTACCACTCTTTTTTGATTTAACACTGAATGCCATTATGCATTTCCTTTCGTTACATGAGGTCATTATTTACCATAATAGTATTGTACTATGTTGTACTATTACTCGACTATATTGTACAGGATAATGCTAAATATGTGACTTTGTAATAGTCATATAAGAAGATCTTATATTTGGATGAGGTTCTATATTTGTGTAATATATTCATATAGTATTAAGATTCGCATTGCGTTATAAGAAAGTTAAGATTTCATTTTCCTCTTTAATCAGAGAATATAAATAAACGATATATGCATGGGACTATAATCTACTTTAATTTCTTCCGAATTCATTCTATTGATACCATCGAGCTTAAAAATTGTTATCAAATAGTAGATGAAGCGATTGTAACGCACAGCGATTACTCACTATGATGTATGTTATATGTAATTGTGAAATGGTGAATTATGAAATATTTTTTACATGGATCTCTTTTATCCATAACAGTCATATTCTCGTCTTTATATGGTATGCAAATATCTGAAATATGTAATGAGCAGAATAAGGATGTTATTGTATTTCCTACCTTTATACCAGATTCTGAATCAGAAAAATTGTATAAGATTATTCCCGTATCAGCGACATCTTCATTATGGTCTATGCATAATTCTATAAGTACTTCTGCTTTATGTAATAATAGCATGCGAATCTCAACTATATGTAATGATCAAGATGAAGATCTAATAGATCAGATAGAAAAAGATGAGACAGCAATTACTCTCTCTACTATACACAATGATAGCTACAGTCGCATAGAATCACTCATTGCAACTGAAGCAAGCGAATTCACGGATATATGTAGAAAAATAATTCCGAAAAAAAATAAAAATGTATGTCCATTATGCGATTCTTCTTTTATGAAGAAATACGGTATATATGCTCATGCTGTTCGATGTCATAACGCATGTACGACGTGTAATATTTTATTTAGTTCGCAAGTGATTATCACATTACATTTGATAAAACGACATTCTACTAAAAAAGGTTTAATTAAGAATCGTATCTTAAGAATGAGAGATGATGTAAAAGAGACGGTAAAAGAGATAATGAATTTTAATTTTTGATGCATTCGTAAAGAAGTAACACTTTTTACATTATGATGCAATAAGATGTACGATTTTATTTTTTTGCATCTATCTATATTAGTGATTTGCACAAGCTATTGCTTTTTATAGATATAACACAGTAGCATTTCTACTGTGTTAATTATATTATTACTTTTCAGAGGAATAAATATATGAAGAAGCTTGTAATGGAATTGATAGGAACATTTTTTTTCATTTTTTCAATAGCATGTGGTGCTAATCCAGTAGCAATTGGATGCATGCTTATGTCGTGGATCTATATTGGTGCGTATGTTTCTGGTGCGCATTATAATCCGCTCATATCGTTTGCTATGGCATTACGTGGTAGATTACGTTGGAATGAATTTCCATGGTATGCATTAGCACAAGTAGCAGGCGGATTTTTAGCATATGCAATAACCTATACATTTCAAATTCATGCACGGCTTCCTCGTCCAGCAGCTCCATTGCTCTATGCATTTGGTATGGAAATATTATTGGCATTTATGTTTGCATCTATTGTGCTTGCGGTAGCAACTATGCGTAAGTATCGAGAAGCACATATTTTTGGTTTTGCTATAGGGTTTGCAGTTCCAGCATTAGCAGCAGTAGGAGCTCCCGTTTCAGGCGGTCTTTTTAATCCTGCAATCGCACTCGGTTCGTATCTATTTGCAGCCTTTAAGCATGTGCCAGTAGTATGGAATAATGTAGCAATGTATGTAGGTGGTGCTTTTATTGGTGCTGCAATTGCCGTATATGTATTTGAATATCTTGTTCCTGTTGAAGAACGTTAAGCACCTCTACAGCGATATATGAAAAAACTTAATGAGAGAGCCTTTTATAGGCTCTCTTTTTTTATAGATTTTTATTACACCACTTCTTGCAGTTTTATGTATAAACGTGGTAATCAAGGTAGTATAGTATATCCATCTATAAAAAGGAGTTGTATGAAACAACCATTAAATAGTAAACAAGTAGGAATGTTGTTAGTAGCGGTAGGTATTATTTTGTTTGCATTTACTGCATGGGATAGAATTTTAGCGGTTGCGGGAGCATTCTTAGCACTGGCTATTATTAATTATGGATTACAGATGCAGGGTCTCCCACAAGTACATGTATCATTACAAGCGCTTATCGATCTATTACGTCGCTAAGTATATTGTGTAGAAAATCGATTTTATCAATGAGATAACATATACTTATCTTTATTAATAAAATCGATTTTTTGTTTATATATAAAAATAGTGTAGATGACTATAATCGGCGTTTAAACTTCTTCTCAATCTCATACATACTCAGCAGAAATCCAGTTGGTCTTCCGTGAGGACACGCAAATCGATTTTCTGTTTTGTGCAAATCTTTAAGAAGTTCAATCATCTGTTCTGTGGTTAATATATCACCAGCTTTTACTGCTGCCTTGCATGCCATTTGTGCGCGTAATCGTTCTTGCATTGATCGTTGCAATTGTTCAGTGTCAATAGTATCAGATTCTTTGATATGTGTAACAACCTCTTGTACTAGTTGTTCACAGGATACTGATTTGAGATAAACAGGAGTTGATGTCACAATGAGCTGTTGAGATCCACATGGTTCTATGGTAATAGCATGAGTATGAAAAATATCTAAATGTGGAAGCAAAAGATCATAATCATTTTGCGATAATGTGATGATCTCAGGAAACATCAGATTAATGGTTGGTACTTGGTCAAATCGTTTATTAAATTGTTCATATAATACTCGTTCATGCGCAGCATGTTGATCTATAATATAAAGACCCGTTGGTTCTTCAATGAGAAGATAGGTATTATTATATTGACCAATTAAGCGATATTCGGGAATATCGTGTACTTGATGTAGCGATTGTTGTGTGTCAGATACAAGTGGAATAGCCATAGGCTGCGATGCTGGAATTCGGGTGTTATTTTGATGTGGTATTGGAGATTGTGATGGTACAAAGAATTGCTCAGTCTTAGCAGAAAAATTTGGAGTAGACTCTATCTCTGCAGCTGCTTTTACAAACGGATCTCTTTGTATATTGGTAAGAAATGAAAATGGTGCAATATTTGTACGGTGTTGCATAATATCATTATGCGCTTGTGATGATGCGGTAATATGAGAAGACGTTGTCTTTTCAAGAGCCTGTGTAACAGCTTGTTGTATAAGATCTTCAATAATACGAGGATGCAAAAATTTAACTTCTTCTTTGCGCGGATGAATATTGATATCAACCATGTGTGGATCTATTGAGATAGAGACTACAGCAATAGGATATTTCCGTGGAGGAAGTAGTTGCTTATAACCCTTAATAAGCGCTGTTGCTAAAGTATGGTTTTTTACCCAGCGATTGTTTACAAAGAAATAGATTTCATTACGGTCATAACGATTATACGTGTGAGGCGATATAAAACCGTCTATTTCCATGCGTGGATGGGTACGCTTATTCTCTATAAGTATCATTGATTCTGCAATATCTTGCTCAAATAATTGTCTGATTCGATCACCCATTGATTGAGTAGATTTACAATGAAATATCTGCTTATTATCATGATAGAGTGTAAATTGTACCATAGGGTAATCCAAGGCGCACGCAATAAGAAGTTGATGAATATGGTGCCATTCAGTATCGCGAGATTTCAGGAATTTTTTGCGTGCAGGAATGGTATAAAAGAGATCAGCAACAGAAATGTCAGTACCAGTTGTATGAGCAACAGCCTCTTGTGAAATGATAGTACTATTTTCTATAGTAAGTCGGATTCCTTGAGATGAAGAGACATCTTTCGTTGTGAGTGTTATACGAGCAATAGCGCAGATACTTGCAAGTGCTTCACCACGGAATCCATGTGTTTGTATAGTCTGTAAGTCTTCAAGTGTAGAAACTTTGCTAGTTGCATGCTTAATGATGCTCATATGAGCATCAATTTCATCCATTCCACATCCATTATCGATAATACGAATGAGTCTTTTTCCACCATCTTCGATGTATATTGTTATAGCTGTTGATCCAGCATCAAGAGCATTTTCAACTAATTCTTTAACGATATTGGCAGGGCGTTCAACAACTTCGCCAGCGGCGATCTTTTGTGCTTCATGAAGAGATAATTGTTTAATTTTAGGCATAGATGCAACATGACAATAGAGAGTTATATACGATTTAGATATAGCCTACCATATTTTTATAGGCATCGCGATATACTATTGTGTATTATTTTATATGGCATGTATTATGATGTAAGGAGATAAAGGGGGTTCTTATGATATATAGAATAGTGCTTGTATTGTTAAGCATAGTATCTACAACAATCTGTTCTGAAGATATACGACTATCAAATGTTCAAGCGTCTGAAGATCTATTAATAACAAGAATTCATACATATAAAGTTGATATAGTTTACGATATTGTTTTTACATTACGTATGGGATATCAAGCTATGGCTGATGATAAAGAGCTTGATGATACATGCAAAAAAGCAGCGCTTTATCGATGCTATACATGGCTAGAAAATAAGTACTTTAAATATTTTAAACGAAAGCCATTACCCTCTCATAAGGTAGATTCTAATGTACAATGCATGGCAAATCTTAATACGGGACCCGTAATGAGATATGAAGAAACATTCGCGCACCGCTATTATGAGATTATTAAACAAAAAATGATTGAAAAAGATGATGAGAATGAGCATCATTCTTCTCATATTCAACCGTACATAGAATCTTTTGAAGTAGAACAGACATTAAAACGTATAGCGTGCGAATCGCTCTTACTCGAATTTAGAAGGAAATATCCAGTAATTGATTTTAATCGATCATTGCCGGCTTCGTGATAATGGATGTCATTGCAGTAATACGCGCTTGAAGATTGTGACTATTATTGACAGGAATAAGTTGCGTAAGTTGTGCTCGATCAATAATTTTTTCTTTAATGATAGATTGATGAAGAATTGTAAGATCTGCAGCACTATTACTTTCGACTCGTAATTCAATAGATTTCCTATTAATGACCAATTCATGTAAGGTTGTATTACCGATAGAGGTAATGATATGCTCAAGTGCGGTTACCAGCGGAGATACTTTATGAATATGCTTGTTCAATTGATTACATTGTAATAGAAGGTCAGCATGTTTTTTTTCGATTGTAGACTGATTAAGGGTTAGCTGTTCTTGTTGATGCACCAATGTGCGGAGTGTTTCTACTTGTTGTGATAGCGAAGTATATGTTTGGACATATGGAATAGTGATACTGATAAGGCTTAATGTTATTGCTGTAAGAGTAATAAGCGAAATAAATAGCCAGCGAGAATGAGAATTATTTTGAGTTGATGAGTGAGGAACAAAATTAATATCTTTCATGAGTTTCTTTCTAATAGTGCAAGACCTCCAACAGCAAATATTGATGGTGCATCATCATAAGTTAGATTGGATTCTAATGCAGATGTTTTAATAATTCGATGTAAAAGATCAGGACAGATTAATGATACATTTGATTGATGAAGATAAAGATCATTAATAAGCTTTTCATCACGATAGGTAGAAGCATGAATATATTTATAGAGAGTAATAAGCGCATATTTTGTACTCGTGATGCGATTGATCATTAGATTACTTCGAAATGCAATAAGTTGATATTGCAGGATTAGCGGATTTGGTAATCCTGCAATATACCATGTTGCGATATTGTGAGAGCGGTTATTCAGTTGTATATAATGTGTCTGATAGTGATTCTCAGATGAATAATGATGTACAATCTCTTCTTGCGAACAAGAAATCAGAGTCTCTTTAAGTGGATCTCCAGAAATACTGAGTGCAAGATATTTTGTTGGTATTCTATGCTTTTTTATAAAAGATTCTATATACAAAACAAGAGCAGAACTGTTGTAAGGCACTGCTCTATTAAGAGCAATTTCATACGCTGGAATACGATCAAATGCTTGCAAATGGATAGGGAGAGGAGATTCAGTTTGTGTGAAGAATGCTATTGTTACAGAATGTGGATTTATATCAACCGTGAGAATTGGTTGTTGCATGTGTTATTCTCCCGAATACCAGTCTCTCTTTCTGCCCGCTGTCATACCACGTTTCAACGGAAGAGTATCCTGATTGCTTCATCATGTGCGCTACAATCTGCGCTTGATTATATCCTACTTCGAGATACAGATAATGCAAGTCAGTATTATTGCTTGATAAAAATGGTTTTGCATGATTAATAATACGACTAATTATATGAAGGCCATCATTAGCGGCTACAAGAGCATGATAGTCTTCCCACTCTTTTACACTAAAATCAAGAGTAAGCCATTCTTCATGTGAGATGTATGGCGGATTGGAAAGTATAATATCAAATGTCATAAATGGTACTAAGGTGAATAGATCAGATTCTATGAAGGTAATGTTAGTGATATTGTTTGCAAGAGCATTTTTTTGAGCAAGAACGAGAGCTTTTGCGGAGATATCAACAGCGTATACATGTGATTCTGGAAATGCATGTGCAAATGCAAGCGCTATGCATCCAGATCCGGTGCATAGATCAAGAATGCGTAATGGTTTTTCTGCATATGCGCGATACTTTTCGATGACGTAGGCGCACCATTCTTCAGTTTCGGGACGTGGTATTAAAATAGGTTGCTCTACAAAAATAGTTAAATCGAGAAATGGAACAAATCCAATAAGATACGCAAGAGGTTTATGCTCAATAGTATGATCATGTATCCATTCATCTATACGATTGATCTGTTCTGGAGAGAGAACAAGATATTCACTTTGAAGAAGTGTTGCTTTAGATTGATTTGTTATTGCTTCAAGTATCCACCATGCGTATTGTGATGCAAGTAATTCATCATGATGATATTCATTTAATGAATGTGATAATGAATGAATAAGTTGAGAAATAGCGATCGTTTGCATGAGATTACATAGTATTTTGTTAAAGCGAGCAGTCTTATACTGCTCGCTTTAAATATAGCGTTTTTATTCTGTAGGAGCCGTACTTACACCTAATAAGAATGCAGCTGATCCGAGTAAGATAGGAGAGATTGATACAGCACGAGGAGAGGCTTCAATTAATGCTTCAAATGCATCACGAACAGTTTCGGGAGTTTCAGCAAATAAAATGCCATTTTTATAATGTGCAGTTGTATTGCCGAGATCAAATGTAAGATCATTCTCTTCTGTAAATGATAATGGTTGCATATAGAGACCATCTTGACGTAATCGCTCAAATAATTCTTCTGAACATGCTACATGATGATGTGTTATAAGTAGGAGTTGCGCATTATTATTTTGAGCTTCTGTTAGCAAACGCATAAATCTGCTATCAACACAACTATAGTAAGGAATGATTCGTTTAATATACGATAATATGATCTCATTTTGTTCTTCAGCTGAGAGTCCTTCGAGAGCTTGATTAACAGTATTAAGTTCATTTCTCAATTCAGCAGGAAGAGCTGATGCATCTGTGACATTAAAGCGTAATAATTCTTCTAAGACAAGAACAACTACTGGATTTTCATATTTTTTAATTTCAGCGAGGAATCCAGTACGTATATCCTTAAAATTATCTTGAGATTCTTTAGTTGTTTTCTTGCGATTGGTATCTTTACGTGTTGTATCTTTACGTGTAGATGATTTTTTTCGTGGTCCAAATGCATCACATGATCCAGATAAAGCGAGAAGCATTGCGAAAGAATACATCATTATTTTCATAGAGATCCTTTTTACGTTGATATGATATTTGATTATAACTGGTAGCAAACGTAACAGATGTCAATTAAAAGAGCAACTTAATTGTGTAAGAGTTCATGCACATATAATGTGCTATCAAATGCTTTCAATGCATCTGGATGTTCACCAAAAGAGATATACATAACGGGAATATTAAGCTCATGAGCAATTCCAAAGACAATACCACCTTTAGCAGTGCCATCCATTTTAGTAAGTACAATACCGGATACATCGGTGCTTTCTTGGAATAAGCGTGCTTGTTCAAATGAATTTTGGCCAAGCATCGAGTCTATAGTCAAAATAGTGGTAATTGACGTATCTGGAAACTGTTTTGAAATGATACGTTTAATTTTACTCAATTCATTCATAAGATTAATCTTTGTCTGCAATCGTCCTGCCGTATCAATAATCAATGTATCAAAATGATTTTTTTTAAATTGTTCGCAGCCAGAGAAGACAACAGAAGCAGGATCTTGGCCAGCAGTTCCAAGGTGGATAGTTGCTCCCGTTTTATCTGCCCATTTTTTTAATTGCTCTGGTGCTGCGGCACGAAAAGTATCGGCAGCAACCATTAAAACTTTCTTTCCGCGTTGTTTCTCACGATATGCGAGCTTACTTGCAAATGTAGTTTTGCCACTTCCATTGATGCCAACGAGTAGATAGATAGATGATTCATTAGTTATTGATGGTTTTTGCAGAATATCGGTAAGAATTAGACCGAGCTCATGTTGCAGCTGCGATCCTTTCATCTCAGGATTATACGTAAGCTTATTACGTAATGCATCCATAATATATCGCGTAGTTCGCATGCCTGTATCAGCACTGATGAGAAGTACTTCGAGTTCTTGTAATGTTTGTTCATCGATAGTTGTACGTCCAAAGAGCGAAGCTAGCTTTGAAGTGATATGGGAGTAAATTTTTTGTAATGATTTTTTGATAAAACTAAACATGAAATAAGTACTTTATGAGAAAATATCGATATTCTAAATTATCAACACAGGATGCACAATTATTGAAAAAAAGTACAGCTCATTTTTCAAGATGAGATTGTATCGATGTACTATTGATGATTCTTATTTTTTGAAGAATGCTTTTGAGGTGTTGCATCATTCTTCAAGAATCCACAAAGTATTTTTTCCATCTGAGTCTTTTCGCGCAATAGCTGTTCTCTCTCGTCAATTTTATCAAAATACATTTCTTCATATTTACTTTGAATTGCGCAATATGCATTCCATGCATAATAGCTTTTTGCGTATTCAAGGCTTGCAAAGCCACTCGCATGGGTGATTTCCATATGACATTCATTTCTGCTGTTTGAATTTGCGTGATGCGAAAGACCTTTTCCCAGTTTTCTAATAACAAGGCTGAGCTCTTGTATTTTAGCATCTAAGTATGCTATATGTTTTTGGACGTCTTGCTCAGCAGTAGGCATGACATGAGTGGCATATCGTTGTTGTTTTTCATATTCCCATGTCTTGATCTGTTCTTTTATACTTGGAGCGCCATTGCCTATCCGTATGAGCGTGCTTTGGCTTGCGTATGCCGTAAGCTGTAATGACATGAATGGTAGAATAAATAAATTTTTCATAGAAGATATCCTGTATTGTGGTAGTGATGGTAATGATTTTTAAAACCTTATAGTGATTCATGAAGCCAGTTTATTAGCAAAAAATGATCTAACAGGGTTTTTGTTGTTTTCTTATAATTTATTAAATTCTGTTCTTTCTTTTTATATGTATCTGATGTGTGCATAGAAGATGAGCGATGAAGTCTTTTGATAAATCTATTATATTTTTTGATCTCAGAGCGCATATGATCTATTTGTTGAGAGAGTGACATTGTATGTATTATATTGGCATCAATATGATAATTGTTTTCTTCGCATGTTTGACTTGTAAAGATAGCAGGTGTTATTAATATGAGCAATACAAAGAGAGCCTTTTCCATGCTATTATTCTCCTATAAATTGTGTTGCTCGCTGTAAAAATAACTTTGTCCGGCGATAATCATTTCCTGTTAACAATGAATACTGTTCCATAAAATGTCTTATTTTCTGATTGCTTACTCTATCATGTTGTGTATGTTGTGCAAGTAATCCTAATAAGAGCTCATCAATATTTTCAACAAGGTGAGCGTTGCCAAAGAGAATGTGGAGATAATAAGGCTTGCAGAAAAATAATTGAAATAGATCGGTAGATACCAATTGAACAAATGCATGAATTTTTGGTGGCTGTGGCGCAATCATATAGTATGGTTTTCCTGCATCGACATAACCAAGTGTTAGCGATGTAAATGTCGTTTTAAGAAATTCAAAAATTTGTGGTTGCTCAGCAAGTAATTCAGCTTCTGTTTTCTGATATGCATATGGTTGACGACTCGGATCTGAAGAGCCAGTCTCTACTTTATGCACAATGCCAATTAACGTTCGATATCCTTGTTGAACAGCTACAATCGATCCAAAGTGAGGAAATGTATCCCACTGCCATGATTGTGCAGTCCAATGTGTGAGCGAACTTTCTATAATTTCACCAAAGGGATTGTTGTTGGTCATAATCATGATAGTTCTCTTGTGTTGGTATGTCCGTTGTCGCCTTGGCTATGCCGGACAAGGAAGTTACGATTTTTTGTAAAAATGAGAGTCTATGAATAATGCTATGTCGTTCAGCAAGAATAGACATCTTATGTAATGAGGTACTATAACCTTTATGTTGTGCTAAATGATATTGTGGAAAATGCGTATCGAGTAAAACCATTAAGCGATCACGTGTAACTTTAGCAACAATAGACGCGGCAGCAATTGAGCTTGACCATCTCTCTCCTTGAATATATGAATGTACGGTGACTTGTTCAAGAATGGTATGAGAGAGTGATAATGGCATTGCATCAACAAGTATTGCTCCCGGTAATTGAGGAAGTTGAACCGTGATGTGCAAAGCTGCTTTTTTCATAGCACGTAACGTTGCATGCCAAATATTTATGGTATCAATCGTTGTATGGTTAACAATGCCAAGCGAAAAGATGCAATGAGCAGCTATCCATTCATAGGCATCACATCGCTCTTTCGCTGTCATAGCTTTCGAATCGAGTAGAAAGTCGGGAGCTGTGTAGGGCGGCAGGCAAACTGCAGCGGTAACCACTGGTCCAGCAAGACATCCTCTGCCAACTTCATCTATGCCAATAATAGGTCTGTTTTGAGCCCAAAATTCTTTTTCTAGGGTGTTTTTTTCGAAATTTGCGTGTTTAAACCGAGGTGTCATGGTCCATTCCAATTGACTTGTTTAATGTTTTGCGTACAATTAGTAATAAGGCAGTGATTTTAATCATACTACCAATTTGTTGGTATAGTATAAAGTAGAGGAGTTGATATGTCATCAAGATTGACACAACTGCGTGTGAAAGAATTATTACGCGAAAAAGGCTGGACAACCAAAATTTTAGCAGAAAAGACGGGAATGTCAGAAAGTTATCTGACTCATATCAAAAACGGAACTCGTCGTTGGAATGAAGACTCTCTTCGTAAATTAGCAAATGCATTTGAAATTAGTCCGGTTGACCTCTTTGTAGAGCACCGCCAACGAACTGATAATATTGATCGCAATGTAAGCATGCCAGAAAAATCTGATGTTGTACTAAGCGTTCAAGTTGTACCTGTAGTTGGAGAGATTCCATCAAACCCATCTCCTTACAATAATCAACTTATGCAGATTACAACAGGCTATAAGGATGTATTTGTGCCAGTGCTCAACTCTACTGATGCATCAATGTTTGCTCTTCATATAGAGAGTAATAGCATGGCGCCAACATTCGTGAAGGGAGATTACTTAATCATATCTCCGGAAGTTTGGGCTCGATCAAGTGATATTGCAGCAGTTGAATATGGCAATGATACTCCGGTTAAAGCAATTATGGCGGTAACGTACACTGAAGATTTTATCGTATTGGAATCAGTGAATCATAAACAATCACCAATTGCCTTGATTCGAGGCAAGGATCATTTCAGGATTATTGGAAGAGTAGTTCAAAGACAGCAACGATTTGCATAAGAAAAATTCTATTTTTAGATATCGGTATATACCAAAAAGCTAGTAAAATATTGGCTTTTTGGTATATTTTTTATATCAGGATGGTCCTGATGCTAAATAAAGCGAGCAAATGGCTCACGCTTTATAGTGTTTATATGTATAACGCTTCCAGTTAGTTGAGGATTGCCACATATGGTAAATCGTTATGAGGCGCTGATTTTAACAGTGCCTGAAATTACTCAAGATGAGACGGCCGCTATTGAATCTTCCATTACCAAAATCATTAATGATGGTAAAGGTTCTATCATATCATACGAACGATGGGGTAAGTATAAACTTGCATATCCTATTCAAAAGAATGATTATGGAGTCTATTTCTTGGTTCGTTTTGAACTTCCTAATGTTGATGTTCTCGCAGATATTCGTGCAACACTTATGGTTCGTTACAACGAAGTTGTAATGCGTCATATGATTGCAGCTCTTGATGCAAAACAACCTCTTACCTATCAACGCCCACGCTCATTAGAAGAGGCTCCAACAGGCAGAGATGCTATGTTTAGAGATAGAGCAGATCAAGAGAGCAAAGGACTTGATGATATGAGTCAAGATATGCAGGGTGTTGAAGAATAAGGTTTACATAGCGTATTAGGCTAAAGGTATAAGAACATGACAAAAAAAATTAAATTAAAAATCAGTGCTCGTTTGGTAAAAAAACGCTCTCGTCGTGGAGCTGGTAGTGGTGAAAAGCATTGCAGATTCTGTGGAAATGATGAGCAAAAGTATAATATTGATTACAAGAATGCGACATTCCTTCGTTCATTCTTGACCGAACGTGGTAAAATTTTACCATCACGTATTTCTGGTAACTGTGCACGTCATCAACGAGCATTGTCACGTGAAATTCGTAAATCAAGAACACTTGCGCTTCTTTCGTATACATCTCAATACTAATAGATAGTCGTCACGGCTTATCCGGTATAGCTTTTAGCGAAATCGGAAAGAGTAAAAGTATACAAATGCTCGTGCATTATAATAGTGCGAGCATTTGACCTTATTGCGCAAACATAACATGAGTAGCAATTGTTTTGGCATACTCTATATATGGACCTATAAATTTATGAATACACAAAGAGAAGTTCGAAATACTGTTCGTAACATTGCTATCATTGCTCACGTTGACCATGGTAAAACAACGCTCGTTGACCAATTGCTTCGTCAATCTGGTACTATCCAAGGAAGCCAAGATCGTGTGATGGATTCCAACAAGCTTGAGCAGGAACGTGGTATTACTATTTTGGCAAAAAATACTGGTATCCGTTACAACGATTATGTGATTAACATCGTTGATACTCCAGGCCATAGTGACTTTGGTGGAGAAGTTGAACGTACACTTCAAATGGTTGAAGGATTCTTATTGTTAGTTGATGCTGCAGAAGGGGTGCTTCCAGGTACTCGCTTTGTATTGCAAAAAGCATTGCAACTTAATTTGAGACCAATTGTTGTAATCAATAAGATTGATCGTAAAGATGCTGATATTAATCGTACAGAAAATGCAGTACACGATCTATTCTTAGATTTGGCAGTGAATGAAAGTCAGCTTGATTTTCCGATTCTCTATGGATCTTCTCGTCAAGGATTTATGACTAAAAATCCTGCTGAACCGACACAAGATATGAAGCAATTGTTTGATGCAATTATCAATACTATTCCAGCACCAATCAATAAAAAAGATCATTTACAAATATTGATTACTAACCTCGACAATTCCGAATTTCTTGGACCAATAGCTGTTGGACGTATCTTTAGTGGATCAATCAAAGTAGGCGATCAGGTAATCTGCTGTCAGGATGATTACATAAGTAGTCCTACTCGTATTACAAAAATATTCACATTTGTTGGTCTGAACAAAGTTGAAACACCACAGGCATCATTTGGTGATATTGTTGCGGTAACTGGATTTGATGTGCCACCAACACTGGGTGCAACAATTTGCCAAGTTGGTCAAGCAGATCCATATCCATACGTTAAAGTTGATGAACCAACATTAAGCATGTATATGAGTGTGAATGACTCTCCATTCAATGGTAGAGAAGGGACATTTTTAACATCTCGCCATCTTAAAGAACGGTTAGAAAAAGAATTAAAGACCAATGTTGCATTACGTGTAGAACCAACTAACTCTCCTGATGTATTTAAGTTATCTGGTAGAGGTCAATTGCATTTAGGTGTCTTGATTGAGAATATGCGTCGTGAAGGTTTTGAAATGCAAGTTTCAGCACCGGAAGTTATTTACAAGACAATCGATGGCGTGAAAAATGAACCGATTGAATATGTATTGATCGATGTGCCAGAAGAACACCAAGGTATCGTTATGGAAAACTTGGGGAAGAGAAAGGCATATATGCGTAACATGACGATGCTTGAAAGTGGTCGTGTGCGTCTTGAATATGAAGTGCCATCTCGAACGTTATTAGGATTCAGAAGTCAATTCTTAACTGATACACGTGGTACGGGTATTGTAAACTTCAGCTTTGAAGGATACCAACCATACAAAGGTGATGTCTCTACTCGTACAAAGGGTGCGCTTGTTTCAATGGAACAGGGTGTTGTAACTGCATATGCATTAGATGGATTACAAGCACGAGGAATCTTATTTGTAGAGCCAGGCGATAATGTGTATGAAGGTATGATCGTTGGTGAGCATAGCCGTGATAATGATCTTGATGTAAATCCATGTAAGGCTAAGAAATTGACTAACATGCGTGCATCAGGAACTGATGATGCAGTTAAGCTTGCACCAGTTAAGACTATGGATCTTGAAACATGTATGGAATGGATCAAGCCAGATGAGCTTATCGAAGTAACGCCAAAGAGCATTCGTTTACGTAAAAAAGTATTACGAGCTTCAATGCGTTAATACCTATCGTTTTGATATGTAATTATAAGAGGGACATTGCTAAATACAATGTCCCTCTTTTCTATTGCTATCATTCTAGTATTTTATGTGTCCTGTGATAGAATAAAACGCATGTATTTAGAGTAGAAACCAATGTATAAATAGAGAGTATTGTATGCTACATAAAAAATTAATGTTCGTTGGATGTTTGATAATGACAAGCGCGTTGTATACACAACAATTTTCACAGCAAGAAATAGATACTATTCGAAATCAATTGCGTGACGCTCATGAAGCACGCGATGCCGTTCGCATGGGACAACTCGCAGAACAATTAGCATATATGCTTGAACAGACTTCTTCAATGATACAAACACCAGTAAAAAATGCGCGTAAAAATGTTGTGATACATCCACATATTGAGTATGAAGACTCGAGAGCTTCCGATTTGTTAAAAGGAGTTCTCTGTTTTGCGATATGTGCTCCTTTCATTATTATAGCATGGAAGATGGCATACGAGTTTATTAAATCGCCGGTAAAGTTTTGATAATAAATATGTATATAACAAGAAGGATTATCATAATGAATAGAATAAAAATAGCATTGTTGGGATGCATGGTATTGTCGCAGCCACTCTATGCGCAAGATGCTTTTGCCTATCAGTAGCAGATACAGAAAATATCACATCAATTGCACGAAGCTCAAAAAAGTCATGATTATGCTCAAATAGAGCAATTAATAAAAGAGTTTAAATGTTTACTTGAGCAAGTGTTAAATGAACGATTGATGACAAATGATCAAAATCAAGACAAGAAATGGACAACAATGCAGTTAATAGGAGTGGTATCGCTGAGTATTATATGTACAAGCGTTATTGCAGGAACTGTAGGTTTTGGTTCATATGTAATGTCTATAGGTAATGTTTTTAATCCATAACATATGATAGTGATTGATTTATGCTATTGTGTAATCTAAATATACGATTTGTTTTAGATCTAATTATTATCTTTATTCAATAGACGATGAATGTGAATACTCGATATAGACTTATTATTGCCTATGATGGAACAGATTATCATGGATGGCAATTTCAAGATGAAGTTCCATCTGTTGCGGGAGTGCTTATTGATACATTTAAAAGAGTATTTAATCGTTCAATAGCATTGCAAGGAGCCTCACGTACCGATGCGGGAGTCCATGCGCATGGGCAAACAGCGCTCTGTACTACTGATTTAAAAGTTACGCCCGCAACATTGATGCATGCATGGAATAATCTATTACCATCAAGTATTTTGCTACGTGATGTAATGTATGCAGACGAGAAGTTTAATTTGTATACTGATGTGATACAAAAGACATATTGGTATCATTTCTTTCTTAAACGTCCATTACCAATGATAGCCAGATATGGAACCTATTATCGCTTTCCGGTAGATTTTGATAAGTTGCGGAATACGTTACAAGTGTTTGTGGGTACGCATGATTTTAGATCATTTTGTACTGGCGATGAGATGGGAGATGATACTATTCGAACCATTGATTCAATAGATATTGAATATATACAAGAGTGGGAAGCATATCGTATTGTAGTAAAAGGACCAAAGTTTTTACGTTATATGATTAGACGTATTGTAGGAGCGGCACTTGAATCAGCATCGAATAATAATATATCAATTGATTTTGTAAAAGAGATTCTTCAAGCAAAAAATCCCGCGCATTCTTTGCCTAATGCGCCTGCTCGAGGGCTTACATTGCATCAAATTGATTATCAATAAAGGCTTTATATATGAATGAAACAATAAAACAATCGACATCATTACAAAAAAAGTGGTTAGCCATAGGCCTTGTAGGATCATTAATAGCTGCAGGAGCATGGTATGTTACAAGCGAACGTGGACCATTTTATACATTTAATGATGCATACGATATGCAAGATGTCTTAACTATTTTTGATAAAAACTGGTATTGGTTGTTAGCTGGTCCAGATTCAAGTCCATCATTTATGATGTCACATAGAGCTCCAAGCCCAGATCCTGCATATATTGGTAAGTTGCAAACAAAGGTGTTGCGTGAAGACGGAAGACGTGGACCATTAATTGGATTTACATCCTACTATTTGATGACACCAACAATAGGGCGAGTACTCTTTGTAGCTGTTGATGAAGCCTTTAGAAATAAGGGATATGGAGAAAAGTTATTACGATATGCAACCGATGATTTACGAAAACAGGGTATGCAAAAGGCGCGATTGAGCACTCGCGTACAAAATATATCAGCACAAAACTTGTATAAAAAATTTGGATTCAAAGAGATTCATCGTGATAGTGCATATATCGATTATGATTATGAATTATAAATGATACACATAAACGAATTCTGGTGGAAAAAAGAGCTCTGTTAGTGATGAGAGTAGCAGATATTGCTTGGAGCAGTATATTGATTACATCATTATGTTATAGTTCACAACATGAAATAGATACCTTGCCTGTTTGCGTAAAAGCAGTAGTAGATAGTATGCATAAAAATTGTAATGATCTTGTAGCTATTACTCATGATAGTGCATCATTATTAGCGATGGTGAGTGGAAGTTGTGATAAAGATCTAATTATTACGCTAAATGTGCAATATTCTGCATTGAGACCTATGAATTCCTTAAATGATCGCATGTTACATCCTATGCGATGTAACGATGCGCAATGCGAAATAATCATCAAATATATGTATAGTATATTAGATGATTATAATGTTCCATATGATGATGCGCGAAGAGAAGCAGAGCAAAAAAGCTTAAAACAGCTCAAGTTTTTGTATGATGGATATATTAATCCTCTCTCAGAAATAACAAAGTTTCAGAAATATATGAGTTATATTGGTATTATGACATTAAAAAGTGTAGTAATAGGAGTTCCTATAGGGATTATAGGAATCATCTGTTATCGGTGGTATGAGATGAGTGATACATATGCAAAGCATGAGTAACGAACATATAAATTGTATGAACCTAAAAGGATTCATTAGATTTCTTTGATTAAAGCCATCGAATGAAATGTGCTGTAGAACCATATGAAATTATCATTAAGTATGTGTATAGTCTGCACAGTTCTGATCGATGTATTATAGAAATGTGTAAAACATATTTTTAGATCGTATGGTTTAGCAATTTTTTTAGTGATAATGCTGGGAATTGTAGGATTCAACGCATATCAAATATATAAAAGAAAAACAGATGGATCATAAAATAGACAATTAAGGCAATAGAATGAAGAGATATAAAACAAGATGGCGTTACTCTGGAATATTACTACTTTTAGCAATTCCTACTTTTGTAATATTGTCAGAAAGATCCATTGATGATTTAGATACTGAAGAAGTTGATCATAAAGTATTGATAGATAGCATTACTGCTCTATATACAGACGATCCTGTAAAACAACAGTAACGGATGAGTGAATTGCAGCAGAATCGAAATATAATAAAAAAACATATGAATGGTTCTGAAAAGCGAGAACAAAAATCTATATTTTCTGAATTATTGCTATCACGAGCTATGGTGGTAGGAGGGATTGCAGTAGTAAGTGTCGCATGCTTATTCTGCATAATAAAAGCAATAAAAACTGATGAAAAAGAGGGCAATAGAGTATAGCTCTCCTTTATTTATATCTATAAACATGGAGTAGTGATGAGACTTCAGCCGTTATTAATAATCATGATAATACCATTGGGCAGTTATTGTTCGCAGTCTATTGTTAAAGAATTTGATAATCGAATAATAAAGATTATTGCAGATATTAAAGAGAGAGATCGTGTAATTCTTGAAGATGCAGCAGCACAACATGATGAAGAGAAATGTGCAAGAGCATTATTTTATCAATGTGCAGCAGTTCATAATGAGTTAATTAAAGATTATGCTCTTGCAATACAATGCAACGAAACTTATTGTCGCACAATAGCAAAAGATATATTTAATCAATTAGAGCAGTATACGATTGATGTAAAAAAAGAATGGAAAGAAAGGAGCTTGGATCTTTTACAATCTATTCCAAAATTTGCACAAGCCTATTATGTAACCGTATTTGATGATAGAGAGTATTAAGATGATGATCCGCTATTATCTATTTGTGAGTTTTATTCTGATTTTACCAATGTATGGGTCTCAAGCTTCATTAGAACAGATTGCATGTACATTTCCTGAGAAATCATCAGAGGTTATAACAGTTGATAAGAAAGCTTTGTTATGCATCATTGAAAGAGTATGTATTAATGATGCAATATTGATCAGTCAGATATATGAGGGTATCAATAAAGAATTTGGCGTAGTGCCAGATAGTCATAAAGATGAGTGGTATACTAGTATGGTACGGAATAAATATAATTGTTTTAATAATTATATTTCCTCGGAAGATAAAGATAGGGCTTTGTCAGAAGAGAAGAGCATTAATCTTGTAAAACATATGATAAATAGTGCGTTGAATGTAGAAAAAACTTGTAATATTAGCATGGCTATACAAGAAGAGATGGAAAAGCTCGATAGAAGAAACGCTCGAAGCGCTCTTCTCTTTTGGGTATTAGAGGGAAGCCTTTGTGCATACTTTGTATATCTGATGTACAAGAAATATCAAGAAAAGAAGAGTAATAGTAAAATGTGTAAAGTTGTAAAACAATGATAAGCAACGTAAGAGAGAATAGCTATATGATACAATTCATGCAAAAACAACGATATATACTATTGCTATTGATCAGTGTTCAACTCTGTTATGGATCATACACAATAAAACAAAACGAAATTACCAGTAAAATAGAAGAATATCAGAGTGCATTGATCGCTATTGCTACAGATAAGAAATATGCTAATGAGCAAAATAAAAGAGATAGAGCATTATTAGCATTAGCAGATGAACAATGTTTGCAATTGATACAATTTAAAATAGATACTGACAAAAAGAGATGCGAACAAGATGCATCACAGATTTCACTATTAATGCAAAACGCAACAGAGTATCAACTTGGTCTCTGGAATATTATTGATACAGCCTATAAGTATCTTGAAGATAAATCATCAATAAAGTCATTCCAGTACTCAGCATCTAAGCGAAAAAGCTATCAAAAAATAGATGAAAAGTATAAAGAATGGTATCGCAGTATTACTGGTAACGACAAAGAATCCGAATTGGATGATCTGTATGACCGCGATTATGAGCAATCTCAAAAAGTATGATGACGGCAGCAATAGTCTGTCACATAATGATATGAAAGAGTCGAAAGCTAAATCTAGTACTATTGATCTGCATACATTTTCAAAGAAATTAGTATGGTATCGACGTACACTGATAGGAATAGGAACTATACTTACTTCTGTAGTTGGATATGCAATATATAAAATAATGAAAATGAAAAGAGGCGCTTGTGAAAAAGCTTAATAAGGATGATTGTCCTGTGCGGATATTATTTTTAGTATTAAGCATTGTGCATATTAACCAGAGTTATTGCATGAGTAATCAATCTATGCAAGTTCCACAAGTAGACATACATGATGTCGGATCTATGAATAATATCACAATGCCTATCGAGCTAAATATGAGAGCATTTACAGCTGCATTACAATTAGATGATAATGGCCCAGGAGAAAACGAAAATGTTGATGAATGGTGTCAAAAATGGGTAAAGGGAGTATTTAATCAAATTGATGCTTATTCTCCGCATGACGATAAAAGAAAGCAGTGTGAAGAACGAGCATTGCAAAGAATTAAAGAGAAAATCTTAACGCGACGTAGTCAGAAATATAACGTTCTGTCTAAAGATTCTAGTCTACTTGAGCCAAGTAAAAGAATATGGCGACATAAGGCTATTATAGTCATGAGCGTTGGAATAGTTATTATGACAGGCATTGCGTATGGAATTTGGAAATACAAAAACAGAAAAAGCGAAATAGTTTAGATCAACCATTATATTAATAAAAAGGTCATATTAATGATAAAGCATCTTAGTTATAGCATAGTATTGGGTAGTCTAGTGACAGCATATGCGAGTTATAGTGCGCAATTACCATCAGATTCAGTAGTGATTGATATGCCAGATGATTCATTATTGACGGATACGGATATATCTAAGGTATTAAGTGATTATCAAGTCAGTAACATTTTAGCAGCTATAGAGTCTTTCTGTTGTAAAGATTATCTTAGTATTCAATCAAGATGGCAGAAGGATTATGATCAAACTAATATATTGCCAGATGAAAAAGAAGTATGCGATAAAAAATGGTATGAGTGTAGAATAGCAGAGATTTATAATTGTTTTGATAAGGTAATTTCAGAAAATAATCCTGAAAGAATAGCATCTGAAAAAAGAGCAAGATGTGAGATGGAAAGTAAGTTGTGTGAAAAATATAATGAGATGAAACTTGCACATGATTATAAATTGAAAGAGCTCGTAAATATTAAGCATCACAGACTTTTAAATCAAGTCTTTGAAGTTATTCTATTAGGTGGATTTGTAATGTTTGCATATACATGGTATCGATATGATAAAGAAAAGGATAGTGGCGTCAACAAAGACATGCAAGGATTTTAAATGTCCAACAATGAATATATAAATGGTGCAATGTCAGCGAGTTGCGTGAGATTGCGTACGTCATATTTTTTTTGATTATTAATTACAATGAAGGGAACTTTATTTGTTGTGTGACGTGTCATCGGTTGATGAGTAGTTCTATCAAACATAAGTTCAGCATTACCATGGTCAGCAGTTATGATAAGTGTTCCTTGCATAGCTATAACAATCTGTTTGTATAACAGGTTTATTTGATGATCTAAACATTCTATTGCTTTTACTGTTGCATCAAAATTTCCAGAATGACCAACCATGTCCGCATTTGCATAGTTGATGATATAGACATCATAAGGATTGCATTGCAAAGATGTGATTACAGTATTAGTTATCTGTGGTGCAGACATGCGTGGATGAGCGGCATATGATTTATCCGGTAATGAATCAATCAAAACATCAATCTCATGAGGGAATGGTAATTCTCGACCACCACCTAAAAAATAGGTGATGTGTGCATATTTCTCTGTCTCTGCAATAGCATAGATGCGAAGTTGAGCATTACTAATTCGTTCTTTGAGTGTATTGGCAAGTGGCTTTTGTTCAATAAGGATGTTGGTATGCAATGATGTGCTATAAGCAACAGGCGTTATAAAACAAGTTAATGGAATATATCTCCTTGGAAAGTAATTAAATCCTTTTTCTACAAATGGAGCAGTCAATTGTTGTGCACGATCGGGACGAGTGTTGAAAAAGAGTACCCCATCATCTTCTTTTATCGGTTGAAAAGAGCGCAACTGTGTTGGTTCTATAAATTCATCTGAAATATCTTTACTATACCAATAATCCAATGCATTGTGCCATGTATCAAAGATGAGACTCTTTTGTTGTGTAAGTGCAATATATGATTTTTCTGTTCGATCCCAATGATGATCTCTGTCCATTGCATAGAAACGACCATGAAGAGATCCCAGCTGACATTGCGAATATGATTTCATAGATTCTTCAAATTTTTGAAGATACTGCTTTGCAGATCGTGGTGGAGTATCTCTTCCATCAAGAAATGCATGCACAATAATTGAAGCAACTCCTCTATCAATTGCACATTTTACATATGCAATTGCATGGCTAAGATTGCTGTGAACATTTTTATCAGAAAATAATCCCATAATGTGAAGAGGTTTATTGATATGAGCAAGTTGTGAGAAATAGTCTTTTAAAACATCAATATTACAAAGCTCTTTTTGGGCAATCATAGAACTGATGCGAGTGATTGGCTGTTCGACAACTCTTCCTGCACCAATAGTAATATGGCCAACTTGTGAATTACCAATTGCTCCTTCAGGAAGACCTACAGAGGTTCCACTTGCATGAAGTAGTGTGTGTGGATATTGAGAAAATAGCCTATCAAGATGTGGCGTATGTGCATGAGCAATGGCATTGTATTGTCGTGATTGATTGTATCCAAATCCATCGAGAATCACTAATGCGAGTGGTTTAATCATGAACGTTCCTTTTCTAGAAGCCCCAAAATGTGAGAGGAAATAGTGATGACAATCATACTGTTAATGGGTAGTTTTCGTACATAGTTATTTGATAAAGCGACTCTTTTTATTAATTAGTAACAGATAGTAACAATAAAGAGTGATCCGATTTTGAATGAGCCCCATTATTGCTACACTATAGAATATTTAAATTTCTGTAGTAAGATTATTAATCGATCAACCGTGTTTTAAGGATATATGATGAATAATAAAATAGCATTGTGCATGATGCTTCTTTTCATAAACTATGGAAATGTATTATCGAGTGAATCGCAACAGAAGTCGATTACTCATATAGATGATATTGAAATTGAAGAATATAGACCACCTATTACCATTGAACAAATAGCAGGTGAGACAGATATCATTATATCAAATGATCATAATGAATCATTTCAGATTCCGTTATGGCAACGAGTGGGGATCTATCTAATAACTTGTTATTTTACATGTCAGGATTATTGGCAAGACAGAATAAAGCCAGTCATTATACGTCTTATTAAAAAGAAAAAGCAGGTAAAGAGACAAATCAGAAGACGCAACATAGAGACTAAATAAGGGTTTTATGGACTATTCAACTTCAGACAAACATCAATTTGCACTCTATTATAGTAATCTTGCAACGATATTATCTCATGATCATGTTGTAATAACTGATATTGATATGATACATCGTATGACTCGCGTGCTACGTTTGAGTGTGCAGGATACGTGTCAGGTTTTTGATGGATATCGCGTTGCTCATATTCGAATAACTAAAATAGATAAAAAAGAAGTGAGTGGAACAATCCTTTCTTTAGAAAAGACTACGCCTCTTAAGCCACATATTACGATGCTCTTACCAGTACTTAAGCGAGATGATTTGGAATATGCAATATATGGCCTTACGGAATTGGGCATAAATACTATTCAACTCGTTACGACTGAAAAGACTGTTCGTACATGGGGTGGCGATAAAGAGATGGATAGATTGCATAGGATTATCATTGCTGCATGTGAACAGGCAAAACAATATGTTGTACCAATACTACAAAAGCCGATTGCCCTCTCTGCGGTAGTATCATCAACTGAAAAGATAATATTTGCAGATCCGCAGGGAGATCAGATTAATACTGTTATTGATGCATATTGTGTAGCACCATCGCAAACATATCAGTTGCTTGTGGGTCCTGAAGGAGATCTTGTCGGTGCTGAAAAAAAGATGTTGTTACAGTCAGGAGCGCAATTTTGTCGTTTAACGCCGACTGTGCTTCGTGCGTGCCAGGCAACAGTGGTTTTAGCAGGGATTTTTAGATCATTTTTTCGATAGCTATTTTTTCATATTTTTTGCGCCTCAATGTATTGCAATTCACTGCTCTGGGTGATTAAACTAGTAGTGATTGTAGGGGATGATAGAAATAAAGAGGGAAATGGGGCTTTCATGAGAAGTATAAAACGAGATTTGATTATTCTGTTCAATATAGCCCTTTTACTTGTTGCAAGTGCATTATTTTTACATAGAAGAATTTCTGCAGAACAGCCAGTTGTAAAAAAAAGTAGTACTCCAATTGAGATGGAAATGGTTATTGTCAATTCGAAGAAAGAACAGAAAGAAGAAGATAAAAAGATTGTTCTTGATGTACCAAATATATTACGATTTTTTCAACCATTACTCTATGCTCGTAGTATTGATGCAATAGCACGAAGTACGCAACAATTTGACTCAAATTCTATTCATGCAGCTCTCCCATCATTAATTACCGATCCTGAGTCGCCGCTCTCATCGCAAGATAAAGTACACTTATTACTGGGTATTGCCTATTATCATGGTGATCAAAAAATCAAAAAAGAATTAGAGCTTACCATACGATGGTTGATTGAATATAAAGAAGCGTTTAAAGAAGCCCCTATATTTTTTGCTGCAGCGCAGAGTAGATATGCCTCTATTATTGTAGACATTAAATCATTCTTTGAACAATCATCTGATTCTGAACAAAAGACGTTATATAAAAAATGGTTTGCAGAGTCTCTTGAAAAAGCGATAGAAGAAGATGCTACCGATACATATCAAATATTAAATACATACGGCATTACACCTGACGCGTCATTAGCAACCCAGCTCCTTGTTCGTGTAGTGCAAGAGGCCAAAAGCCAACTATTTGTTCCATTGCTCGTAAAGCAGGGTGCTCATATTAATTATGTTGATCGTAGTGGTCATTCAATATTAACAATGGCAATTGATCAAGATAATGTAATTATGGTCGAAGCCCTCTTAAAGGCAGGTGCAAATCCATCGTATATTCCTAATGAAAATGTAGGGACTCCACTTCAATTTGCATTTAGCCATGGGTACATTGATATTGAACTATTGTTACGTGCATATGGCGCTAAACAGTAATTCCAGTATCCATAGGATGGCGTTTAAAATAGAGTGGCTCTAATTGATAGACAAAATTTGTTGTCTGTTGGCATGCTCTCGTGTCCGGCGTAGCTTTGGCGAAGTCGGAAGCTTTAACGTAGACAGAATATCCACATCGTGCAAGATAATCCAGAGAGCATTGTGCTGGATTTGATTCTGGAATAATTCCTTGAGGTCCAAGAATAGTGGCAATTTTTTGTTGATGTACGAGTGCGCCTTGTCCCATACAGGTTATGGTACCATGTGGCCAGAGTTGTTGAAGATCACGAAGCAATACCTCTATATTCTTGTATCCTGTTTGAAGTGCGTCATCAATAGAATAGGCATAATAGATATCTTGTGCACACGCATCGAGGAGAAAGACGGTCTGTGGATCTGCTGCATATTGATGGTAACTTGCGTCCATACCATTAATACCAATAAGTGGGATATGGAGTGCAAAGCCGAGTCCATTTGCATAGGTGATAGTGGTTCTGAGTGTTGTAAAATATCCTGGACCCTGATTTACTACAATAAATGAGCAATCAGTGATCTTTTTTTGTGCAGCGGCTAGTACTGTTTCAAGAGTGAGTAGAAAATCCTTACTGGCGATCATCTTATCAATACTTTGCGACGAAAGCATTTCATGATGATGAAACAGTCCAATTTCAAGTGATGTGGGGGTGCTCTGAAGTGCGAGAAAGTAGGTACTCATAATCTATTAATTGCGGTTCTTACAGTTTTGTTGTTGATAAAAGATACTGAATGAATCATATTCTATCGTCTTTTCTTTCTTAACGATAATCTTACCACAATTTAAACATTTCCACCCTTCAAAGTTCAAAAAATGGTCGAAAAATGTTTGTAATACCATAAGGCCTTCACATTTTTTACACTTCATCGTGACATCTCCTTTTTTACAAGATGTGGCATTTTATGCCAAAAATGAGACCTTCTTAAATTAGGTGGGGTCTCAAATGCTTCTCTACAACTACATTACTCTCTTGCAATCAACCTATCCTATGTTTATTTAGTATGTCAACAGTGATGCAAGGGTAAATGCGTAGATAGTTATAAAAAATGAATTGCTATGTAAGGGTAATTTTTTTAAAATGGGACGTCATTTTTGTTATAAGTCAATCTACGTTAAAACTAGATAAAGAAGAAAAAGGAAGAGAGCATCTCGTGAAGTGTACATTACTTATACTTATCCATTAACTATTCAGATGACTTTTGTTTAGCTACCCATTTCATTGTGATTGATGCACCACACCGTACACACGTTGCCGATGACGGTTCTTTATCGCGACTTTGCGGAGGTCGCAAGATATTTTTTATACTGCGATGAGCAACATGACGATATTCGCCATACCTATATAACTTATCACAATGAGAGCATACAATCTGTGATTGACTTGATTGTATCGAATTAGCTTCAACTGGCTGAGAAGATTCGGATGATATAGCATTTGTAAAACTGCAGATCATGAATACTGTAATAAACATTGCGTAATAACGATTCATAGTGATTCCAATATTTCTTGCTTTAGAATGATTCTTCTTCAGATGCTAACATCTTTTGCATGCGAAGATACTCAAGATATGTTGTTAAAATAAATGCAGCTGCAATAGCATGAGATTTGAGTTTCTCTTCTTTAGTGGTAGTTTTTTTGAGTTTTGCTGCTTGTGCACTCGTTAAGCGTTCATCCCATAATACAAACGAGCGATCGGGAAATTCTTCTTTAAGTTTGTTGTAATACGCGACTATCTTTTTTGTCTGTTCACTCTCTGTTCCACGAAGTGTCTTTGGGTAACCAACAACAATTGTTTCAATCTCTTCTTGTGTTGATATCTCTTTTAAAAAATTGGGTAATAATGGAAGCTCGACAGTGGTGTGTGGTTGTGCGAAAAAACCTATTGGATCTGATAATGCAACGCCAACCCACTTATCGCCGATGTCCAATGCCATAATTTTCATGTAGACCTATGTAATTATATGGTATAGAGTTCGTATATAAACTTCAGTATACTAGACCAATACGTAAAGTACATAATAACCCTATAATTAACGAGGTTTCTATGAATTTCTATATGTGCATACAACAATATACCGATGCGTTACTTGGATGGCCACTTATGCTCTATGTTATGGGTATTGGGTTATTGTGTACCATTGCATACAAAGGGATTCAATTCACCTATTTTTTCAAAGCGTGGAAAGCAATGTTTGCGCCAACGGAAGGTGATCAGCTTAAAGGTCAAATGACACCATTTCAAGCATTTATTAATACATTAAGTACTAATCTTGGTAATGGTAGCATTGCAGGGGCTGCAACTGCAGTATATGCAGGTGGGCCTGGTGCTGCATTATGGATTGTTATTTTTGGTATCATTTTAATGGCAGTTCGTTTTGCAGAAGTATATATTAGCACTTATTTTGCAGCAGAAATAAAACATGAAGAGAACCAAGGGTCATTAGGTGGCCCAATGCTCTATTTGCAAAAGCTTCCTGGCGGATCATTCTTGCCGGTTGTCTATGCAGCGCTCGCATTATTGTTTGGTCTTCTTGGCGGTAGCGCAATGCAGATGAATTCTATTCAGTTAAGTATTTACACAACATGGGGGATTAGCCCATACATTACCGCAACTTTTTTGACTCTCTTTATGTTGTATGTGGTCTATGGCGGATCATCACGAGTGATTGCAGTATCAGATATGTTAGTGCCGGTTAAAGTGATTGTCTTTTGCATTGCAAGTATCATATTACTTGCATTAAATGCAGCACATATTCCAGCAGCATTGGCACTTATTATAAAAGCAGCATTCTCGTATACAGCAGTAGCGGGCGGCTTGGCAGGATTTACCGTAAAACAGGCAATCCAATATGGCATGGCGCGATCAATATTTGCAACAGAATCTGGATTAGGAACTGCAGCAATATTATTCGGATTTACCGGCAGTGTTGAACCAGTTAAAGATGGTATCATTGCAATGCTGAGTACCTTCATTAGCGCATTAGTATGTTTTATTGTAGCGCTTTGCATTGTTGTTACCGGTGTATGGGATAGCGGTGCTACGAGTACTGCATTAACCATTCAAGCATTTAGCCAGGTATTTGGCGTCTATGGTGGATGGATTGTCAGCTTCTTATCTGCAACATTTGGTATTGGCGTAGCAGTTTCATATGTCTATGTTGTGCGCTCCGTATGGATGTATCTCACCAAAGATCGCTATGAAGATTTATTTAAGATTTTGTATTGCGCATTTGCGTTTTGGGGATCACTCGTTTGCGTAGATCAATTATGGGCATGCATTGATATTGCAAATGCAAGTATGTTGGCTATCAATATGTTTGCAATGCTCTACTTTGTTCCACTTATATCTACACGTCTTAAAGAATATGCACGCGCATCATAACGAGTAGTTGTATGATGATGCCGACAATATTTCCTGTTACCTGTCATACAGAATATGTTGGACAAGGATCGATATTTGTTGTTATTAACGGGTTTAAACAGAATGGCATTGAATATATACCGCAAGCGCTCGAAAAGGGTGCTTGCGGTATTGTTGTTGAGCATACTGCAATTATTCCCGTTACAATTATTGATTGTATAAAGAAATTTGGTGCAACGATATCATATGTAGATAATACACGGTTAGCACTTGCGCAGTTGAGTGCACATGCAGCAGGAAATCCTGCAAAACATCTTACCGTTATTGGGGTTACTGGGACCAAAGGTAAAACAACAACTACTTTTTTAACAGCCCATCTTTTGCACCAAGCAGGATACAAGACCGCTTTTACCAGTACTGTGCATAATGCAATTGGTGATCAGATATTTAATGCACCACTTACTACTGCACAGCCCGATTATTTGCATCAATTTCTCAAACTCTGTGTAGAATCGGGTGTTACGCATGTGGTAATGGAAGTTGCTGCACAAGCATTAACATTACATCGTGTGGATGGAATTCAATTCGATGTTGTTGCCTTTACAAATTTTGCGCAAGAGCATCTCGAATTTTATGCAGATATGGATGCATATTTTACAGCCAAACAGACTATCTTTGCGCATCGTAAAACTAATGGCATAGCAATTATTAATGGTGACGATGCAAAGCTTGCTCCTCTTGCGCAGCAGTATGATAATTGTCTGCAATTTGGGCAGAATATCTCTGAAAAAGAGGGGTATCGAATTACCGTTACAGAAAAGAGTGAAAGCTCTTTAACATGGCATATGCAGTACGATCACAAAGAATATGATGCAACGAGTAACTACTTATTGGGAACATTTAATAGTTATAATGCAACGGCAGCGTGGTTAGCAGTGCAGGCAGTTGGTGTTGATGCACATACTGCACTGCACGCATTGAGTACGTTTCAATCAGTTCCTGGTCGTATGGAAAAATATCAACTAGCAAACGGTGCAATATGTATCATCGATTATGCGCATAATCCATTATCATATCAAGCATTGTTATCTTTATTACGAGATATGACCAAACACTTGATTGTGGTCTTTGGTGCAGGAGGTGAGCGCGATCCATTACGACGACCGTTAATGGGAAATGCTGCTGCACAATACGCAGATTATATAGTGCTGACAGCAGACAATCCACGCAGCGAAGATCCTTATGCCATTATTGCTGATATTAAAAGCGGAATATCGGAGACTGATCAACAAGAAAAAGTTGTTGTAGAAATTGATCGTGCGCATGCAATTCAAAAGGCATATGCACAATCACGCTCAGGATCTATTATTGCTATTCTTGGAAAAGGATCTGAAACATATCAGCAGATTGGAACAACAAAACACTTTTATAGTGATAAATTAGTTGTTACGCAACTATAAAAATATTTTTCTTTGCTAATCAATGATTGCAACGATGGGATCTTTCTCATATTCCAAAAGATGAGTATTTAGTAAATGAATTACTTGATAATCGACATTATGAGAAGAACCATAATAATAAACAATGTTCTTTTCTTTAAGAATATTAGCTATATTCCAACCATAGCATTTAAATTTCTGTTATCAATGTAGTTACGAACCATAGTATGCAATTGAGTGCGTTCTTCAGTTGAGAATACAGATAGTAGTCTTTGTTGCATCGTCTTTTTTACGTTGGATTAGTAACACGCTCAGCTGAATAGCAGACTGGAGGAGCTAATGCAACAATGGTATAGAGAGATTTTTTAATGATATTCTTTATCATTATTTTGTTGCTCTTTTCTCAATATGCTCAATCTCTTTAAGCCATACATTCATTATGTCCGGATGCCATGCAATCTTTGATGTCTGTACACCGTGCTTGAGCAGAGAGTTAAATATATCATCAACTTGCTCATCGTCGGTACCTATTCCGCTCTTGTAAAAGGAGTATGCAATGAATAATTTATTCTGGAATTCAGTGCGTTCTTGGTATGACATCTCTGCAAGGATTCTTTCTACAGAACAGGCATGTATGCATGTTGATGTAAGTATTGTGATGAGGACAAGAAATATATATGGGTTCATTTCGTATCTCTTTAATTATGTATACTATTATTTGCTTTTATCGAATGAGTGAATAAATATACTCAATCCACATGAAGCATTCAAACATAATATGTTATCAAATGGTTCTTCATAATCAGCATCATCTTCGAGAAGCTCAGGATCTTGTGTGAGATTATTATTTGAATCATTTTCAGTAGATTCAACTTTTTGCGACAACGTATTTGATAGTGCAAGGTGCGCAGCATTTACTGTAGTTGTAGGAGTAGCTTGCTCTGAGCCATGCATATATGATGATATAAGCGATGTTATGAGCGCGAAAATTATGTGAGATTTCATATGAAGCCTTACAGTATAATTAATAAGTTTATTGACGTTTTTCGAAAATTAGAGGGCAGAGTGTCAATCCACATGAAAGATATCCCAGTACAATACATTGCATGTTGTCAGCTGGAGACTCATAATTATCATCGAATGTATTGAGCTCTTCTTGTAACGATCTATAATGGCGCAAATATCTTGAGATTAGCGTAGATTGTTGCTCTAATGTAGGCGGATCTTCTGTTGATGATCTCGATTCGCTTGCATTCTCCATGCAATAAGTAGATAGCGTAATAAATGAAATGTATATGAAGGATGTTCTTATTATCATTGAAAAGTTCTTATGTATATTATTTATTTTGTCGATGGAGTAATTCTAAATCATCACCAAGTTGTACGAACTCATCTAGAAAGACAATACGTTCATACTCAGATAAAACATTATTTTTGCGTAGTAATGGTAGAATGGCTCCAACTCGTGATCTAAAAATTATTCCCGCTTCTGGAGCATAAAACGGAATGCTTGCAAACAATAGAATAGTTCTTCGCTCTGAAGTTAGTCTCATTATTGTGCATCGATCGTTGAGCGAAAGTTTATTCAATCGATCTAAGCGGCAAGACTGAGATAATTGTTTATATGAAGAAGAGTCTTCTGGTATCATATAGGTTGTTATCGGTATTATACATAATAATGATATGACTAATTTTTTTAACATAGTAAAAGACTATCTTTCTATGATGTTGGTGAATTATAATTTACTGTTGATAGGTAGTGTAACATCAACTTTGCGTTAAAACAAAGAGTAATATTTCTATATGAAGGAATTGTGATATGAAGTGCGCAAGAAATATGCTCGCCATTATCATAATTATTAATAGCATAGCCTGGACACAAGTGATTCAATCGGTATCTCATGAACAATGCACAATGCCGCCATGCATAGCGCGTATTATTGCTGAGCAAGAAAAGAGTGATGGAGAGATTCAGAGTCTTGATTCGCAAAAAGGAGTAATGATATTGCAACAAGACTATATAATAGAATTATTGCAAGAGCGCAAAGAATTGGTTGCTAAAATATGTCGACTACAATCGTATATATATTATGGATTTCCCGCCATTCTTATTCTTATGGTAAGTCTTTTTTTCTTAAAACAGTAAGCAAAGAGATTTACATCTGGGTATTGGGTTTTTTATTGCGAAAAATAAGAGATTTATATGAAGTAGAGAGTCTCTCGTCGCTATTATTAGCGGGAGTAGCAGAAATAGGTTTTTGGTATGTTAATGCACAATACCATTGATTTACTACATTTGCATCATATCTATCAGGATGTGTAATTTTATATTGATCTAGTATAGCAGTGACTAGGTTCCATCCTCGAAATATTGATCCATAGAGCGCAAGCTCATCAGATAGCTGCGTATCATTTTGTGTAGTATCTGGGTATGAAAATTTAGGAGTCTGCAAGAGTATGGTAACTTCTTGATTGAATGCTTCTTCATGATACCTTTTTATAGCATTACAATAGAGTAAGAATACCGTTTCACGTGAAAGTAAGTGTTTCTCTTTACGCTTACGTCCATATTCTTTTGCTAGCTTTTCATTCTCTATGAGATGTGATAGTTGAGAAGTAAGGATGCGTTTCCAGCCATTTGGTATTGTTGTTAATGTCTGATTCATAGAGTAGGCTGAGCTACTCAAGAATAGAAGAATTATTATCATTAGCATACAAAACCTTTCTGCATTGAAGATATAGGACTATTATGGGTTCTATGTTCATAAATTTTTGTAACTATTGTAGCATGCAGTCTCAAGGATTTGAACAACTGGTTATTGAGTATGTATCAATACAAATACCATAATGTAAAAATAATCAAGCTCGCAAGTGTTAATGGCCAAAAAAGAAGTTGTGAAATAATATTGTTGCGATACTGAATAACCGTAATATTAGTACGGAGAATGTATAAAAGGCTTATAATAACAATTACGAGTATGAGTACATACATAATGAGATAAAAGCTCTCAAAGTAGACAAGTTGATAGGCAGGAACCTTTTCTCTAAAATGAAGTTGTGAAAATACAGTGCCAAAAAATACGCTTGCACAACTTGCAAGTACACCATATCCTTGCTCCATGCTCGTAATAAGCGTCATGAAGAGGAGTAGCGCAATAACAGCAAGTGGAAGCAAATCCTCCATAAATGTATCAATCAGAGTTCTGCTTGCCATGATGTTAAAATAGAGATCAGGAATTTCAATATGTTTTGGAGGATTGATAATGCCAAAGCTATTTTTAACGTAGAGCCCAAAGTTTGTTTTATACTGATGATTTTTATATCCAAAATAACTTCCTTTTAAGCGCCAACCTTCAAGATAGGCATCCGTTCCAATTCCAGGAAGTGACCGTGGATTAATCAAGTCATACGAATCAAGGTCAGGAATGAGCATAATAGGAGTATTAAGATCATTTGGCCAAATCTCAATTTGAAGATCTTTTACATCAAATGGATATCGCTCATAGCTCAAATTTTGATTGAGTGTTGCATCAACTTGCCAAACCATTGTGGTATAATTACCATATTTTTTTTCATAGAGTGGTCGTATCTTTGTACGTGATGCTTGAGGTAACATAAACCCTTTAGTAATTTCATCATGAATACCATTTGTGTAGCGTTGCCATATGTAGCCGGTAATAGTGATTTCATTTTCGGTCTCAAATTTAAGATCGTTTATTAAGATACCAGTTGGTATAAAGAAGATATTGTTGGCTTCCTGTTCTGTAACAAAGAGTAGATTGGTGAGTGGCGTATGTTTGCGAGTAGATGTGTTAATAGTTGATTCTATTAATCCACTCATGCGATTAAGGAGTTCTCGCTTGCTTTGTACAAATCCAATTTCTGGTTTGTAATCAGGATAGATTCCTGCAACATACCAAAGAAGTGTTAAATGAAGAGCAAGAATGAGTGAAATTATACATGAGATTGTCCATAACAGTGTGGGAGAAAAAAACCAGAAACTGCTTGCCGCAATAACAATACCAATTAATGCGATGCTCAGTATCGTTATGAATGTCATGATATGTTGTCGTTCAAAGTCGGGTAATTGTTGTGATGATATTGTAGTTGGTAACGAAAGTTCTCCAATATCAAAAACACGAAAGAGGGTCCATCCTGTTGAAGCAATTGGTTCGCCAAAGAGCCAGGATGGTTCTCCGGTAATTTCGTTATTATATGTCATGAATAGAGATGATTTATCTTTTATTTTTTCTTCGATAGTTCTAAAAATAGGATCGTTTTTTGTTGTAGCAAGATCAGATATTTTTTGTTGTTTTTCAGTAAGTGTATAGTTAGGATGCGCAAGAAAACGACCATATTGATCAAGAATAAACCAATACCCAGTATTGCCTAAGTAGAGTGATGAGAGAATATAGTTGAGATGCTGTATCGATTGATTTGCAAAGACTATGCCTATAGGTTTTCGATCTTTCGCGGAATCATGAGAGTCATAAATAGGAGCAGAGTATTCACTAATAACAGTTTCGCTACTCTTCCCTTTATAAGGTGGTATAAATCCTGCACCATAGGTAATAGGTTTCCAAAACCAATCAACATCTTTATCAGTATAATCATACATAGTTCCAATATCGATCAATGTCGATTTCCCTTTAATATCTACAGCGTAAGGAGCGTATAATGAAACCGATGGATAGTATTTATTTGGTAAAAATGCAACGCCAAAACCATAGACATCTACCGGTTTATTCATAAGAGATTTTTCGAGTTCTGCTTGCGATACATCGGTAGTGGTCAATTGTTCTGCTAGATTAGAGACCATTATTTTTAATTGCTCAATAAACTCACTAATTTCTTGCGCACCTGTTTTTGTCTGTTGCAATGCATCAGACTGAACTTGTTGAATAATAGATCGTTTTATTGTTAAAAATCGGTAACCAACTATGATGCTCACTATGATTAATGCAGAACTGATTATCGCACATAATAGGGAATACGGTTTATAAGATCGCAAAGATAGCATAGTAATTACTCTCCTCAAGTTACTATTCTGGTCTGATGCCGCGCGCTAATGATTGATATAGTTGTATATGTTGTTGAATCATATAGTCATTATTAAAATCATCTAAATTATCATGAAAGTTTTTGAGCCTATTAAACAAGTATTCTTGCGAACAGACTTTTTTCATATGTTCAGAAAGCGTTTCAATATCTTTTTGTTTGCAGAGAAGTCCATTGCTCTCGTGTATGATAATATCCTTAATTCCACCCGTGTTATAGGCAATAACGGGTATTTGTAATAGTCGAGCTTCTACAATAGCGCATGGAAGACCCTCCCATAATGAACTGAGTACAAATGTATGCCACTTAGATAAATAATGCCACACATTTGCTTGCCAACCATAGAGTTGAATAACATCACAAAGGCCATGATTTTCTATCCATTGTTCAATAGCACATCGTTGCTCTCCATCACCGATAATTTCAAGACGTGTGTGCGGATATGTATGATATGCTTTTTCAAATGCAGTTAATAAGTCAAAGATGTTTTTTTGTGGTTTGAAGCATGCGATAGTTCCAAAGATAAAGAGTTCCGACGATTGTGGGAATTGGTGTATGCGTTTTGCAGGAATATAAGTTGATTTCATATCTATTGCTGCGCGAATGATAGAGTACTTTTTAGCAAAGCGAGGAAATAGACGAATGCCATCTTTTACATCTGCAGAAGATACGCAGATAAAATGCGTTGTGATAAGACTTGTAATGAATTCTATGCTATAGAGAAGCAGCCATGAGATAAGATTGCTATGCGCATGAAAAGCATATCCATGAATTGTATGTATGCGATGTGTAACTCCTGCAAAGAATGCAGCCCATCGACCAAAAATACCCGCCTTTGTACTGTGCGTATGAACAATGAGAAGGGGGTGCTCTTTTTTGATATTTTTTATCGTTGTTATCAACGATAAAAATGCACGAATTTCATTATATATTCCACGTAAAGATACTTCGCGTTTTAATGAAGGAAGAAAATATACACTCTTCTGCCCTTTAATCTCATCAACAAGAATTCCTTCAGATCCAGAAGCAAGAGAACTTGTATATCCGTGTGCAGTAAGTCCATTGAAGAGATTTAGACAGACTTTTTGAGCGCCGCCAAGTTCGAGTTTAGTAATAATATACAAGACGTGAATTCTTTTTTGCTTCATATCTCCTGCTTTATGCTTATTGAATGAATAATAGTAGCATAACAAGTGCCATCAAGAATGCATAAATAGTTCCTGTCTCAATTATACCTTGACTAAACATACTTGTGCGTCGAATATCTTCAGCTGATTGAGGATAGTAGACAATATTCGCTATAGCTGCTGATGCGGTATTTCCAGAACTAATTCCTGGACCCATTGTTCCAAGTCCCATGGTGATTCCTATACATAAGAAGATAATACCTTCAATGATATTCTCATGTGCTACAGGAGTTCCAAATATAAGAAGTGTTGCAATAATGAGTGAAAATATAATGGGAGTCTCTATAATTGCTTGGCTAATGAGTGTAAATGTAAAGAGTGAACTATAGGCATTTTGATTAAATCCAATCGCACGACATGCTGCTTGTGTACAACGCGCAATGCCAATTGCTGGTCCAATGCTCCCAATACCGATACTTAATCCACTTGCAATAAATCGTAAAGAATCTCGTATTGAATGAATATGAGTAAGTTCATTATTGATGATAAATGCGATAATAAATCCGAAAATAATAGGTGTCTGTAAAAGTGAAACAGTTACCAACATAAAGCGGACAATCTCTTGGCTTAAAAATGGTTGACGCGCAGCGCTGAAACAGGCTTCTTGTATCGGTAATGACGAGACAATGCTCAAGAGTAGACCTGATAATGATATTGCTAGACCGATGCCCATAGCTGCAAAGAGAGCATATGGATTTACAAGATGTTGCTTACTATGTACCAATAATGCAGCAGCAATTAGTGCGCCAAGCACAGCAGTTGTTTCTATCAGTGCCATGCCTAAAAAGAGTATTCGAGATATAGCAATCGAGGCACGAGGCTGTTGATTTATGGCATCAATAGCAGCTTTACTTGAAAGACCTTGCCCTATTCCAACACCAATAGCACTTAACCCTACGGCGGCAGCTGCAGTTCCAAAATAGATAAACTCTGAGTACATTATCAATGTCCTCCTTCGCCTTGAATTGCCATTGCAAGATATGTTAGTGTAAGCATTGAGAATACAAATGCTTGTAATGCTCCTTCAACAAGTCCAAAGAATAAAAAAACCAGTATATTTACGCCTGATAAGAGTCCAATAACTTCGCGAATAAAAGATCCTTCTATTAGACCAAGATAGATGTGCGATATAATGGCACCACCAAATATATTTCCAAACAATCGAAATGAGATTGATAAAATAGATGCTAACTTGCCAATAACATTGAGTGGTAGCATAAATATGAATGGAAGAAAATAGCTCTTTATATATGCAACAAATCCATGAGTGTTGATTGCAGTAATCTGAATATACATAAAAGAGACAATGCCGAGTGCCAACGCGGTATTAAGATCGGCTGTTGGTTCTTCAAGCCATGGAATGAGCGCAATTGTGTTACAGATAAATATGAAAGTAAAGAGTACTGCAACAAAGATGGTATGTGATTTGTAAAAATTGCCGAATGCTTGTGTTGTATTATCGATAAATGTTTTGGTGTAAAGAATCGCAATATTCCTAAGCCAATGATTCTTATTATGAGTAACAAGATATCGAATAGGAATGAGGCAGAGTGTAAGAAGCAGTATCACAATCCATGTATATATAAGTGTATGCTTATTGATATACAAAAATGGATGATCATAACCAATTAAATTAGATAGCGACCATTGTTTAACTTCGGAAATTCCAAGCCCATCCATATAAGAAGGCCTTTTTATTAAGTAAAATTACGAGCCAAAATGTTACTAAAAAAGAAGTAATAACAAGTATAGAAATGTTTTGTGGCGATAGCAATAGATAATATACCAATAATCCAAGTACTGATAATCGAAGTATATAGTGCACGAATAATGATAGAACGTTATTTTTTTGCGAAGAGAGAGTACTCCTTTGTGTGTGTACAAAGGAGCATCCGTATACTAATCCTGAAAAGATGCTGACGATTAGAGGATAGAGAATCATAAATAGTGCTTAAATTTTCTTAATGCCTTTATTATGCCAATAGGCGCTAATAAGTCCTGTTGATCCTGTTATGACTACTAATCCATCACGTTCATCAACCATTTTTTGAGCAAGTTCAAATGCGTCAACAAAATTTTTGCTTGCCGTTGCTTTGATCTTCATATTCTTGATATTGTTAGTGATCTCTTCAACATCCCATGATGCATGTTGGTTAAATCCTGCATGTGCAGGTGCAGGGCAAATAATCACTTGGCCAGAAGTCTTTTTAAAGAAATAGCGTAATAATTTTAAAAATTCTGGAATATTTAAATATGGATTGTTGCTTGCAATAATTAATGCGAGACCTTTAAGTGTGCGATGATAGTTAAGAAGTCGTACGCCTAACAAAAGATTCTTAAATGCATCTAAGTTAGATGCGTTATCTAGTAATATGATTGGCTTTTCTTTATCAAACACCTGGAATCGAGCAGGAAGTGTGCTTTCACAATCTTTCCAAAACTGTTCAATGGTTTTACGTGGATTGAGTTCTAATTGGCGTTTTGATTCGAGTGTTGGCCGTCCACGTTGACCTTTTTGTTTAACGAGAAGGCTATTGCTTGTTACAAGTATGGTATCTTTATGACATATTGCATTAACATATATTTGCGATACTCGTTCAGCTAATGCAGCGCATCGACCATGTAATTGTTCAAATGGATATGATAATGGTGCAAGTTTACGTATAGGCATTGTCCATATACCACCCATCTGTTCTACAATTCCCTGCATTGTCTGTAAGTTAAGTTTACTCTGATCTGCAGAGACAACGTGAGAACCTGGCTTTACAACATTGAGTACTGATTGAAGGACTTCGTGAGATGCATTTTCTCCAACACTTGTAACACGCGTAACAGCAATAATGCTTGGTGTGCAAATATGAGATGCATTGATGTGTTCACTATCAGGATTTTCAATTAATACCACTTCAACAGCATGCTGCTTAAATAATAAGTATGCCATAGTGAGTAGCATGTCATACGTATTAGCAGATATTTGAGCGGTCTCTGTTGCCGTAATAACTTCATTAGCAAGGTCGGTAAAAATTTTGTTTGAGATTGTTTCACCATTAATTGAAAAGCGTTCATTATAAGTAAGAATATGTGGTGAATAGAATGCTCCAAGTGAAACTTTTTCTTCACGTAGCAATTTGGTGATAAAATGAGTTGTTAAACTTTTACCATTTGTTCCCGTTACAAGAATGCTTGGGATTTTTTGAAACAGAGATCCAAAAAGAGAATCAAGATGTTTAATTGCAGATAATGATGGATCATGAGGATTAGTTTTCCAATGTGTGTCAAAATACTCGACTACTTCATTATAGTTGCGTTGCTTCCCCGGTACAATTATTCCGGAAGAAGGCGATCCTTTTTGTATGCTTTTACTCATTATGTTCTCCATATAAATAATGTGTAGAATCTATTCTTTGTCGTGTAATTCATAGATGTAAATATAGGTTCATAGCTATCAATGGACTATTTATAGCATAAAGTATTTTTGCAGTAGGTTATATGATATGCTATGCCTGTACTTCAATCTATAATGACCAAGAAAAATGTCAAACAAGAAATTATTGCTATGCATAAACAGAATGTATGTTAAAGAATAAAGATACTATGAAAAAGCTATATTGGAATAAGGCAATTGATGTTGAACAGATAATAATTGATTTACAACAAGAAAATATTATTTTGGCGACATCAGATACAGTGCTAGGATTATTATCAATTGTTACGCCGACATGTTTCGAAAGACTGAATCTGCTAAAGAGACGTGATCAAAAGCCATATCTTCTCTTAACGGGGACAATAGAACGTGCGCGGTCATGTATAAATCAATCGATATGGCGTGCAATAGAACCATTAGTGATGGCATGTTGGCCTGGCCCACTCACCATTCTAGTGCCAGCATCAGAATTGATTCCACCATATGCAACGAATGGACATCATGTTATAGGTATTCGTGTTCCTCGACATGCAGGATTGCAATCGGTACTTGAAGAGATAGAGATGCTCTTTTCTACGAGTGCAAACATTTCAGGAAGAGAAGTGCCATCGGGTATAGGAGATGTTGATGAAAAATTATTGCATGCAAGTGGATATATTGTTTTGGATGATGAGCGCGAAATGTTAAAAGGTGAGCCGTCGACTATTATAGATTGTACATCATTACCTATACGGGTAGTCAGAGAGGGAGCGTATGCTATTGCAGATCTCGAAGCAATATGTAGTCCTTCAATGATACAAAAATAGTCGATGTTGATTAGTAAAAAGGATTGACGCATGAAGAAAGGATTCTCATTAATAGAACTCATGATTGTTGTAGCAATTATAGCTATTTTAGCAGCGGTTGCTGTGCCATCATTTGGTCGATTTGTAGCCAAAGCAAAGCGAGCTGAAGCATTTGTTAATCTCGGATCACTCTATGCCGCACAAAAAGCGTATTATGCAGAGCATGGAACATACTCAGACCAACTACTTGGTAAAAAGGGTATAGGGTGGAAGCCTGAAGGCTATAAGGGTGGAGGAGAACAAGAATCATTCTACTACACGTATGGATTTGCTAATGGCGCAGAGGGATCCAACTACTTTACCGGAAAATTAAATACATCATCGTCATCATTAATCGCAAGCAGGGCAGATAAGACAGGTTTTGTTATAACGGCGGCTGGCGATATTATGGGGAATGGAAAGCCTGATATTATTACTATTAATGAAAACAATACTATTACTATTGTGCAAGATGCTTTAGCGTACTAATGCTATAATGCAATGTAACAAGATAGATGTGGTAATAAATAGACGGTGCATATTGCACCAAATGCTAAGAATGGTCCAAATGGTAAAGCAATATTGCTGATTGATAAATAGGTCTGATTTTTATTCCATATAATTTGAGCAGCTCCCCAACATGAACCCGTAATAGAACCGATAAGCAATGTCAACCAAACACCAATAAGCCCTGTGCATGCTCCTATAAATGCAATAAGATCGATATCCCCTTGTCCAAGGCCATCTTTACCTCGTAAAAGAGAGAATGCTTTTGCGATACTAAAAAGAATAACAAATCCACCTACTGATCCAATTATGCTTTGCAAAAGAGAGATTGGTAGTAGGTTGAAGATAGATGCAAGATAGACAACGGGAATTGCAAAGAGAGTTACGAATCGAGAGATAAGCATGCGTGTATAATCGGTATATATAGTGACAATTAATGCTGAAAAAAAGAATGCATATGCAGTAGCATGCAAAGTAGGATAGTACGCAAATAATGGGAGTATAAGAATAGGAGTTGCCATTTCAATTAATAGTCGAAAAGAAGTAGCCGGGGGATGGGCGCTAACAATAGATGCAAAAAAAGGGACTGGATTAACAAGCCGATAAGCTACGGTTGTTAATGCCATTCCCCACAATCTTAATATAACAAATGCACAGACGTAATACGTTAGCATTTATAACTGTCCGTCATCTTTAAGTTTATCAAGTAACGAATCAATTTTTTGCTGCTTTTCGATCTGTTCATCATATCGGAAGACAAGATCTGGTGTATATCGACCATAGATCTTTTGTGCAAGAGCAGTTCGCATTGAAGGCTTATAGAGAATAAGTTCTCCAAGCTTTTTATCAAATTCTTCTTTTCCGCCAAATGCTCCAAAATAGACGGTACAAATACTCTTGTCATCGCTCAGTTTGATACGATTAACGTAAATGCCCATAAGACCAGGGTTGTCTACAGTTATCTGATGAAATAACGATGATATTTCTCGAGTTAACTGAGCTGCCTTCTGAGCGTGCTTAATATTCTGAACGCGTTTGTTATTCATTATCTATTTTTCAAAAGACCTTGAGAGATCATGCGCATAAGGTTATTTTTGATCGCGCGAACAAGGCGTTTGCGACGTTTTTGTGTCTTTGGTTCAAAGTAGACAGTTCGTTTCATGTCACGAACAACACCCTCACGCTCAATTTTTTTCTTGAGTTGTTTGAGAGCTTTATCAACATATCCGGTAACATGAATTTCGATGTTAGATTTACGCTTAGCCATAGGCTTTAAGCCACCTTCCTACAAAAATGGTTATTAAAGGTTTGTTTTCAAGAATTGAAAATAACAGTTTTCACGATGACAAGTATACGATTTTCAGGTTGTTTTGTCTAGTTTGCGTCTTCAATATGAGTAACTGGGTATCAAAAAGGGTCTTTATTTTCAAAAGGCCCTTTTTGACCGTCTGATTAGTTATTCATTATTAGAAGTAGGCATCAATGGCATTTGAAATAATGCTGCAAGAAGATTTTTCTTCTTTTCCTGAGTAGCTTGAGTAGAAATCTCTCCATGTGTTTTGAACTGATAGAAGTAGAGAGCAAGGTCTACCATTTTAATAATCTCAGTGGGGGATTTTTCTGTATTTGCCAATTTATCAATAATGGGAATCTTGCTTATAAGGTCTTCAAACCCATGCTTAACAAAATGCGCTTTGAGATTTTGGTTGTCAGGCAATTTAATTGTATCTGGCGTTGTGTGTAACATATGCATATGTACGAACAATATGCTGAGTATAATGCTCTGCAATTTCATGAAAATCCTTAATTGGTCTGTTGTAAGGTCATGCTCTTTTTTGTTTGAGCTGTATGTCTTTGTGATTGCGTTGCTGCAGGTCTTTTTTTATTAATTATTGACGTTGATGAAGAAGAGGTTGTTACTTTTTGTATAGAAGGGGTGGGTTTGAATGTGTGTGCTTTGCGAAATTGGCGAGCGCTTGTATATGCAAGTGCCAACTCAAGCGGTGGTTGAGAGCGTTGATTGTGCCTCTTTGCTCTCTCTTCAAGACTTATAATTGATACTTCAAGTGCATCAGTGCTCAATTCTTGATATTTGGCTGGTATAAAAATGCAGCGTTGCGGCAGAATGCTTTGAAGATCAATATCTTTTGATTTACATTCATGAGTGAGGTAATTGTCAAGACTAGATAAGCGTTCGATCTGATCAATGGAAAGAGTTGATGAAGAACGATTATATTGCTCAGAATGGGCGAAACTAGGAACTACTTCAATGTATTGTGAGCCTATACTGTGTGATATGGGTAAAATCAGGAATATAAGAAATCTATAATTCATAGCGTCTTTCGATGTAGGTAGTTTGGTGGTTTACTATTGTTAATTAAAATACTGCATTGAATGTAAGCATAATGGTTGTGCTCTTATATGAGTTACGTTGTGATAATGGTGCTTGCCATAAAACGCCAATTGCAACATTAGGAGATATGTCATAATTAAAGGCAACATCGACCATTTTACTCTTCCATCCCGTTGTCTTTTCTAAGCATTCAGGTAGGAATGCCGGATCTTTCTTTTTCAGAATAATGCGATCACATTTGTGTTCTATCATTAGGTATTCAAATGAGAGTGATAAATTATCCACAAAATGGAATGCATACATTCTGAGTCCAAAGAACCAGGAGTATCCTGGACGTACTTGTGCAGGAACGGTAAATGGATATACACCAGTTTGGAAGCGGCTGTTTGGAACGCGTAAGCAATCGACACTCTTTGAGAAGAAATGTGCCATGCCACCTTCAGCGCCAATTTCAATCGTATCAATAAAATCAAAACTAATTCCTGCTCTAAAGCCAACATTGGTATGTCCATTGTTACCAAATGGGACTGAAAGCAACTTATTAGGATCAGTCTTTTTCCCGACAGATACCTCAGTTCCGAGAAGGATGTGTGGGATTATAACAACATGAGGCCATTCTTCATCTCTTCCACGATTAAGCTCATATCCTTTACGCCAGAATAGTGAGAGGCAGATAGGTTCAATTGAAGTTGCACAATAATCGCAAATATCAAGGCCGAGCTCACTCATAATTGGGCGTAACTGACTCATAAGATAGCATTCAACTTGACCTTGTGTAATGCCTTTGAGGCTTTCATCGGTAGATCGAGGAGTCATGTCAACTGCGCGAAGTTCATCAGTGATGCCATCAAATCTTCGTACAGAAATAAAATCATTTGTATTGGATTTTCCTTTAAAGACTTCTTTTTCAAATGCTGCGGATGCTTGTGCTTGTGTTGGATTAGGAGTAGGTGGTGTATCACGTACAACAACATCACTTGAAGGAGTACAAATTTCTGGTGGAGTGCAAATAAATCCATCAGTCACAGTCTGTCGGATGCTTGCAACACCAGTTTGGAAAATAAATCCAAAATCGCTGCAGTGCATAGAGATTTCAAAGCGAGCGCCACGTTTGCGATACTTTAAAGGAAAACTAAAATAGCCGAATAATTGTTTCGGATCGATATAGTTGCCATCATCAATTGTCCCAGGAGCCATGCCTGGAAACAGATTATCAAATGCTGCTTGAAGAGAAGATGGGAGTGTGCGACCTTCAGGAAGTCTACCAAACATTAATGCAATCATGCTTGTACGACCGCTGGTAATATCACCAAGCCCAAGAGGTTGTCCTCCAAATACATATTGTCCTTTTATATTTCTACCAACAGTTGCATTTTGAGCAAAAGGCGAAATTGAGAGACTCATAAAATTATGTCGTTCATCTGCTAATGCAGCAGTCTCAACATCGAGAGAGAGTTCATCTTTAAGAATAAGAAGAGTTCCGTCAACAAATTCAGCAGATGTATACATGGGGAAAGGATCATTTTTTGCAAGCGAAGGAAAGATAGCATATGCATGCTGGACTATTCCCATGATGGCTATGCATATGCCGATTCGTAAGACAGTTAATACATCCGATTTCATTTCGGTCCTTTCTTTGATTCAACTCTTGAGTAAAGATATAGCATTGTGTATTAGGTACAGTCAAATCTTAGCAAGTATAATGGTAATCATAGCTTACTTGTTTGCATAATGTTCTTTTGTATAAATGGTAAAATATTGTTAGAGTATAGTACAACTAACCGGTATATAATAACACTTCTACTTTGCCTAGTATGATATATTTACCAGAAAATAACCAGTATCAAGAGTCGCTTTATTATCAAGCACATATCAAGCGTGAGCAATGTTGGTTTTTAACTGCCGTTCTACGATCTTATGAGCATGTAGCATTTGATAGAACAATAGATGTTCAGAATAGTATTTTTGAATTCTTTGTTCCTCATCACATGCATAAAGAGTTTTTATACGTGATACAGGAACTTGAAAAAAGGGGAGTTGTTTTATCATACAACCAACTCCCTAATAGATTAGTTGTGCGTCAATAAATCGATTGCTTTTTTAATTCTATTAAAAGATTCTTCTGCTTGTAACATTTCGATAATAATGTGAATAGCAGGTCCTTTGGTCGATCCGATAAGTGCTAAACGTAAAAACCAGAAAAGATGTTTTAATTGAATTTGTGCTTGTTGAGCATCTCGTTTTGTATTTTCGACAAATAATTGTGCCGAAGATATGTGCGGAAGATTGTCAGAAATTATTTGCACTAATAGACTGACTTCTTTTGCCGGAATGCATGCATCAAAATCGGCAGCTGTAATCTCAGGTGATTCAAAGTAGAACTTAAGTGATGATACTGCATCAGACAATGTTGTAAGATCAGTACGTATTGGTTCTAACAACTGTGCAAGCTGTTCGCGAGATAGATTATGCGCTGATGAATAGACATCTTTTAAAAATGGTATGCATCGTTCTGCAAGCACGGTTATATCAAGCAGACTAATCCACTTTCTGTTTAACCAGTTGAGTTTATTAACATCATACTTAACAATACCTGCAGTATGAGGGTTGTCCAACTTTGCCTGTGCAATAAGTTGTGACATATCCATGATCTCTTCGTCAAATGATGTTCCAATAATTGTTAAATAGTTGCAGATTGCTTCGGGGAGATAACCAGCTTTTTGTAAATCATGAAGAGAAAATCCAAAGTCTCTTTTTGAAAGCTTTTGACCTGTTGTGTTACACAATATCGGCATATGCCAGTAGATTGGTAACGGTTGATTAAACGCATGATACATAGCGGCTTGATTTGCAGTATTTGATAGATGATCTTCTCCACGGAACACATGAGTGATACGCATAAGCATATCATCAACAAAGTTGGCAAATAAGAACGTGAAGCTTCCATCGGTACGCGTAAGCAAGAAATCTGAAAAGTTCTTAAACTCAAATGTGACATCACCACGTGCTAAATCATGAATGGTTACATGAGCATTGCTGTCGAGTTTGAAGCGCCAACAGAATGGCATGTTATTGGATAGATTCTCTTCTATTTCATCATGCGTAAGGCGAGCGCATGTACGATCATATCGCGGAGGAAGTTTAAGTGCTTGTTGACGTAATCGTTTCTGCTCAAGCTCTTGTTCGGTACAAAAGCAGCGATAAATAACATTCTTCTCTGCTAACAATGTTAAATGTTTTTTGTATAACTCATCGCGCTCTGATTGAAAATAGGGAGCGTAAGGACCATTCTTAATTGGGCCTTCATCATATACAAGATCGAGCCATGCAAGATCTTTAAGGATTTGCTGTGCTCCGATATCATAGTTTCGAGTAGCATCAGTATCTTCAATGCGCAGGATAAAAGTACCATTCTTTTGACGAGCATAGAGAAAGTTCATGAGAGCTGCTCGTATATTCCCTAGATGCATGATACCTGTTGGAGATGGAGCAAAGCGAACGCGAACAGATTCGGAAATCATAAGTAATTCCTTAGCGCAGATGTTTGTAAAAAAGTGTTATAATTACTACAGTGTACTGATTACACGCTTCAAGTCCAGAGGATAGAAGGCCTTGCGTGTAAGAATTTTGACAATATACTATAACTTCTGGTATTTTCTTGCAGAAGTAAAAAGAGGAGATGAACGAGATGTATAAATGCTTACGAATTAGTTTTGATGCAACAGCCCATAATGCTTCAGTTATGCAGACAATTCAACAAATTGCAAAAAAATATGATCTTGAAGGATTGGTGCAGAGTGTAGGGGCTGAGAAAAAAGTAATGATTATTGCCTGTGGCAATGCGGAGTCTCTCGATAGTTTTTTAGATACACTTTATCATGGTCTTGATAAAGAGCCTATTGGGGACATACATGTTGAGCCATTTTTGAATGATAAAGATTACCGAGGAGTCTTTAGAGTTTTAGAATAATCGGCTCGATATGCAATAATAATAAGATGATACTTACCGCTAAGAGAGCAGACTTCAAGGAGTAAGATTATTACTACTAATCAGATTTTTTGGTAGACTAAAATACGAATACATTTTCTTCTTATTACATTGAGTTTTGCGTGTTTTTAATGTCCCAAAAATCTCTTTTTTTGAGTTTGCTTGTTTTCTGCTTTCAGAGTGCGGAGGGAGCTCATTTTAAGCAAATCAATTGTGTACTGAGCGATGGATTTTATGATCGCTCGACATTGATTGAAGCTATACCAGAAGGGACGATGCTCAATCAGTTAACCTATCAAACTGATATTCCATTAAGTTATGAAGAATTTATCGATCTAGTCTCGTTTTCAGAGGGTATTCCTATTACTGCTGAGCAGATAGAACAGACGCTCTTCTACTGCTCTCGTAAAAATAAGTTTAAACGAATTACATTTGAGATATCCTATGCTCATGAGGGAATATCTATTCATTGCATATTCAAGAGTTTTTGGACCTTTAAATCAGTTAAGATTAAAGGAATTCTTTTGGGTAGAGAGGTATATAAATCGTATTATTTACTCTCTCCAGGAGATAGGTTTGATAATGAAAAGCATGAACATTCTCTTGAAAAAATTAAGAAATTGTGTGCTCAAGAGGGATATTTGCAAGCCAGCGTATCTGCAGATATAAAAAAAGATCCGACTACCAAAAGTATATCAGTTGTTGTACATATCGATCGTAAGCACAGATTTACTATTGGTCATAATAGACTCAATATAATTGATGAACATAATGATGCAGACATCATATCGCTTACGCACCATATTTCTACTAAGTATCTCAAAAGTTTATCAGGATCTGTTTATCAATCATGTGCGATAGAATCATGTAAGCAGAATATTCTCAAATATCTTGCAAGAAAAGGATATATGGAAGTTGTTATAGAGCAACAAGAGACGCTCGATTCTCTTAAGCCAACACTCCATATTACGTGGACTATTAATCTTGGAAGTAAGAGACTCTTTATTTTTTGGGGAAATCAATCATTAACAAGCCAACAGTTGCTTGACGGAATTATGGCATTTGGAAGATCATTAAGTCTTTTGCCTGTAACACTGCTTGCGCAAGAGATATCGCGCATCTATCACGATAAAGGCTTTCTGGATGTGGTAGTTGACTGCAGTGATGAAAAGGATAAGTCAATCTTTATCATACAAGAGGGTAAGCAAGCTTCTATAGGTTCAGTAGTGGTAGAAGGCATAACAGCTTTTGAAGAAAAAGTCGTTATGCGATGCTTTAAGCAACTTTTGCATGGTAAATACCTTATCAAACAACAGGTAAAGACTGCATTGGACAATATAGAAATGCTCTATAGAGAGCATGGATTTTTTGATGCAGCAATAAGTCATTATGCATTTATACCTACAGAGAATGCATCAATCTATAATCTGCATGTGATAATTACTGAAGGAAATCGGAGCATGTTGAACTCTATTGAGATAGAAGGCCTTTCTCAAGATGATGTAAATGCATTGAAACATATGACATATGAAAGTGTTGCAAAGGATGCGTGTGTTACTGAAGATCTTATACAAGTAATGCGATCTATTATCCTTAAATATGTGCATCAAAAAGGATATTTGCAAGCACATATACAATACGCTATTAATCGATCGGATGATGGAAGTGCTATCATTACATGGAATGTTGATAAGGGTGATCCGATAGTCTTTGGTAAGACAATTGTTAAGGGATGTTGTCCTATTCCCTATTCATATATCAAGTCGCTTTGTGCATATAAAGAACTTGATGTATGGGATCATCAAAAGATTAAACAGACATTTCTCAATTTTAAAAATCTCGATGTCTTTGATGCAGTGAGTCTCTGCCATATATCAGAACCACTTAATGAATCATCCCGTATTATTATTCTTAATATTCCTGAGGATGATCCGTTTGAAGTAAGGTTGCGCGCTGGTCTTGAATTGCAACGAATTCGACAATATCGTACGTTTGGCGGTGTTACGTATAAGTTTGGTGGAACGTTGCTCTTTAAAAATCCATTTGATCAGGCTGATCATATTCGCTTGTCAGCTGATATTGCGCATGCGCATAGAGAGATAGTGATGCAATATGCAAGGCCATTTTTGAGTGATATAAAACTTAAAACATTACTTCAAGCATATAGTATTCGACACGAACAACCTGGCTTTATTGGTAGCAATATTAACGTCTATACGGTATATCAAAATGGAGCGTTACTTGGCCTTTCTAAATCAATAGAGCATCTTGATATGGGTGCTAATGCTGGATTTGAATGGATGAAGACGCAAATTTCCGAGCATGATGATACAAATCCTGAGTATGCTGCATGCGTTGCTCGAGCGATTGATTTTGAACCACGACTTTTGGGAGAGCATATTCCCTATTTTTTTATAGAACCGACATTCTTTGCTGATTTTCTCGATAATAAGGTGAATCCGTCAGGAGGGTTTTCGGCCCTTGCTAGTCTAAAAGGTATGATTGCATGTAACCGACGATGTAACGCTACATCATTTGTGAAACTTCTTATTGAACAATCATGTTTTACGCGATGGCATGCTATTGTCTTTGCAATGCGAATTCGGTTTGGACACATTTTTTATCGAGAGTTTAAATCAATAATGCCAAGCGAACGATTCTATTTAGGTGGATCTCGATCAGTACGTGGATATGATACTGATATAATGCCACCATTAGGAGTATTTTGTGATCTGCATGGGAACAGAAGTCTTGTTCCGCGTGGAGGAAGATCAATGATTAATATTAATGTGGAGATGCGTTTTCCAATTGTGAAAGCATTAAGTGGAGTTGTTTTTCAGGATATGGGTCTTTTAAGCGGAAACAACTTTAGGGATGTTAAGAGTGATACAGTTGGGTTGGCTAGTGGTTTTGGATTGCGGTTTGCAACTCCTATTGGACCGCTCCGTTTTGATATTGGGTTTAGATGGCATAAACAGACACCAGATGATAATAGATATGCATGGTTTTTGACATTTGGACAAGCATTTTAGAGAGCTTGCGGCTATTTGTCTATAGACATTTTTAACAACAGCATTAATTTTAATGTACATTATTTTATGCAAGAGTATTCTATAGAATTATATCTTATATGTACGATTTTTTATGTTGGAAATCTTATGAACGAGCATTTGCATAGTCACGACAACCATCAGCATCATCATTCAGATCATGAACATACCATTTTGGGAGAGCTTACCTGCCATTTGCCATATGCAATCTTTGCAGTAGCGATGAGCCTCTCGCTTGCAAGCTTTTTAAGCTTTTTCTCATGTGGAGTAGGAGACTTTACGGTTATTAAGAAGGGATCAAAACTCCTTTTTCATAGTTTTCATTTTATGCATATTGCATTTGCTGCAACAGGAACCCTTATAACATTCTTCCGATTTTCATCAAATAAAATGAAAGCATTATTGGTAGGATCAGTGGCACCAATCATTTTTTGTACATTGTCAGATGCAATCTTGCCATACCTTGGAGGTATTGCATTAGGCATTGATATGAAATTTCATCTATGCTTTGCAACAGAATTGAGAAATATACTGCCATTTTTGTTTATTGGAGTCCTTAACGGATTTGTAATGAGTGCTCACCATAAAGCAAGACAGAGTGCGTATTCTCTCTTTTCTCATGCAACTCATATCATGATTAGTTCGCTTGCAGCTATCTTTTATTTAGTATCACATGGATTTTTAACATGGTATACCCAAATAGGGTATGTATTTCTCTTTTTAGTATGGTCAGTTGTTATACCATGTACAATATCAGATGTTGTTATTCCAATGATTATTGCAAAGAATGGTAAAGTATAATGAGAAGTATTCGGCTAGAGAATGTCTCGAAGTCATTTCATGGAGATATGATAATAGAGAATGTAAGCCTCACTATTCCAAGTGGAAAGTTCTTTGCTCTCTTGGGGCCAAGTGGTAGTGGAAAGACAACCATTTTGCGTCTTATTGCGGGGTTTGAACAAGTAGATAGCGGCTCTATTTATCTTGGTGATACTGACATTACTCATCTTCCTATTCATGAACGTCGTATTAATACGGTATTTCAAAACTATGCATTATTTCCTCACATGAATGTATTTGATAATGTTGCATATAGTTTAAAAATACGGAATGTTCCTAAAGAGATTATAGAGCAAAAGGTCATTAAAATTTTAAAGACAGTACATCTTGAAAAACAGATATATCGATCGATTAATCAACTTTCAGGTGGTCAGCAGCAGCGTGTAGCGCTTGCTCGAGCAGTCATTAATGAGCCGGATGTATTGCTCTTAGATGAGCCGCTCGCGGCCCTTGATCTTAAGCTTAGAGAGCATATGTTGCTAGAGCTTATTGAATTGCAAAGCACGCTTAATACAACATTTGTCTATGTTACACATGATCAACTCGAAGCGCTTACAGTTGCAGATACTATGGCAATTATGAACTATGAAGGTGAAATTGAGCAACTAGGAACTCCAAAAGAGATTTATGAATTTCCTGTATCCTCATTTGTGGCGACGTTTGTAGGAAGTACAAACTTGCTTCAAGGTATCTTGCATATTCATGATGAGATTTCTAAGATAGAGCTTGAAGGCCTAGGTAAGTTTGAAGTGATAGTGAAGGATAAGTTGCAAAATAAGAGCACCATTTTTATGAGTCTTAGACCAGAAAAGATAGAAATAGCAAAATCGCCAATGAGTGGTTTTTCAAATATGCTCAAAGGTATTGTGCATGCAATTGTCTATCATGGTCGATCAACCCAATATAATGTGCGATTAAGTAATGGAACTATTCTACAGGTATTTGAACAGAATGAGGAACATTTTCCTCAAGAAGTAATCGATTATGATGATGAAGTATATTTATATTGGCAAAAAGAAAACGTAGTACTTTTGGAACGATGAAACAGATCAAAAATGCTTTTTTACGCGACATTCCATTCTTTTTATCAACACCAGCATTATTATGGCAGGTTGTTTTTCTCTACATACCCTTGAGCATTATTGTTGCATATAGCTTTTTTAAGTTTCAATTTGGTTTGAGTATGCCAACGATAACGCTTGATTTTTATCGATATCTTTGTACCGTTCCAATTATACGTATTATAAGTCGATCTGCGATCCTTGCAGTAAGCACTGCCACCGCATCACTTATCATAGCCTATCCACTTGTCTATTTTCTTATATTTTATGTACAGCAATGGCGCAGATTTTTATTCTTTTTATTGATTCTACCATTCTGGACTAATCTTCTCGTATTAGTCTATTCATGGTTCTTTATTCTCGATCATAATGGATTAATTAATAGTCTGCTTTTATTTCTTGGTATCATTGCAAAACCACTTGAGCTTGTAAATTCTATCGGTGCCGTCTTTGTGGTGATGGTCTATTGCTATTTACCATTCATGGTGATGCCATTATATACCGTACTTGAAAAGATGGAGCATAAACTTTTAGAAGCGTCCGCAGATCTTGGTGCGACTCCATGGCAAACATTTAAACGTATTACACTGCCGTTATCGTTGCCCGGTATTAAAACAGGATTTTTATTGGTATTAGTACCAGCATTTGGAGAATTTGCAATTCCAGCACTTCTTGGAGGTTCTCGCACAATGATGGTTGGTACGCTTATATCATATTATTTTTTAGTTGCACGTAATAATGGATTAGGAGCAGCCTTTACTATTATTTCAGGGCTTGTACTTTGTCTATTGGCATTTGTAATTCAACGATTATTGCGCTCACGTAATAGAGTGTCATATGAGGGGGATGCATAGATGGTACAAAAATATTCATTCTCCTGGAGTTTACCAACAATAGTGAGCATCATTTATCTTTTCTTATACATCCCCATTATACTCTTGGTTGCTTTTTCATTTAATAAAGAAGCTCTCAGTTATCAATGGTCAGGATTTACACTTGAATGGTATTCATTATTATTTCATCAAACACCCGTTTGGCATGCATTGCGTAATTCAATTATCGTTGCAAGCTGTTCAGTAGTATTGAGTCTTATGATCGGCTCGGTCTATGTCTTTTTTAGTCGACAGACAGTCTATCGCAAAATGTTACCACTCTTTTATGCTAATGTAGGACTTCCAGAAATAGTTTTAGCAGTAGGATTGATGTCTCTCTTTTATGCAATTGGGGTTCCGCTTGGTATTGTTACATTGATTGCGAGCCATACCGTGCTTGGATTAGGATATGTAGTTCCTATTATTAATGCGCGCTATGTAGAATTAGATAAGCGACTTATTGAAGCAGCACGTGATCTAGGGGCATCTCATACCCAAACATTCTTCTCAATTGTATTGCCACTCTTGTTACCAGCATTATATGCATCAGGACTTCTTGTTTTTATTATATCATTTGATGATTTTGTTTTGTCGTTCTTCTGTTCTGGTGCAACATCACAGACATTACCAATCTATATTTTTTCATTATTGCGCTCGGGGGCATCACCGGTGGTAAGTGCACTTTCAACATTGTTATTAGTGACAAGCAGTCTTTTGGTTATGGCATTTCTGTATACACAATTTAGAGAGTCTGACGAGGTTGCATGAAACGCATATCAGTATCACGTGTTATGATGCATATCGCAATTCTTCTTTTTTGGGTAGGAATGATATATACCTTTTTATACATTCCATTATTTATCGATTATGTACGATCAAAAAAGACACTTAATATCTTGGCATGGCCTACTGCACTCGATGTGCAATATGTGCAAGATTTTGAACGTGAAATGGGTGTTAAAATTAATGTGACATATTTTGAAAACAATGAAGAACTTATACTCAAAATGAGATCAGGTAAAAAACATGGATATGATATTATCATGCCATCCGATTTGAGTACGCCAGAATTAATACGACATAATCTTTTGCGTAAACTTGATCATACAAAACTCACATTCTGGAATGATCTTTATCCAGCACTTCTTAATCACTCATACGATCCACATAATACATATACACTGCCCTATATGTGGAGTGTTTATGGACTCGGTATAGATACATCATATTTTAAGGATGATGTGCAAGATCGCGGATGGAAACTTATTTTTGAACCACAAGAAGAATATTGCGTCGGTATGCCTGATGATGAAAAAGAGGCGATCGCAATAGCAGCTTTCTATTTGTTTAAACGAGAAGATTATTCATCACCAAAAAAGATTGAACAACTTATAGATCTATTAAAGAGACAGAAAAGATGGGTAGGCATGTATACTGATATACGAACTGATTATTTATTGCTTTCTCGTACTTGTCCAATTGTGGTAACTAGTAGTTCTGATATTGCACGTGTTATGAAGCAAGATGATGGCATTGTATTTGTAGTTCCTCAAGAAGGATCATTTATTTTGATTGATTCATTTGCGTTGCCTATCGATAGTGATCAAGAAGAATTAGCATATATGTTTTTAAATTATCTATATCAACCATCTATCTTAAAAAAATATGCACATAAATTTGGATTCTTTCCTGCGCGTCAACGAATAATTGATGCAGATGAACGAATATCATTTTCTAACATTACTCAAGATGCATTCGATAGATTGTATTTCTTCAAACCATTGCTTTCTCCTGATCAGATGAGCTATGTATGGATATCATTAAAAGCGTAGTATTAAAAGAGTACATAGCAGTGGTTTACATCTTGACAAAATAAAGAGGCATGAGTAATGATAGAGGTGATGTTGCGTATGCGACAAAAGTCTTTAGATCTAAGAAAACAGAAAATATTTATCAAAATGTTTTATTCAAGGTAATGAAGTAACCTTTAAAAAAGGATAGGAGTATGAAAAGATATTTTCTTAAAAAGTTCCGAATGCTGGTAAGCATAGGAATGATTTTAAGCGTAGCCACACCATTACATGCAGTTGTCTTTTGGGACAATACGATGGCTCCCAATGTTGATGACGACAACTTAGTTATCAATGGAGCAGTTCAATTAAATGCTGGTGGTACACATATCAGTTCTGTGACAAATGATATTGTTGTTTCGTTATTATCTTCATCTGTCGTGCGTGGTAATGATACAGCGCCATCACAACTCTATGTAACCGCTGGTGCAGGAAGAACAGTACGTTTTTATCTACAGCAATATGATCTTTCCTTTATCGGTTCTACAGATGCAAATAAAACACCATTGCTGATTGTTGTTTCAGGTCCAGGTAATGTTGAGTTTCAATTGCGTGGAGGTCGTTCAATATCCTTTACATCTACGGCAACAAGTGGTGGCGTTCAAGTTTATCAATTAATGTCATCAGGTACGCATAATACTATTTCGTTTTATCGTGATAATGCATTCTTTGCAGAGGAAAACGTATCAATTAATGTTGGCCCACAATCATTAATAAGTTATCTTGCAGGAGATAGAATTAGTCTCAATCCAACATCAGTTGGATCAATTGTCTTTAATCCTGTAAGTACTGATCCTGTTGGTCGTATGATACTGAACATTGAAGATACGGGTGCATACCTTATTAAAGGTGTTTACACCAATAGCACAAATCCACTAGGAATTACACTGGCAAATATTGACCGTACAATTGCTGCTGGCTTGAATGCTGTGACATCAGTCATTAATTCTCTAGGATCTACAAATCAATCAGGATTATTAATCACAAGCTCTAATAAAACGTTCTTTGAATTGTTGGTAGATCCATTTGGATTCCAAGGAGCGCAACTTGATCCGATGAATTACAAAGGATCCTTTAATGGTGTTCAATATAGTTTCTTATTAGGTGCAAATGGCCAACTCGTAGTTGATCCTAACGCATACGTTGACTATGTTGGTCTTTCTGACAATATATGTCCCGTTATGCCAAGCAATGATTGCTTTACCATTGATACTATTAAATCACGAAACCCATCAGCATTCTTCATTGATGGCAATCTTAATCCACAATCAACACCAGCGCTTTTGTCTATTGCCGCAGATGCAGCAATCTTCTTCCGATCTGGGGTGAACTGTGTAGGAACAATTGAAAATGATGCGAATTCGGAAAATCCATTTGTTGTTACAAGTTTATCGGGTGGTGCTGGAGATTACGTATTAGATGTTGAAGGTATCTTTGATGTAGTTGGTCAGAATGATGGCGACCTCATGCAAAGCAAAATAGAAATATTGTCATTGCAAGTGAGTACTACGGTAGGTGCACCATTATTCGTAGGTGGTACACAAACTAACTTCCCAGGAAGAACATTTGCAACCGATTGTGGTGCATTGCTCCGCTATAATAAAGCAGCATTTTTGATTAACAATGTGATGAATTTGCATAATGTATCATTATCGCATACTGATGAAAATCATCTTGTAGTAGAAAAGAATGATGTCTGTTCAGAGCCTACGTATGTTGGCGGTGAATTATCGACACTCGATTGCTCATTCTCTCGTCCTCGTATTACATTTACTAATGCTCGATTCTTGCTTAATACAAGTGTTGCAGTAACGGGTGTTGATCTTGTTGTACCAAATGATTCAAATGGTAGTGGTATTTGCACAAATAATATTTCTAAGTTTGTCTTCTATTATAATGGTAATGCAATTGATAGAGGTACTGGCCGTCAACTCAACTTAGGAACATTGTCGGGTAGTCAGGCATGTGATGGTTGTACCATTATCTCTGCAGATGCGCATCTTGATATCATACAAACTTCAACCTGTGATAATGCTGCATCGGGAATACAAGATACATTAATTTTAACGGTTGCTCCGAATGATAATACGATCAATCATTGCATTACTGGTGATATTACCAATCAATGTTCGCTTAATACAATCTATCTTGGTCACTCGAGTAACATTTCAATTGGATTAGATCCGCTCTTATTTGATCCATTAATTACAGGAACCATAACGCCAACATTGGAAATTGCTGGTAATTTCTTCTCATTTGCAACTCGTGGTGGACCAAATGCATGTCCTGCAGTTGGTGGCCTTACGGGTAAAGGAATTATATTTATTGATTGCACTGGTAAGATTGTGATCGATTCACAATATCGTGCAATATTTGGCACTATGATTGTAAAACGGGGTGATGCGCAAGTTATATTACCAAAACAACAAATATACTTTGAGGATCTTGTTGGTATTACCGATTGGCATCTTGATTTGAGCACTACGCCAACCATTATTCCTGTAAACCAAACGTTAGCAGATTTTACATTAAATTGGCGCGCTGCATGCAAAGATTATGACGTCTTTAATCCATATATTATTAAATCAGTAAATACCTGTGGTTGTCCTCCAGTGCAGCAAGATAATATTAGCGGTATTCCAGTGGTTGCAGGTGAAGTAGATCAATTACAGGTGCAAGGTTCACGTCTTGGAGATCAGGCAACCCTTATGATTGATGGTGGTTGGGTTCGTGAATTACTCTTCCAAAAAGGCAGCTGCTCAGGTGAAGCGCCAGTTGCATATGTAGTATTGAAAAATGATGGTCGTGTTGGTCTTAATACTGCACATACTAATCCTGATTCATTGCTTGCATCTGATACACTTGGCGTAAATGGTATTACTATTATTGCCGATGGTAATGGACAAGTTGATCTGAATGAAGACATGGTTATCAACAACGTATGTAGCATCTTAAAAGGTCCAAACTTTGTTGAAGGTAATGTATTAACTATTAATGCCGATACTGAAAAAGCATTGCGCGTGAAACCAACTGGAGTTCTTGATTTACGTAGCTTCTCAGAAGGTGACATTGTACGTTTTGCAGGTCAAGTAAAAGTGATCTTAGAACCAGGTGCACGTATCTTGCTTGATGGTGTATTTGTAGAATTCTTTGATGCTACTACGCTTGAATGTGAACCATTAATTAAATCAGAATTGTTATTCTCCGAAATTCCTGTTGGTCCAATTGATAATGCATTGCCAGTAACCTCAACACCAGCAGAAGATCCTCATAATGAGTTTGCGCCACTTACTAATTTCGGTGCGGGTGTACAAAATACTGATCCATTCAGAGTTCGTTTAATTGGTACCGGAGCACTTCGTTTTGCCGATTCATCTGGATTCTATGTGCCGCTTGATACGTTTGTAGGTGTTGAAACACTCTTCCAAGAGATCCAAGTTGATAGCACAACTACCGAAACATGCGAAATACCAGTAACGAATCTCATTGTGATCTTAAATGATGATGCAAACTTCGTAATTGGTGATCCAAATTCATTAGGTGGTGCATTCCAAGTGGGTAATACACAGGATTATGCTGGTCATAGCGTCAACTTTACACTCAATCCAAATGGTTCAGATACGCAATTTATTGTAAAATCAAACGGCTTTGTTGGATTTGGTGTAGGTATTGTAGATAAGCGTTCACTCATTCCAAGTGAGTGGTATGTAGATACGCTCTTTAATGTAGGTCAAATATCAATCATCAACAATGATGGCTTAATATCTCATACACGTACCTTTGATAGTGATAAATCGAATAATGATCTCAGTAGTAATGATTCAAATGCAGCATTGATAGCCTTTGCTGATTATGGTGACGGTACACCAACATATTTCTTGCTCTTAGAGGATCAAGATACTCATGCTGGACGTCGTCTTGGTAATTCAGATTTGCATGGAGGCGGTAATATTATTCTATTAAGGCCGTCTGCTGATGCATTAGAGATTGGAGCTATTGCGCCAATCGTTCGTTCTGACGATGGTATACCAACTGGATCAAGTGGTCGTTATTTTGCGTCTATTCTATCATCTCGTATTATGATGGAAAATTTACCAGCAATAGGGGAAAGCTTTATACCAAGTGATCTGTATAATTTTATAAAAATAAAAGATTACTTTACAGCACCAGGTGCAGCACGAGGAAAAGGAACAGCTTCGTTATCACAAGATGAATTTGATTTAGAGCATGAAGCAGTGCGCGTTGGCTATTTAGATCGTGGACAAATTGGACGTCAAGATATCTATGATATATCTGAGCCAGCGGGAGGAACACAACAACAACGTCGTGAAAAAGCAGATGATATTGGTGCTATAAGTATTCAATGTGATAGAACTCAAGCACCGCCAGCTCCGATTTCTTTTGCTCAACAAATATTAGATTAAAGAATAGTAATAGCAGAATTGAGCGGGCTTACATAGTTAAGCCCGCTATCACGATCAAAAAATGAAGAATGCGGTATGTTATTAAAAGGAGAGCAATGAATAGACAAAGAGTATTAGCAGTAGCAATGCTCGCGCTCAGCGGTGCTGCGTATGCTACTACGCAATTTAGATCGCCAGTCAGCTTAGAATATGAGCTACGCGGTTTTTTTCATTATCCACTCAATCAAGTGCATAATGCGTGGTGGTATGATGAAGCGGGATGCCCTGAAGCAGACAAGAGTGAATCACCATGGATTATAGAATCATGGGCAGGCGCTTATAATCGATCAGCAGATCAAGCATTCTTCGATCCATGTGATCCATGCTCGAATAAAAATACACGAAAAACAGCGAGTCTATCATCGCTCTTTTTTGGAAGTGAAGCATTTACGGTACAGAATGCATCGCAAGGAGGAACAATACCATGTTTTGGTTCATTGAACTTACCGCAAGCATTAAATAATCCATTTTTACGATTTTCTCGCATTACTCCACGTTTTAAATATGATGAAACAGGTGTGGTCTGGGGGATTAATGCAGAACGCAGATTTGGATGTGATGAACGTTTCCGTGTAGGAGGACGTTTAAGTATTCCATTTAAGATTGTTGAAATTGAGCAATATAATTTTGGGGATGAGCTTGCTGAAGGGCTTGGTGATGTAATATCAGAGCGGGTGTTCTCAGCGGGGGCAGGTCCAGCTGCAGCATCTGTAGAATATGCGTATAGGCTAGATTTTTTAAGTTGTTTAATTCGCCCAGATGTTCCACTAAGCAGTTCTCTACCATTAGTTACATTTGGGAATGGAATATCGGGAAATCCTAATGAGCAGACAAGCATAGCGGGGGTTAACGTCTCTGTTCCTAATGCAGGTGCTCAAGATGATGTAAACGGAATTCCAGCTATTTATCTTATAAAGAGAGATGACGGGTCAATCCCACTTCCAAATCCATATTATGGTAAAAATATTGCTGATGTGTCAGGAGCTTTAGCTGCAGATGGATCAGGAACTAATAACGGTGTTTATTTCTTTAGAGATGCAACAAATTATTCAGCTAATTTAGCATCTAATTATAACGAACAAGCAACATTGTATGTAGTTGCGCATTTAATTAATGGTCTAGCTCCGGGAGATTTTCCTAAATCTGGATTAGCATTTGATGCAATTGGTATTCGTAATGCAGTACAAGAACTTATTAATACATTACAACTTGATACAGCATTAACGCCAATTCAATTCCTACAGAATCAATGCATTGATCTTGCAAGGCATGAACGAGTGCTTGGTCTTGGTGATATGCGCTTTGATATCTACGGTGGATATGGCGATGACTTCTGCTGGTGGAGTAATGTAGTTCTTGGATTTGCATTCCCAACAGGTAAACGTCAAAAAGATCCGCGTCGTCTCTATTACCAAACAACGGGTAACAATGGTCATTGTGAAGTTCGTGTTGGTATGGAAGGTGGATGGCATCCATTTGAATGGTTTGGATTCAAACTTGATTGGTACTATAACCATGCACTTAAACGTACAGAACATATTGCAGCACCATTTAAAGGAGCAACGGTTAGAAATATTGGTCCTTCGGTTGATGCAAAAGTATCATGGAATTATTTTGTAATGCATGCTGATTTTGATTTCCGTCATCCAAAGAATCCTGAAATGGGTTGTACATTTGGTTATGAACTCTTTGCAAAACAGAAAGATCATATTTCATTGTGTCAAACAACAGCGATTGATTTAGTTGGTCAAACAGGAACACTTGATGCATCAGTACTTGAAAATCGCTCAAATGCAATGACGCATAAGCTACGTATGGAATTGTATAATAGATGGGATTTCTTTGAACTCTTTGGTGGTGCGTCGCATATTATTGCTGGTCGCAATGCTATGAAAGAGAGTGAGATCCACATTGGTTTTGCAATGTACTTTTAAATAAGTGGAGAATAGTAGCATGATGACAACAATAAAAAGAATAGCACGAATGAGTATCTTAGTTCTATGCGCTCTTGTAGGAAGTGCTCAGACAGAAGATGCCATTCATGTTAATCAAGAATTACAAGAGATAGCATTCCCTGTTGAAGGATCGGTAGTCTATATTACACGAGAGCAAGCAGAATGTATTGTAGAGGTGCTTGAGCGAGTGGTTGAAGAATATCGTGCCGCTGAGCGAAGTGGAATACGTGCAATTTTACCATGTGGCGGGTCACTCAATGATATTTTACAATGCTTAGCATTTATTAAAGCACAGCTCGCATTGCTTTGCTCAAAGATTGAAGCATTATCATTATTAATATCACTGGGCGATAACATAGAGATTTCACTTATTGAAGAGATTTCAATACAGATATCAGAGCTTGAAGAGTTGATAATTTCAGAATTTGATGAGTTGACTGAGTTCATTTCTATCAATGATGAATTTCAAAACTCAATGTTGCTCAATATTGATTTTGATCTCTCTCTTCACGACGCAAATGTAATGACATTACTTGATAGTCTATCTGACCAGCTTTCATTAGTTGAGGCACATCTCTCTACACAGATTGAAGATTTGAGTATTCAGGTTTCAATTTCGGATGCGTTATTGAGTACGCAATTAAGTTCTCTTATATCACTCGTATCTATAGATGATGCACTTATTTTGACTGCAATAGAGACATGTTGCTCCACACTCAATAGTAAACTTGACTCATTAACAACGCTTGTATCTATTGATGATGCATTAATCATGAGTCAGATAACTGCTCTTGGTGAAACACTCTGTTCTAAGCTTGAAAGTATAGAAAATCTTATTATTTCAGTAGAACAGAATATTGTTTCGCGTATTGATACTATTAACCTCAATATTGCATTACTCGGTGATCAGATTACTTCACAGCTTTCAGCACTTGAGACAGACTTGACCATACAAAATGATGAGATTAAATCACAGATATCTGAATGTTGCACGGATTTAACAATACAGCATGATGAAATTAAGTCGCAAATATCGGGATGCTGTACGAGCTTAAGTAATCAGATTAGCTCACAGATTTCTGATGTTCAGGTACAACTTGCTAATTCGACAGATACTATCTGTTCTAAGATTGCATCAACCGAGACAAATTTAGGTGGTCAAATTAATGCATGCTGTGCTGATCTTACAACGGATATCAGTGATAGTAATGCATTGTTACAGTCACAAATGCTTGCTGTGCAAACAGCTATTAGTGGCCAATTGACAACCTGTTGCACGAGCATTCAGACTAATATGGCTTCTCAATTTGCGGCTGTTACTGCACAATTAACAACCGTACTGACCAACATAGCAAATGCGCAAACAGCAATATTAGGTGCAATTTCAGCTTCACAGACTAATATTACTACATCGATTAATAACCAAATAACATCATGTTGTTCAGATATGACATTACAGCATAACTCATTGTCAGCACAGCTTTCTAATTGTTGTACATCATTAAGCAATCAGATGACATCACAGGTATCTGCATTGAGTAATCAGATTACGGGTGTTGAGACAAATCTTTCTTCACAGTTATCGTCATTGCAAGCAACCATGACATCTCAATACTTCTCGATTTTAGCTGCAATATCAACGACTTGTACGTGATATAGTGAGCATTCATTGAAATGCGATAGAAAAGACCGGCTTGCATGCCGGTCTTTTTATTGAAAATCTACGATTATTGACTTATTGCTAGGCGCATGGTATCCCTGAGCTAAAAGAGATTTATCGCATAGCAAGCACCTAATGTGTGTATTGTGAGACTATATAAAGGCATACCTAATGAAGTTTGAGGGTGCTCGTAAAAAAGGAGATAGTGTTATGAAGAAATTACTGATGTTTATGCTGCTATTTTTTATTCATATAAGTATTTCAAATGCAATAGCAGATCTTCATGATATACCTAATATTTCTAGCGATCAGCTTGTAACATTATCGTCTGATGATGCAATATATGTTGTGAAGCTCTTGGCAAATGCGCTTGAAACAAAAAAACGAGCTCGATATTTTGAAGATGAAGAACAATATCGCAGTTGTTCAACATGTGGACAGACCAATATGTGTCCCATCAATTGTTTAGATGCGGATACTATTATTAGTCTTCTTGCAATAATAAAAGCACACGTTGAAGCATTATGCATTAAGATTCAAAATCTTACTGAATTGGTATCTGTGAATGATGCTATAGAGATATCGTTACTTGAGAAGATAGAGACGATATTATGCATAAAACTTACGCAACTACAATCACAAATTTCTGATCTTGATACACGGCTGACATCACAGCTCGACCTCATAGAGAGTGAGTTGTTGTCAGGTATATCAACCATTATTATCGATCTCTCATTGGTAGAGTCTGTGATTACAGGACAGCTTTCACAAGTAGATACGAATTTATCAACAAAGATTGATAATCTCTCTACACAGGTTTCATTAAATGATGCGGCATTGATGAGTCAGATCTCATTAGGAGATGCATTAATACAGAAACAACTATCAATAACTGATGCGCTTTTATGTTCTAAATTGATAAAGCTTGAAGAAGAAGTCTCTATCAATGATGAGCTTATTCTCGATGCAATAGAAGATCTTAGTTTGGCACTCTGCGCAAAGGTAGCAGATCTACAATTGCTTATTAATAATCAGACCTATCGTCTGTTATCAAAATTATCATCCTTTGAAACTAATCAGGTAGTACAGTTTAATAAAGTAACATCACAACTATCAGATATTGTAACAGCATTAACGATACAGAATGATGAACTCACTTCTCAAAACGGCGCAATCCAAACAAGTATTGCGATAGGAAATGATGAGCTATCAAGTCAAATGGCTAATATGGAAACGAATTTATCAGAAGAGCTTGATAGTCAAACTGCAGAAATAGAGACATCAATATTATTGCAAGGAAATAAAGTCTGTTCAAAATTAGCGAATATGCAATCAGCACTGACGATACAGATAAGCTCTGAAGCTACTGATTTGCAAACTGATATTATCAACCAGAGCACAAAAATATGTTCAAAGATTATGGAGCTACAGGCTAATATTTATGCAGAGCTTAATGATTTATATGTTAATTTAGCTACGATAATAACTAATAATGATAGTTCAATAAGTTCTAAGCTTAGTACTGTTCAGACAATACTTGGAACTAATAATACGCAGGTTGTTGGGTTACTCAATCTGATTAATAGCAATATTGAGAACCAAGTATGTGTAAAAATTTCAGATCTTGATACCGATCTTCATGTTTTGACAAATCAGCTTTCGAGTCAAATTTCTACATCGCAAGCATTTATTGTTAACAATATGACATCACAAAATGCGCAAGTTCTTGCAGCAATACAGCAACTTGAGAGTACGTGTTGTTCTAAATTAGGAGCAATGCAAGCAGCGCTGACTATTTTGATTCTGAATGAGTTTGCTCAATGGCAAGCATTATCAACAGCACAATCAACATCGATTCTTTCAAGACTTGATGTATGTTGTACCAGCACCCTATGATGAACATCTATCCGTTACATAAATCAGAAGCTATATATAAAAGGAGAATCGGAATATGAAGAATATTAAGCGTGCTATGTTAGGAAGCTTACTGTGTCTATGGATCAGTACAAGCTTTCAGAGCAATTACCCGCGAAGATCTCAGAAGCTAGAGTCAGCGTTAGTAGATCAATCTGAGTATAACTTTAATGCACTTCAAGAACTCACCAATGAAATTGAAGAGATTAAAGAGACTATGCGCAGAGGTGGATGCGGAAGTGGTTTTTGTAGTACTGGAGGCTGTAATCCATTAGGATGTATGACAGGATCTCGTGCGGGTAGTGAAGAATTGTATGAAAAATTGTGCCAAATTAGAAAAGAGCTTGAGCAAGTACTACTCTCATTATCGAATGTTATCAATGCACTTATGGCGGGTAATGCTTCTATTTTATCAAAGCTTAATATAATAGAGCGAGAGATCTCTATTGGCGATGCGATTATCTGTTCCAAGTTACACGGAATTGATACTCATCTTACGAATCATGATGTAGCCATAAAAAACTCTCTTGCAGCAATTAGTAATGAAATATCAAAGAATGATGCTCTGATTGTGAGTCTGCTTAATCTGGTAAATACGAATGTTACTAACACCAATGCTAATTTAACTTCTCGTATTCAACAAGTTGATACACATGTATCGCAAGGTGATGCGGCAATTCTGACAAAACTAACAATACTTGATAGAACGTTGAATTCAAAAGTTGATAATTTAGAATCAATTACCATTGCCAATGATAGTAAGATATTACAAAAGATTGCACAGACAGATGCGAATGTTACTGCGCAAGGAAATAGAATATATTCTAAGTTGAATGCGATTGATTGTGAGTTGCTCAATATTACCAACAAAATTTGCTCAAAAATAAGTGCTTCAGAACTATCGTTAGCAAATCAATTTAATGGCGTTACAATACAGTTATCTAATTTCCAAACCAATGAAGTAATCAGATACAACAAGACATCTTCGAAATTATCTGATATTGAAACAGCACTTACTATACAAAATGATGAAACAACATCACGACTTTCAAGTCTTGATCTATCAGTTGCGCAATTAGGAGATAGAATTAGCTCGCAACTTGCTGGTATGCAATCATTACTTGTAAAACTTATCAATGGACAATTTGCAGATCTCGATTGTACATTAGCTATGAATCAGAGTCAGCTCTGCTCAAAAATAGCGAATCTGCAAAATAGCCTCAATGCAACGATCAATGGTGAATTTAATCAGCTTTCTTCTGATCTTGCTAACAAGACTGCACAAATATGTGCAAAATTAGTTAACTTACAGACGAGCCTCAGTACGCAGATAAATGCGCAATTTGCAGATTTAAGTGCAGAGATCCTTGATAAGAATAGTGCTATATGCTCAAAATTAGTTGCAATTGAGACAGATTTAGCAGTTGATACAAATCAACTTTCTGGTCAGTTGAGTGTGATTGAGAATCAATTAAAGAGTCAGGTATGTGTAAAAATATCTGATTTAGAAGTTGATATTGCTGCATTGAGTAATCAAATGAATACTCAGTTTTCAACACTCGCAGCAAATATGAGTATAATGCTCTGCTCAAAACTCGCAGCACTTGAATGTGGATTGCTTTCACAATTTAATGCTATTAATGCAGCGCTAGCAGGAATAGAATCAAATATCACAACAGAGATTGTTAATCAGGTGTCGAATGTGATTATCAACAATAATAATACTAACGTAGTATTAAGTTCACAGCTTGAACAATGTTGCACGAACTTGAATTCATCGTTAGTATCGATTAATTCGAATTTGGAAGTTAGTATAACAAGTCAATTTAATAGTATTTCAGTAGATATATCAGATTTGGGTAATAGCCTTTCAAGTAGTTTTGATCAATGTTGTAGTGGATTGACTTCACAACTATCAGGGTTAGGGAATCAGCTTTCATCTGTTGCATCAAGTATTCAATTGAGTATTGGTATGTTGGGTAATCAGATTACATCACAATTTTCTGATTTGAACGTAGTCATTAATGATTTGAGTAATCAAGTGACTTCACAATTCTCGGAACTTACAACTGATATATTTAGTTTAAATGATTCGCTTGTCTCGCAAGTTGCAGAATTCCAATTGACCACAAGTGCACAGTTGGCTAATTTAACGACAATTTCTGATCGTATTGAATCACTTGTAGAGAGTATCGCAACGGCAACTTCTTCATGTGCAAGTTCGGCATTTGTAGCATCAGAGTTTGATAATCTTCAGACATTTGTGGAATCGTTGATAGAGAACACAGTGGGAGAAACAAATGATGTCTCCACCGCATTTGCATGTGTTCAGGATCTTATGGGTATTGATAATGCAGATCTTACGGTAATATCGCTTGCAAAGACGATATTGCGTGAATTGAGAGGTCTATAAAAGTCTATTATATTTTGGTAAGAGGTGGCGTTGTTCATCTCTTACCAAGTAATCTCTCTGTTTAATTTTTAATATTCGTAATCTATTATTTCATCAAATTGATTGCTCTCGATATCATTATTATGTAAGTAATCTATAATTGATTTTTGATGATAATTGTAAGTATGGTCTTGCTCATAATCGTAATTACTAGAATTGTTGGAAATAGATTTTTTGTTGAGATCTAGATTTGTAGAATCTATTATATTTAGTTTTGAAAGATATGCGATAAGAAATCTTCCACGTATGCGATGAGCAGATACGATATGATTATAGAGCTCTTGTATAGTAGAAAATTTTGGAAGATTATTGCAGAATTTGCATTGATTATGTGTGACGGCTATATGGATATTAAGAGACTTTACCTTATTTAATTGTACGTGACATGATTGAATCGGGCATCTGATCTTATCAATGCGTTCTGTTTTATCAAGAACAGTAGAGCGAGAATTGATAGATTGCTGCTTTTTATAGCGAGAAAGATATTTAATGATGCTAGTGGTATACTTTTTATGTTTTGATAAATGATCAATAAATGTATTTTTATCAGTATATTGCTGCGTGCAACCACATTGATAGCATCTATAATGTGCTATAGCTACATGAGTATGCAGATTTTGTTCAGCTCCACGAATTTTCTTATTACAGGAAGTTATAGGGCAGGTATAAAAATTGTTGATCTTTGTATTGAAAGAATAATCAGTTTTATTATTAGTAGAGCAATCTTCGATACATTGTGTTCTTGTTGAGTTATCAAAATCAACATATTGCTCATTTAGAGATTGATCATAAGGCGTTACAGTTGTAAGTAATGTTATTGGATAAGATTGTTGAAATTCTTCATGTAAAGAGACTATAGAACTGCAGAGGTTATTTTCTCGATAATGTTCTGATAGTTTATTGGATGATATTGGGATAAAAGTTCTATAATGGGATGTTTGCTCAGCTGTATAGGAATAATTACATGCATAAAAGAGAAACAGAATATAACTTTTACACATAGAGACTCTTATGTGGATGAGATGTGATGTGATTAATAAGATCATCCTTATGTATACTTATCATATGCATATTAAGAGATCTCGTGCTTGAAAGGGTTTTATCACATATAGGACATCTGGGACGGGGCTTATCTTTTTTTGGTTCAAGTATCTTATGTCTGTGTCGTAATAAATCTTTCACTATAAAAGCTGTGCTTTCATGTTGTTTTACATGATTAATGAGCTCTTCTTTAGAAGTAAACTCGAATGTGGAATCGCATGGACAGCGGGCATGTTTCCTTGCTGTATGAGAGAGTACATTTGCCTTTTTTCTTCCGCGAATTGTTTTGCATTCTTTGGAAATTGGACATTTATAACCACCCATAACTTTTTCAAGCATGAAAGCAGAAGATCTACCGGTGTTTGTATCAATACTGTCGGAATGTTCATCGGTGTATATGTTAATCGAACTACTGCTGATTATGTCAGAATTAGTAGAGAATTTATCATCATTTATTAATAGAGACTCATAGAGAGGAGGAAGAGGTAGGTTAAGACCGTCTTCATCGTTATGCATAGCATAGAGAGAGTTGCATAGACAGAGTGATAGTATAATAGTGCAAAACATGAATAAACTTTCCATTTTCTATATAACAATAGTGCTGTTGATAAGCAATAAGTGTACCAATATAATCTGGAAACTCAACGAAATATTTTCTGTCTGAATCGAAATGGGGGGTGTTGATATTTGATAAAAAGGTTGCTTGAGATAATATCTGTGATTGTTGCAAGTTATCTAATCTAGTTTACATAATTATCCGATTATTCTTTGCTGAGAAGTGAAATGTTAGCGGTAGGTTGTTTTTAATAAGAGGGTATATTGTCAGTGTCGTGATTATTGGTATACTTTTTCTAACACGAATCCGTCTCAGGACATCTCAATTTCAAGGTCTTTCATGAAACAACCAAATACGTTCTATGTAACAACTCCCATTTACTATGTGACAGCCAAGCCTCATCTCGGATCTCTCTACTCAACCTTATTAGCGGATGTCTATGCTCGATGGAATCGGCTGATGGGAAAATCGGTCTATTTTCTGACTGGTACTGATGAGCATGGGCAAAAAATTGCACAAGCAGCACAAACTGCAAATAAGAACCCAAAAGACTTTGTTGATCAATTTATTCCGGCGTATCAAGATGCATGGAAATTGTACGATATTACATACACGTGTTTTATGCGAACTACAGATGAGTATCATAAAAAGGGTGCGCAACAATTAGTTGATACATTGATTCGTAATGGTGATATTTATAAAGATAGTTATGAAGGATGGTATTGCACACCATGCGAAACATTTGTAACGGAGAAAGAGACAATTCCTGGAACAGTATCTCCACAATGTCCGTCGTGTGATCGCTCAACAACGTTTGTTTCTGAAGAGACCTACTTTTTCAAGCTTTCAGCATATCAAGAAAAGTTGCTTGCATTTTATAAAGAGAATCCATACTTTATTACGCCTAAAGAGCGTTCACATGAAGTTATCAGTTTTGTGCAGTCAGGGCTCAAAGATTTGAGCATATCTCGAACAACAGTATCATGGGGTGTTCCATTTCCACACGATGAACGCCATGTATTGTATGTCTGGATTGAGGCCTTATCAAACTATATTACCGGAATTGGATATGGAGATGTTGCACGCAAAGAAGAATTTGAAAAATGGTGGCCTGCAGACTTGCAGATTCTTGGTAAAGATATTATTCGATTCCATGCAGTCTATTGGCCAGCACTTCTTATGGCTGCTGGATTACGATTACCAAAATCGTTACTTGTGCATGGATGGATCAAAGTTGATAAGCAGAAAATGTCAAAATCACGTGGCAACGTGGTAGATCCATTGGAACTAGCACAAGCATATGGAGTTGATCCTGTTCGCTATTATTTGTGTCGTCAAATGGCAGTAACACAAGATGGTGATTTTAGTATTGCTGATTTAGAGCAGCGTATTGAATCAGATTTGGCAAATGATTTAGGGAATCTCCTTCAACGCGTTACAACGCTTGCGGATAAATATGGCATAACGATTGTTAAAGCACCATCACAATGGTCTACATCTGAGATTGATTTGCAAGATGAAGTACTCTCTATGGTGCAAGAATTTGAATTGTTTATGAACGATTATCAATTGCATACCGCGCTTGCGCGAGTGTGGAAATATATCAATGTAGTAAATGCCTATTTTCATGCAAAAGAGCCATGGAAGATTGCCAAATCATCACCAGAACAATTTCATGAAATTATTTCTGCAACATGTCATGCAATTCGTGCGATAGGTATTCTATTGCTACCAATTATGCCACATAAGATGGAAGAACTGTTAGGACGTATTGGCATGATATCAGAAGTTACGCGTAAAGCATTATCTGAATTAGAACTCGGAATATGGAAACATACATTTACTATTACCAAAGGAGATCCATTGTTTGTGAAACCAGAACCAAAGACTGTTGAAGAGCAAAAAGTTGCTGAAGTAGTTATAGAGAATGACGATATGATAACTATTGATGATGTTGTAAAATTAAAACTGGTTGTTGGTACAATAGAACAAGCAGAACCAGTTGCGAAATCTGATAAGTTATTAAAACTGCAAGTCAACTTTGGACCTCGTGGTATGCGACAAATCTTAAGTGGCATTGCCAAAACTTATTCACCAAGTGAATTAATTGGTAAGCAAGCGCTCTTTGTTGTTAATTTAAAGCCACGCCAAATGATGGGTCTTGAATCACACGGTATGTTATTTATGACAAAAGATGATACGCATAAGAGCCGTATCATGGTACCACATGAACCAGTTGCTAATGGCGCAGAGCTTAACTAAAAGAATATAAAGGGTAGGAGTGAAACAACGCATTAAACATGTTGTAGTATCTGCTGTAACAAAGTTGCAAAAGATGCAGACTATTGGAATTGCGGCATCAGCCAAAGTTCTTAAAACGCGAATTGCTCGATCTGCATACATAGCATTGTTTCACTCTGATCAAGAAAAGATTCGATCATTAGTAATCCCAGAATTGAGTGATATTCTTGAAGAAAGTGGAGAATCGATTAATACATTTGTTGAGCTTTCCAGACTCAGAAGTGATGAGGGGGCACAGCAATTTTTTGCTGCATTGTTCAGTGATAATCTCATTAATACATATGCTGATATATTGTTGCAAGGAAATATTGTTGTCTGGGATTCCGTTATTAAACCACGATATGAGCCTAAGTGGCATACCGATTGGTTTTATGAAGAGAGGCCATGGGGTCAATATTGGATGCATGGAAAAGATGTCGATCTACTCTGGCGACGTATTGATGCACAATTTGACTCGAGCATCTTCTACACACAAGCATATTCTTCTTCTAAAACATGGCAAAGTCATGTCTATTTTCCTGACGTTAAAGTACCATGGGAATTATCTCGGTGTTATCACATTGCATTAATGGGATATGCATACGAACGAACAGCTATAGAAAAATATGCGCTCTTTATAGAGCGTGAGTGGGATGATTGGCTTGATGCTAATCCATATGGATATGGTATTAATTGGGCAAATCCTATGGAATGTGCGTTGCGCGCAATAAATTGGATTATTGCATATGAAGCAACAAAAAAGAGTGATCTTATTTCACATGATACTCGTGTAAAAGTGATAGAATCGCTCTTTGCGCATATGATACATATTGAGCATAATTGGGAATGGTATGATTCGCGTACCAATAATCACTATATTAGCAATCTTGTCGGATACCTTTATCTCTGTTGGTTCTTTCAAGATTTAGATGGTATGCACAAAAAGGCAGAGTGGGTTGTACATGAGCTTATTGCAGAGATGAATAAGCAGATATTTGATGAAGGATTATCATATGAAGGCTCAACATCATATCATATATTTGTTTCAGAGCTCTATGCACATGCGTATGCAATAAGCAAGTCTCTTGCTATTGCATGGCCAAAGCAAGCGGTGGAAAAACTAAAGAGAATGTATGATGCAATTGATTGGATTACCATCAATGATGAAGTATATGTGATGACAGGAGATAATGATTCATCGCATGTAACATGTGATGGGATCTCAGATGCTGCATTAGAAATGCTTTCATTAGTACCTCGAGAGACAAAAGAAGGTGTGAAATGGTATAAAGAATTTGGATTGGTAATTGTTAAAGATAAGACAGTTCATCTCACTATGCGTGAACCTGTCTACACAAATCGACAACCATCGGGACATTTTCATGAAGATGGATTACATATTACGTTAGCAGTAAATAATCAACCATTTATTGTAGATCCTGGTACGTATGTCTATACTGCAAATCCGGATATGCGAAATATGTTTCGGGGAACAAAATCACACAATGCACCACACATAGATTATTATAGGGCTCTGTATGAAGATGAGCAGAATTTAGATGCACTCTTTGTTATGTCATTGCCCGAACAAAAAGCGCATGCAGATATTTTACAAGACGATGATCGTATATGCATGCATATGTATCATGATTTCTTTAGAGATCAGTACACTATTTGTACGCATAGAGAATTGATCTACATGCCTCAAAAGCGGTGCATTCGCATAGAAGATTGGTTAGCGCGAGATGCTAAAGATTCTGTACAAGTCAGTTGGTATTTTACATTACATCCTACCGTAAATCCAATTATCAGAGAAAAATATGGATATGTAAAGATTGTTGCGCCAGATGGTACGATGATACGAATGTCGAGCAATCTTACCTGTCAATTATTGCAAGGATCTATTTCACCTACCTACAACAGACAACAAAATACGCATTTATTATATTACATGACTACTTCACTTGTCCCCTTTGAAAAAGCTATTTTTGATATAGAACTTATCTGATCTCTTGCCAATAGTTCTATAGGTACCCTATCTTAATCGATAGGGGCGATATGGGTAATAATGGGACATTACGTGGTGAACGCATATTTTTACAATTATTAGATCGGACACATATTCCACTATATTTACAACAATTTTCAGAATCTGTCAGAAAAGCAGTTCATGTTGATTCCTCAGTACAGGAATATGATTATTTATGTGAACGATTACTATTACAAAAAGAGTGGCGTACTTGTTTTTTTTGTATATTTCTATCTCAAACCAATCAACTTATTGGTGCAATCGAGATTCGTAATCCATTAGAACATAAAGGACAACTCTATTATTGGTTACATGAAAGTTTTTGGTCGCATGGCTATATGCAAGAATCAATAACCTTAGCGAGCAATTATTATTTTGGCATGACGGATGCTGCGTATATTACGGTTCGCGTTGATACGAATAATGTACGAAGCTATCGATCTCTCAAACGAGCAGGATTTGCAGATATTGGTATGTCGTTGGGAGGTTGGGGAATGCAATATGAACTGATTTTACGTAATAAAGTAGAAAATAAAAAAGGAGATAGTGATGAAGCATAGTCATGATAAAGAACATATTGCTGCATGCAAACAAGCAATAGCCAGTTGCCAAGCGAGCATCGATTTATGTAACCAACTCTTATCAATTAGTCCTTCGCATGATAATTTTGGGGTCTATTGCAAAGAAGCGGTTAACAATGCAACTGATTGTATACAGATGTGTCAGGATGCTGTTGCTGCTCATAGAGAGCATATTGCATCATGTCCTGATCGAGACTGTCACCGATCATGTGAAATATCGAATAAAGCATTTCATGAAACAATTCAGCATGCAGAGGGATTCATAAAGCATGCGCAAGAGAATGATCCATTATGCCTTGATCTGTGTAAACAATTTATAGAGAGTTGCAAAAAATCGATTCATGCATGTGAGCAATGTTTAACGAAAAAAGAATTGATTGAATCGTAGATACAAAAAAAAGAGGGAATCAATTGATTCCCTCTTTGATTAATTATTGTCTTCGCGCTAATCTGCAAGCTTCTAATATTTTAATCATCTCTTGCGTATACAATGCAAAAGTATTTTGCTCAGTTTGATCTAAACTTTCTTCTCGCATAATATTCAATGCTTTTAGGAGGTTAGATGCATAATAATAGATTGTTTCCCATAAGTATGTATACAAGGCAGTATCTATTGTATTACCGCTTGGGCTTTGCGATTTTTTGAGGACCTGAGATATTTCAGATATTTTACTCATAATTTCTTGTGTATCAAGTTTTGTAAAATCGACTATAACCTCATCGCGTAAAGTAGATACAGGCTTAGTAAGAGAAATTCCTATTATATCTTGTTTTTCTCCCTGTTCTTGTTTTTTCTTAACCTCATTTGCCATTGCTATTTGTGTAGGGTTAGCATAATATATGGCTGTAAGCTTGCTGATTAATTGATTCCAATTGATATTTCTTGTTACTGACTCTGCTTCGTTAATAATAGTACGCATCATATTATCATTAATATCAACGATTGAAGTTGTGTCCATTGCTGCTGCTATCACATATCCTATACTTGCCACAAGACAGAGCGCTAATACTTTGCAAGTTTTCATGGTATATTCCCTTTTATGTACAACAGACTAATAAAAAAAGAGGATCCAAATTTTTGGATCCTCTTTTTTTATTTATAGTTACTGACCTTGATAGTGACCACTAAGACGAGTAAAGACTTTGTTCATTGATGGATTTGCTAGGTCATTTCTATTTTTTAACTTATCGAATGCATTTTGCCCATAACTCTTAACTTGACCTGCGGTATATTGTTCGCGATTTTTAAGTACAGTGTCACTATTTAAGATACATGCTTGTTCTGGAGTATCAATTCTATATTGTCTATAGGTTGGGTGTCCACCATAAATTTTATTAAGTGTATGTCTTACATCTTCATACCCAATAGCCATATTTTGCATTCGAGTAGCGTTTACGTCTCTACATAATTGTTGATCAAGCTTGATTGCTGCCTGAACTTCATCTGGCATCATACCAGCTATAACGACGTTACTGATACCTGGCGTAGGTATTTTTTCCATATATGGTAATGGTCTATAGTTTGCTTGTAATGATATGGTAGCACATACTGCTACTATGCTTAATGTACGTTTCATAACATACTCTCCTTTTTAGCGATATATTCTGTTCCTTACTACTAATAAATATACCGATATCGAATTGTTCGAATCAACGGATTATGCCGAATAATAAAGGATTTTTTCGTATTGGGGTGATTAAAAAATATGAATAAAATAACGAGGGTCCTTATCCCATATTAAGAAGATATAGCGGGGTATTAAGATTCCTGCGTAATTTTATAATCGCACGTCTTATTGGCACAGGATATGACGATTTTACCATCCTTATACGTCTTTTTAGTTAAGAATGGCCATTTACACTGAGGGCAAGAGGTCTCTATTAATTCATCAAAGACCGCAAACTTACATTTAGGATAATTATCGCAGCCCCAGAAGGTTCCACCTTTCCATGCACGTTGTACCACTTGTCCTTGATCTAAGGGACATGGAAATGGCGCTGTTTTACGTTGAATATATTTACATTCCGGATAGCCGGAACAGGCAACGAATGATCCAAATTTACCTTGTACACGACGTAGTTGTTTTCCGCATTCTGGACACTTTTCATCAAGCAGTGTTGGCTTTTCGATAGCAACTAACTCAATGTTTCCTTGTTCGTCACGTTTAAAGTTTGAGGTAAATGAGCAGTCAGGATATCGTGTGCATCCAAGAAACTCCCCGGTCTTTCCAAAACGAATAGAAAGGTTTCCTTTTTTGCATTCGGGACAAATAATATCAGTTACAATTGCAGACTTCTTCCCAATCGCATCGTTACCCATGAATGCTTTCAGATCAGGTTGAAATGTTTCATAAAATGAACGGAGTAGTTGATCACGATCAAGCGTTCCTTGTTCAATTTGATCAAGATCTTTTTCCATAGTAGCTGTAAATGTAGTATCCATAATCTTAGGAAGATTTTCTACCAACATAGTTGTAACAGCCATACCAAGTTCAGTAGGAACAAATCGTTTTTTGGTATCGAGCGTTGTATATTCTCGTGCACGAATAGTATTTAAGATTGTTGCATAGGTACTTGGTCTACCAATTCCTGCACGTTCAAGTTCTTTAACCAGTGATGCTTCCGTGTAGCGAGCAGGAGGTTGAGTAAAATGCTGTTTAGGATCAGTCTTAGTAAGATTGATCGGATCTTTTACTTTTAAATGAGCTGGTAATACCACTTTTGCTTCTTTATCATCTTCATCAGATTCATTATAGACTTTGAGATATCCATCAAATATGAGTGTAGAGCCAGTAACTTTGAAGATAAATTTTCCGCCGACAATGGTTACTTGTCGTTGTGCGTACAGAGCTGACTTCATTTGACTTGCAACAAATCGTTTCCAAATAAGCTCATATAGTTTTGCAGCATCAGCAGGAAGATATTTTTTTGCAATCGCAGGGGTGATAGTAACATCAACAGGCCGGACTGCTTCATGAGCGTCTTGCGTTTTACCTTTTCCTTTTTTTACATGTGTAGTTGCGGATTCGGGTAGATATTCAGCTGTATAGGTATCTTTAATATACGAACGAACTTGCTTAAGAGCAGTATCTGAAACACGAGTAGAATCGGTACGCATATAGGTAATCAATGCAACGGGAGTCTTTGCATCTTGTAATGGCATGCCTTCATATAGTTGTTGGGCAACTTGCATTGTCTTTTTGACTGAGAAATTGAGCTGATTATAGGCAGTCTGTTGTAATGTACTGGTCATAAATGGTGCAAGCGGATTTTTGTTGCGAACCTTATCTTCAATAGCATCAATAATATAAGATTCTTTTTTGAGCTCTTGTAAAACTTTCTTAGTAGAAGCCTCATCTTTGAGATCTAACTTCTTTTTCCCAATTGATACAAGTGGGGCACTAAATGAATCTTTACCATAGGTAAAGAGTCCATCAATAGTCCAATATTCTTCGGGCTTGAATACACGAATTTCTTGTTCACGATCACAAATAAGGCGAAGAGCTACGGATTGAACTCGACCTGCGGAGAGGCCAGGCATAATCTTTTTCCATAATATTGGTGATACTTCATAGCCAACCCATCGATCTAATACACGACGTGCCTGCTGAGCGCCCACTCGTTGCATATTAATTAAAGAAGGATGTTTGACTGCCTCAAGAATAGCCTGTTTGGTAATTTCGTTAAATGTGATACGAAATATTTCAGGAGCCTTTTTACTTGCATTCATAATTGCTTGTGCTACATGCCATGCAATAATTTCACCCTCACGATCAGGATCGGGAGCAAGAAAGACAACGTCGGCTTGATTTGCACCTTTACACAGATCAGCAATCACTTTTTCTTTATTCTCAATCGGTACGTAGTCAATATCGATTGAACCATTAATCGTAACACCTAGCGATTTTGTAGGAAGATCCATAACATGTCCCATAGTGGACATGATTTTGAAATCATTGCCTAAAAATTTTGAAATGGTTTTAATCTTTGCAGGTGATTCTACGATTAATAGTTTTTTCATGCGGACCTTTGTTGTCTTAGATGGTTCTTCATTTGCATTCTACATCACCCCATCTCTTAACGGGAACTTGTATTCTATTTCATTGCTGTAATGAGTAGATGTTTTATTTGGCTACTTTTTTATATTAAGGAATATATTTTCTAAAAGTCAAATAAAAATTGAGACTTGAGTGTTGTTGTTAGGTGTGGTAATGTCGTCCTTGTTCTAATGTATGTAATTGCTATAGAAGAGCGATTACCCTTTGGGTAATCATTATCTAATTATGAGGGTGGGTATGCTCGGTCTGTTAAATGTGTGGAAAGAATCATTACAAATTTTTAATCCGATGTCACGTAAACTGTTGGGACTTACATTTCTTAAAGCGCTGCTCCCTGTTTATCGACAACTGATTATCTATTGGGGATGGCTTGCGGTTATTCTTATTGTTGCTATGACAAAAACTGTACCTGTATCTATGCATGAATCAATATTCTCCCTTGTTTCTCTTATTGCACAAGGGTTATGGTTTTTTGCCATATGCTTAACCACTCGGCCAAGTGTATTACCTAAAACATGTTCCTACTATTGCCGATACTGGCGTCATATTTGTGGATTTGCAATAGCCATGATTATGTTGATCGGAGCATTTTATGGTCTTTATGCTGTAGGTGGAATATCAGTACCATTACTGAGTGGATGTGTTTTTAGTTATCATTTAATTGAGGATATTGCTCGTTTCTTTCAAACGGCAATCTATCGATATGTTGGTCCATTTATTGTCTTTTTCACGCTCTTCTTACTCGATATCTCACCAATGTCACTAATACATAAAGGATGGTTTTCTGATTGGCATAAAGATTTAATGATTTTTTGTGCAAACTCACGTGCGCTTACTATGATTGTCTACAATCTACCGATAGTGTTACTGGTTGCTTCGTTTTTTGTATTAGGATACTATGGTCTTGTTTCGGCTATAAGTTTTATAGATATTTCATGCATGCATAAGAGCCTCTTTTTGCAAGTGATCTTTACTTATATGCAGCCGATCCCTATACTTTTATATACTAATCTCTATGTTATGTGGATACATAATCAAGCCGAACTCTATTATATACAACCACGCTAAGGGATTCATGATGATTATTACGTTTACACGAACATGTATTTCATATCTACTCTTTATCTGTTGTGCAATTATTTTTGCTATACCAATAACAATCTTTTTGCTTACTCCTGCAAAATATCGATACGATAGTAAAGTTCTTTTTGGCTTAGCAGCTATTTTTTATCGTTTGACACTCCGCTGTTTATTAGTGCCAATCTCTTATTATGGAAAAGAAAATTTACCAAATGAGGCTGCCATATTTGTTGGTAATCATCAATCAGCGATGGACGTTCCACTTATGGGAGTTCTGACGCGAGGGGTGCCTCATATTTGGCTTGCATGGAAAGATTTAATGAAATCACCAATTTTACGTTTTATACTTCCACGTGTTGCAGTGCTTGTTGATACAACTACTCCTATGACTGCAGTTCGATCTTTATTGCAAGTTATCAGTCTTACTAATTCGCACAAGCGACATATTATGATTTTTCCAGAGGGGGGGAGATATACGGATGGAAAAGTGCATGACTTTTTCGGTGGATTTGTTGTTCTTGCTAAAAAACTTGGAAGGCCAGTTATTCCTGTTTACATCAAAGATATCCAGCGTGTCTATCCACCATTCGCATTTCTTATTCGATATTATCCTGTAAAGGTAACTATAGGAAAACCAATGCTCTATACAGAGCAAGATACTGATGCAACATTTAAGAATCGCATATATGCATGGTTTTGTGAGCAGGAACAAGCATGATGAATTATTTTTTCAGATTTGAACATCAGATAGTCCTCTTGATTTTGTTGGGAATATTGATTGCTGTTCTTGTAGTAAGAACATATTGTTATAAGCAACCACGATTTGTCTTCTCGTTGGGCAATGTTTTGATGCAGCGAGGAGCTACTCTTTCATATGGATGGCATAAGCGTGTGCTATTTATTATTCGAGCATTAGTTGTATTATTACTTGCACTGCTAGCAGCAAAACCACAATGGGTTGATTCTCGTTCACAAGTAAGTGTTGATGGTATTGATATTGTGTTGGCACTAGATGTCTCGGGCAGTATGGCAGTACAATATGGTCCACATGATAATCGTTCACGATTTCAAGTTGCGCAGGAAGAAGCCTATCGATTTATTCAAAAACGGACACAGGATGCGATAGGAATTGTGCTCTTTGCTACACAAGCAATATCACGCTGTCCTATCACAATGGATAAAAAAGTTTTACAAACAATTATCAAGAACTTACATCTGGGTGAAGTTGATACGAATAGCACAATGCTTGGTCTTGGAATTGTTACGGCAGTTAATCGGCTTAAAGTATCCAAGTCGAAAAATAGAGTAATGATTCTACTGACTGATGGTGAGCCGAGTGAAAAAGATATTAGTATGGATGCAGCAATAGAAGTTGCAAAAAAGATGGGAGTGAAAATATACGTTATCGGTATTGGTAATGAAAATGAAGATATGGTCGTGCAAAACTTTTTTCAACGTCTAATTATTCCTCGGTTGAATAAAGCGCTACTTGAAAAGATTGCTGATCAGACAGGCGGTAGAGCATTTATGGCGCATGATGCAAATGACATGCGAGCTATTTATGATACAATTGATAAACTTGAAACAGTCAAACATGATGCGCCCATATTTAGTACGTATCATGATATGTATGTACCAGGGCTCTTTGTAGCACTTGTACTCTTTGCATTAGAAATAATAGTATCGACTTTTGTATGGTTTGGTTTGTAAGTGATGAATATATTTTCAATAATTTTTTTTGCTCAAAAACAGTATATATATGTTTTGCCAGTTATCGCTATTCTGGTTGGTATTGTCTGGTATCGAATGATGAAGCTCAGAGCGGTACAACGGATACTTTCAGGAAAGCATACCGCTGTTCTTATTAAGCATGCATCATCATATAAGATGATTGCAAAAGCATTGTTGCAAACAATTGCTTTGATAGCATGTGGCATTGCATTATTGCGTCCACAATGGGGTGCAAGTGAGCGAACAATTACACAACAAGGAAGAGATATTTTTATTGCACTTGATATATCGCGTAGTATGCTTGCACAGGATTGCAAGCCGGATCGTTTGGCATGTGCAAAAGATAAGATAAAGAATATGTTGCATAAACTTTCTGCAGAAAGAGTAGGGCTTATTCTCTTTTCTGGAGCAGCTTTTGTGCAATGTCCATTAACAACAGATTATAATGCGTTCTTCATGTTTCTTGATAGTGTGACAACAGAAGTTATCTCATCGGGATCTACGAGTATTTCATCAGCAATCAATTGTGCATTAGAGGCATATGAAGGTAGTAAAGAGAGAAAGACGAAATTATTAGTTCTCTTTACTGATGGAGAAGACTTTTCAACTGATTTGAAATCATACAAAGAGGCTGCGCGTGATGCAGGGCTTGTTATGTTTACCATTGGTGTTGGTACTGAGCAAGGAGCTCCTATACCATTGTATGATGAGCAAGGGACTATTATTGGTCATCAAAAAGATGAAAATGGGTCAATTGTTATTACTCGTTTAAGTGCTACAACATTATCAGAGTTAGCGCAGGTATCAGGAGGAACGTACATAAGTATGACAAGCAATGATGATGATATATATAAACTTATGAAACATGTGCAGACATTTGAAAAAGAGCAATTAGATGATGTTCAAATTGAACATCAAGAAGATCGATATAGCTATTTTTTATGTGTAGCATTTATAGCATTATTATGTGACTGGTTACTATGATGTATAGAATATTATTATTTTTTACATGTACGACAATTTCTGCACAGATGTCATCTCTATCATACGGAAAGGCGGTGAGTGCCGCTTATGATAATCAATGGCAAAAGGCACAACAACAGTTGTGTCAATTGATGGTTGATCAATATGATAATCCATCTTTGGTCTATGATGCAGGTGTATGTGCATATCGTAATGATGCGGCTGAGCAAGCATATAATTATTTTATAAAAGCAAGTGAACTTGCATCTGATGAAGCATTAAAAATACAAGCATTATTTAATGCTGGTAATGCATCTGTTAAGCGTAATCAATTGCAAGATGCGATTGATCAATATACTGCTGTTCTTAATCTTGATCCACACCATGAACGTGCATTGCATAATAAAAAAATTGTTGAAGATATGCTCAAAAAAGAAGAAGAAAAAAAAGAAGAGGAACAACAGCAACAACAAAATAACCAACAGCAGCAGTCTGACAATAATCAAAAAAATGATCAGCAAGAGCAATCAGGTGATGGAGATCAGAGCAAAAAGAAGGATCAAAAATCTGATGGCGGTGGCAACTCATCAGGTCAAAATCAAGAGTCTGAACAGAGTCAATCAAGTAATGGAGATGATGATTCATCCAATTCGAATGTGAAGAATAAAAAAGAGAACGGTGGATCTTCAAATAAATCACAAGATCGTGATAATAGATCGCGTCAAAAAGAAGAAAGTAGAGAACAGAACAGTCAGCAGTCAGATGATTCTTCTGAACAAGAGAATGAATCAGAAGAGAGATCTGAAGGAGAGCAAGAATCTGGTAAAGATGCATGCGATGATGCAAAGAATAAAAATAATAGTAAGCCACAAGAAGATGATGGAAATAATCATAATAATAGAAAAGATGAACATGATCGTAATGGAGAATCAGCATCTGATAATTCCAATAAAGAAAAGTCTGAATCACAAAAAGAGCAAGGAACTTCAGGTCAGTTGTCTCCTAAAAATGGTAATGAGCAATCACAAAGTGAAAAGAAATCATCACGGAAAGAACAGCAGTCAGCAGATAAGCGTGATATGAATAATGAACGCATGGATATTCCAAAATCTGCACAGTCTGGTAAATTTTCACAAGCAAATCATGGAAGCATAGAAGATGGTAAAGAGCCATCGAGTGCTTCAAGTGCGATGCGTGGTACACGAAAAGAGAGTGAAAAAGATCCAATGAGTGAGCAAGGATTTGCGCAAGATCAGCAAGAGCTTGCGCCGCAAGATCAGTGGATTGGAACTCTTTTAGAGCAGGTTGATAATGCAGATAAAAATGCGAATGCAGCAAAAGTAAGAGCTGCCGTTTATATGTCAGGAAAGAGCAATGAGCGATCAACGCATAATTGGTAAGATATATCAATATCTAATTTGTATAGGATTGATGATAGCTATCACGCAATGTGTCGCATCCGATATTACGTTGGAGATAATGGATGTTAATAAGCGTCCATTGCAACAAGCGCAAGTAGGTGTGCCATTCTTGTTAGAAATTTCATTTGAAGGTAATGGAAATAAACCAGTTTCGATAGAGGGGCTTGATCAATTTCATAATAAATGTGTGCGTACGTATCGTATGACAGTTAATAATAGAGCAACTACATCATATACCTATGAATTACGTGCTGACAAAGTAGGAACGTATACAATTGGGCCTGCACTTGTGATGCGTAATCACGGTCCTGAACAGAGTAACGTGATAACAATTGTTGTTGCGCATGAACAGCAATTTGCAAAAGAGAAGAAAAAGACTGTATATAATAGATCAAAAAGTGCTGCGAATCGAGAGAAAGCATCAGTTATAGTTCGACTATCGATAGACAAAGAGAAGGTGTATGTTGGCGAAAAAGTAAAACTTACTCTTCGCATATATACAACGCAACATGATCTATCAGTAAGAAGAGTATTACAAGATCAAATTGATGGCATTGTGATGAGGAATGTGATAAATGGAAATAGTGGAGAGCAAGTTATTGATGAAAAGCGATACTATTATACTGATATCTCATGGGATATCTACGCACAAAAACCAGGAGAGAAAATAATTCCTGCATACGGGATAGAATATGAAATTCCTAACGAAACAGAAGATGTTTTTTCATCATTATTTGGTATGCGATTTAGTAGAATGGAGACGAAACAGGCATATTCTAATGCATTAGAATTAGAAGTTCTTCCTTTGCCTGCGTCTGATATTCCAGTGAATGCGATAGGAAAATTTAATTCATTTAAAGCAAGTGTAGCTCCTGCAGTTGCGCGTCAAGCAGAAGGTATTACATTTACACTTGATCTGGAAGGAGAAGGGAATTTAGAGGATATCTCATTTCCAGAACTTACACAGATACCAGAAGAATTTAAATATTATCAATCAAAGACGTATATGCTGCCAACTAAGAGTGAACCAATTAAGCGGTTTGAATATATTTTGCAAGGTCTTGAGGCTGGTGAATGGGAAATTCCAGCACAAGAATTTGTCTACTTTGATACTGCTGTGAAACGATATCGGCGATTGAAAACAATGCCACAGATGGTTAAGATTACTCCTAATCCAACAACTCATAAGGTGTTGCAAGAGAATAATGAAAAAAGGGATGAGACTGTTCTTGTCGATAGATATGATGATGAGATTGTAACAATTCATACAAATGATCAGTGGATGACATCTTCCTTCATATTTCCATTGTCATGGAAGCAGATGATTGGCATACATGCGCTATTTTTTGCATTGATCATACTCTTAATTATCTACTGGTATAATCTTGATAAAGACAGATCACATCCTTCGTATCGTATGAAAAAATCAGTAAAGAAGGCATTGCGATTGTTAGCGCAAGCAGAAAAAAATAATGCTGCAGAGAGTGTCTATTATATTATGATGAACTTTATTGCAGATCGATCTGGTAAGAATTTTGCACAAATAGATGATACATTTGTAACAACACGATTAAGTAACAGTGCTATTGATATGCATGCATGGAGATCATTCTTTGAGACAATGCAAGCAGTTACATTTGCTCATAAATCGGTATATACGCCTGAACTTGTGCGTAATGCGCAATATTGGATTTCAATATTGAAAGACATAGTATGATGATACAAAATATGATAAAAATAATGATGCGTGCTGTATGTATATTATACATCTGGTCTTCTTATGCAGTGGAATTATCAGATCAAGAAAAGTTTATACAAGCAAATCATTTGTATAATCAGAAACAGTATGAGTATGCGATTGAGATGTATGAGAGTATTACATCAAAAGGTAGTGCTGTTTGGTTTAATATTGGTAATTGTTATTATCAATTACAAGAACCATTAAATGCGCTCGTTAGTTGGCAACGAGCTCGTAGTGGTGCTTCATATCACGAAACGAATGATATTATCAGTAATAGTAAAAAAGCATACGAAATGCTTAACATGTCATATGAGGCATCTGCTCGATACTATTTTGATCTTCTTCCACCATCATGGTGGCAGATTGGAATACTCATATGGTTAGCGGTATTAATGATATTATTTTGTACATATTATAGAAGGATGACTTCTTATTATAAGCAAATAGCGTTATGCATGAGTATAGTGCTTGGGATGTTTGGATCATATTATCTTACATACTGGGTATCACATCCATATGGATACATTATGCATCATGATGTATGGTTACGATCTGGTCCTGGAGATCAATATGAGCAACAATCATCGTGTGCATATGCAGCGCTCTTTGATGTTCAATTAATTAAAAAAGAATGGTATAAAATAATCTGTAATGACAAAATCGGATGGGTGAATGCAAAAGACGTACAAGTTATTGATATATCAAATCAAGTAATTCGTAAGGAAGTATCATAAAACAAATACAACATCGATTTACGCATATTGTGGTTATAGCTATGTGTATGATTATGGCCATAATTGTTACACTACTTACGCGAGAATATTATCAGTATGCAGAACGCAATAAAGATCTATTGCTGTTACAAGAACAGTATTATATATATGCCGATATGCTAAAAAAGAAATTAGCAGAACCGATTGATACAGAATGTCTAAAAAAAACAGTATCACATCAGAGTGATACTCATACAAATAGTCTTGATACTAATCAGAACTATCAACCGAAATATGGTGGAGATGTAACGCTTCATGAATCGTTGCCTCATGCAATTGCAAAGACGAAAAAGAGATATGGACATAAGCCGTATCATGATACATCATATGGTGCATCAAATAAAAAAGGTAATATCAAAAAAGAAGGTTTATTTCAGTGGCCACTTGATCAAAATATGTTTTGGTTGAGTTCTAAATTTGGTCCACGAAAAAAGAAGAATGGTTCATGGGGATTCCACTATGGTATTGATATGGCTGCAATGAAAGGAACACCTGTTAAAGCAGCAGCAGATGGTATAGTAGAAGAATCACAAGAAGTTTCTGGATATGGAAATACTATTGTGATTAATCATCAAAATGGATATAAAACGCGTTATGCACATTTAGAATCACGATCTGTTGCTGTACGAAAACATGTTACTGCAGGAGAAGTAATCGCTACTGTTGGAGATACTGGTTTTACGATAAAGTCAGGTAAATATGCAACGCATTTACATTTTGAAGTATACGAAAAAGGAAAGCATGTTAATCCACTCTATTATTTGGTATCTTAGGTACAGAGGCATAAATTAAGTAATATTGAAAGATGTAATGCTATACATAAGAAGGATGTTCGATGCGTCAAGAACAAACAAATGAAAAACAACCTAATTTTATCAAGAGCACATTGGAATTTATTTTCCTCTTAATGGTAGTCTTCTTGGTACGAACATTTGGATTTGGATTATATCAAGTTCCAACAGGATCAATGGAAACAACGATGCTTGTGGGAGAGCGATTTTTTTCAGATAAATTGTCATATTGGTTTCGCAAGCCGGTAAAAGGTGAAATTATCGCATTTAACGATCCGTATTTCACATACTCTGCAAATCCAATTGTTCGGTTGTACCAGCAATATATTTGGGGGCCTAACAATTGGACAAAACGAATCATTGCAGGACCTGGCGATAAAATTCGTGGTACCGTAGAGAATGGCAAATCAGTTATCTATTTAAATGATCAGAAATTAGATGAGCCATATCTTAACAAATACCCATTAATAACATTGTACGCAGAGACACAATTATCATATGGAGATGTGCATTATGTTGGAAGAACAACATCGCGATCATATGATCCTGATAAAGCATATGATGAACAACCATTTTATAACATCAATCCGACCACTGTTAAATTGCAAGATGGTATGCCAATCCTTGATTATCCAGGAGCGGGAAGAAAATCGGCATTGAGTTGGTTAAAAGGAAAGTGCTATTGGAGTGGATCAGACGAATTTTATGTTGAGCTTGGAGCAAATCAATATTGGGTTATGGGTGATAATAGACAAGGAAGTCAAGACAGTCGATGGTTTGGACCAATTAATGGTAACGTGATTCATGGCCGTATTCTCTTTAGAATTTGGTCAGTCGATACAAATGCTTCATGGTGGATCGTTGACCTTATTAAAAATCCAATAGATTTCTTTAAGAGAACTCGTTGGAGCAGAATATTTCAATTGATTTCGTAAATATTGCAAATAAATGCAGTATTGCTTGCAGAATCTGTTAGTTTTGGTACATTAAATACGCTCTTGATAGCGTAAATAAGGATGTTATGCTAAAAACAATAGCGAATAAGCTCTCTTTGACATTCATATTCATTAGTATGATGACATGGTTACCTTCATGTGGCTCTGCAAATGATAATCAAAAACAATCGATTGTAATCATCAATGTGTTGGATAAACAGCTTTATGATGATTGTCATATTCCTCATTCGATTCAGTTGTCAATGGACGATGTTGATACATATGCACAAACAATAGATAAGGATACAGAAATTGTTATTCATTGTAGCAATTATATGTGTACATCAAGTGATTATGTAGCAGCACAATTTGCACAGAAGGGTTTTACCAAGGTCTATGTGTACGAGGCGGGTATTGCAGAATGGTATCAACAAGGGTATCCTGTTGAAGGTACATGCAAAAGTAAGTATCTTCAAAAAGTGATGGAGAGACCTGATGAACAAAGAGCAAGTAATCTCTCTATTATAAGTACTCATGAGCTTGCACAAAAATTGAAATTGAACGCTAAAAAGTGATAGTGATGGCGGCATAGCCAAGTGGTAAGGCATGGGTCTGCAAAACCTTGATCCCCGGTTCGAGTCCGGGTGCCGCCTCCAGATGACTAATGATTATTGAAATATATGGTGTGCCGGGATGGCGGAATTGGTAGACGCAAAGGACTTAAAATCCTTCGGGCGTTAGCCCGTGCCGGTTCGAGTCCGGCTCTCGGCACCAAAATTCTAAAGACTAAGATTATAATTTAAGCTTGACAAAACTGCATGTATCGATAGTGTACAGATTAAGTACTAGTTTTGTTTGCTTTAACGTGATGTAAATCATCAAAGGAATTTTTATGAATAAAGCAAAATTAGTTGAACAAATGGCTAAAATAACTAAGTTGCCTAAGTCATCATGTAAAGATTGCTTGGAAGCTTTTATCAAAACTGTTGGCGGAGTGTTAAAGCAAGGCAAGACAGTTGTCTTAACCAGTTTCGGTACCTTTTCAGTAATGAAAAGAAGAAGTCGCACAGGGATCAATCCAGTGACTAAGAAAAAAATGACTATTCCGGCTAAGAAAGTTCCAAAATTTAAAGCTGGTAAAGCATTAAAAGCTTTAGTGAAATAAAATATTTCACTTTCAGAAATATAAGGGAAGCGTTTTAAACGCTTCCCTTTGTTTTTTTTACAACTATTCTACTTATCTCTACGTATCGCAATTTATTGAAGATGATAGTACGTCTTTTTTAATTAAATTCTCTGTTTGTCATGGAGTTGTTGCCTGTTTGAACTTCAGGTCTCTATACTGGATATGAATGGTCGTGTAATAATTACATATGCATAGAGGATTGTAATATGAATAGAGAGCCGTATGTTGAACGTGGTTTTTTCGATTCTTTGCGTGATAAATTGCATCTTGATACTTTAATCGAAAAGATCAAAATGTCTAAAGATATTATTATTGATGTTGGTGTCTATTTAGGTATTGGATTCTTATCAGGATTCATTCTTAAGCGATATAGTACCTATTTTATTACGACTGCATTAATCTTTGCCTTATTAACAGTTCTTGTTCAATTTGATCTGATTACAATTGCAATCAATTGGCAAAAAGTCTATACAGTATTAGGGATAGATCAAGTTGCGCCTGATGGTGAAACATTGTTAGAAACGATATGGCAATGGGCAAAGAGTCATGTTTCATTATCAGTGAGTGCTCTTGTTGGGTTTTTAATTGGACTAAAAGCTGCATAATGGCCAATAAAGGAGTAGTGGTATGGCACGTCATCCCTCATTTCCCGAAAGAATAGCAGAAGCATTAGCATCAAGAAAGATTATTGCAGAAAAAGATGTTGTTGCAATTACACAGTCATTTAGAGATTCTGGACATGATTCATTTGAGTATTTTTTACTTGACCAAGGGTTAGTAGAACCTGAAGATTTGTTAGAAGTACTCAGTGAATATTATCAAGTACCATCATTTGATGTTCAGGGATATCTCTTTGAACATGAACGTTTATTAATGTTTCCTAAAGATGTTCTTCTCCGAAATAGTATGATCCCGCTTGAAGATGATGAAAATACATTGGTTATGGTTGTTGCAAATCCGAATGATGAGGAGTTACTACCAATTATTGGTGAATATGTCTCCTATGACATCCGTTTTTTTGTTGGTCTTGCGCGTGATATTCAAGATGCAGTTAAAGAATTCTATGATGAATCACTGACGCAGCCAGGTCATGATGATGAAGATTTACGTGAAGAACGTGAACTTGCTCGAGAAGAACGAGCATTAGAGATAACGGAACAAGAGATTCCTATTACACCACCCGAAGATGAAATTGAAGTAGATGCATTTAGTCCAGAAGATGATATTACAAAATAATGTGATATGTGAAGGACCATATGATAAGGCAAGGTGTTGATGGGAAAGAACAATCGTCTCTTGGAAAGATAGAGAGACTTGTTGCCTCTGCGATAGAGCAGAATGCTTCAGATATTCATCTTGAGCCAACAATTCATGGATTACGTATTAGGTATCGTATTGATGGCATGTTGCAAGATATCCGCACAACACCTCTTGATGAGATGCAACAATTAATTGCATGTATCAAAGTTATGGCTCGTATAGATATTGGGGAAAAACGAATACCTCAAGATGGTAAATGGAGTCTTGTGAGTAATGGTCGTCATATTGATTTTCGTGTAGCAACATTTCCTTCTTTATATGGAGAAAAAATTGTTATTCGGATTCTTGATCGTAATCTTCATATGATTTCACTTGAACGTCTTGGATTTTCAGGCGATATGAGTGATCGTCTTCATGCATTGTTACAAGCATCACATGGGTTTTTATTAGTTACGGGTCCAACAGGTGCGGGAAAGACAACCACATTATATGCAATGTTATCACAATTGCATGCACCTGATAGAAATATTGTTACTCTTGAAAATCCAATCGAATATACCATAGAAGGTATTACACAAGGGCAGATAAATCCTGAAGCAGGCTTTACATTTGAGAGCGGAATTCGTGCTGTTTTACGTCAAGACCCAGATGTTTTGATGGTTGGTGAAATTAGAGATAGACAGACAGCGCGCATTGCAATTGAAGCAGCACTTACTGGCCATTTAGTCTTGAGTACATTGCACACAAATGATGCACCAAGTGCCTATACGCGGTTGATGGATATGGGAGTTGAAGCATATCTTATCAATGCATCATTGATAGGAGTATTAGCGCAACGATTGGTGAGAAAAATATGCTCATCATGTAAAGAAGAATACGTTCCCACATCTGCTGAAATTGCATGGTGTGAGAGTCTTGAGATTGATTATAAAAACCTCTATCGCGGAGCTGGATGCCAGATCTGTAACGAGACAGGATATCGAGGAAGGCAAGGAGTCTTTGAGCTTATGGGAATAACACAAAGTCTTAAAGATATAGCTTCACAAACCCCTCATGTGAATGCCATTCGACAACAAGCGCTTTATGATGGTATGACTACGCTCATGTCTGATGCTCGTGAAAAGTTAAAAAAAGGGGTTATTAGCCTTCCCGAGTTTATGCGGGTTGTAATTATTCAATAAAAGAGTCTGTTTCCCATTGTTTTTTTATCCGTTTCTATTATTCTCTGTTATTGAGTTTCATGAAATATATGCATCAGTTGTAAAAGAATAATAACGAGGTCTTTATGATATCGATGATACGGCGAGTAAGTCTCTTTATTCTCTTGCTCGCAACAAGCGTAAGAAGTGAGAGTATCAATGTCGCTGAATATTATGAAAAACGTAAAGAGTGCATCCAAATAGTTCAGAAAATGCTGAGCGAAAAAGAGACTATTGATGCGGATCAAATGATTGTACTAATTCGTTCAACGTGTCCATTGAGTATGCCAGCTCGTATTTTAGTAGATGCTGCAATAAGTGATGATGTGTCTGATGAGCAAAAAGATGATTTATATATCTCGCTAATAAATAGAGCTATTGCTATAGATATAGCGCAACGCTTTGATAATAGTGTTATTGTAGAGAATATTTCAGCAGTGATGCAAAAACATGCACAAGGGATGATAGCGCTGCAGAAAAAATTATATGAAAAGCGTGTGCGTAACATAAAAAATAGATAAGAACATGAGTATTTAAATATTTTCCAACTTGTTTGTCCGACATAGTTTTAACGTAGACGGATGGAGGTTATGATGGTTAAGAAATATGGATTGTATGTTATTGGTTGTGCGTTATTTGTGTGCAATGCACATGCAGCGGGAATTTTAAGAAATATGTTAAATTCCAAAGCGGCTCAAAGAGATAATACGCAAAATGGATGCATAAAAGAGTTACAAGAGTTAATAGCAGCTGAAGGTGAATTGTCTGAAGCTAATATTAGAAAATTTAATGATTTATTTACTAAATGTGCGTCTATAAAGACACTTGCGTTAATCGAAAATGCAGCAAAGAGTGATGCTAATCTTGACGATCAAAAAAAGAGTGCATATATAAATCTTCGAAGCGCTGTAGCGCAAACTATATTAAATGATAATATTGACAAATACATTGCTCAAGAAAATCATAAACAAGCTACATTTATTAGCGAGCTAAATACTATTGTGCAAGCTCAACAACAAAGATCCTAATCAAGATCAGAAGAATAATAGTTCAATAATAAGTGTTAAATAGTTTTAACTCCATCGAAAGAATAGATCATGAATAGACTGATAAGATACGCAGCCTTGACATTCTTAGTTGTGACATATAATGGAACTACACAGAGTGCAACAGAGGTAAGACAATTTGCGCAAGATAGTTATTGTGTGCAAGAGCTTCAAAAGCAAATACATGCGCTAAGTTCTGCAAAACCTGAAGATATTGAACGCATGTATGAGGATGTCAAAAGATTGTTTTTTATGTGCGCTGGCAGTAAAGAGACTCAGACTGGTGACAGCGTAAGTCTGATCCATCAAGCAGCAATTAATGATAATGATTTGAATGATGCAGTAATAAAATTATATGTGAAAATAAGTACGCATTTAATGGTAGAAGATGCGATTTTTAAGAGTATTAAAATAAAAAATGCATGTTGTGAGTTACGCAAGCAAAATGATGGAAGTATAAGTAAAGAAGATGATGAGACTTGTTGTATTAATGGTCGTGCAGTATATGACAAGGAAATGGAAAAACCATACAAATATGAAGCAGCTTTTATGAAGCTTCTACATGAGATCAAGAATAGTAAAAGATCAAAGTAGAAATTTGCAAAACTGTGTATCCGCGAATGATGCATTAATTTCAAAGAGTTCGATCGTAAAAATAATTAATAGATGAATAGAGAATTTATGAAGATTCAACGTTTATTTGTTGCAGGAATATTTTTGTTGTCAATTGTACCATTATGGGCAGTAGATGATTCTCAAGAGATTGATCTTTCTGATATTGAAGAACACATAAAAAGTTTTCAAAATAGAAAGCCGTCACTACAAGAGCAAGAGCAGCTTGGTATGCTCATTGCTAAAAAGCAAAAAATTGTGTTAGAAAAATTAGATGAAGTAATGAGACCACTTCTTGACGGATCTAAGCTTAAGCAAAATCATCCTGAAATAAAAAAGCTTTTTGATGTCGCAATGAGTTTGTATGGCGATGAAGTGCAGATCTATATTGCATTAACTGATCATATACATGATCCTAAGATTAAGAAGAAATATTATCAGATGACAAATGATATCATTCAAACAAAATTAATGATGGCAGTTAAAGAGAGTAGCATGCAAATGAGAATGCTTGATGAGGTGTATGGTCAGAATAATAAATAAGATTATTAGTCTTGGTTATAGTATATAAAACTGAATATAAAAAATACCCGACTTTAATAGTTGGGTATTTTGCGTTCTTCGTCCTGTCCGCTCGAAGATTGTCGAGTCGAAAGACCCGGATAAGCGTAGACAGATGATTATTTAACGTGTTTCGTAAACAGATTTTTTGTAATTCTTGTCAATTGCTTTTGACGAAGAGAACCATTGGTATCCACAGTACGCAGCCAATGCGCTCATGATTGCAAGTCCAAATTTTTGTGTTTTGCTCAGTAGTGTTATATGAGCCAAATATGGATGCTGTGCACGCCAAATATATCCACGAATAACGTATACAAAGTCTTTTGCTTTATAAATATGAATAGGGTCAGTCTCTTTATCTGCATATTCATCTAGCTTTTGTAGCACAGAGTTAGTGAATTTTGCGAAATCATTGAGTTGTTCTGGAGTGAAATGACGAGCAATTGCTTGGATTTTTTGTTTAAATTCAAGAGTTTCGAATGTTTTTAAAAAAACGAATGCGAATAAAGAATCATTTGGTTTAAGGGATTCGCAATTTATCTTGATGGGAAGGTTAGATGCATTCAAATTCCAAGAGAGTTCATTAAAAATGCCTGAAAGATCTGATTCTTTAATGTAAGTAATAAGGTTATCAGTAAAGGTAGTAATTTGATTGTCATCGTTACATTCTGAAGTGTCAAGACGTGAAGATAAGAATATTCCTATATCTGGTGCTAGTTGATGTGATGCACTCAATATATTATTAATAATATGCGGAGTAATAATAAGATCCATGTTATTCATGGCATAACTTGTGATATTCAACGCTATGCAGAGTATTAGGGAAAGGGCTATTTTTTTATTCAAGAGAGTTCCTTTTGTAGAGAATATTATTGTTTTTTTTCATTCTTGGTTCGGTCGTATGTATATTGATGATTGGGATCATACAACGGCATAGTTTCTGATTTAGCGAAAATCCATTTATAGCAGAAATATGCAGCACATGCACCGGCAGCAGCAAGGCCATATTTTTGCCATATTGGTAAAAATGAAAAGTGAGCAAGATATGGATGTTGTGCACGCCAAATGTATCCTTGTACATCTCTTTGTAGAATATCGATTGCTCTTTTGAGCGTGTCAATTTTACTTTCATATGCTAGTATAGTGGCTAGGTTTGTGGAGCTTTTAGTGCCAGAAATGTTTTCTTTTAATGACTCCGTATTCTGAATAAGATTATGTATGTATCCTGTCATTCGATTAACTAATTGTTGTATAGCTTCAAGTTGGCTTGCTTGTAAATGGCGTGCAAATGATCTATTGATAGCTTTCATTATATCACTATTTTCAAAAAGCGTTGTGTATATGATAGTAGGTGAATAATTAGAGTTTGGAATTGATGCAGAGTTGTTAAGATAAATCGAAAGGCCATATGTTTTTTGTAGCCATGCAATGAATCCATGTATGCATTGTTTATCAAATGCATGATGATTAATACCCTCAGTAAAGACGATAAGATAATCGCAAAGACGCTGTATTGCATCATCATTAAGTGATTTTAATTCGTTAAAATTGATAGCTTCTATGATATGTTTGACCTGAGCTTCATGATGCAAGGTGTAATAAAGGATTGTATTATAAAAATGTGCATCAAGAATTGCACTAAATGGGTTGTTAGTAGGTGGAAATGGTAGTGGTTCTAGACCATCGTCATTGCTAGAAGGGTATACGGTGCTATTACTATTTGGTTGAGATTGAGGTGTAATATTATAATTGTAGACGGAAGAGTCGAATGCTAGTTGAGGATAAGAGCCTCTCCCCTGTCCTGATAGTGGGTTTTGAATATTTGGTACGGTATTAGGTCGTATTGGGAATGGAGATTTCTCTGTTGAGAATAATGGTATAATTAATCCAATGTTACATATAATAAGTATTTTTCTCATAACAAATCCTTTTTAAATAAGACATATAGCTTGAGCTATGAGCAGTAATATAGGTCATTTTATGACAAGCGTAAAGAATTTTTAAGTACCTCGAGTTATATTCTAAAGATAGTTGTGATGATTTGTTCGTCACTTTGATAAATTGATGATAAACTATTTACTATGCCATATGTAAATTTTTTTCATAAAAGGTGCTATGAACCTTAATAATCTCACTATCACGATTGATGATAAATCGCTTATTTATGACATTTCATTATCGCTTGCTCCAGGATCGATCCATGCATTGATGGGGCCTAATGGATCAGGAAAGAGTTCACTTGCGCATGCAATCGTAGGAGACCCACGATACACTATTGCTAGTGGGAATATGTTGCTCGATGGTCATGATATTACGCACTATTCTCCAGTAGATCGAAGTAAGGTAGGGATCTTTCTTGCATTCCAACAGCCATATACATTGTCAGGTGTTTCAACGTATGCATTTCTAAAAGAGATATATCGTGCGCGTGGTCTATTTACAACATTAGAAGAATTTGATGCGCTAGTTCACGATCTATTCTTTCGTGTAAAGTTGTCCACATCATATTTACAACGATCAGTTAATGATGGCTTTTCTGGTGGTGAGAAGAAGCGGCTTGAAATAGTACAACTTATGCTCTTAAAGCCGAAAGTAGCAATCCTTGACGAGATAGATTCTGGACTTGATATTGATGCGCTTGCAGTTGTTGCACAGGCATTGGAGCGGGCCCGATCAGATAATCCTGATATGCGTATTATACTCATTACTCACTATGCTCGTATATTGTCTTACATTACTCCCGATGTTGTGCATATCCTTAAGAAGGGTAACATTGTTGTATCAGGTGATTATAATCTTGCACTAGAGCTGGATAGTAAAGGATATGATGCATTCTGATGGCGTCTTTAAAACGCAGATGGGTTTATCGCGTTCGATTGTACAACAAATCTCTGAGCAAAAAAATGAACCGGGATGGATGACAGACTTTCGGTTAAAGGCACTTGATATCTTTGAGCATAAGCCAATGCCATCATGGGCTCCCGATCTTTCAGAGCTTGATATACAGAACTTATACTATTATCTCAAACCTATTGAAGGTCAGAAAAGATCATGGCAAGATGTTCCTGAAACGATAAAAGAGACATTTGAACAATTGGGAATTCCACAAGCGGAGCGACAATTCTTAGCTGGTGTGGGAGCGCAGTATGAATCAGAAGTGATCTATAAACGATTGAAAAAGGAATGGGCTGCGCGAGGGGTTGTATTTTTAGATACAGGTGCAGCATTGATAGAATATCCAGAATTATTTAAAAAATATTTTGCATCAGTTATTCCTGCGCATGATAACAAATTTGCAGCACTCAATAGCGCGGTATGGAGTGGAGGATCATTTGTGTATGTTCCGCCAGGAGTGCAGATTGAGTTGCCGTTACAAGCCTATTTTAGAATTAATGCATCGCAAATGGGACAGTTTGAGCGAACACTCATTATTGCAGATGTGGGAAGCTCTATTCATTATATCGAAGGATGTAGTGCACCTGTCTATCGGATGAGTTCATTACACAGTGCTGTTGTTGAACTTGTTGCGCTTGAGCGATCATCTATTCGATATACCACAATTCAAAATTGGTCAGAGAATGTTTACAACTTAGTAACAAAACGTGCGCATGCATATAAACAAGCATCGGTTGAGTGGGTTGATGGAAATTTTGGTAGTAAAGTTACTATGAAATATCCATGCGTGGTACTCAAAGAGCCGCATGCAAAAGCGCTCATTATTTCACTAGCAGTTGCACATAAAGGACAACATCAAGATTCTGGTGGAAAGATTATTCATATTGCTCCACATACCAGATCACATATTATTGCAAAATCAATCTGTAGCAACGGTGGAAGATCGAGCTATCGTGGACTTCTTAAAGTTCTTAAAGGTGCAGAACATGTGCAATCAAAAGTTTCATGCGAAGCATTATTATTAGATGAGCATTCGCGTTCAGATACGTATCCAACTATCGATAATAAAGAACAATCTGTTGATATTGGTCATGAAGCCTCGATCTATACCATTGATGAAGAGATGCTCTTGTATGCACAGTCACGAGGATTGACAGAACAACAAGCTCGTGCGCTCATGGTCAATGGATTTTGCGATGTCTTTGTTAAAGAATTACCAATGGAATATGCGGTAGAGATTAATCGTCTGATAGCACATGAAATGGAAGGATCTATTGGATGATTGTCGTTACTCCTCTATCAATGGACTGCTATACGATGGTAACTGGTCTGCAAAGATCACAAGCAGAGGGTACTATTCTTTTGATAGAGATTGATGTGCATGAAGATTGTGATCTCGCAGCAGTCTTATCGGATCATATAAAGAATGCATCAACAATAGTGATTAAAGTACGTAAACGAGCAACAATAAAATGGATGATTGATGATAACAATGCACGTATCACTGATGTTATTTGTATTGCAGAACCCTATGCACAGATATCATCTATCGTCTATCAACAGTTATCGCATGTTGAGCATCATCAATTGCAGATTCATTGTATTGCACAATCTCATGCAATGATACGATGTGATATGATTCTTCGTGGTAGGTCTCATAGTAAATATGTCTACCGACTCGATGCGATTCAAGAATATGCATCGGTGGAAATGGCTGTTGCTGGACAATGTACAAATGATCAAAGAGCGTCAGTTGTATCCTATCAACAACATAGTGCAATCCATACTGCTACACAGTTTAATATTCGTACGGTTCTTTCTCAAAGATCACACATGATATATAACGGTCTTATTCGTATTGATAAGAATGCAACACGTAGCAATGCACACCAACGACATGCAGCATTATTGTTAGATGCGGGAGTCTATACTCATGCAGTACCTGCAATTGAAGTAGAGACAAATAATGTGCAGTGTACTCATGCGAGTGCTATTGGAAAACCGGATGCAGACCTTATGTGGTTTTTGATGCATCGAGGCCTATCAGAGCAAGAAGCATTGCAATTAATAGTTCGTGGTTTTTTTAACGGTATGTATGAAAGTACAAACCAAGAGATAGCAGAATTGCTTTTATAGGGTCAAATAGACGATGGGAAGAGGAGCTATAGATCTTATTGCAAGGAATTGATATCATAATAAAAATAATCATATTACATTCCATGTTATTTATATGACCCATACTCAAAAAATTACTAAAATTAGAGACGATTTTCCTTTATTGGCAACTATGGTCAATGGCTATCCTATTGCCTATCTTGATAATGGGTCAACGGTACAAAAGCCCTGGTCAGTCATCAATGCAATTACTCATTTTTATACAACGAACAATGCCAATACGTTCAGAGGTGTCTATCAACTTGCAGAGAAAGCAACTATACAGTATGAACAAGCGCGTCAACACGTAGCACGGTTTATAGGTGCTGCACAATCGAATGAGATTGTCTTTACTCGTGGAACTACTCATGGCATTAATCTTGTTGCCCATGCGTGGGCATTGCATATGCTCAAATCAGGTGATGAAATTCTTCTTACTCAAATGGAACATCACTCTAACTTGTTGCCATGGCGAGCGATAGCCCAAATGACGGGTGCAATAGTTCGTTATGTGCCGTTACGAGAAGATCAGACATTAGATGTTGCAGCAGGTCTTGCTATGATTAATCCCAAGACGAAGCTTGTTGCTCTCTGCCATACTTCAAATGTATTAGGTGAGACGATTGATATTGAACAATTTGCTAAAGCAGTACATGCAGCTGGCGGAGCGATTCTTGTTGATGCTGCACAATCAATTGCTCATATACCAATTGATGTTGTGCGTATGGGAATTGATTTCTTAGTATTTTCTGGCCATAAAATGATGGGGCCAATGGGAATTGGAGTCTTGTATGTTAATGCAACATACCACGAACAGATGGGAACATATGAACAGGGTGGTGGAATGGTCTATGCAGTTGATAATGAGCAGGCAACATTTACAGCAATGCCACAACGCTTAGAAGCAGGAACCCCATCAGTGGCAGATGCAGTTGGTCTTGCAGCGGCTATTGATTATCTCAAGAATGAGATTACTTATGCATGGCTTGAAGAACATATCGCTATGGTAAGTAGTCATCTTCTGCAAGAATTACAAACAATAGCGCGGTTACACATTTTAGGATCTTTAGATAAACCGCGACAAACTATCAGTTTTATTATTGATGGCATACATGCACATGATGTTGCATCATATCTTGATACATTTGGAATCTGTGTGCGTGCAGGGCATCATTGTGCACAACCACTAGCTCAATCATTGGGAGTTGTTTCATCAGTACGAGTATCGCTTTATGCATACAATACGATTGAAGAGATAGATCGATTAGTGAACGCTTTGAAAAAGCTTGTGCTGCAATAATAATAGCATACGATTAAGGATTATATACCCGGATTTTGTCCGGGTATTTTTGTGTTATCGATGAAGCTCATATTTTTCTCTCGTGACATTTGGATGATTCTGTACTAGTATTGAGCGCAAAACAAAAAAGCTGATCATCCTACAATGTAATGAAAGCATCTATGAATCGAGCACTTACAACCATTCTTCTTATAGTAGCAAGCATCTATTCTTCAGTTATTACTCCGCGATGGCATGAAGGTGGCTATACCGGAGCCTTTGCTCCCTATTTGCGTGATCGTGATAATGGCAATCCATATGCTGGATTCATTATGCAGTGTGGCGTGCGATCAGTTGTTTACCAAAGTTATGGCCTCTATTATCCACCACACTCGCCGCCACCGCCTCCTGCACCAAAACAAAAAGATGTTTATGATATTGTACATCATCTAAATGTAAGCTTAGACGGAAGGGTAAATGAATAAGCCGTATATAATGGTGCAATGTATTTTTTTCTTTTAAAGAAGGAATTGCTGATCAATTATTTATAGAACTCGAAACTATAATTCATAGTCATTGGCCAAAAGCGACAATCTTTGTAAAATCATTTATAGATTATTGGAAAGTTGAAGGAGACAAAAGAATAATCTTCGGCGTATTACATTCTTCGGCTATCTTAGTGCGCGATTTAATCACGCTTTTCAGATTAACTTGGCATTATACAGAAAGTTCATCTTTCGATGCTGATTTGAACGTAAGCTTTTTAGATGAAAGCGCTATATGGAGTCAATTATGCAATCCCGAAGAAGTTTTTTTGCTTCCTGCTATTGAGTGGGTACACATTTATACATGGATAGAGTAGAGAAGTTTGATATAGATCTTGATGATTTACGATTTCCATGCAATATAGTTACACAATTGAATCAATGGAATGATCAGTATAAAAGTATTATGTCATTATCAGAAGAAGAGAGAGCTAAAAGAATGGATGTAATTAATGCGCTAGATAAAGAAGGCTTGGAATTATCTGAAAAATTACGAGTATTATTAGATGCGCGTGTACGATATTTTAGTGAGGGGTTATTGAAGTATATTGAGTAGATAGCTGAAAGAGCAAAAGGCAAGATTGCGACAAGAAGTGACAGAATTATGTTATCGAAAATATTAAAAAATAATGATATGTTTAGAGAGTGCGTAGAGGTACTAAATGCTAAGTTGCCGTCACTTGAAGAGTCTTTTATATTAACAGATATTTTTAAAGATACATATCCGCTTACGCGGTGGGGAAAAATAGATTGGGATGAAATAGACTATAAAATTGATGTTGGATATGATCAAAATAATATTTTACCCGCATTACAACAGCTTATTCAAAAACCTATCGATACATCAGTCTATATAGAGTGGAGTGATGGTGGACTTCCTATTATCAAAGCTGATTTGTTAGATATTATTAAGCATTTCGATGACGTAACATGCGTAGCATTTGAAAAGTTCATTTTCAATCCCTATGTTGGCTATATTATAGAAATATTACCGGGCGATAGTATGGCGGTTGGCCTGGTTGAGCCATTGTGCAAAGAAGTTGTGTAAAAAAGTATATTCTTTTGTCTTGCTTTGATGATGCTTCTCTCGATAAGCTTGATTCCGATGCTATAGTGAGTATCCTTAAACAAGAGCTATTTAATAGTGCCTATAGTTTGGCAATTAACTGGCTGGAAAATAGATCAGCAAAAAATAGAGGCACATTACATGATATCAATACGGAAATATCGACGCACATTAATAATTTGGGCATTAATCTTTGTAGTAATTGGAGTGATCAGATATCTCAATCAGTATGACTATTTAACGATAGCATCACTGAAAAACAATAGTCTTCATTTCAGAGAATATGTTGAGCAACATTATATTTCAGCAGTCCTCATCTATTGTTTATCATACTTTTGTCTCATTATGGTGGGTGTTCCTGCAACACCAATCATGACATTGTTAGGTGGGTATCTGTTTGGCGCAATTCCTGGCATGCTTTATGCATTGATAAGTGCAACACTAGGCATAATGATTACATTTTTAGTGATTCGCTATTTTTTAGCCAATATGTTATCAGCGCGCTATCAACATCAATTAGATAAGTTTAAAGAAAAGATACAACAATATGGATATACCTATCTGATTAGTCTTCACTTGTTGATGGTCATTCCATACTTTATTATTTCTACTCTTGCAGCGCTTGCAGAGATTCCTGTGACTACCTTTGCATGGACGGCATTTGTTGGTTCTGCGCCATTACTAGGCATCTATGCATTTGCGGGTAAAAACTTAGCAAATATCAATTCAGTAAAAGATATATTTAGTCCCGGTATTATCATTGCATTGTTATTGCTGGCACTCTTGATTGCGATTCCAACGCTCGTTAAACGATGGCATAAACCTGATTTGCAATAAACAAAAAGCAAAATAGATTATCTGTGCGTCATGATGTAATTGCAGGACAGATAACCTATTCATTTAGGAGAGATTTGCTTGTTGATATTTATGCACATGCATACGTATGCGCAAGATGTTGACGGTAGAGTAAAAACTCAGCTCTCACTTTTTTAAAGTTTGGTTTTGATCTGAGGCCAGCGAGTGATTTTTTAGATTCTACATGGATGGCAAGAAGGCCTGCTTGACGGGCGCTCGCAATATTTTCTGCTTGATCATCAAGGAATATGCACGGTCCTTGTGCTTTCTCTTTTAATAACGTAAATATCTGTTGATCTGGTTTCATACAGCCAACCTGTCCTGAAAAGATAACATCATCAAATAATGAGAATACTTCAGGGAATCGTTGTTGTAAGAGTGCAACAGAATCTTTGTCCCAGTTTGAAAGAACGATAGTGCGATATCCTTGTTGCTTGCACCAACGTAAAAACTTAAGGCCATCTTTAAATACTTTACGAGTTTCAACGAGTGCTGACGATGAAAATATAAGCGATGCAAGATTGTATACAAGTTGTTGCTCTGTTTTACTTGTAAACCACGATCTATTATTTAATATTGCCGGTAGAATGATTGTGCGTAATGTTTCTGAATTTTTTGCACCAGTCATATAGTCTGCCAATAGACCAGGAAGTAAGTCACCATGTTCATCACGAGCTCCACAATAATTACCTTCTGGTTGAAGTTTAGCAAGAGTTGCATATAGTATAGTCTTCAGCTGTTTAGGACTCTTAAAATGGAATAGTACATATGAAGCCACTTTCCCATATTTGAGATATTTTGCAGCTTTAGAAGAATCGGTTCCAAGCAATACTCCTCCGAGATCAAATCCTACGGTGAGCTGTGCTTTGGGTTTTTGTATCGTCTTTACATCATGTTGAGCATCGATAGAGTATACACATCCCAGGAGCAGTAGTATGAAGGTTGGTAGAATCATAGTAAATCCTCTTTTAGGGGGTTATAGTACCTATTTTACATTGCTGGGTTATGCATTTAATGTGGCATACATAGCGATAAAAACAATGGGGTTGAGGGTCAGATCTTACAAAGGGTAACAACTAGATGGTTTTTTGGAGGTATTTGATATCTTTACTGCAGCCGTATGCTCTTTTTGAGTATCCTAAGAAGAAGTAAGACCAAGATATAAAGTAGGGGAATGGTATGTCAATCGAGTTTATATATTTGCTCAAAGGAATTGTTGTAGGTATTATTATAGCCGCACCAGTTGGAGCAATTGGAGCATTATGTATTAAAAATTCTATTATGTATGGATTTGGAGCAGGATTTGCAACAGGATTGGGAGCAGCTACAGCGGACACTCTGTATGGAGCAATAGCAGCCTTCGGACTTACCATGATTAATGATTTTTTGGTTACATATAATGCGACTTTGAGTCTTATTGGAGGTGTTGTTCTCTGTTACTTAGGATATAGAACAATGATAACTCCCGTTCCTCAAGCATTACACGAAACTCGTCCAGTTAGCCTTATAAAGACATATGTGACGACACTGCTCTTAACGATTACCAATCCAAGTACGATCATTGCATTTTTAATTATTCTCTCTAACGTAGCAATTGTGCCCGATACGCTCCTTGAGATATCAATGTTTGTCTCAGGAGTATTTGCGGGTTCTGTTATGTGGTGGCTTGGGTTAAGTAGTATATTGAGTCTTGTCCGTAAACGAATTCAGACGAGAACTATTAAAATAATTAATATAAGTGCAGGAATCGCCATTTGTATACTTGGGATTTTGGCCTTTTTAAAAGTATTGTTACACTAGAGATGAGACAAAGTAACAATATAGAGACGCATCGAGGTATAAGGAATGTAATTAATGATAAATATGTATCAAGAAGCATTAATGGATCATTACCGCTATCCAAGAAACAGAGTACAACTAGTTCATGCTGATTTCGCATCGCTTGTTCACAATCCGTCGTGTGGTGATAGTGTATCGTTTGAAGGTTGTATTGCTCCTCATGGAATTGTTATCATGTCAGCATTTCAAGGATCGGGTTGTGTCATTAGCCAAGCGACTGCCTCAATGCTGACGCAAGTCGTGTTACAAAAAACGATTGATGAAATATTATCTTTTGATAAGCGATTTATTCTTGATCTTATCAAGATTGAGCTTGGTCCGATGCGCTTAAAGTGTGCACTTTTGCCACTAGAAGCGTTGCAAGAAGGATTAAGAAAGTGCAAGGAACAAAGAGAGGTTCTTGGTGCTTAATCGGCAACAATTATTAGCGCAGATGGAATCAATGTTAGATTCTATTTTTGTTGATAATACAATTTCATACTCAGAAGTTGTAAGAGGCTGGAATGAGCTAGTAGCTGATCCTACCTTTGCATATAAAGCACATGCAATAACGGTGCCATGGCCGGTACCATCGTGGTCTGATGCCATTGATACTGCCATGCCAGTGAGTAGCTATAAAGAACCACATCATGTATTGGCGGTAGATGGATCTCAAATCTATCCTGATCGACACAATAGTATTTCATGCTTTCTTATCAATATTGGTGCAGTCAATTTTCACTACTATTATCCTGGTATAAAGCCAGTAACGCTTGTATCACAGCCTTCTATATTTACATCAGATCAGACTGATGATATGCCACTCTCTACTGATTTTATTAATTGCCGACGACAAGAATTAGAACTGCAAGCAGGGCTTATCTATGCACGCCAATTAGTAGAAGAATATCAAAAAGATCCACATCTTTTATTATTCGATGGATCGTTTATATTTTGGCATTTGGAATCAAAAGATACTGAATTACTAGAACTATTCTTACCACGATATTTGGCACAGCTACATCATTTGTATGAGCATCGTATTATTACGGCAAGCTATATTAGTCTTCCTAAGAGCAAAGAGCTTGTAAATCTTGTTCGTCTACAATTGGCTAACTTTGATATTCATGATCAGAAGGCGCAAGAACTGACAGCACCATTTGTTGACGCTTCCATAGCGCAATTATTTTTAGAACCGGGTCAGCGATCAATTGTCTTTAAAAATAATGCCGCTATTTGTGCACGATATCTTGATCATGTTCGTCCATACTTTTTCTATATTCATGTTGGGCAAGAGATTGGGCGTGTTGAGATTCCGGCATATGTAGCGGGCAATCCGAGTGCAGTTGATATGGTTGCTCGTATTATTTTTGATCAATGCCAAAAAGGGCGAGGATATCCTATAGCACTTGCGGAAGCTCATGAGCAAGCGGTAGTCAAAGGGGTTGATAGAGATTTTTTTATAGAGATGATCTATCGATTTGGTATGAAGCGTAAGCAATCTATTATGCAGTCAGTAAAGCTCCAAAGAAAACGCAATATAGGTATATAGTATATTTGGAGAATGTGATATGAAGCATGTCAATTAATGATTTTGGTGATTAGTTTTTGCATAGCAACATTCTCTACTTATCGCTATGCAAAAAGAATAATACTGGTCTATTATTCTTTAATAATTATACAAGAGGCTTTCTGCTGTGAGAGCGTTTGAGTATCTTTTGCAGATATGTGCTTGAGTTTGATCTTGATGCCAGGGTTTACTTCAAAAATGACTTTTCTTACGGTAGATGCATTATGCTTTGATAAGCGTACAGATTTACGTTTATTTACGACAGTATTTTGCTGAGCAGTTTTTTGAGTATTAGCAATACTACAAAGAGAAATGATGTATAGACGTATACATATAAAACCTTATGTAATAGAAAAACTATGAATATCTATATTAAAATATGAAACATGTGCAAAGTAGATACGTCTTCTTAATATGTATGCTTATGCTTTCTAAGTAATATGGCTCTAGGTTCCTAGAGCCATATTTTGTTTATAGATAAATATATCTAGCCAAGAAACTTTTTAAAGAATCCAGCAATATATCCATCAGAAGAATTGACAGATGTTCCAATTGCTTGTGAGTATTCAGTAAGAGCTTTCTTTGCAGCCTCATCAAGTTTTTTAGGAATATGGCATTTTGTTACCACAATTAAATTTCCTTTAACAGAACTGCGAAGCTTAGCAAATCCTTTTCCTGGGATGGTGATATGTTCATCAATTGGGCAACCCTTTGGAATCTTAATAGTCTCTTTCGTTCCATCAATTGATTCTATTTCAACCTGGCATCCGAGAACTAACTGTGGATACGTGAGAATTACATTACATACTAAGTCATCACCAGCCCGTTTGAAGTTTGGATCAGGTAATACTTTTATTTTAATAAGTAGATCACCGCTTGCTCCACCAAATGTTCCGGCATCACCCCGTTCTGCAACACGTATTTCTGCGCCATCAAAGATACCGCTTGGGATATTAACAGTAAATTTATCATATTTTTGTATGCGCGATTTACCTTTGCAATCAGTGCATGGATTTGCGATTGTGAAACCTTCGCCATTGCAGCTTGAGCATGTCTGTGCATACATGAAAAAACCTTGTCGGAATTGCATCTGGCCAGTTCCATGACAATTAGAGCATGTCTGTGCAGATGTTCCTGGTTTGGTTCCCTTATTTTTACATGTTTCGCAAATAAAGAATCGGTTGTATCCAATTTCTCGTTTAGTTCCTAAAAATGCTTCTTTTAATGATATGTCCATCTCTTTGTATAGATCATGTCCACGCTTAGGTTCTGGCCCGGATCGTCTTTTGGTCTTTTTCTGACTTCCTCCGCCAAACATTGAACCAAAAATATCTCCAAAATTTTCAAAGATATCATCCATTGACATGTCATGACCATGGAATCCTCCACCCATGCCACCTTGCGCACCCGCATGTCCAAATTGATCGTACATTTTTCGCTTTTGTGCATCGGATAAAACTTCGTATGCTTCTGCAGCTTCTTTGAACTTTTCTTCAGCTTCTTTATTGTTTGGATTTCTATCAGGGTGATATTTGAGCGCTAGTTTTCGGTAAGCTGCTTTAATAGCATCAGCACTGGCATCTCTCCCAATTCCTAGTATTTCGTAATAATCACGTTTGCTCATAGCTCGATCACCTGTTTGAACGGTTAGTTAGATTTGGAAATCTTGATATTTGATAATTGTTAGTCTCTATTGTAGCAAAAAATAGAGGTATTGTGAAAATGCCTTTTTCTTAAATTAATCGATTAATGGGGATAAATGGATAATAACATAAGGGGTTACATTATATCGTTATTATGGCTTGATACTCTTAAATATTCTCTAAGATGGAACTACGGGGATTATTGACAAAAAATAAGCTAATTTGGGCCATTTTCCATTGATTTCTTAAAGTGCAACTTGATATTATCTTAAGTAAGCAGAGAAATATAGGTATGAAACCAAAGGAGAGAGGTATGAAGCGTATTATCTATAGTATGACGATATTAGCAGGTTTATCATGGGTTACTCTATATCCTATGAGCGAAGAAGACTTTGAAGCTGAAATGAGTGAGTGGGTATTTGTAGAAAAGCCAACGCAGCAAGAAGAAGCTAGTTTCTGGAATTTTGTACAGAGTTCTCTTGCAAAATCATCGTCACCATCTTTACAAAATGCAGCACGAAAAATGAAAACATTTATGGGACATCTTGAAACTGCATATATGAAAGCACAAGAAGTTCAGAATGACGTACGTCGATTTGTAGAGCTTGGTAAGAGAGAATGGCAAAAAGCGCAAGAATATTATCAGCGAATTATGACAAGCGCGCGAACAGTTCCTGATAAGATGCGTGTAGCAGCAAGCCAATTAAGAGCTACTTATAACCAGATAGAAAATTATGTTGATGGTACAAGGCAACCATTAGAAGTATTAAAGACTTTAAATACGTCAGCATATTCATCAACTGCAGCTTTAGTTGAGGGTCTTAGGACAACAAACGGATATCTTTTAATGCTTGCAGATAAATTAGATTCATTAGCAGAAGTAGCAGCAGGATTTGTTGGCGGATAAATATAAAGATAAAAAATAGTTAGGTGTGGATAATTAAAAGGATAAACAAAGGAGTATCTTATGAAGAAAAGATATGCACTATTAGTAATCTTTGCGGTGATGACGCAAGCCTATGCATCTGAAACGAGTAATGTTGGTTCTATTGTAGATGCAGCTGAGGCGGCTCCAGAGACAGCAATTCAAGGAAGCGGATCTAGTTTCTGGCAAAAAGCACAGAATTGGTGGAACGTTAAGAAAGAACAAGCAAAAGAATGGTTTTCTCAATCACAAGCAGAAGTAGCGCAGATTACAAACGATACTGTTGAAGCATTGAAAAAACGTGGTACAGAATTGAGTGATGCATTACACGAACAAGCTGCGAAAGTCCAAGCAAAAATGGATACCTACTTAGCACAGGCTAAAGATAAAGTAGAGGCTACTAAAGAAGAGATAGCAAGCGCATGGAGAAGTGGTGTCACGATTCCTGGTCGATTAAATGCTCTCTCTGCTGAATTGAATATAAAATATGAACAAGTCAGCAGATATAAGCAGGCAATCGACGTTTTGTCAGCTTTCGTTGTAGCATTTAAATCTGATCTTGTACAATCAGCAAGAACTGCTCAAGAGGGTGTAGATAAAATACTTAACCTCTTTGGTTCAACGGGTGAAGATTTACGAAATGCTGTAGATAGATTAAGAGCTGGTGGTATTAATGAAGCAACTTCGATAATAACGAGTAAGGCAAATCAGTTTACTACTATTGCAGATAATATGAAAAAGTATATAGCAGCAGTAAACATATTGATTATTCCAATGCGTTATACTAACCAAAATACCTACTCAACATTGCAAAACTTAATTAATGTATTGCAGAACGTAGAAACATATGCACGTTCAGTTGCAGATCGTCTCAATAATATTGCTTCAAATATTAGATCTACAAGCGTGCAAATATAAGATTATTATTAATTCTGTTAATAAAAGAGAGTCTCTTGCATAACCCAGCAAGAGACTCTCTTTTTTACTGTATGAATTCTGTGAGTTTCTGATATCGTTGGCAATCGGCTTGTGAAATGCGAATATCACCGACACGCTCAGGAGCGAATGAAATTTCTTGAGAGTAAAAAGGATATTCTTTTTTTAGTTCATCAATTAGTTGCAGTAATGTTATGCTTTTGCCCGTTGCTACATTGCATACGGTATGAAATTGAGTCTGTTGTGATGCTATTATTCCAGCAATAAGATTGGCTTCTACAATCTGTTCCACAGAAACAAAGTCTCTTACTTGTTGTCCATCGCCAAGTATGGTAATAGGTTCATTATGAGCCATGCAATGATTAAACTTAGCACGAACTCCTGCATATTGCCCATGAGGATTTTGTCGTTTGCCATAGACATTAAAGTAACGTAAGCAGATAGTAGATAGATTATATCTATCACTATAGAGTTTCGCTAATTGCTCACCATTCTGTTTTGAGAGTCCATACATGGATGTTGGATTGCATGTAAGTGATTCATCACAAATACCATCATGATTACCATAGACTGCTGCTGAAGATGAAAAGACAAAAGCAGGAATATGATTGATGCGCATGTATTCTAAGATATTGAGTGTTCCGCCAACATTAATAGCATGACAATTTGATGGATTTTCAACTGACTCAGCAACTGATATACTTGCAGCAAGATGAAATACAATATCAGCATTGGTAACGATATCTGAGCAATCATTACGAATATCTCTCGTATGAAGAGTGACTTGATTGCGTACATCTTTAATATTCTCCTCAGAACCAGTCGATAAATTATCGATGATAATAACGTGTGCATTGAGTTCTACTAATTTTTCAACAAGATATGAACCAATAAATCCACATCCACCGGTAACAATGACACGTTTATTGGTATAGAATGTTTTAATCATAGCTTCAATACTCCTTGATGAGCCATAGACGGTATGAGCAAATAGTATAATAACGAGCGATACAATAATATTTCTTTTCATAGCGAGGCCTGTGATGGTTGAGAATGAGAAGAGGAGGTTACATTTGCGGTAGATTTTACCTGTGTTGCAGGAAGAACGGTGAGATGTTCAGCAATTGCTTTGCCATCAAGTATCGATTCCTGCATACTTGCATATTTCCATGCGCCATATCTTCCAACTGAATGAATGCCATCCTGTTGGAGTTGTGATAATAATTTAGGCAGATTACGATCCCGCCATTCATTATAAATAACATATGCATGCGAAATAGGAATAATAAGTTCGGTTGCAATATCATTGTGCGAGATCCCAAAGAGCTGATGAATATCAGAGATAGCTCGCTTAGTAGTCTCTTTAATCCATGATGGTGATTTATGCAAATGAGCGAATTCGGCATAGAGTGAGCTGCAACCATTTGGAACCACATTGCGTGAAAAATTATGGGGGAATCCAACGCGATATATGGCATATTTCTTTTCGGGGAAGTATACCCAATGTTTATCGCTGAGCCTCTCATGATGTAGTCCAATGTTGATATTGGTAACTGAATTACATCGCAAATGGCTAAGTGCAGAATTATATGAAGTTGAGCTTCGTTCAACAGACAATTTTAATAGCGTGTCAAGTGGAAGCGTAGAGATGAGAGTTTCGAATGGTTGGCTATGGCCATTGGCAAACGTAATAAATTTTTTCTGTAGATCTATCTTTGTAACACGATATGAAGTATGAATGGGATTCTTGATATGATGTGCAAGTTTTTTGATCCAGGATACAATTCCTCCCGATTTGGGATATAAGAATTGCGCATTATACCCAACATCATCAAGATCATTTCCAAGAGCGCCATTAATGATGTCTATTAACGAAGTGTTAGGAACGAATCGACCAGTCCAGCTTGCAGTTAATCGCTCAATAGGATAGGAAAAAATCTTTGGTTGATACGTGAAAAAAAAATGCTTTCCAAATCCAGATCCAAATGTCTTTAATACCCATTCTTTAAAATTTTTTGGTTTACGGATATGCGTTGATCGAGATACATACCCTGCAATGCAATCTGCGATAACCGAAGCGGGTAAACCATGCAGATTAGTTTGAAACGGATACTTTGTGTACGTATCATGGGAATAAATATACGATTTTCGTGAGATAGTATTGAAATGCTCAAGTCCAACTACTGTCTCTATGAGTGTTCTAAAGTAGACATTGCTTGTATGCAATAAGTGGCCCGTATAATCGAACGTGAACCCATCTTGTTCAATTGATCCGCACAATCCTCCAATAGATGGTGCCTGCTCAAATATCTGATAATCAAAAAAACCTCTCTTTTCTAGATGATAGGCGGCGGAAATGCCGGTGAGTCCTGCTCCTAGAATAACAATAGATGTCATACATGTTTCCTTTTTACGAAGCTGCTACTATGTAGATGATTCAGAGCATTATGATTGCATATCACTGATGAATCTCGGATAGTTATAAAATGAATAGCAAAAAAAGTCTACTTTCAACTAAAAAGACTATCTCGTAGCAACATGAAGAGTATGTTTAGGTGATTGTGATGCCTCATATGATAATTCTTGTATAGGAAAGCATTCTTTGAATGGATCAGGAAGCATATAACGATCAATAATAAAATGTCCTGATGAGATTACTGACTCCAGATCGAGCGGAATTGTTAACACAATATAAAATATTTGCGATATTCCAAGAGCTTGTCGCTTAGGAAAATTGAAGACCATGGTCTGTTTTGATTTATTCCAAAGACTATCGCAGACTAAATTTTCTTCTATCGGAAGAAAATCTTTATCGGTCTCTTTTTTGTACAATGATCCCATAAGGTTTTCAACATGAGGACCTTTCCATTGCAGATGAATGGATTGGAGGCGAACAAGATCTTTAGCCTTTTTTTTGAAAGTAACACTTCCTGCAAGAACCCATGTTCCTCCAAAGATCTTATTTTTTGAAATGTCTGTTTCAAGTGGCTGCCATAATGCTTCTATTTGAATAGCATAATCATGATTAATTGGAAATTCATTGCTATCACGACCTGCTAACGTTAGTATAGCTCCCAAAAGTCCAGTTAATGATATGCATGATACGTGCTTCATTCTATTTCTCCACATGGGTTTAGCACATATTGGGTCTTATATTATTTGAATATACGAAACATCGATTCGTATTATTATTAGTATAAATCGTGCATCATATCCAGATGCAATAAATTTATTTAATAATAAGTTGTGCATCATGATGATGCATAATCATAAGCGCATCAATACATTGCATAGTAAATGGATTTTTATAAATACTTGCAGGAACTGGTGGAAATGACATGCTTGCTTCTCTGAATACATGTAAAACGAAATTATCAAGAGCGCGATTATTTGAAGACTGAACAATTATTAGAGATACTAACTTTCCTTGTTCATCCAGTGAAAATCCGACGCTTACGGGATTGGGTGAATTAGGAAGGCTTGGCATGTCGAATTTACTATATGCATATGCGTTACGCATACAATGAACAATTCGTTGAATATATCGTTCGTATACTAATTGTTCTTTTGTTGGGACTCCATATCCTGTTCCTTCCATTATAGCTCTATTTCCAAATCCTGCAGATGTAGGTTTTTTTTCTTGCGCTGTTGGTTGTCCTAAAAAGCCATTTACGAGTTGATTGAGTGTAAATTGGTCTCTTTGCATAGAACGCTGGCGTGGTGAGATTGCTGATCGATTTTTAATTCTCTGCTCTCGTATACGGTTACTTTTAGGCATATATGTAGAAGATTTTGCATCAGGTCGTGCAGAATCGGATTGAGAAGATGCTTCTTGATCTTCGTTAGTTTTATTATCAGGTATTGTAGATGAATCAGAGGTTGATTCATTGTCTGATATATAATCATTGGCCTCTTCTTTTATACTGCCAGCATATTCTTCAGCATCAGTATCGTTTCGAGATTCTTCAGTGCTATTATCCGCTGGTAATGCAACGGATTGATTTTGAATGTTTCCAGACAAAGAAGTCCATGTTCCTGGCGTTGTTTGTGCAGAAGCTGTGGTAGCAACATTCTGACTAGCAGGAAGACTAACGAGCGGTTGTGGATTATGTATAATGACTTGTGCTGGATTAGCTGAGAATGGCCAAGAATCTTGAAGGTGTTCTTTCATTATCTCAATGTCACGATATGGTGTAACAATTGAACAGATCAATACGAGAAGCCCCATATTAAGAAGAAGCGATAGTAGTAGAATAATAATCGCTGAATTGCGAGAAAGATTGGGTGATTCATGATAAAACTCATTGTTGAACATAGCCTCTCCTTTTTTACGGTTGACGATGGCCTACATAATTAATCTTAGCAGAAAATGATGAGTCTGATCTATCTAAAAGGTAGAATATTTTTGAGAGCATGATGATTCATACTGTTGCTACTAGATTTCTGTACCTTTTATACTGTAATAAAAAAAGGAGAGGCGCGATGAAACATTGTTTGATATCATTCGTATGTTTATATGCAATATCTATAAACGCATCATCACCGGAAGGTAGACAAATATCACCGCGGCGAATTTTACAGTTACTTGCAGGTAAAACATTGGCTCGTGAAAACTCAAAGAGATGTTGCGTAGAAGATGCAACAATGTTATTTCGTCTATCTAATGATAATAAATGGATACATGTAGGGACTATAGCTGATTGTGATGAAATTGATAAAGATTATATACTTGATGGACAGTATCTATATGTTCCTAATTTTGATGTAGTACCTATTCAAGCGCTTGGTGGCATGCGTTCACCTGTGGCAGCTATTCTTATTGGAGCAAATAATAAAAAAGATATAGAGAAGTGCCAAGAATCGCTTATACCTGAAAAATATGATATATCTGAAGCAAATGAACAAGATCAATCACAATTAATCTCACAAAAGCAAGCAAAATTAAAAAAAGAAAAATCGGTGATAATGCAGAAAAAGCGAAAAAATAAGATTGAAAAATATATAAGACATTAAGAAGATGTTATTTCTTCAAAATATATGCTTGATTGCGCTTTTTTATAATAGACCATGATTGTGTAATTGTATGAGATCCACCGCGAGGATGAGATAAAAAGATAATGACCTCTTGCAAAAATGATTTTGAGGGAGAGAATGGGACTTTCATGACGTAGAACCATTTGAGAATAATTCGTTTTTGCATAATGGGGTGTAGTGTACGAAATAGAGCAAGATCAATAGAATTCTGCTCATTATGTTTCTGCATGGTATTCCATACAGTGTTGGTCTGTTGGTCAAGAAATGTTTCTGTCTCTTGTAGATTGGTTAACGTTCGATTGAATGATTCTGAAAATCGTTGATCGCATTTTATGAATGTTGGAATAAGATTGTTTCGAATACGATTTCTTAAAAAAGTATTCGATTCATTAGTTGGATCAGTAAGATATGCAATCTTATGTTCATGGAGCCATGAAAGAATTGTTTCTTTTGATGTTGCTAATAATGGCCTGATATAAAGACCATGTGTTGGTCGCATAGCAATGAGCCCCGTAATACTTGCACCGCGCAATAAGCGAAGAAAGAATGTCTCTTGTTGATCTTGTGCGTGATGTGCAAGGGCAATGTGTGAGGCTTTATATTGTTGCGCAATAGTTTCGAAAAAGTGTCGGCGTAACTTTCTGCCAACCTCTTCTTGAGACCCATTCTTTTTTACGATAGATGTAAATTGATCGGCATGGCCAGATACAAAGGGTATCGATAGACTTTCAGCGACTTTTTTACAAAAATCGACATCGCGATAGGATTCTTCTCGCCAGCCATGATCAAGGTGAGCAGCTATCAACTTACATGAATATTCCTGAGAAAGGACCGCTAATACATGGAGTAAAAAGACAGAATCAGGTCCACCTGATAATCCAACAATAATAGTAGACTCAGGAGTAATAAGCTGGTGTGCAGTAATGAATTGTGTAATATCACCGATACATGATTGTGATAGAGACGCTTTAGTCATATCACTAGTATATCAGAAAGTCCTCAATCTAAAAGATGATAAATTGTGTATATTACTAGGGAATATACAATCCATGATTGATTGTTCTTGAAGTTTTAGTTGGGTATACCAAGAAAATAGAACCATTCACCATTTTTCATAGATTGTAACTTTTGGTCTTTCCATTTTGTATATTCATCTGCAGTAGCCGGTATTATTTCTTGGCAGAGTTCGAATAATCCTTCATAGAAATAGAGATAGTGAGAAGTTTCTTGTAGCGAGTTACAGACTTCTATCGATTTTGCATTGTTAATGCCAAACTTAGAAAGATAGTCCTTTAATGTATCAATAACTGATTGAGGATCAACGCGATCAAATAGGCGACCTCATGTCATAAAGCCAACATCGTGAATTAATGTGTCATGAGCAATAATGCCAATAATATGTTCCATAGATATTAATTCACGACCGGTTTTAATTAATGATACTTCAAGAATGATGGAAAATATAAATGATTACCTGGAGAAATAACGCTAAAATAACTAAGAATATCTTATTCTTATACTTCATAATACCCTCATATATAAGTTCTATGTAATCAACAGAGTATGGTATCAAATCTTTATTTGTTAACAAGTCTTTTTATTTGAAGTAAATTGCATTTTTGAATTGGCCGAGCATGGATTTTGTTGAGTTTGCTGCTATTATTATGCGAATATTAAAGTAATAGATTACTGTTAAAAATGGGTTATTAGCTCGATTAAGGAGGTTAAATGAAAATTTTACGCAATATCAGTGTAGTTTTTCTCATGCTTGGGACTATAAATGGTATTTTGGCAGGGACGGTAAACATCTATCTTGAGAATAAGACTTTATCTGCTATTACTGCCACATCAAAAGGACAATCAATAACCATTGCTTCTGGTAAAAAGGAAAAAGTGGATTCATTGCCACGGGTTCCTGTTAATCCAAAAAATAAAAATCTTCCAATATCTCAATGGCAAGATGCCGATGCTCGTATAGAAATACTTCTATCAATCGGATGTTACTTGGTTGCCTATACACAAAGTTACTTTGATAAAAATGATCGTACATTAGCAAAGGGGACAATTGGCTGGATGATTATGGATGGAAATGGAGTTCGTATAGGGAATGTGAATGAAAAATGTAGCACAAAGGCCGAGTTAGTGAAGTGTGGCGGCTATACGATATCCAGTGTCTGTAAAGGGTTTGATATCATAGCAGCTCCGGATATCGTCTTTACGATTACAGAGTAAAATAATTAAATCTCTATATAAAAAGTGAAGGTTTTGTGATGAAGAATATATATGCGATTATTGCGGGAGTTGTAATGGTAGCAACTAGCAGCGATGCATTAGCGGATCCTACAGTAAATATCTATCTTAATAATAAAACACAAGAATCTATCTATACCAGCGCATCTCGAGCATCAACGGCCAAATTAAGAGAAGACGGTGAAAAGGTGGTAGTTGCACCTGGTAAGAAAATGAAAATAGGATCATTGTCTCGAATACCTGTAGTTCCAGGTGGCTATACCGCAGCATCTGCAAATATAACGATAGCAGTATCGATTGGGAATGAGAAAACACCAAAGTATTACATTACTGCCGATACAACGAGTAGCTTTAGCAAGGGTTATCTAATAGATGTGCGAGAAAACTTAAATTGGGCGGTTAAAGATAGTGAGAATCTTTTATTAAAGAGTGCCGGAAAAGACAAAAAAGGATCATGCAATAAAATTGGATTTAGTCTTTCCAATAATGGCTATATGATAGAAAGCGAATGTTCAGGACTGGATTTGATGGCAGCACCTGACATTACGTTTACAATTTCAAAATAACTAAAAAAATGAGGGGTTTGTGATGAAGAATATATATGCGATTGTTGTAGGAACAATGCTTTTATCAGTTGCAAGCGATATGGTAGCATTGACCTATGTCTATATTGATAATAAGACTAAATCAACGATTACAGCGTACGAAGGAAAAAATGTAATATCAATCCCTGCAGGTAAAACGGTAAAAGTAGGATCGATAGAAAGAATACCATATCTAACATCTCTAAAAGCGTCTATAACAATAACTGCCAATTTATTTAGTTTTTCCGTATACACAGCAGGAATACGAACAAAATTTATGGCTCAAGGTGTAGTAACAAGAGGCCAAATTTGTTGGCAAATTAAAGATAACTCGGGAAATGTTATCTTAGAAAGCGAAAATATGAGCCAGTATCCAAAGGGTTCTAGCGGATGTCCACGGGATAGAAGTACAAGATTTGGAGGGTATCTTGTAAGAGGTGAATGTAAAGGACTTGATCTTCTGAGAGATCCTGATATTTACTTTACAATTTCTGAATAGCTACCACAATGTAAAAATAAGAAGGGCAGTTTTATCTGCCCTTCTTATTTTTATTAGTTAGATATCGAGATTCTTAGCAAATTGACCATATTCTTCAATGTAATCACGTCGTCCAGAGACATCATCTCCCATAAGTGTTGTAAACCAACGATCAGCTTCAAGTGCATCTTCAATGCTTACTTTTAAAAGACTGCGTGTTTCATTATTCATGGCAGTCTCCCATAGCTGATCAGGGTTCATTTCACCTAATCCTTTATAGCGTTGGATATGCATAAATGGTTTACTGATCTTTCCAATGCCACTAATAAGAGGAAGAATACCATTACCTGTATGCTCAATATCTTTATTAAGAATTCCAAGCTTCCATGCATGGTGTTCAAGGTCAATGAGATTTTTAACCATGTTGATGAGTTCTTTTATTTCATTTGAGCTGAAGAATAATACTGGAACTTGCCAAGTAACACTTCCTCGTCTAAAAGCGAAATAAGAAATGCTACTAGATTCACCATCAACAGGTTCAGGTATATTTAATGATACTGTATATTGAGGGAATACTTGCTCTAATATTTCTACTAAAGCAGCAGGTTGATCTTCTTTGTTCCATGATTTTTTAATCAAATGAGTAACAAGATCATGACAATATTGCATTGGAATTTTAAAACGAGTGCTTACTTGTGAAAGTCGTTCATAATATGATTGTAATTTCTTAAACAGATCTTGCAGCTCGTCAGTGGAGAGGGGTTTTTCATTAACAATTAGTGTTGTCTGTTCAAGTGCCCAATCAAATAAGAAGGTAGTAAGTGATTTATCGTCTTTAAGATACTGTTCTTTTTTGCCGATCTTTGCTTTATATAATGGTGGCTGCGCAATATAGAGGTATCCATGTTCAATTAATGGCTTCATATGTCTAAAGAAGAACGTGAGAAGCAATGTTCTAATGTGAGCACCATCTACATCAGCATCGGTCATTAAAATAATTTTATGGTACCGTGCTTTTGTTGCATCAAAGTCTTGCCCAATTCCACATCCGATTGCAGCAATAAGCGCTTTAATTTCATCATTTGAGAGAACTTTATCGAGCCGTGCTTTTTCAACGTTGAGAATCTTACCTTTGAGTGGTAATATGGCTTGGTTAGCACGATCACGCCCCTGTTTTGCAGATCCACCTGCAGAATCACCCTCAACAATGAACAATTCTGTTTGAGTCGGATCTTCATTGCTGCAATCAGCCAATTTTCCTGGTAAGATTGCTGATTCTAATACTGTTTTGCGGCGTGTTAATTCACGAGCCTTTTTAGCAGCTTCTCGTGCGCGCATAGCTACTTCAGCTTTTTGCAAAATCTTACGAGCTACGGAAGGGTTTTCTTCAAAGTACGTCTCTAAATATTCGAAGGTAAGTGAGTCAACGATACCCTTAACATCATTGTTTCCAAGTTTTGTTTTTGTTTGTCCTTCAAATTGTGGTTCAGGAACCTTAATGCTAATAACGCAGACTAATCCTTCACGTACATCTTCACTTGAAAAACTATCACCACCAGATTTGATAATGCCAAATTCGAGCGCTTTTTTGTTTGATATTTTGGTTAACGCTGATCTGAAACCTGATACATGTGTGCCGCCCTCAACGGTGTTGATGTTATTAACGAAGGATAAGAGTTGTTCGCCATAACTGTCATTATATTGGAGTGCAACTTCTACAACGTAATTTTTGTCTTCTTTATCAAAATGGATTACGTTAGGGAAAAGCGGAGTCTTTTTCTTGTTGATATCTTCAACGAATGATACGATACCACCTTCGAAATAGAATTCATGCCGTTTATCAGTCCGTTCATCGATGATGGTGATTCGTAATTTTTTGTTAAGAAATGAAAGTTCGCGTAATCGTGCAGAGAGAGTCTCAAAACTGAACGTTGTTGTCTCTTGAAAGATTTCTTCATCAGGTAAGAAGCGAACGAGTGTTCCTCGCTTTGAAGTCTTACCAATCTCTTTTAATGGAAAGAGCGGTTTGCCTTTTTGATATTCCTGGTTATAGATAATACCGTTTTGAAAGATGGTAAGCCATAAATGTTTTGAAAGAGCGTTAACAACGGAAATACCAACACCATGGAGGCCGCCAGAAAATTTGTATGAATCTTTATCAAACTTTCCGCCAGCATGAAGTTTTGTTAAAACAACCTCAGCTGCAGAGATGCCTTCGGATGGATGAATGTCGGTAGGAATGCCTCGTCCATTATCTTCCACAGAGCATGAACCATCTTCATGAAGAGTAACAGTGATAGTATCGCAATAGCCTGCAAGTGCTTCGTCAACTGAGTTATCAACAACTTCATAGACTAAATGATGAAGCCCTTGAGGTCCTGTTGATCCAATGTACATGGCAGGACGTTTGCGCACAGCTTCGAGACCTTCAATGACGCGAATACTCTGCGCGGTATAATCCCCAGGTTTGCGTGATGAATCTTGATTAGCCATATAGCGGCTCCTTTAAATAGATGAAACAGCTTGTGCTGCGCGATAATATGTTTCTTTAATTTCTATCACAATTATTGCAACGTATGTTAATATTATAATATTGTGTAATGCATAGTGAATTATAGTGTAAAAAATTCTCCCTATTTTTTCTACTTTTTAATAGAGTGATAAGATTACATACTTGATCGACGAAACTGAAAACGACGATGGATACCTTATCATAGTGATGACCATGGATCAAATTATCTTTTCTGAAGAACAACAACAATATTTTATGTATGAAGCGCTTAAAGAAGCAAGAAAGGCATATAAACGAAACGAAGTGCCAATTGGAGCAATTCTTGTAAATCAACAAGGAGCTATTATTGCGCGTGCATATAATCTTACCGAGTCACGCCATACTCAAACTGCTCATGCAGAGATGCGAATTTTAGAAAAGGCTGGTATACAATTAAACGATTGGCGATTAGATGGGTATTATATGTTTGTTACATTAGAACCATGTGCAATGTGTTATCATGCCATGCGATTAAGTAGAGTAGATGGAATAATCTATGCGGCATCATCACCACTTTTTGGATATCGTCTTGACAATAATAGTACTTATCGAGTATATAAAAAAGACCCCCTTATAGTACAAATTAAGCAAGGGGAGTTAGAAGCGAAAATATTGTTACAATCATTTTTTAAAAATAAAAGGGAAAATAGGGGTGAGTGAAATAATAAAAAATCTCGAAGAGATTCGTACGAAGCTGCTTGCGCGTAAGCATGAAATAGAAGAAAAGCTGTCGCAACTTTCTCAGGAAAAGATGACTGATGATCAAGTGCAGGATCCGGGAGATCAGGCTTTATCATCAAGCATGGAGTCACTACGAAGTTCTTTACAGAGTAGTGAGAATGAAGAATACAAGCGAACAATTCGCGCTCTTGAAAAGATTAGTGATGGATCGTATGGAGTCTGTATAGATTGCGGACAGCCAATATCTGAACGACGTCTCAATTCATATCCCGATGCTGCACGGTGCTTACTCTGCCAAGAACAATTTGAAGATAAGTAGTTTAAAAGGTAGATTGAAGCCATTTTTTAGTTCTCAAAACTCTTCTTTTTGCTATAATCAGTGAATCGATTATCTCTATGAAGATGAATTGAATATGGTTTTCATTGCCGATGTAGCTCAGTTGGTAGAGCAATTGATTCGTAATCAATAGGTCGTCGGTTCAAATCCGATCATCGGCTCCAGTCTTCGCCCTAAAGGGCTACGCCTGGCAGGCCAGTCTCTTTAACGGAATAACTTAACAATACAAAATTAAGTATAGTATGGATTTCTGTGTGAGGAATTTTGATTTTTTTCTCATCTGCGGTATAATCTCTAGATGTAGTAGATTTTTTCACTATTATTTTGAATTTTGTATTTTGGCTTAAGAAAGGCTTAAAGATTTTATGATTAAACAACGAGCTGTTCAAAAAAATGCTCCATTGTCACATGCAGTAGGGCGTAGAAAAAAAGCTGTTGCCCGTGTATGGCTTCGCTCTGGTAACGGTAAGGTAGTAATCAATGGTAAAGACATATCAGTCTACTTCGATAATGACATTACTCGTTCTGCAGCCGTTATACCATTCAAGCTGATCCCAGTTGGAGCCAACTACGATGCTCAAGTAACGGTAATTGGTGGTGGAAAAAATGGACAAGCGGATGCTATCAAACTTGGTATTGCTCGTGCAATGATCGAACTTGATGAGACTATTCGTCCAGTTCTTCGTCAAAATGGCTGTGTAACAGTTGATTCTCGTCAAAAAGAACGTAAGAAATACGGTAGAAAAGCTGCTCGTCGCAGATTCCAATTCGTAAAACGTTAATAGTTTTGAAAAATAATAATGGCGTGACGAAAGTCGCGCCATTTTTTTGTGGAGAAAATGAGCATGTGTAGTGTTGTTGGCTATGTTGGAAAAGAGTGGAGCAGAGAAATTATTGTTGAAGGTTTGAAGCGTCTCGAATATAGAGGTTACGATTCAAGTGGATTTGCCTGCCTCAATCCTAATACCAGTCACATGATGTATGCCAAGGCGAATGGTAATCTTCAAAATTTAGTAGAAGAATTATCAACTTATCCCATTGATGGATACGTAGGTATTGGACATACTCGCTGGTCAACGCATGGAGTTCCTTCAGTACTCAATGCGCATCCACATTTTGATTGCAATAAGACTATTGCATTAGTGCATAACGGCATTATTGAAAACTATTATGAGCTCAAGATGATGCTTGAATCGGTAGGTCATGTTTTTCATTCACAAACAGATACAGAGACCATTGCTCATTTTTTAGAAATGATGCTCGCATCTCATCAGACTATTAAATCTGCACTGATAGATTGGCTAAAGCAACTTGAAGGTGCGTATGCGATTGTTGCTATCTTGCAAGAATTTCCGAATCTCATGATTGCAGTTCGTAGACGATCTCCCCTTTGTATAGGCATTGGAGATGGAGAGATGTTTATTGCATCAGATGTACTTGCGTTTGCAGAAAAGACATCGAAGGTTATGTTTTTACCAGATGATAGTTTTGCATTAATTCAATCTGATAGAATAGAGCTTTATGATTTTCATGGGAATGCACTCCCTATTATTGTACAAGAGAATGTCTTTGACTGGCATGCGCTTGATAAAGAGGAGCATGATCATTTTATGCTCAAAGAGATATTTGAGCAAAAACAGGCAATTAATAAAACAGTTGAGTTTTTACATAGATCAGAACATTCCTTAAAAGGAATTGGCCTTTCATCTGAGCAGCTCAAAGAAGTAGCACATATCGAAATGATTGCATGTGGAACTTCATGGCATGCTGCGCGAATAGCACAATTCTTCTTTGAAGAGATAGCACAGATTCCTGCGCAGGTACATCTTGCATCTGAGTTTCGATACATGAACTACTTTAAAAAAAATAAGAGTATATGCTTAGCAATTTCTCAATCAGGAGAGACAGCAGATACTATAGAAGGCCTTCGGCTTGTTAATCAACAGCAGGTGCCAACCATTGCTCTAACAAATGTGAGTTCAAGTAGCATGGTACGTGAAGCAGATGGATTTATATTGACACAAGCAGGAAGAGAAGTTGCTGTTGCTTCCACAAAAGCGTTCTCAACACAGATAGCATCGCTCTATTGGTTTGCTCATACGATTGCTCTTGAGAAAGGGCTTATAACATCAAAGCATATGCAAACAGCATGCGATGATATGCGTATTGCAGCAGAGATTCTTGAAAATACCATAGAAAACTATCGGTATGAAATTGTACATTCTCTTGCAGATTATTATGCGCAGTTTAAAAAGACGATCTTTTTGGGAAGACACATTAGTTATCCTCTTGCTCTTGAAGCAGCGTTAAAACTTAAAGAGATTACCTATATTTTTTCAGAATGCTATCCGGCAGGAGAGATTAAACATGGTCCACTTGCGCTAGTAGATGAGACAACTCCTGTTTTTGTCTTTTCACATGCTGATCCTATTATGTATCAAAAGCTATTATCCAATGTGCAAGAAGTTAAATCGCGTAATGGGCATGTGGTAGCATTTGCATTTGAAGATCAAACAGAGTTAATTGAAATTGCAAACTATGCGTTTAAAATTCCTTACGTAAAGCCATTGCTTGGACCTCTTGCAATGACGGGTGTGATGCAATTTTTTGCGTATAGCATTGCGCAAGTATTGAAATGTCCTATTGATAAACCTCGTAATCTTGCGAAAACAGTAACAGTAGAATAAGTAACTATACAATTAAGAGAAGCCCGTGTATATATTTCTGATTTTGTTATTTCAGAGCATTGTAATGTATGCAAATGGAGAAGATGTATTGAAGAGCAGGCATGTTTCTAAAATCACTAATCTTGATCTAGTTGCCTATGAAAAAGAGTTTCCTGAAAAATGGTTGCATGGAGATGATATACCCGATAATTTATCAGTAATTATTGGTTCATGTGATAATGATGTAAAAGAGCAACTTGCATGTGCAATATATTCTCTTGTGCGAGATGCTGCAATTGAATGGGGGGATGAACCTGATGATCTATGGAAAAAAGAACGTAACCAAATATTATACAATAGAGCACAGTATCATCTATCTATTCAAACAGAGAATGATAGTTTTCTAGATCGCGCACAAGAGGCCGCAAAGGTTCATCCGGTATCCCTTGATACATGGGAAATATTATTTAAAAAGCGTATTAAGGGTAGCTGATTAGGCTACCCCCCATTTTTAATGATAAATCTATTATTACGCCTTGATCTCTTCTACTTGAAGCTGATCATTGGTAATATATTGTTTTTTCAAGAATTCGAGTGCCCCATTTCGCGTTTTTACAAGTTGAGGGTTGAGAGAGCGTGCAACGGCTAGTGTATTGATCAACGAGATTGTTTCGCGTAATTGATTGTCGGTGTTGAACATCTGCTTTGCACGATCAGACCACGTAGTCGGTTTTGCATCTGATTTTGAAGCTGGTTGTGAAGATTGATTGTCCAATATAGGACTCTGATTATTTGTCTTAATGCTATTCTCTAATGCACTTTCTCTACCATAATTTTTCAAGAACCATTGCATCTGTTCTGTTGGTGGAAATGTGCGTTCAATACAAAAATCGGGATCGATGCCAGATCCTTGAATAGTTGTATCATCTGCAAAATAGTAGACTCGTGTAGTCAATTTAATAGCGCAATTGTTTTCGATAGGGATCACTTCTTGCACAGATCCTTTGCCAAATGTTTTTGTTCCCACTAAAAATACTTGGAAAACAGAATTGTGTGACTCTGAATATTTCTTAAGATTTCCTGCCAATATTTCTGCAGCAGATGCAGTATAATTATTAATCAAAATAAATATTGGAATGGAGGAACTTACGATTGGATTGCGAAGAGTGCGATATTCTTCAAGACAGTTATTGTCTTTATCCTTTGTGATAACGACAACGCTATCTTTTTCTAAGAATAATCCTGCAATGTCGATTGCTGCATTCAATAATCCACCTGAGTTATTGCGGAGATCAAGAATGATTCCTTTACATGATTTATTATTTGCTTTTGTTAAAAGACGTTCAATTTGAGATGAAGCATTTTCAGTAAACTGAGTGAGTGAAACGTAATAGATCCCATAATCTTTAATGTAAAAGCTGAGAGAACTCTGTTCTTTTACGGTATCGCGGAGAATATCAAATGAGAGTAAATCCTGATGTCCTTCACGCAATACTTTAACACTAACTTTACTATGGCGAGGACCTTTTAACTTTGTTGTGATCTCTTCGGTGCTCATGCCTTCAAGTGATTGGCCATCTATTTCTACAATTTTATCAAGGGCTCTCATACCCTCTTTATCAGCAGGACCTTCAGGAATGGTATCTACAATGGTGAGAAATTTATCTTTAGGTTTTCGAGTATTATCAATTACAACACCAATCCCAAAGAATTCGCCACGAGTAGATTCGAGTAATCCTTTGTATGTCTTTTCGTCCATGATCGCTGAGTGAGCATCTAGTTGATTTAAAAAAGCGTCGATGGCTTTGATCCATGCATTTTCAAGATTAGATGCTTTGTAATGTTTCTCTTTAATAAGATGGAGTACGTGTGCAAAAGCTCCCATCCATTGAAACGTGATCTTATCAAAATCGGTCATACAGGTTGATGTGTGTTGTGAAATTTTTTGAGTAAGAAACGTTCCTCCTGGTATAAGGCAAAGCAGTAAAGAACAGAGCATATAACGTTTTTTCATAAAAGGCTCCTCGCCATATGAGTATCTTGATAGACTTGAGTAAATATGTTTTTCTTATTCAAAACTTATTTGATGTGCATAAGTCAATGTCTTTACAAACAATAAGAGAATTTATAGTTCTGTTATGGGTTTGAGATAAAGGATTCTTATATGATGAGCGATGCGCTAATATTTCATTCATCGAAATATCCATATGCTTCTATACAAGCACATGTTGTTATCATTACGGGATATTCTGGTGCAGGAAAGAATACTGTTCTGCGTGCAATGGAAGATATTGGATTTTTTTGTGTTGATAATCTTCCCGTTGCTTTGATACGAACATTTTTTATGCTCCTTATACAAGCAAAAATTCCTGATCATAAAATAGCATTAGTTATTGATACGCGTAATGAATTGCGAGATGTGCACATTGCACTTGATGAATTATCATCAATGAGTAGAGAGTGTAACATTAAGTTGCAATTACTCTTTGTAGAATCTTCAAAATTAATTTTGATAAAGCGGTTCCAGGAGACGCGTCGGAGTCATCCACTTGCAGGAGAACGGTGCAGTTTACAAGATGCTATTGAACAGGAAATGAATCTTCTCAAACCACTTAAAGATTGTGCAGATATTGTTATCGATACGGATGAATGGCATGCGCATCATGTACGAGCATTTGTGAGAGAAGCATTTGCTATTGATGAAAAGCCGCAATTATTAGTGAGTCTTATTTCATTTGGATTTAAATATGGTGTTCCATCAGAGTGTTCAGTAATTCAAGATGTTCGATTCTTACCAAATCCCTATTTTATTCCCGAGTTACGACCATTAAGTGGACTTGATTCTGCAATTCAGGAATATCTCTTTTTACAAGAGAGTGTACAAACCTATTGGAGTAAAAGTATCGATTATCTTTCATACATTATTGACCAATCATACAAAGAGGGACGTTTTTGTCTCAATATAGGAATTGGATGTACCGGAGGAAGACATCGCTCTGTTGCACTAGTGCAGCGATATGCAGCTGTAGCATTTCCTCATGTGCGATATACGATAAAGCATCGCGATATTAATCGTGAATCATAGGAGAGTATTTGTATGAAAAGGGGATGTAGAGTCTTTCCAGTAAAGTATAAAAAGGTGTTACTACGCATTGCATTGGGAGTGCAATCAGTTTTATTTTTTTATCAATATGTAACCGGAACATACGGCATACAAGCTGCCCGTACCTTTGCATCTGAAATAGCAATTGTAGAGAGTGAAGTAGCACAACTCAAAAGTGAGATTGCTATGATAGAGCAAGAGATTGTTGATTGGAAAACTGATTATTTCTATATTGAAAAAGCAGCGCGAGAACAACTCCATATGGCAAAATCACACGAAGATCTTTACTTTATAGGATGAACGTATGAAGCAAATACATAACACAGTACTCTGGACAATAGTAACAGGATTAGCACTTTTTATACTCTTATATATAATTCAGAAATATAACAAAGGATGCGTATTTAATAATTCTTTTACGCAGACACAAGCAATTGAAGGATCAAAAATGACAACATATATTTTGCCACCTCTTCCCTATGCATATAATGCGTTAGAACCATACATCGATGAACGAACAATGGAAATTCATCATACAAAACATCATCAAGCATATATTGATAACTTAAATGCCGCGTTAGAAAAACATCCTGAGCTGCACGAAACATCATTAGAAGAGTTATTGAAACATTTAGATCGAATACCTGAAGATATTCGTACAGCAGTTCGAAATAACGGTGGTGGCCATTTTAATCATTCAATGTTTTGGTTACTTATGAAGCCTCATGGTGGTGGTAAGCCAACATCAGCTATCGGAGATGCAATTGTTAAGACATTTGGATCATTTGATACATTCCAGCAAGAATTTAATGCGAAAGCTAAAACGGTCTTTGGGAGTGGATGGGCTTGGTTATGTGTTAATGATCGTAATGAATTGGTAGTGATTGCAACTCCAAATCAAGATACTCCAATTTCTCAAGGTCTCAAGCCAGTGCTTGGTCTTGATGTGTGGGAACATGCCTACTACTTGAAGTATCAAAATAAGCGTCCCGACTATATTACCGCATGGTGGCATGTTATCGATTGGGATAGAGTAGAAGAATATTACCAAGAAGCGATTAAGTAAGTGGTTATACTACGTAATATGTGGTACTATTGGTATATGCAAATAGGTAAATAGACTCTTCTTTTCAATGCGATATAAAATATTATGAATGAAACAACGAATCAAGAACGTACTATAGACATATCATCAGAACATGAAATCCGACTTGCAAAGGTTCGTGCACTACGAGAATGTGGCATAGAACCATGGCCAGCCGCTAAAGAAGTGACCTCCACTTGCAAACGGGTTATCGAAGAATATGCAGAGAGTGCTGGAAATGTAAAACAATACGCATTGGCTGGTAGAGTGATGACGATACGTGGTCATGGTAAAACTTGTTTTGCTCATATTCAAGATCGCACAGGAAGTTTGCAACTCTATATTCGTCAAGATGTTGTAGGAGCTGATCTCTTTGCACTCTTCGAACAGTATATTGATGTGGGTGATATTATTTGGTGTTATGGTGAACCATTTACAACAAAAACAGGTGAAATAACACTCAAAGTTATTGATTTTGCGTTACAAAGCAAATGTCTCTATCCATTACCAGAAAAATTTCATGGACTTACTGACATTGAGACGAAATATCGTCAACGATATCTTGACCTTATCAGCAATCAAGAATCTCGTGAGCGCTTTAAAAAACGATCTCTTATTATTCGTGCATTGCGCCACTATTTTGATACACATGATTTTCTTGAAGTTGAAACACCAATGCTTCATCCAATTCCAGGAGGAGCGGCTGCGCGACCATTTATTACACATCACAATGCGTTAGGTACCGATCTCTATTTGCGCATAGCGCCAGAATTGTATTTAAAACGTCTTGAAGTTGGTGGATTTGAACGTGTCTATGAAATCAATAGAAATTTCCGTAACGAAGGAATATCAACTCGTCATAATCCAGAATTTACAATGGTTGAATTTTACATAGCATATCATGATTTTCACTTTATGATGGACTTCATTGAGAATATGATTCGTACCGTGATTAAGAGTGTGCAATCAACACTCCATCTTCCATATGGCGAACGCGTTATCAATTTTGAAAAGCCATTCGATCGGTTGCCCATGAAAGAAGCAGTAAAGAAGTATGGGCCATTTACTGATGCAGATTTGCATGAAGATGTAATCGATGAAGTGCTCAAAAAACATGGTATTGATATAGAAGATTCTGTTTCATATGGTCAGAAAATTTATGCATTATTTGAAGAATTGATTGAGAGTAAAATAGAACAACCAACATTTGTAATCGATTTTCCGATAGAAGTATCACCACTTTCTAAAAGAAATGTTGATAATCCATCGATTGCTGATCGCTGTGAATTGTTTATTGCAGGCATGGAGATCAGTAATGCATTTAATGAGCTTAACGATCCATATGATCAAGCAGAGCGATTTAAACAGCAAGCGGCTGCGCATGCATCGGGGGATCTTGAAGCAATGCATTATGATGCTGATTATATTCATGCACTCGAATATGCATTGCCACCTACGGTAGGTGCAGGAATAGGAATTGATCGCCTTGTGATGTTAGTGACCAACACTACATCAATTAAAGATGTGATTCTCTTTCCAACACTCAAGAAAAAAGATTAGCTCTTATATCGGGATCGCATAAAGCGGTCCCGATTTTTTATATTGAAAAATAGGATAACAGCGACATTTTCTTGTAGTTTTTAGTGATGTGGTTTTTCAATCTATTTATTAATGCTTATAAGATTGTGCATGTTATGTGTGATAAATTGTTTATTGTTTTAATATACTTTCTGTTAAGATTCTTTTCTATGCATCGATCAATCCATTCTTTAAAGGTATTTCCCAACACGGTAGCGTTTGGCATATCTTCATCATTTTCAATGCTGCCACTAGAGATGTGTAATAGTTTTGCTTGTATTACATCAGCAGAGATGTTATCGGCACACATATTTTTGATTTCTCTTTTTGTTCTATATTTTCGTTTTATCATCTTTTGCGTTGTTGCATCCCAAGGAGCTGCATAATTGAGAATCTGGAGAATGATTTCTTTTGGTAACCAAAGGTCATTTTCTTGTTCTGAACCTGTTGCTTTATCAATAATAGTTCTTTGTGAAACATAATATGCAAAAAATCTAGATCCGTAGTGATATCGGCTTTTTAATGGTCTCTTTATCGTTTTATAGAGTTCAATGGTATCAGGATTATTACAAAGATCACGCATATGCGCAAGGAATGGTTTGCGATTTGGTATATAATAGTAGGGATTTGCGCCTGCGCATAATAAAGAGATAATAGTTTCTCTCTTGGCAATTGTATCCTTATTATCAGATGTCATAGCGCTTACTAATGGATCGAAGTAGTCGGGATTGATGCTTCTATAATGGAGTTTTCTCTGTATCTGTATCTTCTTATTCTCTAATAATAGCGAAAGCATGGGATAGCTTAAATGTGATGCGGCAACATACAGAGGATATAGTCCATTATAATTGAGCGTATTTACATATGCTCCTTTTTGTAACAGTAATCGTAATAATTGTAAACGAGATACATTTTCTGTAGTATCATTACTCATCGATTGCTTACAAAGCGTAAGTAGTGGTGTATTGCCATTTTCATCAATGTTATGAACGTAAGCATCGTATTTTTTGATTAATAGAGTAGCTCCTTTATAATTACGACCATTAATAGCCCAATGAAGTGATTCAGCTATAGGCGCTCTATGATTCATTAATTGAAGAATTGCGTCATTCATGTGCGTATAGAGACAATATTCTAAGAGCGTGAGCTCTCTTATTGCTGGATAAGAGCACTGTTGAGTATTTTCATCAATAGTATAAAAATAGTAGATTCTTGTATGATCGATATGAGATCCCTTTTTTATACGCGTATAAGTCTCATCCTTAAGATTTTTCTTCAGTATATCTATTCGTTCATGGAAATTCTTGTTTTTGAGTTGATGATGAAGACTATGAACGGGCTTTATAGCAGTTGAATCATTAATCATCGTTGCAATTGCGATAGCATTTTCTTTACAAGCGCACAACTTTGAGGGTTGCCATAATGGAATTGACTTATCACAAGTCCATACGCATGAAGAGATAAGCATAAGAGAAATATATATTTTGCGTCGCATATTGTTTAGCATGAATCAAGCCTTTCTTGATTGACTTTTATGATTGCGATTCTGTATGAATAGCTTGAAGTATATATGTAATGCTATTCATTGAGGATTCTGTATGAAAATAATTAATATGATACGTTATTATACACTAATGAGTCTCTGTTTTATATTTTGTATGGTAATAGATGCAGATGATAAGACTATCGCAATGGTGCGTACCAGTAATGACCTTTGCTCGAGTGAAAATGCATATCGAGAAAGACGACATACATTTGTAAAGAATGCGGTTGAACAAATAGTACAACAGTCAGTATCAGATGATCAGGTTCCGGTAGTGGCACTTGTTGCAAGTGGCGGTGGGTTTCGAGCAATGACAGCATCAATGGGATCATTTCTTGGTGCGCAAAAAATAGGTTTGTTAGATGCTACAACATATATGGTGGGGTTGTCAGGATCTACGTGGCTCATAGCACCGTGGGTTTCGGTAGGAAGACCATTGCAAGAATATAAAGATATGTTGACACATAATATTAAAAAGGGATTACGCTATATCAGTCTCACGAAATTACCATTCTTTATACAATCATTACTAACGAAAAAAAGATATAAACAACCAACAGGATTTATTGATTTTTATGGTGCATTACTTGCAAATGTTTTGTTAAAAGACTTTGGTAAGGATAGATATAATGTTCATTTATCAGATCAAGCAGCAATTATTGATCAGACAGATATACCATTTCCTATTTATACGAGTGTTCGTGCAGAGCCATATGCGACAAGCCAGTGGTATGAATTTACGCCGTATGAAGTTGGTGCATCGTGGATGGCTTCATATGTGCCATCATGGTCATTCAATAGATCATTCAATAATGGTGTCTCAGTAGATGAGGCACCAGAGCAATCGCTCGGATTTTTACTCGGCACTTTTGGTTCAGCAATGGGTGCAACCATTAGTAATATTCATGACTATTTTCAAGATCATCACTTATTAGATGTAATACCCGATGCATTTGAAAATGTTATTATTGATGAATTCGGTCAAGATAGATTTGTCTATTCAGAAGTAAATAATTTTACGTATGGGATGCCATCAAGTCCTGTTGGAGATTTATCAGTATTAAAGATGGTTGATGCTGGTGCGCAACCAGGATTTAATTTACCATATCCACCAATTAGTGGTGAGCGACCAGAGCGAAAAGCAGATATTATAATTTTTCTTGATATGTCGTGGCCATTATCAGAAGCAAAAGAACTTAAGAGTGCAGAGCAGTATGCATATACAAATAATTTAAAGTTTCCAACGATTGATTATACTGATATTGATAAAAAAGCATGCTCTATATTTATCGATGAAGCTGATGCAGATATACCAATAGTTATTTACATGCCATTAATCAATGACACAACATTGTGGAAAAAGCTTGATGATCCATTATATGCGCACTACAAATCAGAAGTCTATAATTTCGATATTGCAGAAGCATGTGATCATGGATTTGCATCAACATTTAATTTCTACTATACGCCAGATGAATTTCGACAGTTAAGTGCCTTGACCGAATTTACTATGGTTGTGCATGAGCAGATTATAAAGGATACTATAGCAAAAGCAGTTGCAAGAAAATCATAGATGAATATAGAAATAAGAGGTAGATTTGACTATCTCTTATTTCTATAAAAATAGTATTGTATACATGGAGATAAATCCTTTATGTAATATCAATCTGTTTGATATGGTATTAATACACATTAATTATCGGTATTACCGTATACTTAAAAAGGAAGACGTATGCCATACAAAGTGGGAAAGAAGACAAAGACAAAAGGATGGCCAATTTTAAAAAATGAAGATGGTCGCTGGAAAGTGATTGCACATTCATCAACGCGTGAAAAAGCAGAATCAAGCATTCGAGCACGTCATATGGCAGCGGGATTAAAGCGAATGAAATAAAGAGAAACGCTGGACCTAATTCCAGCGTTTTAAACTTATTTTTTTGTATTGTAGCTATCCATCAAATATCGATAACTTGGTAAATGACTAGACATTAATTTACCAAATCCTTCTACATCATTGCGCCAATCGCGTTGCAGTTCACTCGCAATACTAAACCATGTCATTAATTGTGCGCCACCATGTTGGAGTCTACTCCACGTTGCATATCGATTTGCTTCTGATAATGTTCCCGATGCATCAGTAGCAACAAATATATCATATCCTTCTTCAATTGCAGAAAGGGCAGGAAATGCTACACAGACGTCAGTTGCAATGCCAGCAATAATGAGTTGTTTTCTTCCAGTCTTTTTCACTGCAGCAACAAAATCTTCATTGTCCCATGCATTGATTTGACCGGGACGGGCGATAAATGGAGCATTGGGAAGTTTTGCACGAATTTCTGGAATCATAGGACCATTAGGACCTTGTTCGAAGCTTGTAGTAAGTACGGTAGGAAGTTTAAAATAAACAGCAATGTCAACAAGAGCCATAACGCTAGAATGAAAAACATCAGGAGTAAAATCTTGCACGAGAGAAAAGAGGCCTGCTTGATGATCAACAAATAATACTGCAGTATTATCTTTGGAAAGTCTTTTATATGACATACCATCCTCTACTCAATTAGAAAGATTGATCAATACTTAAAACTCCTGTTGAGCATAATCCAAGAGCAATACGAGAGAAAAGAAGTAGATCTACTTTGTGTCGAGTGTGCGATTAAGCGGTTGCATTTATACTCTTCTGTTGTATAATGCATCAGCAGAATGAAGTATCTCTCTAGGAATCACAAAGAAGTTTGCATGAAGTCTGCACATCTAAAAATTTATACCTTCTCAATACATCTGAACTTGACTCTTTTATAACGAAAAATAATGAAGAATGGATAGATTATTGCAAACATGGAACATCGATAAATACGTATCCAAATTCTTCGACTCACTAAGGAACAAATCTGTGGTAAGTAGTGAAAATATTCTAACATGCAAAGTAATTATGTTTTATGCGCGAAAAGATGAAGGCGCGCTATTTGAATGAATTAAAAGATTCTTTCAATTACGACCATGAGTTTTAATCTCGATGAGCTCTATTTGCATTTTGCAAGTAACACGATTCCCGATGATGATTTTCGTGAAATAATTGGCCTATTTTATCGATTACAAGTTTTTATTAAGGAAGATAATAGAGAATGGTTTTGTGAAAACCGAAGGGGATATTGGCATACGAGAGTTTTTGGCCGCGTCAATCGAAGTCTTGGTGTAATAGATTGCTGGAGTGCGTAAATAAATGTGTTTTTTACCGCCCAAATCAAGGAATAATATCGATGCGAATTGCTAGAATTAAGAGTATTAAATCGATTCTGGAAAAGATGCAAAATTTAAGCAGTCTATTATTCTCTGCGTATTCGGCAATATCTTGAGAAGCATTACGCTCAAATATCTTAATGAAGTTGTATACATATCTATATTATTTTTGTTCGATACACTCGTATTGCATTTATAAAAACATACATGATATCATGATATAAATGAAGATATCAATATTGTGGTTTGTCGAGGAGTTGCTATGAAAAAAGTGATCGGAATATTATTATTTTTTGGTGTAGTACAGATTGAAGCTTCAGAAAAATTTAAGAAATTATTTTTACGTAAACGGGAATCTGAAGTAAATATTATAAAGAATCCATTATATGGCATGGATACAAGCAGCAATAATGTTCGTAGTGCATGTAAGCAAGAAGAATTAAAGTCTCAAAAGAGTGCTCCTGAGTTGTATAACTTAAAATTAAGAAAAAGACGTATGGAATTAGCCCAAATTATACGCGCCAAAGCAGAAGCGGAACAGGCCGCTCCAGATTGTGACGATTTATTTATAACAGAGGATGAGTAGAATCATTGAAAAATTGAGCGGATAAGCTAAATAAGTGAGACAATATAAGAGGATTATAAATAGACATGAGATATATTACAGTATGTATAGGATTGATGATAAGCGGACAACTTATTGCTATGGAAACTCCGGAAGAAGATACTCCAGTATTCCAATCACCATCGCCATCATCATTAGAAAATTCATTATCACCACAGCATATTCGAAATGATATTCTATTTAAGTCACCATCCTCGATTGCTAATCAGAGGATAGTAATAGATCTTCCTACGGATAAATGCTTTGTACAAATAGATCAAGAAGCGCCGCAATTAAATTTGCAGGATTCCTCCAAAAATATGGACTTAGCAAAACTTTTAGTTAAGCGTGATATAGCGCATTACAAAAGTAAAAATAGTTATCATAAAATGAAGTATGCAAAACACAAAGCGCAAAATAAAAAAGAAAAGTTGCGATTATTACTTGTTAAAGAAATGATAGGAGAAGGAAAAGAGGATGCTCTCAAAATGATTTTCGATAAACTCTTTTGATTATTCGACATCTATTTTACGAGAGCGCATTTTCTTGATTTTGCTTCGGCGCGATTTTTCTTTAAGCCGCTTCTCTTGGATGCCTGTGGGAATATTTGTGGGAATACGCCGCTTAGGTACGTGAAGAGCTTGCTTTATAAGCTGTATAAAGCGATTAAGGGCGGCCTTTCTATTATGGTCTTGACTGCGTGACTCACTGTTATGTATAATGATAAAGCCTTCATCTGTAATGGCATGAGGGATTTTATCTTTAATAAGTTCTTTCTGAGAATCTGTTAAAGCAGTGGTTTGGTTAAGACTCCATCTGATAGTTACTTTAGTATTTGTCTTATTAACATGTTGTCCACCAGCGCCACCAGATCGGCTTGTTATTATTTCAAGTTCGTGAAATGGTATAATAACTCCGTGGTTGATAATTAAATCAGATTTCATGATTTTTCCTTCTTTAATTATAGTAGCAGCTATTTTACTATCATAAGTATCTATTTTGCAATGAGATTTTCTTGTTTAGAAGTTTAGTTGTATGAGAGATATTCTTGTTGTATGTATGAAAATAGTGTTCATGCAAATGGTTATAAATTTTTTTTAATGTAAATGAGAGGATTACTATGTATATCAATAAAGTAAAAATAATTTCAATGTTTTTTGTTGGTGCACATCTATCAATGTATAGCATGATACCGGTAAAAATCACCAATAAAACGCCATGGAATAACGGAATTATAGTAGAGTCATCTGTTATGAATTCTGAAAATATTATTATTCCTGAATCAAAAGGTATGCCATCTGTTATTACAAGTGGATCTACTCATAAGCTTGTTATTGATAGTGGCAAGTATAATTCTGCTAAAAACGTTGATACGTCTGAGTTGATACAATACAAAGAACAAAAGTATACAAACGTGCCATCTCAATATAAGATGCAATCTGTCCAAAAGCTTACTCAGAGAATTAAAGAGATATGTAATGAACGAAGCCTAGATAAACAAGTTTGGCTTGATGATGTAGCAGGTGATAAAAATGCACTTATAATGCGATTGATATGTCTTAATAATATGCCTAAATCTGCAGTAAATCAATCAGCATCAAATTTATCTGTATTAAAGATAAAGCTTCCTTGTGCAGAAGTTGATGCAAGGCTCTGCTTTTATAAAGATCCAGAGACTAATAGAATAAAGTGGAATATCTCTGATGCTGAAGGAGATGTATGCAATAGTACAATGGATAATAGATCCGAAGTCTATATTTCTAAAACTAATGGTAAAGGGGAGTTTAAGATAACTATTGAACAACAGAGAGCCAATAGGAAGAATGAGAAAGAGCTCTTAATTGATATTGAAGATAAAGTGTGCGCACAGAGGATCACTACAGCTGAAGTATCGAGATTTTTACCGCTGAGAAACGATGAAGATAGAAAGATCAATTGTGAGGATATAATAGCTAAATCTCAGATCGTAGACCCCACAAAAATACTGGATGCATTTTTTGAAGAAAAAGAAAATATAGAGAAGCAATTTAAAGAAGCTACGCATATAGCAGAAAAGCGTGAGCTTGCTATGCGATCGAGTGACGTTGAAGAGAAGATAAGACGATTCTTAGAAACATATTAAGCAAAAAGAGCGGTTCTTATAAAGACCGCTCTTTTTTATGTAGATCAGATAATAGTTAAGAGTGATAATTTTAATAAATTTCAATACGAGCAAACTCTTTGAATACAGTATCGAGTGTAACATCTGAATGCTGAACTTGTTTTGTTTGTAGATTTGCAACTGCTTGATTGTTGCATGAAACGATGAGGGCATTTTGTCTTGCCGTTTTATCAAGATCCATGCTATTCTCTGTATAAAATTTATTTTCGATGTAACAAGCAGCCCTTGTATTTCCAATCTTTGAAAAACGATTATACAATTCGCTCACTGCTTTACTCGATGAGGATGCGTTGCGTGTATTATGAAGTATCGGCATGCGAGATCCGTCTTCTTGTTTTTTAGATGATATTTGTGCAATGAGATCATAAAGACCATATTTATTGGCTAATGTATATAAAACATCTAGATTTTGAGGATCAATTGTATCCCATATTGGATCTAAATGAGATACTGATTGTTGTTTGTAATCAGCATCTATTTTTACGACCAAACCTTTAGCGATTTTTGCAGCTTGTGGAAGAATAATAAGTCTATTTGTTAGTTCATGATCTGTTGCAATATCTTGATATCGTTCAAACTCTTCCTCATTGATTCTTGAAATTTCATCAAGTTCTCGCTCACTGGTGATGGTAGTTAATGATATCGTGCAGAGAGAGAGTAAAAGATATGCGTAAATATGTTTATTCATAAAAGCTCCTTCGGTGTAAATAATTTTTATTGAGGGAGAGCATAAGTGAAAATTAAATAAAAGTAAATGATTCTATATCACAACTAGTGATTGTTCAGAGACTGATTGATAACCTTTGATAATTCGAGGAGCTACTCTCATATAGAGTTCATCAGTATAATCTGCTGCCAGTACATTGCCATATTTGAGAAACATCTGCTTAAGACTATAAGGATTTTGAGGATCGATGATTCCTTTTTTGATTGAAGAAAAATATGCTTTTTGGTCAAGAAAAGCTCCTACTTTATGATCATCTATTCTTATTACACGTACAAATGCATCATAGCGTAGGTTAGTGATAAGTATTGTTTTGTTATTATCGATAAATAAGTTATATCCAGGAGATGATAGTCCCAGCCGTATAACAATATGATGCAAGTCTTTAATGAGTGTGCGATCAGTTGTTTCCCATAAGGGTTTGCTCTGGAATCTATCAAAAGCGTTTTTTATCATAGCAGATCTATCAAATAAAAACTTTTCGTGTTTGAGAGAAGTTCGTCTTGAAGAAGTCTCTTTTAAAAGAGCTGATTTTGGAGTTACAGCGATAATATTAATAGAGAGTGATTTTGATTTTTGTAGCATAGTAAGATGGTGTCGTTGATATTCTATGGTAGCAGGATCTCTCTGTTCTGCTGATACAAGATTGCTATATGTTGAGACCATTAAAAAGAGAATGAAGATAGATCGAAACATGATAAACTGCTGGAAATAAAAGGTTTTTTGCTTTTGAATTTAATCATTTTGATGCTTTGAATGACCTTTGTCAAGTCAAACGAGATAGATCTTGTAATTGTGAAGTACATTGACCAATAAGAATAGCTACATACTCTTTTACTGGTTCAGATTGAGAGTTTTTTTCCGATTGAAGAATCTGTAAGATTGAATTTATTTGTTCATAATTATGAGAATACTTGATGGTCTTTTCTATTGGAGTAAGCAATTTCTTTATCTGTGCATCAGGAGTTTGAGCATCAAAATATGATTTCCATATTACATATGAAAAAATAAATGATGGAAGCAATAAGCATGCTACGCTTAAAAGATCGTGAGTGCAATGCATAAAACAATGTGCAGCAATGACGGTGTTTACTATGGTTGCTATGCTCGTTGCATTGAATGCAGATTCTGGGCGGATAACTTTTCGATTTTCTAACTGATCTTTAGCTCTTTTTCCTGATATAAGATTCTGATCTAATAGCTTGTTATGGAGAGCGATGAGAGAAGTATATGTTGGTACGTAGTTATCGAATGTTGAGCGGTATGTTGGCGTAAATAGAGATGGCAACGTATAACTTGTCATAGTGATGGTCAATAGAATTCCACATATATATTTCACTGTGCTCCTTATGCTAAACGGTTATTACATTGTTTGATAAGAGATTGAATCTGTGCGATATCGGTTTTTTGTTCGAGAACCTTTTTAATACGATTTACTTTGCTAACATCAGATTTTTTAATTGCAGATTCTATAGGCTCAACAAGTTGTCCAATTTTATATTCTGGCGTATCGTAATCGAGTACTCTTTTCGTTATGAAATACCAAATAGTAGCCCAGACAGGAATGACGGTGAATAGCCCTGTATAGAATATAGTTACATCGGATGTTTTGCGTAATAACTCTCCAATTGCAAGAAGTGTTATGATGCTCGACATTCCCAAAGCGATACGATGTACATTATACGGATGTAAAATGAATCTATCTATGGTATTCATATTCATTTCTGTATCACTAATGAGACTTTTTTGTACAAGAGCAGTATGTATGTCCACTATATGACGTGCGGTATGTAGATAGCGGCTGTAATAATTTTGTAGCTCTTGGTTATCAGAAGTAGATGGTAGTATATTTGAACAGAGTGATATGCTAAAGAGTAGAGAAATTGTCTTCATAGTCTCTTTTTTACATACATGCCTACTATATCTTTTTACTAACATTGCCTATACTAACAATCATGTATGTCCAAGTAAAGCTCCTCAACGGTTATCATCAATATCTGTGGTATAAAGTACCTGATGCGTGGTCTGAATATCCATGCAAAGGATCTATTGTACAAGTTCCGCTTAAAAAGCAGATAATCCCTGCGGTCATCCTGCAAGAGTCGATGAAGAAGCCTATAGTCTCCTTTACAATCAAAGAACTTCATGCGATAGAGCAGATGCCACAGGATGCGCATTATTATCCATTTCTTGAACAACTCTGTTCTTACTATCAAATAGATCAATTACACATTTTGCAACGCATTAAACATGTTATACATCAAGCGGCTATTGTATCGTCAGGAGTAGCAACTGCACAAGAAAATGCGGTTGTAAATGTTTGTAGATTGACTGATGAACAACAACAGGTTGTTGATTTTTTGACACCACGAATTATATATCCTGTCTATACACCAACAGTGCTTCATGGTGTTACGGGGTCAGGAAAAACAGAAGTATACAAAGAACTCATACGAGCATCATTATCAGTAGGTAAATCAATAATATTACTGCTACCCGAAGTAACGCTAGCAATAAATTTTGAGCGACGACTTGCAAAAGAGCTTCCCGATGTTCCATTGTTCAGTTTTCATTCAGGAACTACGAGTAAAGAAAAGCGACAAGTGTGGAAGTACTTATTACAAGAAACGCCCATTGTTCTTATTGGTGTACATTTACCTATTCTACTTCCAATTGCACAATTAGGTTGTATCATCATTGATGAAGAGCATGAGGTAGGATATCAAGAGAAAAAATTTCCACGGATTAATTCTAAAGAGGCTGCATTAATGCGTGCACAGCAATATGGCATACCAATTCTCTTGGGATCGGCAACGCCAAGTGTGAGTACGTTATATAATGTAACGAAGCGTGGATGGTTCTTCTTTCAATTAAAAAAAAGATTTAAAGGTTCATTTGCGCAGGTAAAATCAGTACCATTGACTGATGGTAAACAACGCAAATCATTCTGGATTAGTAACGAACTCTATGCAGCACTCAAAGATAGACTCTTAAAAAAAGAACAGTCTATTATTTTTATCAATAGGCGTGGATTCAGTTTTTTTGTGCAATGTAAAGATTGTAGTTATGTCTATCGATGTTCTGATTGCTCAGTAAGTCTTACGCTTCACGAAGGAAGCGTAATGAAGTGTCATTATTGTGGCAGTATACAAAATGAACCAGTAGCATGTAATGAATGCAATGCGCAGCATTTGATAAAAAAGGGAATTGGTACACAGCAAGTGGTAACTATTTTGCAAAGACTCTTTCCGGCTGCTCGCGTTGCACGCGCAGATCTTGATACAAGTGCACGTAAAAAGGAGTGGGAAAAGACGATCGATGCATTTGCACGACAAGAGATTGATATTCTTGTTGGCACGCAAACAATTACCAAGGGATATCATTTTCCTCATGTTACATTGGTCGGCGTTATTTGGGCAGATCTTAATCTTCATTTTCCTGTCTATAATGCGAGTGAAATTGCTCTACAACAATTGATTCAAGTTGCTGGTAGAGCAGGAAGAGAACAGGATAATGGTCTTGTCATTATTCAGTATATGAAAGAGCATGATATCTTTTCATATATCAATGAAATAGATTATCCGAATTTTTTTTCTGCAGAAATAGAAAGCCGCTCACAGGCGGGATACCCACCATGTAAGCGGCTTGCGTATATCGAATGTAAATATGAAATAGAGGAAATTCTTGTGCGTGAATCCCAATCTATTGTCGACTTACTTCGATCATATTGTAATATTCATGCAATTGCAATTGATATCTTAGGCCCTGCACAACCACCTGTCTATAGAGTGCAAAAGATGCATGCGCTTCGTATCTATTGTAAATCAATTGATATGGCTGCAATTATTCGACTCTATAGGATGATTGATCATACCGCCTATAAGAGTAGTATACAATTTATACCAAATCCAATTGCGTCATAAATTATGCAATTTCTAATGAATCACTCTCATCTTCTTCAAAATCAGAGCAGCCTTTACAACCCATAACGCTACATACACAGATGCCTTCATCTCGCGTTATGCATCGACATGAAGAACCGCATTCTTCACCACAAGAGCCATCAGTTATGTTTACATCCATTTTGCAATAGATACCTGTATCTTCACTATTATTTAATGTAGTAATAGCATCAATAAGGGCATGTAACGCATCAGTATTGTTAGGAGTTCGTAATAACCGAGTAAATGCATGAATAATAGTTTCCCACGCTTGAGCGTTGTAGGTATGTCGATTGCGATAGATGGCTATTTTGCATCCAATTAATGCTATCTCATGTTCAATAAACTCAAGACTAGATGCAAGCATATCACGACCCTCTTCTTCACGTAATAACGCGTCATTGCATAATACATCATGAGTGTGAGTTAATGTCATGATTGATATAAGCAATATAAATAGACGTTTCATAAGGACTCCTACTAAAATGTGATTGTTGTTACTATATTTTTTTGAAGAATAGTTCACGATAATGTTTGAGTTCATTAATTGATTCGATAATGTCGTCAAGAGCACGATGCACGTTATTCTTTTTATATCCTATTTTATTACTGTACGGATACCAATTATTTACTAATACTTTGACAGTTGATACATCGACCATGCGATAATGTAAAAAAGAGATAAGCTCAGGTTTAACTTTGTATAAAAAGTTACGATCACACCAGATAGAGTTGCCGCATAATGGTGATTTCTTTTCATCTGCATACTGTTTGATAAATTTGAATGTTTCATGCATCGCTTGATTGATTGACACTGTAGATTTTGCAACACGATCAAGAAGTCCAGATGTTGTATGCATCTCTCTTACAATAGGAATCATGCGATCAAGTGTTGCATTATCCCAATGTACAATGATGTGCGGACCGGTTGCTATTACATGCAATTGAGGATCGGTAATAATAGTTGCAATTTCTAAAATGACATCATGGTCAGGATCGAGTCCTGTCATTTCTAAATCAATCCAAACCATGGGATGTTCTGTAAATAGAGATTTCATAATGTCCTTGATAACATGATTATTGTGCGTGATGATATGAAGCATATCTACTCAAGAATAATACATAGTGCACAAAAAAGAAATGGAACATATTTTGCATGATGTAAGAGTTTACTCGGTAGTATTTCATTGTTATACTCCTTTTTCATAATGACGTTAGAATAGTATACGTTAGCATAATTCAGGATATGTACTATCTAATTGCGTCATAGAAAATAGATAGCAATGCACACAAAGGGAGGCGTTTGTATTATGAATAGATTTCGCGTTGGTGTTTTTATGGGAGGGATGTCAGTAGAACGAGAAGCATCATTCAACTCTGGTCGAACAGTTTGTGATCATCTTGATACTACACAATTTGATATTATTCCAATCTTTCAATCAACATCAAGAATATTATATATACTTCCTTGGCACTTTATTCATAGAGGTAAAATCTCTGACTTTGAACATCGATTACACGCAGAAGCAGAAGCAATTTCATGGGATGATGTAAAAAATAGAATCGATTTTGCATATATTGCAATGCATGGACGATATGCAGAAGATGGTATTTTACAAGGCATGTTTAATGTGTTGCAGATTCCTTATTTAGGCTCAGATGTTTTAGCGAGTGCTATTTGTATGGATAAGAATATGCAGAAGGCATTTCTCAAACAGGCGAAGATAGAGACAGCGCGTGGGATTCTCATTACCGAACATCAGTTAGAACAGATAACATTGAAAGATGTAGAGAAATCTCTTGCACAAGCGCAGATATCATTTCCTCTGATAGTAAAACCACATGCTGAAGGATCGAGCCTTGGTGTAACGGTGGTACATACTTCAGGCAAACTTATGCAAGCAATTGCTGATGCAAGTTCTGTGCAAGAACATAGAATACAATCAGTTATAATAGAAGAACTTCTTACAGGAATGGAGTTTTCGTGCATAGTGTTACGTGATTATGTGCATAATACCATGATTCCATTGGTACCAACTGAAATAGTTCCCGATAAGGGATCGTATTTTTATGATTACGATCAGAAATATATGCCAGGTCGTTCAACAAAATTTACACCGGCACGATGTTCTGATGCAATATTAGCAAATATACAAGATGTCTGTATGAACGTTGCTCGACTATTGCATATCGAAACGATTGCACGTATTGATGGATTTGTTACAGACGATAATCGAATTGTAATTATAGACCCGAATACACTTTCTGGTATGGCACCATCAAGTTTCCTTTTTAGACAAGCTGCAGAACGTGATATGAATCATACGCAAGTTATTAATTATCTTATTGAGCAAGATCTCTATAAAAGAGGAATGACAACCATGGTAAAGAGATCAATGTCATCATCAAAAAAAGATGCGCTATTGCGTATAGGAGTATTGATGGGTGGGGAATCAAATGAGCGTGAAACATCGCTCGATTCCGGTAGAAACGTAACATATAAATTATCACCCCATACCTATGAAGCGGTGCCAATTTTTGTTACACCATCACTCGATTTATACAAAATTAATCAATCACATTTAGTACGTAATTCAACGAAAGAGATTCTTGCAAATCTTGATGATGCATGCAAGATTTCGTGGTCAGAACTGGCACAGCATATCGATTTTGCATTTATAGCATTGCATGGCGGATATGGAGAAAATGGTTCGGTTCAAGGAGCACTTGAGATGTTAGGGATTCCGTATAATGGATCTGGCGTTCTTGCAAGTGCATTATGCATGGATAAATATAAAACAAATCTCTTTTTAGGAGAGCAGGGTTTTTCGGTTCCAAAACACTTGCTTATATCTAAGAATGAATGGATAGCAGATTCAGAAACAGTAGTAAGCAAGATTGCAGATATTGGATTTCCTCTTGTGATAAAACCACATGATGATGGATGTAGCCTGTTTGTATCTAAAGTTGATACCAAACAGGACATTCTTGGGGCATTAGCTCTCATATTCGAGACCAAAGAATATGCTTTTATAGAAGAATATATCGTTGGCATGGAGTTGTCAGTTGGAGTTACGGGTAATAGAGTTGCTTGCGCATTACCGCCGAGTCAGGCAATTGCAGCAAAGGGAATTTTATCAATCGAAGAAAAATTTCTTCCTGGAGCAGGAGAAAACCAAACGCCAGCTCCATTGTCTGAGCAAGCACTGAAATTAGTTCAACGAACAATAGAAGAAGTATATAGTACAATTGGATGCAAAGGGTATGCGCGAATAGATTGTTTTTACCAGCATGAGAAGCAGAGCCCTACTGGACAAGAAAGAGTAGTTATATTAGAGATCAATACACTTCCGGGATTGACACCTGCAACCTGCATATTTCATCAAGCTGCTGAGTTGGGAATTAAGCCAATGGAGTTTATAGATCGTATTATTACATTGGGAATAGAAGAGCATAATTATAAGAGAATAAATATGATGACATCAGAGCAACTTAATAGTGCTCTATAGGGGGGGGATATCCAAAGAAATTATTACTGATATACTAAATGATATCCTAGTACTATATTTGTATAAACCCTATATTGCCGTCAAAGATCAATATATTATGACAAAAAAAGTATGTTCTTACCTTGCAATTTCACTTCTTTTTATAGCATTTAGTTCTGAATATAATAGTGCTGAACCTGAAAATAAGCATAATAAAAATCGTTATACACATGTAAGAAGGAATAACCAGACGCGTGCAGTTGTGCCGACGGAAAAAAAATCATATGCTGTCTCGGCGACCATGCTTCATCGGTTGAAAGATGACTTTGTAACCTATGTACAAGGGCTGCAGAGGAAAGCAGGGTGGGCACAGTGGTCTCCATCTGAAGCTCTGCTGCGAGCATTTGGAGGTCGGTTTGCTACATTTGAGGAGATTAGTGTACTTGATCGTCTCTTCAAAAATCAGCAGCTTGTTCAACGGGCATTAATACAACTTGGTAAAACTGAAATTGATGTGCAAGATATTAATGAGATTCTTAATGGAATAAAATCATTTAAAGGATTGCCAAAAATAGAGCTTAAAGATCGATTGATTGAGCTGATTCATCCAAAAAATATGGCACGCATTGGATTGCCAGAAAATACATGTCGCTCCGAGTTTATTCAAAAGGCAAAAGATCCTGCAATCATATCGGATGAGTCATACTTTAAAGGAATGGTCTTTTCCCTCTATGTTATCTATCTTGTAGAAGAGAAAAACATTCTGGAAAGAATATAGAGCGATCTTATATATGCTTATGATATAAAAAATAGAAGAGGTTCACCGATTGTGAGCCTCTTTTTGCGAGTGATTGAATGGATATCATATTAAAATGTATTCCATGTAAATAGGCGTATAATACCATATGAGCAGAGCGATGCGATACTATTGCTAATCCAGATTGCAGGAATATAATAGAGTGAATCTTTAATGCCAATCGTGTGAAGAATTAGACTAATAGTGCTCTGAATAATACTATATATAACTCCAAGCAATAATGATGCTTGCAATGCCATATCCAAAGAGATCGGCTGAGAAATATCGAATGATACAACATAGGTTGTGGTAATAAACCAGACGAGAGCTGCATATACGATAAGACCACATGTATGCATTAAGAGTGATACTCGTATTGCACGTAAATTACTATACGATCCAAATAATTTGCATATAAGATACATGTTGAGCATAGAAAAGCCTATATGCCAGTATGCGAATGTTAAATTCCAGAGCCATTCAGAAACAATTTCTTGTGCGATGAATGCAAACATAGATGTTCCTCTCTTTCTGTTATTGATGTGGTTATTATTGTTTGAATATTCCTTCGAATGTTATCTGATCTAATGGTTTTCTATCAGAGGAAAATTCTCGCTCCTGTAATGCTGGTGCTAACGTAGAAATATCACCAGGATTACCAATGGCTGCCATTGCTTCTACGGTGTAACGATCGGAAAGCTCTAACAAATCTCGCGCACGAGCATAATCAAATCCTTCCATGCCATGGACCACTAATCCATCAGCAAAACCTTGTAGTGCCATATTCTGCCATGCAGCTCCTGTATCAAAAGAATGAGTTCTGCTCTCTTTCTCATTATAACTAAATAGTCTGTCTGAGATTATAATAACAAGTACCGCTGCATTCTTACACCAGTCTTGATTAAAAGGAACGAGTAGATTAAAAAATGAATCCCAATGATTGGTATCTCTTTTTGCATAGATAAATCGCCATGGTTGATTATTATATGAAGAGGGTGCCCATCGCGCAGCTTCAAAGAGTCTCATAAGCTGTTCGTCAGAGATGGGCAATCCATTCATTGCGCGCGGTGACCAACGATTAAGAATGATATCGAGAATAGAATATATTGATGATCTTTTTTTCATACGAGACCTTTTATTACTACACCTATATTGTACTAACTTGTATACTAATGTTAGTATTAACATCGCGATAATTATAGATCAATATATCTTTTACGCATATGAATAGATACACTTTCTCGTCACCGGTTTCATGGATAGAAATTAGTAAATCAGCACTCCATCATAATGCTGCGATCTTTAAACAAATAATTGGTAATACATTATTAGGATGCGTAATTAAGTCTAATGCATATGGACACGGAATGATCTCAGTCGCGCATATATTGCAAGAATCTGAAGATGTTGATTGGTTATTGGTTGCAGCGCTTTCAGAGGCCATAGCATTACGATTAGCTGGTATTATAAAACCAATTCTTGTAACAAGTACTATTGATGCAGATCCTATTGAAGCGGCTCGTTTGGATATTGATATCATAGCAACAGATATAACAATAATTCATAAGCTCCAATCGATATTGCATGGAACAACATATCGGCTCAATATACATGTTAAAGTTGATACAGGATTATCCCGATATGGAATTCCTTATCAGCTAGTTATTGATCAACTAAAGATGATCAAAACATGTAACAATATCTATGTGCGTGGTATATTTTCACACTGTGCGCAAGCCGAACGAGAAGATCAACAATTTACTCATAATCAGATAGATAGGTTTCGTACTATTGTGGAGCATCCCGATATTGCATCAATTCCTATTAAACATATTGCTAATAGTTCTGCAACCATTATGCATCGCAATAATCTTGGTAATTTAGCACGTATAGGCATTGGAATATATGGCATTTGGCCATCAGATTACATTGAAATATCTGCTCAGGAAAAGTATGGTCCCATTTTTCTCAAACAAGCATTAACGTGGAAGACATATATTACACATATTAAAGAGATTGCAGCAGGGTCTTCTGTAGGATATGGGAGCGAATTTATTGCGCAACGAACGAGCAGAATTGCAACAGTTCCCGTTGGATATTATGATGGATATGATCTACGACTGTCACATAAAGGAGTTGTTCGAATTAAAGAGACATTCGTTTCTATTGTTGGTCGTATATGTATGAATGTGATGATGATTGATGTTACGGATATTTCGGTTACAGTTGGAGATGAGGTTGAGCTTATAGGATTATCAGGTTCCAATACTATACTTGCTTTAACGAAGCAAGCTCAGATAACAAATAGGCGTGAACTAATAGTGCGAATTCCGACACATATTCCTCGTATAATAGCTCCTTAAGTACATATTATTTGCGATATTATCCCCTTACATGCATGATAATTAGGATTGTTTACAAGTTAAAATGACAATTGATATAGTAAACAATGTGTGAATGTATGATTGATTTTGGAGGATAGTAGTTTCATGAAGTACCTATACAGATTATCTTTATTAGTGTTTTTGAGTGTTTCTACCATCTATTTGTTTGGATCACAAGCGTGGCTAGAACAATTTAGACAATCTTTTTCAGCGCCAGGTTCATTGCCAAGCACACAGACTAATAACTGTCAATCAGAAGCTGCTGAGTTTAAAATAAAGACAGATTCCGTTTATCGTCAAGCAAAGCAATATGACGAGCAACGGCAACGATTACTCGATGCATTAGGAGTTACCGATACATCAAGCGCTCTTCAGGTTATTACACAATTACAAAAAGAAGCGGCAACTCCACCAGTATTACCAACAGGACCAGGCACGTTACGAGAACCGGTAACTGTTGAATCTCCAGATGTTAAGCAACTACTCAATGTACTTGAAGTGAATACATTGCAAGAAGTAATTATGAGCCTTCAAAACTATCAAACAAATGTTAATCAAATAGTATCGAATGTATTGAGAAATGTTGCACAAGCGCTCAATTCTATGCAAGTTAATAATCAAATGACGCAGAATATATCGTTTGATGATCAAAGGCTCGTTACCAATATAGTGACATCTATGGTCAGTGCAATATATAGCCTTAAGGCTGATTATCTAGACAAATTACAAGCTCATGCATGGACATATCAATTCATACCACTCTTGAACAGATTAATTAGAATGAAAAAAGGAAATGCGCCATTTAATACCATTCTATCCCAAATTCCATCAAGAGAGTTTGAATATAAGGGTAGACCAATTGCAGTGCAAGATGTTGAAGCAATGGATGTACCATAATAATGGGGGGGGATATAATATGAAAAAAATTATACTAATTATGAGCGTAACAGGGATGTCTTGTGGGGCAGTTCCTTCGATAGAGCAGCCTACATCGAGTGATAGTTGTGTACAGAGAGATTACTGGAAAGAGCAGTCGCAGCAATACGATGCCTTCGCAAAGAATTATAAAGAAGATGTAGAGAAGATGCTTATGCAATTACAAGTAAAAACAGTGGATGAAGCGATAGAAAAGATTGCATCACTCAGAGATACGATCTCTCGAAAGGGATCTCCAGTAGTGCCATCAAACTCCACATCACAAGAATTGCAACAAATTTTAGAGATGTTAGAAGTGCAGACAACGGCTCAAGCAATTGACCGTATATCTGCAGAGAAACAGGCAGTTCGTCAATCAGTTGCTAATATCTATACATCTATAGTACGAGCTCTTAATTCGCAATCGCTCAGTATGGCATTTGAGAAAGTAAAAAATTTGGGAATGAATCAGTTTGATAATGAAGATACATTGAGAAGTCTTAATCGAATGATTAATGATACTATTTTTGAACTGAAGAGACGTACGATTGATGTGACAGCATCATTAGAATATGCAAACGAGCAGCTTCAGGTATTACAAAATTTGATACGCGATAAAAAAAATAATGTATCAGAGCAACAGATTCTTAATCGGATTCCTAATGAAGCGGCAACGCCTCCTGCAGGAGTGATAGGTGCATGTCAGGATGTAATACAAGCGGTTACTAATTATCAGATTAAATAGCATACAAATATACGGCTTAATATCGAACCTTATGCTACTTTATGATATAATAATGCTACGTTCATTATTACTTATTTGGCAAAGGTACCTATCATCATGATTATTCTCGAAGGAAATATTGGAGCAGGAAAATCAACATTTTTACGACTACTTGCGCACATGCTTCCTACTGTTCGTGTAAGCTTTGAACCGCTGCAAGACTGGCAATCAGATATCGCAGGAAAATCATTACTTACCAATTTTTATGCCGATCCTCATCGATGGGCATATACATTTGAAACAACTACGATGCTCTCTCGTCTGCATGAATATCGTAATGCCCAACAAGATGCTCACCCCGCTATGCAAATTGTAGAGCGGTCATTATATTCTGGATATCATTGCTTTGCATATAACAGTTATCTCCAAGGATTCTTGAATGATATTGAATGGCAACTCTACCAACAATGGTTTAATATAACCGTTCCGGTACAATGTAGACCTCCACAGGGATTTATCTATATTCGCTGTAATCCAGAAATCGCATGGCAACGCATACAAAAACGCAAACGTGTTGATGAAGAGACAATGCCATTCTCATACATAGAACAGATTCATGAACGGCATGAAATGTTTTTGTATCATACCATGAATGTACATGAGAGCATTAAAGATGTTCCCGTTTTAATTATTGATGGGAATGTTGCATTTGAAGATGATACATCTGTTATGCAAAAACATGTAAATAAGATTACACAGTTTATGACACAAATATATGGTGCAGTTCAACAGACATCTCAAATAAGAGAGATGGTATAAATTGTTTCAATATTAATGGTCTATTTCTTTTTTTACTCCACTTATTGATCAGTGATGACCTCGTTTGTAATGAGTCTAAAGAGCCATTAGTTTCCGGATAATTTCTAAATTAAATTCTCAGAGATATCGAGATCTCCTGTCCAAGTCTGGCTTTTATCAGAGTGATAGTGTAAGATACTGCCGATACTATCATCTATTTATGGAAGCAAGGAGTATGTTATGCAAAAGCGCATTGTATTTCGTCATATGGAAAAGACAGAAGCAATGGAAGAGATCATCAATAAACATTTAGCAAAAATAGAAGAATTCCTATCGCATGAAAAAGGTCCTGTAACAATAGATTTAGTTCTGGAACCATCAAAGGTTCATGCACATCATCGTGTTGAGTTACGTGTAGTTACCCCTGAATATGATCGAGTGGTAGATCGTGAAAACCCGGATTTTTATTTGGCGCTCGATTTTGTGATTAATTTAATGTATGAGCTATTACATGAAGATAAGCAACGATTAGTTGATGCACGAAAATCAGAGGGTAGACATGAAGAATTTAAAAAAGAACGATAAGCAATAGAATGAGAAAGGAATAATATGTATAAGAGAATGATAATGACAGCAGGAATGATTCTATGCTATACATCATGTGCATGTGGGATGTCTGGTAGATTGATTACTACTTTAAAAACTCCTACACTCTCAAAACAGCAAATGGTAGTGCTGAATCATCGTTATTTAAGTCAAAGAAGTTCTATTTTTGATTATGCGCCAGTTAGGCTGGCTACAACATTTATGGCTGTTTCAGCTTTAACGTTGGGCGCTACAAGTGCAATAACATATGGATTGGATATTGTTCTTGATACGAAAAACAGAGAGAAAGCCTGCACAGGAAAGCCTGGATGCGCGCATAAATGTACGCAGAATGTTGCAATGAATGAAGAATCAGAAGCAGAGCTGAGCAAGAAACATAACCACTAGTTACGTTAAAGAATTTAATCGATACAAGGATATAAAGAGAGCCTCGTTTGTAACGAGACTCTCTTTATATTACTTAATGATACTATGTTGTTTCAGTTGATCTACAAATTTTTCACTTGTCTGATCATAGACTTCTCCTCCCCAGCGAGTAATCTCGTCTTCTGTTTCGGGATTAACCAGAATAAATGTTGGAGCGCCTACAACATTGTACTTTTTCAAGAGAGCACTATGCGCTGTGTGATCATCATCTGAACCATCAATCTTTACTGGAACGCAATATTCTTTACATTGATTTACAACATCAGGCGTCAGTACTTTCTTATCAATTGCTTTACAGAGTGAACAGAATGGTGTGCTTACATCAATGAGAATAGGTTTGCATTCTTGTTGTGCGCATGCACGTGCAGCGGTGTAATCTGAGAGCCATGCACATGAAGCATCGCATGTCTCTTTACAATAGTACCAAGATTTTATCACGTAGGATCCTGCAGGAATACTGAGTGCAAGCAAGATCATACCAACAATATTTTTAACATATGAGCTGGTGGAAGATGGATTTTTTCTTGCTTGATAGAGATAGAAGATGCCAGTCGTTATGCATAGGCATGCAGTGAGAGCATATGTAACATAGAGTGGAACTATGTATTGTAAGAAGTATATGCACATACCAAGCATAATAAAACCAAAAAACTGTTTTACTTCTACCATCCACATACCAGCGCGAGGGAGCACTTGTAGCGAGCTTGAGAATGTACCAATAATAAGAAGTGGAACACTCAATCCAATGCCAAATGCAAAGAGAAGCGCAAAGCCCATAAACTTATTTGCAAGTGTTGTAACAAGTGTTAAGAGCAATAGTAAGCCAGGTGAAAGGCAGGGTGATGCAACAGTGCCACTCATAGCACCAAATAAGAATGCCGTTAACAATGAACTCTTAGTATATGTCGTTGAAGTATTTTGCAAAAATCGTGGAATATACATATCGTATAATCCAATCATTGAGAGCGAAAGATAGAATAAGAGTGCAACAATTGCAATTACAACAATTGGTTTAGTCATAATATTACCAACCATTTGTCCTGTATATGCAGCAGAGAGACCAAGTAATGCAAATGTAGTTGCAATGCCGAGTGAATATGAGAGTGATAATAAGAAATTGCGACCAATAGATTTATGTGCTTGTGATTGCAAGATTCCTACAGTGATGGGAATCATTGGATATATGCACGGAGTAAGGCTGAGCATAAGACCCAAGAGCATAACAAGCGCAAGCTGTATCGCAAATGAATCGGTATCTGTTACCCAACTACTAATATATGATGACCATGTTTGTGGTGATACTGTGCAGGTTCGCTGATCTTGAGAAGGTGCTGCTGTAGTATGAGAGATATGAGAAGTTATTGGTAAAGAAGCTTCATCATTGGATGCAGGAAATTGTAAAGGGACGCTATACTGATCATTTTTTTGTTGTGAATGAATGTAATATGCGCAGACAATGGTTGCATCGATTGCATGATCGGTCTTGTTTTGAGCTGTCATAGTTATCTGCATTGGTTGCATATACATTTTTTTGGTCTGCTTAAACGTAGGATCATAATGTGTTTCAGGTGCAATTGATGTGTTCCAAGAATCGAGCGTAACATCGGGGCTATCGACTGAACAAGCAATAAAATCATGATAGATAAAGTCTGGTGGTGTGATATTGAAATTGAGTGTTACTTGTGCTGTCTTTGTATCTGGATACGTAACAGTATGCGAAACATGCGCTTGTTGTATGTCAGAAGCAGTCAACCCAAATTGCAAAGTAAAGAACGCTAATGTGCATAATAGACTGGTACGCATAATAGTAAACCTTATGTAAATGGAAACGGATCAAGTAATTTTTTTACAGAAGCCATTCTATCACATTGCAGTAAACACGTCATGTTTTGGAATATTGAAGTCTTAATCAATTTCGATATTTGCAAGCTCTTGTGTAACTCTATTAAATTCTTGTCTTTGTGCGCGTGATTTTTTGTTAATACGAAGATTTCGAGATATTGCTCGTTTACCGAGTTGTTGATTTTTAGTAAATCGAATGGTACTTGTAATCATTAATCGATTTTTTGTCTCAGAGAGTCTGTTCTTAGCCGATTTTTTTAATTCTTTTTTTATAAATGGCAAGTCATTTTTGAGGTTGATTTTTGATGGAAAGAAGGATCCAGCTTCAAGTATTGCAACGATCATGGGAATATTTCTCTTTTGATATGCATAATCAATAGGCCGTTTGTTGTATAGATCACTATCATTTAAAGAGTGTCCTGCTTTGATAAGAGATAGATATAGGTTGTGTAAGCTCTTATCGTAGTCTGTATGCGTAATCAGTCTGAATATAGATGGATATCTAAAATATCGCAAAGAGTTGAAACTTATCAATTTAGTATTGAGAAGATCTTGAAGAGACTGTCTGATTATTTCTTCTGAGTTAGTCTGAATAGACCGACCAAAGATACAGCTAAAAGTCTCATATAATATTGGACTGAATTCTATCTTGGTAGAATCGGGTAAAGAACATATTAGATTATGAAAAGATGTAGCATTGTTTGGAAATACTTGAATACCCCAGAATATACTATCTAATGCCTTAGAATCAATGGTAAGAGTTTTTTGCTGAATCAAACGATCTACAAACCACATGTTGTTTTTCATTATGGCGATATATAGTGGCGTTTTGTTGTCATCATCCACCATATTAACATCAGCATTATTATGTAAAGCAATCTTAAATGCTTTAGGATCATTCTTATAAATGGCAGAATGAAGAGGATATATATCTGCGTAACTACAAAAAGCATGTGATAGGAATAGTGATTGAGCAAAGAATAATGCAAGATATTTCATGTAGACTTTCTCTCTATAATGAAAATAATCGATAATCTCTGAATCTTTAATCAATTTCAATGGTTGCAAGCTCTTGCATTATGGTATCAAATGCTTGTTTTTGTACGGGCATTTGATCATTGTTTGTCCGACGTAGTCTTGACGAAGACGGAGTGCGAAGATAACGAGATATTGCTCGCTTGCCAAGCTGTTGATTTTTAGCAAAATGAGTGGTACTTGGAATCATTAACCTGCTCTTTATATGAGAGATCTTTTCTAGATCAATTGTCTCAAAAACATCTTTGTAATTTCTAGGAATGATTTTAATCCATTTATCTTTATCATCTTTACTCTTAACCGTAATGCACGGAGAGCCATAATCGAAGAGCATTGCTATTAATTCTCGATTATCGCTTTCCCATGCATATTCGATAGGAAGTTTTTCGCTTTGATCAGTGTCAACTAATGAATGGCCGGCCTTAATAAGAGAGAGAAGTATATTATTAAAGTCTTTATTCGCATTATTGTGTATAAGTATATCAAATATGGAAAAATATTTATTTTTAGACTCGGCTTCTAAGTTTATAATTTCAGCGTTTAGAAAATCATCAATGAGTTGTTGTCTTGCTATAGTGGTAGAATTTTCAATATTAGCATGTATTATTCTGAGTGCGAACTTAAGGTTATAGTATTTAGGTATATCTTCCCACATATTTACAGATCGTGGGAAAAATTGTATTAGTTTCTGAATGGAGAGAATATCCTTGCGGCAATACATCTCAAGATTTTTAATTGCTTTTAACACGAAAGTGTAATCATATTCGATGTTTGGATGTTGGACCAAGCGGTTAACGAACCATATCCTATCATTAGGACTTTTTATTGCTATATTGAGCGGTATCTGATCATCCATATCTATTTGATTAACATCAGCATTATTATCCAGTGCATTATCAAACATTATTCGATCATTGATTTGGATTGCATGGTGAAGAGGATACATTATTTTGTGAGACATGCAAAATACGGATGAAATACATAGTGATTGAATGAGAAATAATGCAAGATATTTCATGTAGGTTTTCGCTCCTATAATGAAAATAATCGATAATCTGTGAATCTTTAATCAATTTCAATGGTTGCAAGCTCTTGCGTTATGGTATCAAATGCTTGTTCTTGTACGGACATTTGATCATTGCTTGTCCGATGTAGTCTTGACGAAGACGGAGTGCGAAGATAACGAGATATTGCTCGCTTGCCAAGTTGTTGATTTTTAGCAAAATGAAAGATATTTGTAACCATTAATTGATTCTTCATATGAGATAGTTTTTCTAGATCTATTGCTACAAAAGTATCTTTATAATTTTCAGGAGCTATTGTTATCCACTTATTTTTATCACGAACTCTGACGAGTGGAGCTCCATGATCAAAAAGCGCTGCTACTAATCTTTTATTATTGCATTTCCATGCATATTCGATAGGACATTTATCTTTAGTATCAACATCCATTAATGAGTATCCTGCTTTGGCAAGAGATATGTACATATTGTTTGAAATTATACTAGATGAATGATCTTGAAGTGTTGCAAATAATGATACATAGTCTTCATATGGTATGGTATTAAAGTCTATTTTGGCATTCAAAAGATCTTCAAATACGCATTGCAAGTCTGTGCATTGTACATTTGTTAACTTTGCGTAGTGGTGTGCCATTATCAGTAATTGACGGAAGATTTCGTAATTAGCATAACAGGATAGAAATAAGTCTATGGGCTTTGGTGAAAATTGCAGTATCTTTTGGATAGATTGAGCGTTATCTGCAAATGCTACGAAATCCTCAAGGCCAATTTCTAATACGGAGATATCATGCTTGAGATCTGGCATGCGAATGAGATGATTACAAAACCATGGTCGGTTAGTTTGTATTGCAATGTGCAATGGCGTTAAGCCTCCACCATCTTTCTTATTGATGTCGGCATTATTGTGCAATGCTCTTTTGAATGCATCTTGATCCTTATTAATGATTGCGCTATGGAGTGGATATATCTCTGCGTACGCATCTGCATTAGACATACATGCAATAGAGGAGGATACGAGTAGCGATACTATTATAAAAATATATTCCATACAAATACACTTTCAGCAATACATTAGTACTGAAGCATTGTATGATAGCAATGCTTCCAGCTGTTAGGAGTTCACTCTTTAGGGATCGGTAGTCTGATTAATAATTATTCGATCTCAATTTTAGCAAGTTCTTGAAACTCTTCATCGAAATTAGAATTCGATTTTTTTTGTGGTGGCAAAAGAAGATCTATGATTTGATTATATGTTATAAGCGATAGAGCGGATGGCGATGAGCTCAAAGGTGATGAATATGACGAAGATGGGGAGCTTGCAAAGCGAGAAAAATCTTCATTAAATGGTGATACGGTGATTTCTATTCCTTCATACTCCTCTTCTATTATGCTTTTATTACCCCAGCCATATTCTCTCATACATCCAAAGAGTGATGTGTTTAGAGTAATTAAAAGTAATAATGCTACAACATATTTAGATGCCATAATAATCCTTTTACAAATAGAGTTTTTACTATTGTAGCATATGCTGTTTTAGAAGTGAATTGCTTATTATCCTTGTAAAATTTTTATATTTCCTTGTTTGCACGTTACATTAATGCGCGCATTGCCAGATCCGATAATGCCATCAACTTCTTGTTTAAAACGACGCCACTCTTTTGAATCAAGTGTTGTAGTTCGAGAGGCGATTGTGATTGGACAGGATGAGGTGATAGTACCATGTGTAGTATTTCCATAGAGTGTAGCATTCACTGTTTTAGGGAGTTTTAGCTCAATAGGTCCTTTGACGGTAGTAAGGTTAATACTGCTATCAGCAGGAAGTCCAGAACAGGATGTTTGAATAGTTCCCTTTTGTGTCTTTGCGCAAATATTTTGTGTTGCATTATGAATAGTTATATTACCAATATAAGTAGTAGCGACAATATTTCCTGCAATGTGATCCAATAGAATTGAACCTTTATGAGTCTTTACCGTTATATCATTAGTAGTATTAGCAATCTGAATTTCGCCATTCTCTGTGAATGCATCAATAGGCATCTTAGCAGAATGAACAATAATATTTCCATTTTTAGTGCGTAGTATTAATTTTCGTATACTTGAGGGAATAATGAGTTCATAATCAACGGATCCTTTGCAGATAGCATCCATTTGACAAGAGATATGAGCGCGCAATTCTTCAGCATAGATAGCATCAAGAATCTGGATGCTCTTTAAAAATTCTGGTCGTTTAACATGTTTTGTTGCCTTAAATTGAATATCGTTTGCTTTCCAGTCACTTTTGATAAGAATACTGCCAGTCATATTGGTGATAGTAAGTTGACTATCTGGAGTGATGGTATATTTTTTTTCAAAAATTTCATCATAGGGAGTAGCGCCAAAAAAAGCAGTTATTTTTTTAAGTGAATCGGGTAATCGTATGCTAAGAGCCTTGGAGGGTGATAGGATTGCCAATAACATTATTAATAAAAAAGTATGATATGGCTTCATAATTGATATCCTACTAATATGTATAACATAGACAACATCTCTTCATCTTATACATGAGTTACAATTATGAAGTCTAGAAAAATGAATGAAATAATAAAAAGTAACCTCAATCTGCTATGGGAACGATATCCGCTATTGCAATCCATTGTGCATGGGATATCATTGCATCATGCTCGAACATTGCTTGTCGGTGGAGCGGTCAGAGATATGATTCTTGGCCTTACTTATAAAGATATTGATATAGAGGTACATGGAATATCGGTAGATCTTCTTGATGAAATACTTTCTCAATTTGGACATGTTAATAGAGTCGGAAAGTCATTTGGAGTATTACGCATTGATAGACTCGATATTGATTGGTCAATAGCTCGTCGTGATGCCTCAGGAAGGAAGCCTCATGTTGTTATGGATCCAACAATATCGATTGTCGAAGCATTTGAACGTCGAGATCTAACAATGAATGCTATGGGAATCGATTTAGTAACAACAGAGTTTATAGATCCATTTAATGGTCTTGATGATATTGCTCACAAACGATTGCGCACCCCAAATACGCAGCGTTTTATTGAAGATCCTCTACGGTTTTATCGAGTGATGCATTTTATAGCGCGATTTGAGATGTATCCTAATGATGAATTGGAACAATTATGCAAAACGATGGCTATCGAGTCTGTTTCTCGTGAACGTATTGAGCAAGAATGTAATAAAATGATGCTCAAAAGTAGGCGACCATCACTTGGATTTCGATGGTTACAGAAGATTGATCGCTTAGGAGAGTTATTTCCTGAACTTGAAGTACTGACTAAAACACCGCAAGATCCAACATGGCATCCTGAAGGAAATGTATTTGAGCATAGCATGCAAGCTCTTGATGCTATTAACCTATATAGGCCAGACGATGAATATGAGGTGCTTCTTTGCATGTATGGTGCATTATGCCATGATCTTGGAAAGGCTGTTACAACTGAAATGATTGATGGACGGTTGAGAAGTAAAGGGCATGCGCATGAAGGAGTGGCAATCGCACAACGATTACTCAAACGAATTACGCATAATCAGAAATTATTAAAACAGGTAGGTCTTCTTGTTCGATATCACATGTCTTCAGTTGAATTTGCGGGTGATGCAACTACTGATGGAGCATATAAACGGTTAGCGTATAAATTACACCCGTATGTCTCAATTAGATTATTAGTCTACGTTATGTATGCAGATAAGAGAGGGCGTAATAGTGCATCATCTGAACCATTGCGCGATACTATTAACGACATAGAATATTTTATTGAGCGCGCAAAAAAGACGGGAGTATTTGATGAGCCAGAAAAACCAGTTATTACAGGCAAAGATTTACTTGATCGAATCCCTGCAGGTCCATTGCTGGGAGAGTTAGTGCAAAAAGCATATGAGATACAAATTAATAAAGGAATTCGTGATAAGAACGAATTGATGCGGCGAATATTTTCATGATATTCCATTTTGCATGGAATGCGTATTAAATTAATAAAACATGTGATATTCTGATCATCATCACATGAGGTAGTTTACTAATACATTACAAAAAGGATGTTGCCATGATTGAAGTGATAAAAGGAAACTCGCTTTATCATCTTATTGCACAAGCAGATTCAATTAGTAAGCTCGTGCTCTTTTCTCTCTTTATATTGTCAGTTATTACATGGGCGGTCTTTATTGGCAAACTTTTTGCATTACGAGCAAAACGACGTCATATGAACAGAGTATTACATGCACTAACGCATGCGAGCTCTCTTGATCATATTAAGGCTGTTGCAACGCAAGTAGCGCACACAATGCCTGGATATCTTTTATCAAAACATATTACCTGTGTTTCAAATGCATTACGAGCAAAGCCATATTTATCGTCATATGATTGGCAACATATTGAACGTAACATTGATCAACTTGTTGATGATGTTTTAACACATGAAGAATCATATCTTCCAGTACTCTCAACAAGTGCGGCAATAGCACCATTATTAGGATTACTTGGAACAACGTGGGGATTGGTTCATTCATTTATGCGCATCAGTGAAAAACAGACGGCAGATATTGCAACTGTTGCACCCGGTATTGCAGAGGCACTGGTTACTACATTTGCAGGATTAGTTGTCGCAATTCCAGCATTGATCATGTACAACTATCTTGTAGTGCAAGTGCGTAAATCTGAACAGAGAATTGTATATATAGCAGATATATTACGTTCCGCTACGCAACCATTATGTTCGCAGTAAGGAGGTTGATATGGCTCGCTTGAGATCTAGATCAAGAGGATCACGTTCACATGCTATGCATGATATATCGCTTACTCCTATTATCGATGTCGCGTTAACATTGCTTGTTATATTTATTATGACAGCTCCGGCTATTCAAAATGCGATTAAGGTCAATCTTCCACGAGGAGAAGTAAAAGAAGACGAAGGCCTTTCAGAAAATATCATTGTCTATATTGATAAGGATAGCAAACTCTATCTGAATGGTACCTGTATGGAGGTGCAGGATCTCTATGCTGCATTGAAAGAGAGAGCAAAAGACTCCCATGATGAGACTGTCTATGTTAAGGGAGATATTGGAGCAGAATATGGAAAGGTTATTGAGTTAGTAGATACGATTAAACATATAGATGGTGTTTCATATGTGGCTTTGGCAACGCAAAAACGGACTTCCTAAAGAATTACGTATATGGATTATACTCTGCGCAATTTCAGGAATGCTCCATCTTATATTCTTGCTCGCGTTTGTATTTGGATATAAAGATCAAATTATAGAGGCGAGAATTACGCTTTGCAAGGGAGCTAAGCGAATTGTATTTGTTGATGATGCAACACTATGTAAAAAGAATGATGTATCACAATCAACTGCAATACAAGAAATAATATCACAAGCTCCAACAAAAGCGATCATGAAATCTGATGCTCAAGTAAAGAATAAAACGGTATCAGCATCCGATAAAAAATTGGCAATACAAGAATCAGAAAAAAATAGTCCGTGTGAAGAAAAAAAATTAGAAGGTGTGTCGCTGTCTGAAGAATCAATTTTTATAGAACCGTCTGTGCAAGAAGTTGCAGAAGATATCGCGACTGAACAGGTTGATGAAGATAAAAAGATTGAAAAAAAAGAAGAAGAAAAAAGCGAAAATAAACCTATTGAACAACCAGTGCATAATCCTAATATAGTCTCTGCAGTAGAAAAGTCGATAGAATTTCCTGTGCAACAACTTGATGGGACAACAGCTCTGCCCGACGTAGATTTAGCGAAACCGGAAGGTTTGACGGAGGCAGATATTGTAGTATTGAAAACAGATGATGCGCAGTACATAGAACAAATGTATGCGCATGCAGTGCAGCGCATTATGGAAAATTGGAAGGCGCCGTATGGAGTTCCTACAGATATTTCATGTACAATCAAAGCGTCGGTACATATGCGTGGGCATATCAATGAATTAGATATTACTGAATCATCGGGATCATATCTATTTGATATGGCAGCTCGTACTGCATTGCTCACAACTGCAATGCCTGATTCAATGCGCGGAAAATCGATCATAATCACATTTAAACAGTAGGTCAGCTGTAATTATGCATATATATTTTTTTACGATGATAGCAATGAGCTTCGGATTGATATACGGAAATAATTCTTCAGTCACACTCTCTGTAAGCTCATCAGGAAAGCAATCTCTTAAATTAGCATTGCTCTATGTAGCACCAGAGAAAGTGACTTATATTGATGAGTTAGCACGCGATCTTAGTTTTAGTGGCCAATGGACGGTCGATATATATTGTCTCAAGCAGATGCCATCTGTGCAATATATTAAATCGCTTGCAGCACGATATCCACTTGCAGCTTTGATTCAAGAGGAGATAGATCTTGTAGAGTGGCGTCTTTATGATACATTTTATGCACGCATGACGGCTGGTAAAAAGATACGAGCCAAAAGAGATAGACCTGGTCTTTCGCATCATTTAGCACAATCAATATGGCGACAAATGAGTGGAAAAGATGGATCATTTGATACATGTATTGCCTATTGTAAGGAGACGGTATCAGATACAAAAGACGCATATAAACATATTTATCTCATATCGCCTGATGGATCATATGAAAAACCACTTGTGGATGTAGCAACCATTAACATAGCACCTCGTTGGAATGTTGATAGTAATCGTCCACTTCTCTTCTATTCTGAATATACTCCAGCAAATATTAGACTTATGGTTACAACTATGGATCAGAAACGTTCGGTAGCATCAAATTTTGATGGTGTAACAATGGTTCCAGCATTTTCACATGATGGAAAACATGTTGTATTTTGTGCATCGCATGGTGATGGTGCATGTAACATCTATCATGTACAGAGAGGTGAATTGCAAAAGGTTACTCGCAATAGAGGGAATAATGTATCACCAACATTTGGCTCTGATGCTAATACGCTCTTCTTCTGTTCAGATATGCAGAGTGCAATTCCTTGCTTGTATCGATATAATATGGCTACGCGTAATATGCAGGCGCTGGTAACATCAGCCTATTGTGCATCACCTTGCTATAGTCCATCAAATAATGCGGTAGTCTATGCACGACGGGCTCAAGGAACTACACAACTATTTGTTTATCATTGTGATACCAATACGCATGAGCAACTTACGTTTGACTCAGGAAATAAAGAAGAGTGCTCGTGGTCTCCATGTGGCAATTATGTAGCTTATGCGGTGCAGAAAGATGGTGTTTCTCGCATAGCAGTCTTTAATATGGTTACTCGCGTAGCCAAGCTTATAACGCCACCAAATCAACAGGCAACCTATCCATGTTGGTCTCCATTGTATAGAGAATCACCACTTTGGGGGGCTGTCGCATAGAAAAGTACCCATTTTAAGCTAGAGCATCGACAAAATCCTTTTTATTCTTTACACTTTCAGATGCAATATTGTTATATCAATAGAGCACTAGCTCACAGCATTTATAGCTACTATAGGGGCATGTTTGGTTGGGAAAAAGTGGTTTAACCATTAAATTTTGTAGAAGCATATGAAAAAACGCAATTCAAATTTCTTTTTTGACGGTGGAGCTCGCAACATTATTGTAGGGGTAGTTATATTCTTTGGAGCGCTCTTATGTTTAAGTGTAATGACTGATATAACACGGAATAAAAAGACAATATCTTATTCGACATTCCTTGATAAAGTTGAGGATGATGCAGTAAAGAAGGTCTATGTTTCAGATAGTTCTGTTGAAGGAATTTTAAAGGATGGAACACAATTTGAGACGGTTGTACCACGAGACAGTGGTTTATGGCAAATGTTACGAGCACATGGTGTTGAATTTACTATTGCGGCAGGAGCAGGACAATTTAGCTTCTGGCATTTATTGCCACTCTTATCACTAATAATGGTAGGGGCATTTGCATGGTACTTTATTCGTCAAAATCGTAATTCCAGTAGCAATAATGGTGGTGGTAATAACATATTTGGTATGGGCAAAAGCAGAGCTCGTATGTATATGCCATCAACAATTAAAGAGAGCTTTGATTCTGTTGCGGGTGCGCAAGGAGCAAAAGAAGAACTCAAAGATGTAGTTGATTTCTTAAAGAATCCAGAAAAATATGAACGATTAGGCGCGCGTATTACCCGAGGGGTATTATTAGTCGGTGATCCGGGTAATGGTAAAACATTGCTTGCGCGTGCAGTCGCAGGTGAAGCGAACTGTCCATTCTTTAGTGTGAGTGGATCTGATTTTATTGAAGTATTTGTAGGTGTTGGTGCAGCACGAGTGAGAGATCTTTTCACGCAAGCTCGTAAATATGCGCCATGCATTATATTTATTGATGAAATTGATTCTGTAGGTCGTCAACGTGGCTCTGGTTTAGGTGGGGGCAATGATGAACGTGAACAGACATTAAACCAACTTCTTGCAGAAATGGATGGATTTACTACCGCAACAGCACCTATTATTGTGCTTGCGGCTACTAACCGCCAAGATGTACTCGATAAAGCGTTGTTACGTCCGGGTAGATTTGATCGTCAAGTTACAGTACCATTTCCAGATCTTAAGAGCAGATATGATATTTTAAGACTTCATGCTGAACCAATTAAGATAGGGCAAGAGGTTGATCTTAAACGAGTAGCACGAGGAACGAGTGGATTCTCAGGGGCAGATCTTGCAAACCTATTAAATGAAGCCGCTATCAATGCCTCTAAAAATAATCAAGAATATGTAATGCCGATCGATATAGAATTAGCACGTGATAAAATATTGGCTGGTAAAGAAAACAAGACGCTTATTATCTCTGATGGAGAACGTAAAGCGGTTGCCTATCATGAAGCTGGTCATGCCTTAATTCGTGTATTAATGGCAGGAGAAGCACAACCACTCCATAAAGTTACGATTCTCACTCGCGGTCATGCACTCGGATTGACTTGGGCATTACCAGAGGGAGATAGAGTATCAGAAAAGAAATCGCAATTAATTGCAGAAATCATGGTTGCTCTTGGTGGACGCATTGCTGAGGAACTTGTCTACGGATGGTTTAGTAGTGGAGCGAGTAATGATTTAGAGAAAGCAACTCAAATAGCGCGTATTATGGTCTGCTATTATGGAATGGCAAAGGATCTTGGCCCGCGTGTATTTAAAGAAGAGAATGGGTTGTACGGGTATTCAAGCAAGACGGCAGATAAGATTGACGAAGAAGTGCTGGCTATCCTTAATGATGCCTATGCACGTGTTACAGAGATGCTGACTGAGCATAGAGATAAGCTTGATGCTCTGGCAGAAGCACTTGTTGAACGTGAAACATTGGATGCTAAGGAAGTATACGCGCTCTTTGGAATGGAATATCCAGAGGCAATCGATCATTCGCTTGTTGATACTGTTAAGCCTGAAACAACGGCAGAACCAGTCTCAAGTGCCTTTAAAAAGAGTGATATTTAGCAAATATGGATCTTTGCTGCGAAGATAGTTGAAAAAAAATAGGTTTCTAGTACAATAAGCATATGCTTTTAACATACTTTTTCATGAGATAATACGATCTTAAAGGGTTTGATACCATGTCGAGAATTTGTGCAATTTGTTGTAAGGGCCCACAAGTAGCCAACTTAGTGAGTAATGCAAATAACCGCGTAAAGCGTTGGGTATATCCTAATGTTCACGCTATGAGATATACTATCGTAGGTGATCCTAAGAAGGGAGTGTCACGTGGCAAGGTTTGCACGAAATGTGTTAAGGCAAAGAAGGTTCAGAAAGTTATTTAACCGATTAAAGGTATATAATGGCAAATATTAAATCAGCCAAAAAGAGAGCTATTCAGAGCGAAACAAGAAGACAACGTAATATAGCTCGTAAATCTGCTGTAAAGACAGCAATTAAAAAAGTTATTACAGCACTTCAAAACAATGAAATTGATTTAGCGAAAGATCTTCTTCGTCAAGCTGAATCAAAGCTTGCTCGAGCAAAGGGTAAAGGCGTATTGCATGCTAATACCGCAGCTCGTAAGATTAGCAGACTTGCAAAAAAGGTATCTGCCGGAGCGGTTCGTTCATAATAATGTTCTGAGCTCGATAGAAAATCAAAAAGGGAACCATTAGGTTCCCTTTTTTGTTGATACAATGTAATAAATATCTCTTAAAGAGAAAGAAATTATGATAATTCTTCATATGTCTATTCTTGTAATTGTGGCATTCTTTGTAAATGATGTGCAAGCAATGAATTGGGATTCTCCTTTGCATCGATCTATCGAGCTAGGAGATCAAGAAGCTTTTGATAAATTATTAACGGATCCATCAACTGATATTAATCGATATGATACTGAGGGTTATACGCCGCTTCATATTGCAGTGCTGCATAATAGAATCTATTGTATTGATAGACTTGGAAAGGATGATCGAATAGCATTAGATAAAGAGGATTTATTAAAGCGGAATGTGCTTGAATGTGCTATTTATAAGTATGATGAGTATAGAGATAGAAAAAATTATGAATGGGTAGCTAAAAGAGATAGAGATAATAAAGAGTATTATCAATGGGTAGCTAAAGATGTTGAGCCTATCATTATTGTTATTAAAAAATTGATTGAGTTAATTCAATATAAAAAATGCATACATAATCATTTATATGAAATGTTTTCCTTAAAAAAATCTTGCAATGTTAAATGTTTAGCATCCATTAAAACGAGAAATATAAAATATGAATATGAAGACGGTATAATAGAAGATTTGATATCTATCGGTACTTCATTTGACAAGATACCATATATTGCTGACAAATCTTTAGTTTCGCTCATTAATACGAGATATAGTTGTAGGACCGAACCATTTAATGCGGTATTTATAGCCAAGAAACGTAAATATGAATCTATAAATGACCTCCTTTTGCAAGCAGGTCATCCGGTTCATATTAGGTTTGATAGAGACGGAAAATACGATAAAGATGGCCTATTATTAATTGAACAAGCAGTAAAAAATAATTGTCAGCATCTTTTACGTAAACTGCTTGATTATGGATCTCCACTTCCAACCAATATCGACATCAAAACTTGTCTATCGCTGATCAAAAAAGAGTTAAAAGAATCAGATAAAGAGAGACTCTCTGAAACAAAAAATCGGTTAATGATTGCAAACACTGCTTATTTTACTAAAAATGGATCATTGGGTAAAAGAGGAGCATTGCATGTATTACATGTACGCCAAAAGAACAATAGGTTAAAAGAGCAAAAAGAAAATTTACTGTAAGAGCATATCATTCGAAATATAACATATATAGGGGAAGTTATTTTTATGTTATCTGTACATTTTATATGTATATCTCTAGCAATCGCATCTATTTTTACTAGTGAGGCAAGCCAATCTGCTCAACTATCACCAAGTAATAATCAGATTCAGATTGATTCTGCTGTTAAAGAGTATCGATATGCTGTGGCTGTCAAAATATTAAATCAAAACTTTCAGTGGCCAACAGATATTAGTAAGATGCGCTCTTCTTGCCCTCAATATCAACTGGGTATGAAGATGAAAGCAATAAAGCATATATTTATTGCTTCTGATACTACGGAGCTTCCCAAGATTAAGAGTAGCTTAGGTATAGATAATATTTTTTATATAGCACGAGATCAGCAGCTTGGTAAACGTGCATTATTAAAATACCGACGAATTAATGCACGACAGCGCTATGAAACAAGAAGAATTGCTCAATGGATACGAGAAACAGAAGCTACATCGTCTGATGATGAATCAAGTGATAATAGTGATGAAGAATAGGTAACGAGATTGTTATAATAAATGGAAGGTTCTTATGAAACGATTATTACTCTTGCTCATGTTATTATGCGGTTATAACTCTTATTGCTCTGATTTACTAACAACATTATCAGGAATGCATCAACAAGAAAAAGCTCCTATGTTAATTGACCAAGCAATGCAAGCAGAGCAATATGCTACAGTCATTGCATTATTTGTATCAGGATCACCACTTCCTATAAGTATTGAAAATAGAATAGACAAAAGCGAAACAATCATCATTGAAGAATTTAAAAAGCTATGTCTAAAGGTTGATTCTGATCGGTTAAAGCGTAAAAAAAAATCTCAAAGTATTGCTAATAATTTCTATCTTTATCGTGATCAACGTCTTGGCAAGCAGGCAAAGAAACGCTTATTGTGTGTGAGAAAGAAGAAGTCTCTCTAAATAAATTTTCAAAGGATACTTCTTTTACTTGTTGAAGATGAATGTGTCAGAGCATATATTAAAAATTGTATCTAAAAACTGATTCTAAAACAAAATAGAGGTTTCTATGATTATTCGTATATTACTAAGCTTTGTAATGATAGTAATATCGATAGGGAATAGTGATGCTATGCAGCTATTCTTGGATCTATTTGAGGAACCGAATGAATATGCATTAGATAAGTATTCATTACATGAGGCTATTGATAAAGACGATAAAAATAGATTTGATGAATTATTAGAAGACCCTTCTACTGATATTAATGCTTATAATCTTGAGAGAGAAACTCCGTTGCATATAGCAGCATCACTTTGCAAACGAGATTATTATATAGAACGACTTGTTAAGGATAGAAGAATAGACATATGTAAAAAGAACAAAAGACAAAGGAATGCGCTAGAGGATGCTCTCTATTGGTTTAAAACTCAATATGAACACGATATTAGTTTTGGATTTGCAGAAAGTCTTTCTCCAATTATAACATTAGCAAAATCTATTTATTTAAAAGAACGTATTGATCAGAAATCGTATTACTTGCTTTCACTTATAAAGAGTGAAAATGTAAATAATATAGAATTCTTAGTCAGAAGTATGACCAATCAAAGGCATAGTAGTTCTATTGATTCATTGATATATCTTATTGCCATTAGCACCGGATGGGATGATATACGATATGATCAAAATACTCGACTTCTGATAGATGTCCCACATGGTTGTCGAGTTATCAATCTGTTGCTTATACAACATGGTCATCAACTTAATATCAAGACTAATACAAAAAATTTTTGTGATAGAAACGGTATGCTATTGATAGATCAAGCGCTTAATAATAATCAGTATTATATTGCTGCTAAACTACTCGATTATGGCTCTCCAATGCCAACATCTACTACTGATAAGGAAGAAATTATTCCAAGATTAAAAAATGTATACCTCTGTGCGGATGAGCAAGATTTCGCAGAAAAAAGACAAAAAATGAGTATCTCTACGCTCAATTTTGTGCGTGCTCAACAATTAGGAAAGCAAGCAGTATCACGATATAAGCGCATGCATAAAACAAATGACAGAATTCAAAAGAAGGAAGCTCATTTGCAAATTTTGTAATAGTTAATGAGCTTCCTCGTTAATACAAAATAGATTTACTTACATAACTGATCGTCATCATTGTAAAGATAGCATGCCCAATTTGCAAAAAGTGCATACATACGTAATGAACAATAACGAGATCTATTGTGAGAGAAATTTATAATATTTCCAAAAAACTCCTCTGACATATAACAGAGTACGTCTCTGCTTATGTACGATATAAACCATGGTATAAGAAGACGAAATTCTTTTTTTGTAAAAGATGCTTTTTTATAGTAGTGCTTGTAGAGATATTCATTACTCAAACCAATTGCAGTACCAATTGCTAACGTTGCAATATCTTTGCGAGATGTAGGATCAAATGCACGCATGTTCACATTAGATATACATATGCAGAATATTGCTATCAAGATATGGTATCTATTCTGTTTCATTGCAACATCTCTGAGAATTGTGATTATTGTGAGTAAAGCATGTTGTCAAATAATATATCCAATCAGCTAACCGTGCAGTTACTTTGCATGTTGTTCGATCTATTAATCCTGCAGAGCCGTGTATGAAACCTTCAGTAAATATTTCTCTACTAATACTAAAACAGAGCCATTTAACGATCCAATGCCAACGCAGGCGATCTGAATATTTCTCATATAAATGCGCATTGTAAAGACCAATACTTGTTCCAACAATAAGAGAGAGAAGGCCGTTTGGTTTTAGTGGTGATAGTGGAAAAAAAGAATTAAAAAGATCTGCTGTAGTCTTTAGATCATCTTTCATATAATTAGTAGATTGCAACCTATTAAAAGATTCGTTCTGGCGAGGTATGCTAGGTATAGCTGAATCATAACGACGAGCTTCTGACGCAATTAGTGGAAGTGTGATGCATGATATAAGTATTGTATATAACATATGTTTCATATAGTGCTCCGTTCTATTTATTCAGTAAATTCTTTAATATCAGTATCTTCAAGATAGAGTGCCCAATCTGTTACATTAGCAAAGTAATACGTATATGAATTGAAGTCATCTGGAGTGTTGACAATAAGGCTTGTTATAGTTGAAGCAGTAAGGTTGATTACCCATTTTGAAATGTTAGCTAAGATCCATTTAACAGCTACTGATCGCTCAGATCGAGAGATGTTGTTTTTGTAGAGAGAGTAGCTTCCATATCCAGTAACAGCGCCGAGTGTTGCTGCAAGGAGAACATGAGCAGATTGACAAGGTGTTATGGTTGGTGCCGTACTATGCATTGGTTGATATATGGTGCATAGCATAAGCGATGCACAGATAATTTTTTTCATATGATTACATCCTTTTGTTTTAGTGTTGCTTTAAAATTACTAGAGTAGTGTAGCAAGGAATAATAATTAATCGAGCAATGAATATAGTTTATGAGGTAATATGGAAGCATATTCTATTACAGATATATGTTCAGATCTATTATTTGTTATATACCATATCCAATCACTGATCCATGCAATTACTTCTATATAGTTGTATGATGTATCTTCTTCCGATTCATTGTATATCATAGATGTTGTTGCTTGTACAAAGGCTGCCCGAAGAGAAGCTGCAATAATCCATTTAAGATACCACGCACATGATATCTGGTTATGCCATTTGCTATAGAGATAACTATTGAATATTCCTATTCCACTACCAAGGCCCATAGAATAGATGATTTCTTTGCAAATAGATAGATAACCCTTTTGAGGTTTTTGAAAGTGTTCTTGATAGCAGAGTCCAATTTCAGTCTCATCAGAATAGATCGCAGGAAGTTCGAGTGCATCTATTGTGAGTGTTATAAAAGTAAATAGTATGAATCTTGCAATCATTCCCTATTCTCCAGATTTATATCATACTGCTTTGATTATATTGCGATCAACGCTCCGCTTATACTCAGTCAAAAATTCTTTTGCAATTCCTGCAGCAACTTGTGCAGAACCAGCGTGCTCAAGTTGAATAATAAGTGCGTATGGAGGATTATCTTTATATTTAAAATATCCTGCAAACCAACCATGTTCAAGATATTCCGATCCCATTTTTCGTTTATCAAGACTACTTGTTTGCGCAGTACTTGTCTTTGCATAAATCTTCATATCTGTTATACGTGCTTTACGTCCAGTTCCTTTGCGAACAGTTGTTTTCATCGATTTGCGTAAAAATGAGAGTGTTGCAGGATGAATATCGAGATCCTCTTTGCGTAATGGTTCAGATGTTATTATACGAGGAACAGGAAGATATCCTGTGAAGATACTAGAGATCATACGTGCAATCTGAATAGGAGTTACGAGTAAAAAACTCTGACCGATAGCAAGTGATAGTTTCTCTCCTGGCCAGAATGATTCATGTAATGTTTGTTGCTTCCATGCTTTGGTTGGAATGAGGCCCAGTTTTTCTTGAAATGGAATGTGTGTTTTTCTGCCAAGACCAAACTTACATGCATAATCAGCGAGTATATCAATATCTATCTTTTGTGCTACTTCAAAAAAGAGAATGTTGCACGACTGTGCTACAGACTCTTGGGTAGTTAATTGTCCGTGACCATATTGCCTATGGCACCAGTATTTCCTTTTGCCGCAGTGTGTATAGCCTTTGCATATAAATGTATCTTCAATACTGACAATATTCTGTTCGAGCGCAGCGCTTACTGTTATTAGCTTAAAGAGTGATCCAGGAGGATATGCTGCGTTAAATGCACGATTAAGAAGAGGAGATCCTTTTTGTAAGTATTGCCAATCATATAGCGAGATAGGACGTAAAAATTGAGAAGGATCAAAGCCGGGTCGGGAAACGAGTGCGCGAATATCGCCAGATTCAGGATTCATCAAAAGAATGGTTCCTGCAAATGACGATGGGAATACGCGTTCGGCGATATCTTGAAGATCAATATCAATAGTTGTTTGTATAGTGAGCCCAGGTTGCTCCTTAACAATTTGAACTTGTTCTAAATGAGAACCAACAGAATTAATAGTCTTCTGTATAGATCCGGTATGCCCTTTTAACAAATCTTGGAATAGCTTTTCGATTCCTGCAATTCCTGCATGCGCTTGAGTAGATGATGAGCTAACATATCCGAGAATATGACATGCATACGTACGATATGGGTAATATCGCTCAAAATCGGTCTTAACATGAATATTTGCATTGTTAGGAAAGAGTTCCTCGATAGTGCTCAATTGCTCAAATGTGATATCACGATATATGAGAGATAGATGACCAAGCTTTTCTGCACGAGAGATTGTGCGAATAGTCTGAGAAGCTATCTCTGTATGAAGAATGGATCCAATTGTATTGAGTATTGTTAGCTGTTCTTGAGTCAAAGTATGATTACCGGTTCCATTCCAGTAGAGTATAATAACAGGACGATTTGTTGCTAAGTGACGACCATGACAATCGACAATATCTCCTCGCGGTGCGTGAATCGTCTCAATACGTAAAAAATTTTTATTTCCACGTACTAAAAAATGATCGCTCAGGCTTATCTGTAAATAGATAAGACGCATGACGATGATTAGAATTGCAACAATGACAATAAAAGCAATTTTATATAACTTATGCGTACGAATTACTACTTGATTCATACAATAACTTATGGTTTTCGTATCATACGCAATAAGGGATGCATTGTATCGCACATAGTCATAAGATCATCGACAGATACATGGGTATATTTTTCGGTACTGGCTAATGTTTTATGTCCAAGTAATTCTTGCACTAATCTTAGATCCATTCCTTGTTGCAATAAATGAGTAGCAAAAGAATGGCGAATTTTATGAGGTGTAATTGGTCTATCAACCTTTAAATGTATTCGTAATGCTCCAACAATACGTTGTACTGTTCTACTTGAAATAGGTTCATTCTTAAAGTTAACAAAGAGATATTCATCTTGCTGATGAATGCCAAAACGCTCAGTAGAGATATATGACATCAATTTTTCTTTTGCTTTTTCCCCAAATAGAACAAGTCGCTCTTTTCTTCCTTTACCTTTGATGCGAATTACCTTTTCTTGAAAATTGATATCTTCAATACGTATGTTAACTAATTCTGTACATCTGATGCCAGTTGCATAGAGCAACTCAACAATAGCAGCATCTCGCTTGGGATATTTTGTAGGAATGCTATTTTCGGGAATATTATCAAGCAAGTGTAGTATTTCATCAATACTTAAAAAAATAGGTAATTTCTTATCGGTACGAGGTCGCTTAAGATCGAGCTTGAGGTGAATACCTCGCGTGAGAAGAAATCGTTCAAATGATCGAAAACATGAAAATTTCCGTGCAATAGTATGATTATCAATCTTTTTGTAAAAGAGACTTACAAGATATCGTTCGATAATTTGACGTATAGGTAAGTTTTGTTGTTCATCATGAGAAAGTCCTTGCCAGAATAAGACAAATTGGTTCAAATCGCCTTCATATGCGCGAAAGGTATTGGAGGCAAGATTTCTTTCAACCTGAAGATAGAGTAGAAATTCCTTTTTTCTTTCTATAAAATCATTAATATTCATGACCAATCTCCTCAATAGGAATAAGATTATATTCTTTGCAGCGTCGATTTACTGATGAACGATTGACTCCCAAAAAGACTGCTATTTTGTTCTGATTTTTAAATTTTTGCCATAAGAGTGCCATGATTTGTGGATTTTTGAGCGCATTTTTACCTAGTCGAGCAGCTTCAAATAATTCAGGATCAGTAACTTGATATGCTGGATCAAAATATGTTTCATGATATATATTCTGCTTTTTTGATTTACTGATAAGTGCATGCTGCACTTTTATTTTTATATCATGCAAACTTGATGGCTGAGAAGATATAATCTTTGCAATATCATGATCACTTAAGCGTAAAATATTTTTAAGCGAAGCGGATTTAATTGTTTGTTGCGCGAACCCATGCATAAGTTCCTTGAGTGCATCCAATTGAATTCTTGCGACATTGTTAAATGTGAAGCTTCGTTGTTGCAAAAGATGAAATAGCTCTTCAGAGAATGTTCCTTCTTGCACCAATAATGATAGATTGTATGTTTCGCTCGTACACAAGATTCGAATGTTATTGATAATGCGATCATTTTTCTTGGGATTTTTATAGCCGACTTCTAAATAGCGAGCAAATTTCTCTTGCATATCCATTGACATACGATCTATGTGACGAATGCATAATGTCCCAACACCATCGAGTTTTTCAAGCAATCCATAATCAGATTGACGAGAAGAGAGCAATGAAGATCCAAAGAGTAATTGATAACATTCATCAGAAGATATGGTTGATAGATCAATTGTCTTTATAATGTGACGATCGCTGATATGATGCATCATATCAACAAACATTGGAACATCATCAGAGTGAATAGTGAGCAGATTAACAAGATGAGTAGTAATCGCTTTAAGCAATTCAATTCTTTTATTAATAAGAAATTCATGTTCTCCAGGAATAATAGCCTGAATAAGAGCGCCTTCTTTAGTCGTTGATAGTGGTAATAATAAATCCCAATTAGAAGGATCTTTAAGAAGATTATTATGTTGATTTATAATATCTGACACATCGGGTAATGATATGGTAATAATTGCATGATAATAATCGGTATGCATGAATGCATGTAACATGAGTATGGTATCATTATCATTAGTAACCATCTCTCGTTGCGGAGTCTTATATATTTCAAGATTTTGAATAAGTCGACGACATACTTTTGTGATAGAATGACCTTCTTGTGTATTAATATTTATTGTCATTAAACGATGAGCATCGGGATTTACGTATATGAAGTGACGATTTTTATAGAGAATAATGCCGATAGGTCTCTCTTTTGAGTTTCGTAAAAAATGGCGAACGCTCTCTTTATATAATCTATTTTGATTCTTCTCCTTATAGAGTTGGTCAAAGAGTTTTTGGTTTGTTAGAGCACTTTGATGTTCATTGGTATAGAGCAGAAGGCTAATAACATTTGCAAGATAGGTGCCAAAGGTGAACATTTCATCAAGTTCATTTTTTGTATAGTATTCTTTTGTTCGTACGTTATGGGGAATGATAATGTAGGCGCAGATATCTTGCTTTGTATAGAGTGGAATAAATATATCAGCATCAATCGATTCAAGGAGCTTAATAATATCAGCATTGAGATGACCCTCTTCATAAAATGTGCTGAATGTAATATCATCATATGCACATAAACGATTATTTTTTATAAATTGATCAAAGAGTAATCGATTTTGCTCCATGAACTCGTTGATACGGCTCAATAGAAATATATCATGATCATTTCTTTTTATATCATCATGTTCATAATAGTAAAGTGCTTGTATAAATATAGTAGAACGCATAGGAATATTGAAACGCTCTTTGAAGAATGTCTGGGTGATCTGTTTAATTTCATGTATATCGTGTGCATGCATCAGCTGATCAAGAATATTACTAAAATCATGCGGCACGGTAACATACGATTCTTCTTCTATATGATGCGTAAAATTAAGAAAGCGAAGTTTCATTACACGCGTTATGCAGTAGTAGATAGCATATACCAATAATGCTGTTGAAAAGGTAACAATAGGATAGAGATGTGTTGCTACACTGCGAGAGAAGAATGAAGCTGCAAGTAAAAATTCAGTAAATAAATAAGGACAGAGTAGATAATAAATAAATATTCGCAATTGTGAACGTAATATCTTTGGAATATGTGGTTCGTTAATGCGGTTAAATGCAAAATAGAGATTGGGAATGATAATAACAAAGAGAAGGTACAATGTTGCATATTGCATCATGATAGGTTCTAAATAAAATGAATGTGAAAGCTCATTTACTAATTTGCGTTGATATAGATTAGAAAGGCTTCCGGTATCAAAAAATGCAAGATACAAGAAATACATGGTAAACGTGCTACTGATTGCCAAGATAATTTTTTGAGGAATGCTTGCTATGAAATTTTTTTGTGTAAGGCTTTGCATAAAAAACCCGAGTGATTGATATTGTACAATCAAAAATGCCCATGCAAACCGAATCCAAAAAAGAGCAAAGGTATATGGAATTTGTGGATATAATATTCCGCGTAATAATTTTATACACCATGCTATATCGCCAAAGAGTGATCCAGCAAGTGTTACGATCAGAAATAATAGCGTGTGTGGAATGTGTAAACGCGCAATAGCCTTACATGCGAGCTCTTTTAAAAAATATGATTTTACAATAAATGATGTAATAATAGCTACTAATAAAAATTCTGCACTGCGTGCTGCATCAATGATGATATGTAAAAAATTAATATTCATTTATTGATCTTACATTGTCGACAAATTATACTGCTTACTGTAAATAGTTTGAACACTAACATTAACTCTCAAGGAGTATCCGTGAATTCATTATATCCAAATTTGATAAGCTTAAAAGAATTACTTTCGTTACGTTGGCCACCAATAGAACCAGGATGTAAAAAATAATTACGAATGTGTCTACTCAAGGCCATATTCTTTGCATCGGCGATTGACAGAAGATCTATTTACTCCCAGCAGAGTTGCGATCTTATTTTGGCTTTTGAATTTTTGCCACAAGAGAGTCATTATCTTTTCATCTTTTAATGCTCGTTTCCCGAGGCGTGCAGCTTCCATAAGCTGAGGATCGGAAATTTCAGAGGCTGAACAAAGTTCAGCCTCTTTTTCTATATTATTCTGTTTTGATTTGCGGATTAATAAATGATTAATTTTATTTTTGAGTTCATAAAGACTGGAAGGGCGTTCCGTTGCAAACTGCTCTTTTTCACGATGGGTTAATTCGAGCAGGTTTTTAAGAGTCTGATTTTTGATTGCTTGTTCGGAATATCCCTGCGCGAGTGTATATATTTCTTGCTTTGAAAGTGTTGTTAATGATGGCATACAAAGCGTTGTGTGCCGTAACTCTGCAAGTAATTCAGAGGAGAATTTTCCTTCCTGTGTAAGAGTAGCAATATTCTGATTACTTGAGACAATGATATGTACATTACTTGCAACCCGTTGCTCACTTTTGAATATACGGAAGAATCCTTGACGGATAAATTCTGCTAAATGCTGTTGGCTATTCATATCAAGGAAATGAATGTTTTTGATAAAGAGCGTTCCTGTATTATTTAACTTTTCAAGTAATGGGCGATCATGTTTATTTGTCTGAAAGATTGGGTTGATGCCAAATAATTGAATAGTAATATCATTGTTCTTTACTGGAGCAGTAAGATCTATAATTTCGAGCGTTTCGCGTAAGCTTATATGATGTATTAAGTGAATGGTTGGTAATAAATCCTCAGGTGGTAGATCGAGCAATATAGCCTTTTTGCTGAGTGCGATTTTGAGTAGATCAATCTTAAAATTAAGAAGTTGCTCACCTGATCCAGGAATAAGTTGATTAATAAGTTTTCCTGAACGAGTTGTTTCAAGGTAGAGAATATAATCAGATTCGGAAGGATCTTTAAGAAGATCGCTCTGTTGCTTGATGATATGCGATATTTCCGGATAATGAATTAAGATGATGGTATTATTTTGATCAAGATTTGGTACGCCAGAGAGTACTATTTGATTACCCTCGCTATCTTTTGTAAAGATCGTATGTGCGGTTTTATATGATTCTACATAATGCGCAACTGTTTTGAGTGCTTTAGCGATAGGATGTCCATTTTGCATGTTAGGATTAATGCCGATTAAATCTTTTCCTGCTTTATTTCCAAACGCAAAATGACGATTCTTGTAAAAAATGATACCGATTTGATTATTGTTATGGTTACGTAAAAATGACCGAATGCTTTCACGGTATTGATTAATTTCTTGATGTTTAAAATAGAGTTCTTGTTTGTAGGTATTGAGTTGCTGATGAAGAATATCAAGACTTTTACTATTAATAAGATTAATTAAGTTTCCTAGGTAACTTACAAAGATGAGCATTTGGTCTCGTTCTGCATCGCTATAGAATTGATTCTTTCGTGCAAACCGTTCTATGACGATATACGCAATAATTTTATCTTTATCAAATATTGGTAAGAAGATATCAGCATTGATGGTAGACAAGAACTTTATTGCGCGATCGTGCTGTGGCGTTGAATCATAGAAATTAGTAAATTCAATTTCATCGTAAATAAGAATCTTGTGTATGTATAAGTATGATTGAAAGAATGATTGATCAGCGCATAGGAATCCATCAACAAGTTGTGTTAATGAGTTATCAGAGAATATCGTATCGTGTTCGTGTGAGCTTGGTTGAATGACCAAAGCTATCTTCGTTAATGGTATACCAAACGCATCTTTAAAGAAGCTATATGTAATATGTTTGAGTTCGTGAATAGTAGATACTTGACTAAAGCGTTCCAAAATTACTTTAAACTCATCAAGAAACATAAAGCGTACAGGAGCCTGTACATGACTTGTGAAATTAAGGAACCGCAATCCAATAATTCTTCGAATACAGTAGTAGACAAGTGCACAGATGAGAATGCTTGATATGCTCACAAATGTGTAACTATTAGTAGTCCAGGTGTTAGAGAAAACAAACGGGAAGATTTGTAAAAAATCAGAAAACCAATAGGGCAATATGAATACACAAATTAGAATTTTGAGTTGCTCTGCAAGAAGTTGTGGAAGCTGTTTATAACGAAGTTTGAATAATCCAATGATGATTGATGGAAGTATTACGACAATAATTCCATATGCAGGTGCAATCTTTTGTAGAAGGAGCTCAAATAGAGGTTTCATTTCTGGCTTTATACAATTGAAGTTGATAATAGCCAAGGTTGCAAAGAATAATGAGAAGAGAATTGTTGGCGTTGCTAAGAGTATATTTTTAATGCGTAATAGATTCTTTTCATAAAAGCTTTCAAGAAAGAGCGCAGTGAGTGGATATTGCAGTATTGCAAAAGCCCATGATATGCGAATTACAAAATAGTATATTTTTACTTCCATGAGAGGCAGAAAGAGAAATCGAACTGCTTTAATAATCCATGCAATATCACTCGTAATTGAGCATGCGAGTATTGCCATTAAAAGATAGATGGATTGACGTGCTATGTGCGATGCAGGAATCTTATTCCAGAGCATTATTAAAATATATATTTTAAGTGAAGCGGTAATAGTAAAAATAGATAGAAGAAAGGGGTAACTTCCTAATATGAGATCGATACTATTAAAAAATGTAAATATATCTTTCATGATTATTGATCTTGCAAGTATGAGTGATTATACTTGGGTGTATACTTATTTAATTTTATAAACCGTTCTATAAAGGAACTTACATGAATAACTCATTTTCAGATGCAACGAAGAAGGTATTGAGTAGCTTGTTGGTATTTGTTTTATTCCTCATTGAACAGGCGGTAAATCTACCTCCAGGGAATTAAAATCTTTTAATTCTTTAACTGTAGCATAAAATGCGTACATAAACAAATCGATACCATTTGCTACAGTTAAGATTGAGTATGAAATCAAGCTCAGAAGAAAGGCGTAAGCGAGCAACCACGATTATTTCGATATTGCGAGAAGCAACTCGAGGTATGGTTCCCGCAGCGTCTTTCTCTATCATAGAAAAAATGGGTAAAGACCCATATCTCATCCTGGTGGGTTGTCTTTTAAGCTTACGAACAAAAGATAGCGTTTCACTTCCTGCCTCATTGCGTCTTTTTACATACGCTAAAACACCTCAAGAAATGTTGGCACTGCCACGTGAAACAATTGAACGTGCAATCTATCCAGTTGGATTTTACCGAACTAAAGCAAAGAATATACAACTCGTGAGTCATGTGCTACTTGAGAGATTTCATGGTCGAGTTCCATCAAATGAAGAAGACCTACTCTCGCTTCCAGGAGTTGGACGTAAGACGATGAATCTTGTATTGGCCGAGGCATTTGATATACCAGCCATTTGTGTTGATACACATGTGCATCGTATCTCAAATAGATTAGGAATTGTAGATACTAAGACTCCTGAAGAGACAGAACTTGCATTGCGAGCTCTTATTCCAAAAAAATATTGGAAAGAAATTAACCATTTGTTTGTTATGTGGGGACAAAATATTTGTCTTCCTCAATCACCATTCTGTTCAAAATGTCCACTCTTTGATCTCTGTGAACGGCGTGGCGTCACAAAATATCGATAGTCTTATTTTGATGGTTGTTCAGATTCAAGATACTGCAATACTTCAGCCCATGATTTGTATACAGGAGCAGTGGTACCATATTGTGTTCTACTTATTGATGGCTTTTTCTTTAATTTTGATACAAGATCGCCATAGAGCTCTTTATCTTTGAGGTAGCAGGTTGCGCCAGACTCAGACGAATAAGTAACGTCTTGTGCATACTTTTCTTGCATTGCTTGCGCTTGGCGTTGAGACATGCATTTTGCCTGACCTTTAGGGAATTTAAAGTAGCAGCGACCACCTTCTTGTGGTGTATGGGAAATATGATAATACCCTTGTAAGAGTTGATTTTCTCCTGGTACATCCGTTTCATATCCTGCTTCTATACAGGCAACGGCATATTGGGCTCTAATCTCACTACGTACTTTATGGCTATGGATAATAACCATTGAGAGTACAAATAGGCTTATAATGGTCAATAATTGATTTTTCATACGGTATTCCCCCTTTATCACTATTAAAAAGAACTCCATAGCATGTCAGTGAGCTCTTTTTCATAATACCTATTTGGGTAGAGAGAGTGCAATTGATTTATACAGAGAGATACGGCTTGATGTTAAGAGAATCAAGCCGTATAGGGTAGCTAATTTAAATAGGAAATTGAGATTAATTCTATTAAAAAAGAGTCAGTTCGCGCGCTTTTGTTATCACTTGTTCTATTGATAATCCAAATTCTTGTTTACCATCAAGATAGCGTAGCGCGACAGAATTATGTGCAACTTCTTTCTTACCAATAACAATCATCCATGGAACATACATGACCTGTGCATTTTTAATTTGCGCACTAATTTGGTCTGATGATGTATCGATAGTTACTCGAATGCCGGCTTTTTTTAGTTGTTGATGAATAGTCTGCGCATATTCTTTTTGTTCATCAGTTATAGTCAGAATTCGGATCTGCTCTGGTGCTAGCCAGAATGGGAATTGGCCTTTAAAGTGTTCGGTAATAATTCCCAAGAATCGCTCTATTGAACCATAAATAGCGCGGTGAATCATGACTGGAGCTGCTTTTGATTGATCTGATTGTATGTATTCAAGATTGAATCGTTGTGGAATATTAAAATCGACTTGAATTGTTCCACATTGCCATTCTCTTCCCATGCGATCTTCAATCTTCATCTCTATTTTAGGACCATAGAAGGCACCTTCACCTTCTTGAATTACAAATGTAAGGCCACATGCATTGAGTGCATTACTTAGAGCAGTTGTTGCCTTTTCCCACAATTCTAAGCTGCCGATAGATTTTTCAGGACGTGTTGAGAGTGCCATTTTAATCGCAGAGAATCCAAACTTATTATAGATAGTGCGAGTGAGATTGAGCACTTTGATTACTTCATCTTCTATCTGAGATGCAGTACAGAATATATGCGCATCATCTTGTGTAAATGTGCGTACTCTAAAGAGCCCGTGCAATACTCCTGATAATTCATAACGATGGCACATACCATATTCTGCAATACGCATAGGAAGTTCACGATATGAATGAGGTTTTTCACTAAAGACAAGCGCACATGAAGGACAGTTCATAGGACGAATCCAATAATCAGCATCGTCAACTGTTAATGTAAACGCATTCTCTTTATAATTATCATAATGTCCTGACGTTATATAGAGTGATTGATTATTAACAAGTGGTGTCTTTATCTCTTGATAATCATCTTGTTGCATAAATCGAGAATATGCTACGAGTGTATTAAATAATTTCACGCCTTTATCGTGAAAGAATACAGATCCAGGAGCCTCTTCGTGAAAGCTGAAAAGATCAAGTTGTTGCCCGAGTGTGCGATGATCATATCTTTTTGCTTCTTCAATTGCTGCAAAATAATTATCCATCTCTTCTTGAGTAAGAAATGCAACGCCCGATATACGCTGTAAAGGAATCCCATTGCGATCTGCGCGCCAGTATGATCCTGAAATTCCCGTTAATTTAAAATGAACAACTTCACCTAAATTTGCAACATGACCACCTTTACATAAATCGTAAAAGTCGGGACCTTGCCAATAGATACCTACAGTCTCATTTGGTATGGCATCAATCAATTCTAATTTGAATGGATTGTTCTCAAACATGTGACGCGCTTCTTCTTTTGTAACTTGCTTGCCAGTGATTGAGTAGTTTCGTTTGGCAATATCACGCATGCGCTCTTCAATGATAGGAAGATCTTTTAATGTAAAATTGTGTGATGGTTGAAAATCATAAAAAAAACCCGTTTCAGTTGCAGGTCCAATTGTTGGTTTTGCATCGGGAAATAACTCATGTACTGCTTGGTTGAGTAGATGAGCTGCTGAATGTCGTAAATGTTCTAATGCTTGAGAGATTGCCATGAACGTTCCTTTTGAAGCAAGAATACGTATTATCGATATACGGTATTGTAATAGAATAGATGATTAGGTCCATTATGAAAAGAGCTTTATTGTGTCGGTATGATAAAAGACGTGACTATAGATATCAGAACAAGAAAAGGAATAATGACCTTGCGTATACTCTAATCGTGATCTAATCGAAAAAATTAGTAAAGTATCTGCTACAAAAGCCTGAATGTTGGATGTTATAACTCCTGATTACGTCAGTAGTTTGCGTGGGCACATGAAGTTGTGTAGGATTCTTAGCGTAACAGGATTAACATTAGAGAAAAGGTGCCCAATATGGTAAAAAAAGCTACGCATAAAAAAATTTACGTACTCGATACTAATGTGCTGCTTCATGATCCACGTGCACTAGAAAGTTTTGAAGGCGTTACGATCGGAATTCCGGCGGCAGTTCTTGAAGAGCTTGATACGTTTAAAAGAGAGGGTACTGATCGTGGAAGAAATACACGAGAAGTTATTCGCCAACTTGATGCATTACGAGAGCGCGGATCTATAGGTGATGGTGTAAAACTTGATAATGGAGGTACGCTTCGTGTGCTATTTCCGCCACTTAAAGCACCACATCTTCCATTTGAGCTTAAGTCGCAAGATAATGAGATTATTTTGACTGCGCTTACACTTAAGTTAGATGGATACGACGTTAAGCTTATTACAAAAGATCTTAATGTTCGTGTTAAAGCAGATGCATTAGGAATCGCGACAGAAGATTATTTGAAAGAATATGTCACCGAAGAAGAATTTTATCAAGGTTGGGTTCGTATTCCTGTTCCATCATTACATGTTAAGGGTGATCAACTTCCTAATATTGAACAATTGATAGATGTATCAGGATTGGTGTGTAATGAATTTGTTATTTTAGAGAGTAAGAATAATCCATATAATAACCGTGTTTTCCGTTATTTAGGTGGAAAAAAATTTGCACCTGTCTATCCACCATCACTTCATTGGCCACTTAAGCCAAAAAATGTACAACAGATGATGGCACTCGACCTTTTACTTGATGATTCTGTATTGGTAGTAGCATTGCTGGGGCCTGCTGGTACGGGAAAGACATTCATGGCGCTTTTAGCAGGATTGCATAAAGTTTTAGTTGATAATGTGTTTGAAAAGATGCTCATATCGCGACCAATTGTTCCGCTTGGAAGAGATATCGGATATCTTCCAGGAGATGTAAAAGAGAAATTACAGAGTTGGATGTTACCAATTTATGATAACATGGATTTTATTGTTCACTCTGCATCACTTGGCCGTCAAGCAAATCAGATTGAAGATAGCACTGTAAAACATGAAAAAATGAAAAATAAAAGATTATTTAATAAGAAAAAACATGAGCATCGAGTTGGAGGAATTGTCTCACTCGATGAACTTATGCATAAAAATAAAATTAGTATGGAAGCAATTACGTATATGCGTGGACGATCAATTCCATATCAATATATTTTAATTGATGAAGCACAGAACTTAACACCTCATGAAGTAAAGACAATTATTAGCCGTGTTGGTGAAGGGAGTAAGATTATACTTGCGGGAGATCCGTATCAAATAGATTCCCCATATCTTGATTTTAGCAGTAACGGATTGATAGTTGCTTCAGAAAAATTTAAAGGACAACGTATATTTGGTTCAGTCTACTTGCCAACAAGTGAACGAAGTGAAGTTGCGCGACTAGCTGCAGAATTATTATAACGATACAAATATACTTTGTAGATAGATTTGATTTTTATAAAAAGATATGTAATGCATAAAATTAAGATTCATATATACATGAATTATCAATGATGTACAACATTACAAGCATCTGGCTTACAGATGCTTGTAATACAAGCGAGTCTATTAATGAGGCGCAGATGGTAAAACTTTTGTATTAAATAATTAAAGGAGTATCACGGTAATGAAAAGTAAGATAGTGAAGCATATATTATTCGTTATTCCGATGTATGTAACCATATTGTATGGAGGCTGTACACCACGCGCGTCTACACAGGGAGAGACATTGTGGAATCAGCTTGATCGTATCAAAGCAATAAGTCTTGCAGATAATATTATATATGCAACGGATCTTCCCATCACGCTAAACAATCCTGGTACCTATAGTCTTGGAGAAGATATGCAATTTACGGGTGCAGGTCCTGCGATTACTATTGCAAATAGTGCTATCACGCTTGACCTACAAGGCTATACCTTGAGCCAAGGAGCAACTCCTGCTACCGCTATTCAATCAGTAGGAGCAACCATAAAGAATGGATCAATTGAAGGATTTAATGTAGGTATAGGAGGAACAACAAGCCTTATTGAAGGTATTACCTTTGTAGAGTGTGGAATTGCTATAAATCAAACGGCAAATGTTAGAATTCAGAATTGTGTCAGCTACGACTGTGGCTCATTCTATACGCTGATAGGAGGGAATTCTTCTGTTAATAATTGTTCGATACATAATTGTACGGGTGATGCGATACGAATTGATGCAGGCGGTGGCATGTTCATTGCAGATTGCACGATTGCAGGAGCAGGGGGTAGTGGTATTGTCTATAACGATGTGACAACAGCTTCGATTGTTGGATGTACTATTTCTGATGTAATGATGCATGGCATTCAAATTACAGGTGCAGGTGGTGATGATATCGCTGATTGTAAGATAACGAATGTGATAAATGGTCATGGTATCCTGTGCGGAGGTATTAAAAACTTGATTCAAAATTGCACTATAGAGCATGTGCTCGTAGGAGATGGAATTAATAACACGATTAATAATAACACAGTCTATGGATGCTCAATATCAGATGTAGCAGGAATTGGTATAAATGATGTATCGGTGGATCAGGACCTTCTCATCTTTAATACGTTTCTAGCGAACATAGGAGGGGTGGCAATTGTTGGCGGTGCTTTTCCTACGCAACAAAGCCGAGCAGATGTAACGGCAAATGATACCGATTTTTGGCAAAACGTAGTTGTATAGTTTTTAGAAAGTGAGCTAATGAAGAGAGTTATTACTATAAAAAAAGCTATTGTCGCAATGGCTATGATCTGCAAAACGGGATTGATGATGTGTGCATGTACACCACATGCATCGACACAAGGATTGACAGCATGGACGTTAGCAGATGACATTTTAAGTGTCAATGGAGCTAACAGAGTAATATTTCAGAGCGATGTTGCGGCTGGTTCCTATATGATTACTATGCCCGGCACATATGCTATTGGTGAATCATTAACCCGTATGGGAGCAGCTCCCGTCATTACGGTTACCGTTCCCGGTGTTACGATCGATTTAAAGGGATATACTATCGCAGGATCAGGAGGCGCTACGAGCGGAATTCTCTTTGCTGCGGGATCAAGTGGCAGAGTGACTAATGGTACCATAAGCGGCTTTTCATCTGGAGGTGTCAATTTTAATAATGCACTCTATGGAACAGTAGATTCTCTGCTTATTCGTGGAGGAGTTGGCATTGCAGTAACAAATACGAATGGCGTAGAGATTAGTGACGTGAATGGTATCCAGCCTGTACCATTAGTTTCAATAACCGGATCAAACAGCGTTGTTGTGCATGATTGTTTTCTGAATCTTGGACGCATGTTGAGCGCAACGAGCTCTTCAAATATTGTAATGCATGATTGTATTGTTTCAGGAGGAGGATTATTTTCTTTTGATATGGTAACCAATAGCATTGTTGAAGATTGTTATATGGAAGGAATAGGAGGAGGAGTCCCTGCAGCTATTTTAAATGACTCGTCCAATAATGTTTTGAGAAATGTAAGAATGGCAGGTGCTCTTCATATGTATCTTTTGATAACAGGAGCATTATCTTCTAATAATCTAATTGAGAGTTGTGCTCTTGTTCATCAAAATGAAAACATAGCGCTTCCTAGTATTAGCATAGGAACTGGTGTCAGCCGTACACGTATTATCAGCACTGTTATTAAAGATACTAGTGTGGGCGTGCCAGATATTGAAGATAATGGTACCGATACAGAAGTTTTGAATTGTCTTCTTAGTAGCGTCTCTGGACCAGGAATAACATTTGCGATAATACATAACGCTGATGTAGTAGCTAATGATGCAAATTGGTGGCAAAATCTTGATACATACAGAAGGGTGCGTTGATGAAAAGTAAAATAGCTTTACGTATAATGATGCTCATTCCGATATATGTAACAACTATGTATGGTGCGTGTACACCACATGCTGCTACATCCGGACAGACAATCTGGACTTCACTTGATCAGATTAAGTCAATTAGTGGGGTAAGTGCACCTGCAAACATTATATATCAATCGAATATTCCGTATACTATTAGCGCCCCCGGAACATATAGTGTGGGGCAGGATCTCACATCGACGAATGCAAGTCCTGTTATTACAATTGCAAGTCCAAATGTAGTACTCAATTTACAAGGACACACCATCACACAGGGAGGTACTCCCACTACTGCTATATCCGTATCAAGTGGAGCACCATTTATAAGCAATGGTATTATTCGAGGATTTACTACAGGCATTGCGAATGGAAGTCTATCATTGAGAAAAATTATTTTTGATACATGTACAACAGCGCTCTCTGCAGGAAGTATAGTGGATATACGCGATTGCGTGGGAGTAGGTTGTGGAACCTTCGCTTCAGGAGTATCATCGCTTACGATGATCGATTCTGAGATACTCAACTGTACGGGAGATGCAATAGTAAATGGTTCAAACATACTACTCAATAGAGCGGTTATTGATGGTGCGGTCAATGGTATAAACCTGTCAGGATCAACGCAGCTTATGGTTATGGATTCTTCAATTGGTAACCTTAGTGGAATAGGGATTATTATAAATAATACAACGGCTGTTGCATTACGAGAAAGCGAACTTACTGATATAGCAGGTGATGCTATATCGGTAACAGGAACTAGTTCTCTTATATCAATAGCTCGTTGTGTGCTAAAGAACATAGGGGGTGATGGAGTTGATATTGCGGCAAGTGTACCAGCTACATTACGACTCTCGGTTATTAAATCTACAATTGTGGATATTGCTGGAGCGGGAGTGCGCAATCAAACAGCAACTGGTGCACAATCTCATGTCTATAATACATTTATAACAAATGCAATCGGTGGGGCATTTGTCTGGACAGCTACGCCTCCAACAGCACAGACACCAGCGCAAGTTGAAACAAATGATACTAATTTTTGGCAAAATGTAGTATTCCCATAATTGATTGAAAGAGCAATAATGAAAAAAATAGTTACTACTATACAACAAGCCATGATACTTATGATGGCATCATATATAGGATCAGTGATTGGATCATGTCCAGCTCACGCGTCAACTGTTGGTCAGACAGCATGGAAATTGGCAGATGATGTTTTAAGTATTAATGGTGCATCAAATAAAATAATATACCAGACTGATGTTCCTTATACTATTTCAGCTCCAGGAGAATATGTAGTAGGTGGAACACTTACGCCTAATGGCGCATCACCAATTATTACCGTGAATGCGATAAATGTGACCATTGATTTGAAAGAGAATGTATTGATAGGAGCGGGAGCAACAAATGGAATTACGTTCTTAAGTGGATCAGGCGGTGAAGTAACAAATGGTACGATATCGAACTTTACAAATGGTGTTGTCTATAACTCAGGAGCAACATTTGGAGATGTGAATAATGTATCTTTTGTTGGTTGTACACAAGGTGTTAGCGCTACTAATATGGATGCACTTGATATCAGTTATTCAGTCTTTAGATCCGGTACAACGGCGGTATCTCTGAGTTCAGTAACCACGCATGCGGTTATAGATAACTGTATATTTGAAGCTATGAATAATGGTGTGGTAGTACAAAACTCATCTGATATTGTAGTGAGTAATTGTGTGCATAATTCTGCATTAGGAGCTCCTGGATCAGCGATATCATTTAATGCAGTGAGCAATAGCTTTATTGTAAATCATATTGTTACCGCATTCTTGGGTACCATATATAATCTACAAGCTTCGTCATTTAATCTTATTCTTGATTCGCATGCAGTTGGCGCATCAGTATATTTGACAGTTTCAGGTGCCTCAAGCAATAACATTATGCGCAACTGTACGATGCAGAATAGTACAGCGACGAGTATTCAAATAGCAGCAGCTGCTACCAACACACGCCTTATTGGCTGTATCATTAAAGATCCAGTAGGTGTGGTGGCTATTTCAGATTTAGGTACCAATTCCGATTTCTTTAATTGTTATATCAATGCAGCTTCGGGTGCAGGTATAGCATCTCCTACCTATCCAGTAGCAAATGATGCGAACGTGGTTGCAAATACTACAAACTGGTGGCAGAATTTGGCAGTAAACGCCTAATCTATATACCCATATTTTGTATACTAAAGAGACGCATCTATGAGGTGCGTCTCTTTATAGTTTACGGTTTATTCTTTATTCCACGGAGAACTACAAGCAATGAGTCGTTTGATAATAGCAAGTATGGCACGATGAAACGGTAGATCTTTTAATTGTATAACCGCATATTGGCCACACCCAATAACATATTTGCAGCAAGTACTTGGACCAAGCATCGGTCTGAAAAGACTAATGATTCCAATGCAAAGAAGATTGATAATTTTCATGATGGGGTGTGAAGAGAAGAGAGTGCAGTAATAAGAGCCTGCTCAATCTCGTCAAATGACAATTTCTGATGCGCTTTTTTTACTAATACAATGACATCAAACCCTTTTTGATAGAGTTTATGTGTAAAATAGATTGCTTTAAGTCGACGACGTATTTTATTACGAGTAGGAGCATTGCCAATTTTGCGTGAAGCAATAATAAGGATACGTCCGATCTCCTTTTGAGCGGGAGCTGCTAAAATATCAAAGCCCGTATGTCTTAAAAGACGACGGGCTTTTGAAAATGCAAGATCTATTTCAGCTTTAGTAAAGCGAGAAAGTGCTCGAGCTATTTTGCAAGGCATTTACGCTTACCAAAAAACAATTAGTAGAATTTAACTGCGAGACGTTTTCTACCTTTAGCACGTCTACGGTTGATAATCTTTCTTCCGTCTTTAGTTGCCATACGGGTAAGAAAACCATGTTTACGGCGTCTTTTTTTCAAGCTTTTTTTGAATGTAGTGACTGACATTTTGATAATCCTTTTAACTGGGCATACATTTTTTGATCTGTTTACCTATAAAGGTAAGGCAACATATCCTTAAATATACGGAAAAATTACTATTTTTTCAAACGAAAACTTTTATATCAGTCCATTATTCTTAAGATATTCATATGCATCGAGCGCTGCCATGCAGCCACTACCCGCCGAGGTGATGGCTTGGCGATATCGAAAATCTTGTACATCGCCTGCTGCAAAGACTCCTGGAATTGATGTCTGTGTATGCTCTTTTACTATGATGTATCCATGCTTGTCTAAAGTAATCTGATCTTTAAATGGAATAGTATTCGGTTTGAGACCTATTGAGATAAAAAGACCGTCAGCTGGAAGGACACGAGTAGAATTGTCACGTTTATTGATTATGGACACTTCTTGAATCTGATTTCCATTGCCCAGTATTTCACTAACGGTACTCTCATAGATGATAGTAATAGCAGGATCATTAATAACACGTTCTTGCATAGCAGGGCTTGCAGTAAGTCTATCGAGGATATGTACAATGGTGATCTTATCAGTAAACTTACGCAAAAAAGAGGCATTCTCCATAGCAGAGTCTCCTCCTCCAACAACGATAACCCTTTTATCTTTGTAAAAAGCTGCATCACAGACTGCACAGGTTGTTACACCTTTACCCCAGTACTCTTGTTCGCCAGGGCATCCAAGAAGGTTAGGAGATGCCCCAGTTGCTATAATAATTGCATGGGCAGAAACAGTATTTCCAGAAGTGCTTGTAAGAGTAAAGGGTCGCTCTTGCAGTGATACTCTTTGTATAGTCTCACCCACAAATGTTGTGCCCAGTGTAGCAGCCTGATCACGCATATGCATCATCAATTCAGGACCGAGGATACTCTTTACTCCGGGCCAGTTTTCTACATATGAGGTTCCCATAAGCTGTCCTCCCGGTTTATTACCATCAAAGAGCAATGGTTCAAGATTTGCGCGGGCGGCATAAATAGCAGCGGTTAATCCTGCAGGTCCAGAACCGATAATAATGAGATTATGAGGTCTATTATTCGTAGTCATATATCAACTTTTAGTAAGATAATAAATGATATGATTAATGGTCTTTTCACGTAGACAACAACGATGTATCTCTTGAACACAGATAGGGACTTCTTGTCCTTGCACCTTAAATGATGGTAACTGAAAGTAGATAAATTCTTTTGTGCGAGGACGCATTGTTAATGATAAATATCCTCGAATGTCTTGTTCATTGAGTGTAATATTATCTTGCTGTGCAATGCGATCGATAAGAAGAATCTCCTTTGCTTGCTTCTCAGCTAATTGCCGTATGCGTTGATTAAAATCCTTCTGCATTTTGTATACGCCATAATCTGGATTGTCTTGAATAATATCAAGAATTGTCTTTTGCTGACGTAATACAAGATGTGTAGGTGGCGTAAACTTATGGCGTGACAAAAGAAGCTTAAGTGATTCTTCTACAATTGATCGTCGTTGAGAAATATCATTACGATACGAAAAGACTTCAATCAATCTACGATGTAAATCTTTATTTGTCTTGATGCGAAAATATTTTTTAAATTGTTCAAAACAGAAAAAGTGATGAACTATGACCATATCAATGGTGATTTCAAAGAGATAATTGGTCTCTAATTGATTGCCAAAAAACGATTGAAGACCCATATCTTGCGTAACAAATGTATCACTCTCTTTTCTTCCAATAAAGAGATCTCGTATTGTATTTTCACTCTCATCTGCGCCAATCTTAAACCAGAATTGTTCAGGGGCGATAATCTCTGATTCATTATGAGAAGCACTTATAAGACGAAGAGAAAAGAGAACCCAATCACCTAATCCAATTGTTCCATTGTAATTTTGAGCAAGCATAGTCTCTTCAGCAATAAATCCTTCTACTTGTCGATCTAAATCTTTGTAATTCTTACGTTTAGGTGATTTAAATGGAAAATACTTCCACTCATGAATAATGAGATCGCTATAAAGACTAACCTCAAAAATATAATTAATTGTTTGTCCATCTTGCGTTATGTTAATAAGCCGTGGATCGCCAGCAATAGGAATCTGTTGTTCATGTAATTTTTTATACAAAAAATTGGTCACACAAAATTTAAATAAAAATTCTGTAACATGACCCATTAAGTTTTCGCAATATGTCTTTGCAATGTATTCGATAGGAACTTCACCGCGATTAAATCCGGGAGCATGCGCTGATTTTTGAATTGATAATGCAGATTCATGCAAGAGTTGTGTAATTATTTCCGGACCAGCGCTAATAGTAATAGTAGCATTTGTGGACCGAACTTGTTCGATAGAGAATGTAAGTTGAGATGATTGGGGAGATGGGTGGCTTGTGGATACACTCTCATAATCAGCAATGGTTGCACCAATTGCTTGATCATACGCTTCATACTTCATACGACACCTTTTTTATTGATGTTGTTACAGCTAACGATTACAAGCAGTAATGCCTTTTTATGGTGCAAGAGAAGGGACTCGAACCCCCACCCCTTTCGGGACTGGAACCTAAATCCAGCGCGTCTACCAGTTTCGCCACTCTTGCACGATACTTTTTGGTGGGCTGCCTTGGAATCGAACCAAGAACCCACAGATTAAGAGTCTGTTGCTCTGCCAATTGAGCTAGCAGCCCACATATATTTCAAAGGTAAGTAAAGTCTATCATAACTAAGAATAAAATAAAGAGTTCTAGCAAATTTTTATTCTCGTAAGTAGTGCTACCATATTTTTCTTATATCTGGATAAGTTCTTTTTCTTTCTTTTGAGCAAGCTGTTCAGTCATCTTGGTAAACTTATCAGTAATTTCTTGCAACAGATCGTTAAGACGACTGAAGAAGTTTTCTGAAATAAGTTTATCTTTTTTTGCATCGCGAATTGCATTGTTGAAGTCTTTGCGAACATTGCGAATAGAGACTTTGCATTCTTCTTCTTTCTTGCCTAATACTTTGACAAGTTCTTCACGACGAGCGGAACTCATTTCTGGCAATACTAAGCGAATGCTTGCGCCATCATTAGCAGGACGTAATCCAAGATCTGATGCAAGAATTGCTTTTTCAATATCAGGAATAATGCCAGGATCCCATGGTTGAATAGTCAATAAGCGTGCATCGGGAGCAGCAAGAGCAGCTAACCCCTTAAGCTGTACTGCTGGCTGTCCATATGAAGATACTAAAAGATCTTCAATCATAGATGTATGAGCTCTACCGGTACGAATCTTTACTAATTCTCCTTCGAAATGCTTAATCACTTTTTGCATTTCACTTTCCATTGCAGTCTGGAAAGATTTAGAATCATTTTCGGTTATAACAAGATTTTTCATATGAATGTCCTTTTAATTAGAAATAATGCTACCAAATGAGCGATGATCTGCAGCTTTAATCAGCGAGTCGTTGATGAATGCATTGAATATGCGGATCGGTTTTGTATATTCTTGTGCAAGAGCAAGTGCTGCTTTATCCATAACACCAAGATTATTTGATAGAGCGTATTCGAAAGAGACCGATGGCATATATGTTGCATGTGCATTCATACGAGGATCTGCTGTATAGACACCATCAACTGATGTTGCTTTCCACACTTCTTGTGCATCAATCTGTAAGCTTCGTAACACAGCACATGTATCAGTAGTAAAGAACGGATTTCCGGTTCCACCAACAAAGATAATAGTCTGATTTGCTTGCAATGCATGTGCAATTGAAGAGGGATTAATAGTTGGTCCCACATCTGGAATTGCAAGTGCACTCAGTATAGTAGCAGGATGACTATATTGCTCAAAAATATCTTTGAGCAATACGCCATTAATAATTGTTGCAAGCATGCCAACTTGGTGGCCATTCATTGGAGAGATGCCCAGTTGTAGACCCGTGCTATTTCCTCGAAGAATGTTGCCTCCACCAACAACAATGCCAAATTGGTACCGATCATGCAGTTGTAATATCTGTTTTACTAACGAATGTATTCGATCACAATTCAGATTCTTTTGATCGTCTAGAAAGAGATTGCCAGTAATTTTAAGTATGATACGAGGACGTACATTCATAGCGTTACAGTTACAAATTAGATGCCGACTTCAAATCGAGCAAAACGTTTAATTTTGATATTTTCACCAGTCTTAGCGATCAATTGTTGAAGAACTTGTTCAACAGTATACTGATCGTTCTTAACAAATGGCTGACTGAGTAAGCAGATTTCAGAATATAACTTATTGATTTTACCATCAACGATCTGATCAATAATCTTTTCTGGTTTACCAGAGTTTGCAAGTTGCTCTTTAAAAATATCTCTTTCACGAGTAATCAATGAAGCATCAACATGTTCAGGAGATAAGAATAGTGGTTTAAGCGCTGTAATGTGTAAGCAGAGATCTTGCGCAAAGTCTTTGATGTCCTGAGTACGAGCGACAAAATCGGTTTCGCAGTTAATTTCTACCATTACACCAATTTGGCTGCCTGGGTGAATGTATGCATGAACGATACCTTCAGCGGTCTCTTTGCTTGCGCGTTTAGCAGCAACAGCGGCGCCTTTTTTGCGCAATAATTCGATTGCAGCTTCAACGTCACCATTGGTCTCTTCTAATGCTTTACGACATTCCATAAGCCCAAGGCCAGTTCTATCGCGTAAATCTTGAATGAGCTTGCGATCTATTTGTGCCATTAGTTCCTCAGTAGTATAAAAAAAGAGTTAATGAGTCTAGTAATATAACTTTAAGTGTGCCAGAATTCGTGTTTTTATCAATAATGTCTATTTTGCTCGCATATGCTTTCATAAAACAATCCTAAAAAAGGAGTCACCTTTAATAGAAACTTTGAGAAGTATGAGAGAAAGAAGGGAGTTTAAATATTTGGATGTTTCTGTAGTTGAACAATTGCCTTATTGGTAGTAAGATAGCGCATTAGTTAATAGCAGAATAACAAAGAGAACAATCTGTAAAAGGACATAACAACTATTGAAAACAGATGGAATCAGTACTATTCTGCTCGAACATATTACTGTAAAGGAAAAAGCTATGTATATAGGTTTTTATATTATATTGTTGTTTCTTCCAATATTTCTGAATGCTATGAATATATCTGATTTAGAAAAAAAGATATTGATGGAGAAGCAATCGCAAATTATGAATTTTATAGATGATGGATATAAAACCAATAGTTATTGCACGGGATATTCTCAATCGTATGGTGCGGGATACTCTCTGTATAATTATGAGGAAAGGACACTTAATGAGCAAGCAGGTTGTGCAAATAATATGATCATTACTTATAGTGAGCAATATAATGACGCTCAAACGGCTTACTATGCGCCAATAGAATATAAGGAGTGCGGCAATTGTGCTGAGGTGATGTATCATCAATTACCTGTGAACGAACAACAGTACAATGCTATAGATTGCCAGAATAATAAGATAGAAGCAGATCAACAGCGTATGACATATCAGCAGCTAAACGGTTGTTTTGAATACAATGAATCACATGATCATACTACTAACGATCCAGTAGTTGAGGATTCTCAATATGTATCAAAGGATGAATTGATAGAGGTTAAAAAGAACTATAGATCATCGTATGCAAGCAAAGCAGAAGTGAATAAGGGGATTTATTACTTGCAGGCTGGTGAATGGATGTGCAAGAAATGTTTAGAAATAAGAAGAGGGACGCGTAAAGAAATTGTATTGCATATGGCTATTGTGCATGAAAGATGTTATCAATGTGAGCCAATGCGAAAATTTAAATCTCGAGAAGAGATTCGCGCGCATTCTTTTAAACATCATCCTGGAACTACGGTTACGATGAAGACTGTTCATGATAAAAGACAGTTAAAAACTAGAGCTTATATTAAAGGGAGTGATCAATCCATTATTGGAATAAATATGAATAATGATGCTGCAATACAAGATTCATCGCAAGTAAATACCTGCAATTAGTCGTATAATGTGTCTATGGATCTCAAGAATATAGCGAAAATAATATTAAAGACGGATTCGTAATAATGTTTTTAAAAAAGAGAATAGAGAAAACGATACGATAGTATGATGAATATAGATACAATACCTATGTGACATGATAACAAATTTACACTCATTACAAAATCGGGTATCGTAGTCATCATTGGTCTTTATATAATAGTATGAATTTTTACGAAAGTTACGACAATGATTGATCGATTAACGGGAGAGAAGCGACATATAGCAGGACAGTGGACAAATAGTGTGATGGCGCTGGTAGCAGTTGCTGCATGCGTAGGAATAGGCTACTCATATCAGTATTTATTAGAGTATAACCGCTATTGTAATGTGCTCGGTATTGCTGTTGTCATTGGTATTGCATCATTATTGTCACATAATCGACGAGTAATTGATTATCAACTTGCGGCAAAATTATTAGGATTACAGTTTCTTATCGGTATTTTTGCACTGCGCACACATGTTGGCCACGCTATACTCGATACGGTATCATTATCGGTACGTAAACTCTATGAGTTTGCAGAAGTTGGCTCACGATTTATCTTTGGTAACTTGATTGATAGTTCGCAAGCATGGGGATTTGTCTTCGCCTTTAAAGTATTGCCAGTGATTATCTTTTTTGGCGCATTTATGTCGATTCTCTTTTACATGGGTATTGTGCAACGTGTTGTTATTGGCATGTATCGCATGTTTGTATTGCTTCGACTTCGCACATCAGGAGCCGAAACACTCTGTGCATTAGCTAATAGTTTTCTTGGTCAGACAGAATCGCCATTATTAATTCGTCATTATTTAAAAGATATGACGCCATCGGAAATGTTAGTGGTGATGGTAAGTGGTATGGCAACAATTAGTGGATCAATTTTAGTTGTTTTTGCAGCTATGGGTGTTCCTGCTCAACATTTGCTTGCTTCAAGTGTGATGTCAATTCCTGCGGCGATCTTGATTGCAAAGATACTCTATCCAGAAGATGAATCTCCAAAGACTGCAGGTGACAATGTAAAACTTGATGTACAGAGTTCTGCAACAAATCTCTTTGATGCAATTGCAGGTGGAACATTTGATGGTCTACAATTAGCGCTTAACGTTGCAGCAATGTTAATATCATTTTTAGCATTGATTGCTTTGGCAAATGGATTATTAGGATATGTTGGACATTTACTCAATCATGCATTGATTGCAGCATCTTTCAATTATCAATTGCCAGTGCTGAGTATTCAATTAATTTTGGGATATCTCTTACTACCATTTGGATATCTACTTGGGTTTACAGGAGCAGATGCATTTGCAGCAGCACAGTTGATTGGTACAAAAGTAGCTGTTAACGAATTGATTGCATATGGTGATATGGTCAATATGCATTTGTCTGAGCGTGCAGTTGCTATTATTACTTACGCACTCTGTGGATTCTCTAATTTTTCATGTATCGGTATTCAAATTGGTGGTATCGGGGCTCTTGTTCCTGAAAAACGATCATTGCTTACTCGCTTTGGTATCTATGCAGTGATTGGCGGTTCATTAGCAAATCTCTTGTGCGCATGTGTTGCAGGTCTATTGCTATAACAGATCAATAAGATAAAATCGTATACAAATATAAGGCATGGATCTCCATGCCTTTTTCATGATTCAATATATAAGACGGAGAGGGTAACGCATGGAGCAACAAACATACAATAATAATGTACGCATTATAGTTGTTACAGGAGGTGTAATCTCTGGTGTTGGCAAAGGAGTTATCACTGCATCCATTGGTAAAATAATGCAAGAGTATGGATTTGATACAACGCTTATTAAAATTGATCCATACATCAATTATGATGCAGGAACATTACGACCTACGGAACATGGAGAAGTATGGGTTACCAAAGATGGTGGAGAGATTGATCAAGATCTTGGAACTTATGAACGATTCATTGATCTTGATGTCCCTAAAAAAAATAATATAACAACTGGTCAGATATATCATACCGTTATTGAGCGAGAACGGAGTGGACATTATCTTGGTCAAACAGTTCAGTTTGTTCCTCATATTACCGATGAGATAGTCTCTCGTATTCAGCAAGCAATAGCAGAACATGAAGTGGTTGTTATAGAAGTTGGAGGGACCATTGGAGATTATGAAAATATTCCATTCTTATTTGCGCTTAAATCACTTGAGCGTGAAATAGGCTCATCACATATAGCACATGTACTTGTCTCATACTTACCCGTTCCTCATCATATTGGAGAGATGAAGACAAAACCAACACAACAAGCAATTCGGCTATTGTGTGAGCAAGGCATAATGCCCGATTTTATCGTATGCAGATCAGAAGATCCGATTGATCTTGTACGTCTTAAAAAAGTTGAAATATGGGCGCATACAAAACGTGAGCATTTAGTATCTGCTCCCGATGTTTCATCGGTCTATCAGGTGCCGCTTGAACTTGAACGGCAAGAATTTGGTCAAAAGATGTTACGCCATCTGGGTCTTACTGGCAAACGACGTCCGGATTGGTCATTGTGGGGAAAATATGTGCATAATATTTTACGATCAACAGAGCGAGTTCGCATAGCAATTGTTGGTAAATATTTAGATGTTGGATCATATAATTTGACTGATAGTTACATCAGTATTTGTCATGCATTGACACATGCGGGTGCTCAGCAAGGGATTAGTGTTGATATTGAATGGATCGATGCAAAACAGTGTGAACGATCTGCGGTATTATCAAAAAAATTAGCGTACATAGATGGCATTATTGTTCCTGGTGGATTTGGGTGTGAAGGTGTCAATGGAAAGTTAGCAGTGATACAATTCGCAAGAAATAATAGAGTGCCTTATTTGGGGATCTGTTATGGTATGCAGCTTGCAGCAATTGAGTACGCAAGAAATGTCGCTTTCTTAACTGATGCGCATACAACAGAAGTAGATCCGTTAACGAACCATCCGATTATTGACGTACTGCCATTACAACAACAATATTTGCATGATCAACGGTATGGAGGAACAATGCGTTTAGGTGATTATGCAGCGATTATTTCTTCTGGCACACGAATATACGATCTCTATGCAAAGAGCAATCGTATTGAAAAACAATTAGAAGATGCCATTATTGTTTCAGAGCGTCATCGACATAGATATGAAGTAAATCCGCTCTATGTGCAACGGCTTGAACAGTATGGCCTTACCTTCTCTGGATATCATGAACGTTCAGATGGTTCGCAATTGATGGAATATCTGGAAGTATCACATCATCCATTCTTTATAGCAACACAAGCGCATCCAGAATTTAAGAGTAGATTAGGAAATCCCAATCCGCTCTTTATGGGATTATTGCAAGCTGCTCAGTTGTATGCAGAAAGATCTCATACACAAGAACCGTTAGAGACAACAACTATATTGAAGCATGAGTATCAGTTATAAGATAGTGCACCGTATTATTATGAACAATCGTTAAACCTACTGCACGATATTCAAGTGCTTTTGTTGGACGAGATACCCAATTAATGATATGCGAATCTCTAAATAGGAGACCAACATCGGCAGTTGCAAGGTAATGATATATTTCATGATGAGGAACACTACATAGACGATATGCAGTCTGTGGAATATTAAATTGAGCGATATAGTGATTGCAGATATCAATGTCATATGAAAGAAGGAGTAAAATGGCATTGGTATCTTTTCGATATTGATCAATAAAAAACTGAAGCGCATGTTCAATGCCTTGCCATTTTTTTGCTGAACCACTATAACAGTAGACTATTGCAGAGAGTGGAATATTTAGTTGCTCGCGCATTCGTTCTCTCCACAACGATCGTTTTTGAAAAGAGATTGATGTAGGAATATCATGCTGTGCAATGGTGATGCTCGTGTGTGGAATATCATATGTCACATGGAGATAATCTTTTAAGGCAGAACTGACAGCTTGATATGTGATTTCATATTGCTCTGATTGACGAGTATGTGCCGTATAGACATATTGCTCAATACAATCATATTGCCATGTGCGAAATCTGTGTATTACGGTATCATTATTCGCAAATCGATATTCTGCGCTTAAAAGCCCCCGTACTTGAATGGTACATTTCTTGCATGATGCAGGATCAATTGCTGCCATGCTAATCCACGCTGCAAGTGGTCCACGTGCAATAATGTCATAGGTATATGAAGATGTCTGTAATACATTTTTAAGATATTGAGCGCTATACCATAATGATGAAGATCCTAAAAATGGTAACCGTGGCATAATTGATATTGGAATGTGGTATCGATCTTGTAGCGATTGTGCTTTGTACCGTACATGACGATAATCTTTTTCAAACGATATAATGTGTGCATCAGTCAAGATTTCTTTCTCTATCTGCGCATGGAGTGGCATAAGGACTTGACTAACAAATACAGAGTTATCAATACCATCATAAGTGATGAAAAAAGTTTTGTGTGGCTTCATTTGCATTTTTCTTTACGTACAAAAATGTTATGCATACATATGGTATGCACGCGTGCTTACTATTAGTGTGGTAAGTATGCAAAAAATCATTGCGAATGTAAATGGTGAAGATATGTGTAGCAAAAAAGGCTGATAAAAATATCAGCCTTTTTAAAATAAATAGTGCTTAATGTAAGAAAAATTTTTTAATTAATTTTTAATCCAGTGAACAAAATCACAAATATCTCTTGTGAGCATTATCCAATCTTTCACCGTCTTTACGCCTTCGCTATTTGTTTTGAGATATGCCCAAAGCGTACCTAAAAATCCATATGGTGGAATGTTGTCACGCACAATCAAGTGAACACTTTCACCATCATTAGGATATACGATGTGTGCAAAATCTCTTCGCTTTCCTTCTACAAAAATCTTTGCGCCTACGGGATATATTCCGCGCCGTTTTCCTGCAAAGCCAACTAAGCAATCACGCCATAGCATATAGAGCAGTTGTGAAATAGTCTTTGACTTATCAGAACGATATTTTGATGATGTAAGCCCTCTTATAGCTTCATCAAGATCAATGCGATCTTTTGGTGGCTCATCTTTTGAAATTAATGATCCAACACTTACTGTCCAAAATAATGCAGCAGGAAGAACAAAGCCAAGAAAAACTTGTTTATTTGGTATCTTACTCCACGAAGCAATTAATGGCTGTGATCCGCTGATGAATAGTACGAGTGATAATGAAAAGAGTGCGTGACGAGAAGTATTCATAAAAAACGATCCTTTTAAATTGTATTGAAGTAAATACTTTATGTGCCATTTAATATGAGGGAATGATTATAAACTGTCAATCTAATAATTATTTGATAATAGGGGAAATAATGAATACTATGCGTGACAGTTTTATTTATTATAAAAGATTTGATAATCGAAGAGAATGAAGCGAGATGATGTTATTAAAAATGTAAAAAGGTATATAGAAGATGCGATTATAACGAAGTAAATGCTAAATTACATAGGGAGGGGATTAACAATCCCCTCCCTATGTAATTTATGTGGCAATATTAATGTGATTAATATTGATAATGTTCATCATGGTTGTGAAAGTAGTCTTTTGATGGGGATAACGTTTTATTAATTAATTTACTCATTTTTTCTGCATACTTATGGAATAATATACCTTTATAGCATAAGATATCAAAGCAAATAGAGATGAATACAAAATTCTTTATAGCGTCTGCATATGGTTCTGCAAAAGATTCGATGGTTCCAAATAGTCCAGCGGCGTCTGCAGCATCTTTACATGAGAATTTTATATGGTTTTTGTCAGTTACTTTTAATAAGTTGCTTGACTCAAGTTGTCCAACAATCCAATCATCGATATAGCAGATAGGTTTCATATACAAGTCAGCTTTTTCGTAACGCTTGACACGTGCTTCAGTAAAGTCAGGAATAGATCCTTTTGAATGAAGCCGAGATAATGCAGCAAGTATTGTTCCTATGAAAACCTTGCCAGGATTTATATATTTTAGGGGATTGAACTTTGCTTCAAGCTCTGTTGTCAAACACATAAAGCCTAAGAATGCTAAGAGTGTTGTTTTTGTTGTGTGATGTATATTCATACATATCCTTTTGTAAAAAATGTATACAATTATCCTGTTTTTGTTCTATATCATATAATAACTAATTGCAGCAGCAATGCATGTCAGAGCTACTGGTAGTTTTACTGGCTTAAATCCCCACATTTTATATGCAATATTACAAAATGTTAATGCAATAATTACGGGATACCCGATATATAAAATTGGGCCTCCTGTAATAACAAGAACATAATCGAGCGCATCTTTTGTTATTGGTGCATTATACATATACGAGATGATACTATTAATAAGTCCTGAAGAGAGTGGTACGCATGCAAATATACCAATTGCAAGTGAACTTACATAACTCAAACGGCGTTGTGATATAGTGACTTGAATATATTCACCGATAACTCCTGCGAGTGCAATTGCGGTAGATATGCATGCAACAAGTACGGAGCAACTGATAAGAGCAGATCCTTGCTGTCCAAGTATTTTGAATGATAGTGCGCTAAAGAGTTGCCCAACATTGACTGATGCAAGGCCATGCCCATGATATACTCCAAGAAGACTCATGCCAATATACATAGCAGCTAGGAGTCCCATACCAATAGATCCTGCTTGTAATCCAATTACTGCGAGATTGTATGCATTATATTCTTTGTCATCAATGTAGATTGATCGAAGAATATGAATAACAAGTGATGAGAAGAATATAGTTCCAAGAAGATCGAGTGTCTCATACCCACGAATGAAATTAATTTTAAATGCATCAAGAGCAGTGAGATCAGTAGTAACTACTCTTTGTGCAGAGAATATTCCTTTAATGATAATAAGTAGTAAACATGCAATGAGTATTGGGCTTACAATATTGCCAAGTAGACTCACAATTTTGTTTTCTTTGTAACTTCCTAAGAATGTAATTGCAAGAAAGAGGAGTGCAAATACCAATGATGAACAGGGTGTTATGGTATTAAAAAAATTGCATGGTAAAAATGGAGCAATCATAGTATGTGATAATGTCACAATACGTGGTATTGCGATGAGAGGTCCAATGATGATCATTGATGCACCAATTAAAATCTCTCCTGGAATAGTTCCGATGCGATGAAAGAATGCTCGATAGTTTCCTTCAAAGAGTATCATTGCGATAAGACCAGTCATAGGAAGGCAGACTGCTGTTATTAAAAAGCCAATCATGCCAATACTATTGTATGCGCCAGATGTCATACCGACGGCAAGTGGATACATTAAATTTCCTGCGCCAAAGAGCATACAAAAGATTGCAAGACCAACTGAGCCAATATGAAACGGAGAATGTTTCTGCATATATAAACCTTTACTATACAGGATTGTGTATATACTTAGCGTTTTATGATACCAGATTGTATAAAAAATCATATTAATAGAATTATCATTAATTAACTTGAAATAGATCTGATCATGATATATGTTACGGATGTATAAATGTATTGAATCGAATTAAAAATATTTGTATCTTAGTAAGCCAGATTGATATTATTCATACAAATTTATGGAAGGAGAGTATATGTTTTTCCTATTTATTATTCCTATTCTATGGCCTTTAATCTAACGTATATATCCATATGAGTTATATAAAGCGATTCATCGATATCGGTATGTCTGATATCGCACTTGTGGGCGGCAAGAATGCGTCATTGGGTCAAATGTTACGTGAATTGCGTAACATGCATATAGATATTCCCGATGGTTTTGCAGTTACCTCAGAAGTATATCGTGATTATATAACTCATAACAAATTAAAAGAACGCATACTAAAATTGCTCAGTGATATTACGCTTGATACTGATGTAAAATTACTTGCAACTCTATCGCACACAATTCGAACGCTTATCATCAATGGTACATTTCCTTTGGAGATTGAGCGTGCAATTGTACAAGCCTATAGAGATTTGTCAGAAGATCATCAAGAGAAAGCGAGTTCTGTTGCTGTTCGATCATCAGCAACAGCAGAGGATCTTCCGGGCGCATCATTTGCAGGACAACAAGAGACTTATTTGCATGTTTTAGGAGAAGAAAATGTATGCAATGCGGTTAAGCGATGTATGGCATCTCTCTTTACAGAGCGAGCAATTATATATCGATTGCAGAAAAATTTTGCACATGATGCAGTAGCCATATCCGTTGGTATACAGCGTATGGTTCGCTCAGATGTTGGAAGTTCTGGTGTTGCATTCTCACTTGATACAGAGACAGGATTTAAAGATGTTGTTGTTATCAATGCATCATGGGGTCTTGGTGAAGCAATTGTAAGTGGTGCGGTAACGCCCGATGAGTTTATTGTGCATAAACCAACACTTATAAAAGGTTTTTCTTCAATTATAAAAAAAGAGCGTGGCAATAAAAAAATAAAAGTAATCTATGCCAAGCGAGAGCTCGTTAAAAAAGTTGCTGTTACAAAAAAAGATCAGAAAGCATGGTCGCTGTCTGATGATGATGTTATCGAGCTATCAAAAAAAGTTGTTGTTATTGAAAATTACTATTCTCAACTCAATAATAAATGGACCCCCATGGATATTGAATGGGCAAAGGATGGTATTGATCACAAATTATATATTATTCAAGCGCGCCCAGAGACTATATATAGTGCTCGTGCAGACAAAAAACCAGTTATTGTACGTTATTCATTTGTAGAAGAGCCAAAAAACCCTCCGATTCTTTCTGGACAGAGCATTGGTCAATCTATGGCAAGTGGTTCGATACGTATTATCAAATCGGTCAGTGAAATTGCACGCGTGCAAGTAGGTGATATTATTGTTACGCGCATGACGAATCCCGATTGGGTTCCTGCCATGAAAAAGGCTGCAGCAATTATTACGCAGCAGGGTGGACGCACGTGTCATGCTGCAATTGTGAGCAGAGAGTTAGGTGTTCCTGCATTAGTGGGTGCTCAAAATGCGTTGCGTATCTTATCACAAGGACAGATTGTTACGCTCGATTGTTCGCGTGGTGCAACTGGATACGTTTATGATGGCGCACTTGTATATGAAAAGCATAAGACAGCATTGGCTGATATTCCAAAGATTGCTACTCGGATTATGATTAATAGCGCTAATCCTGATAGTGCATTTACATCTGCGGCATTACCTGTCAGTGGTATCGGTCTTGCTCGTATTGAATTTATTATCGCAAATCAGATCAAAATACATCCATTAGCGCTTCTTCATTTTGATAAGGTGACTGAGAAAAAGACACGTGCTTATATTCAAAAACAGACAGAAGGGTATAAGAATAAGGCAGATTTTTTTATTGAGACATTGGCTCGTGGGATTGGTATGCTTGCAGCATCACAATATCCCAAGCCGGTTACCGTCCGTTTTTCAGACTTTAAAACAAATGAATATCGTGATCTAGTTGGTGGAAATCTTTTTGAGCCTATTGAAGAGAATCCTATGCTTGGATTACGTGGAGCTTCACGATATTATCATGCATCCTATCAAGAAGCATTTGAACTTGAATGTGCAGCAATACGAATGGTTCGTTCTCAGTTTGGTCTTGATAATATACATATCATGGTCCCTTTTGTGCGAACGATTGCAGAAGCGGATGCAGTGAAAGCAATTCTTGCAAAACAACAACTGATTGATCAAAAAAATCTTGATCTTATTATGATGTGCGAAATTCCATCAAATGTATTATTGCTCGAAGAATTTGCAAAACGATTTGATGGATTCTCTATAGGATCAAATGATTTAACGCAATTGACACTCGGTGTAGATAGAGATTCGTCTGTTATTGCATCATTGTTTAATGAGCAAGATGCGGCAATAGTACTTTTTATTCAAAAAGCGATACGGAAAGCAAAGAGCATAAGCAAGCCGATAGGTATTTGTGGTCAAGCTCCATCTGATTATCAAGATTTTGCGCAGATGCTTATAGACCATGGTATCGATTCTATATCACTCAATCCAGATAGTGTGTTACCGTTTTTACTTGCACAGTCGCGTCATTCATAGTTTATCGAGTCGAATTTATTTGGGGACTTGTTGGTTCTGCCTATTCGTGGCGAAGGTAAGTAGAGATATCACTCGTTATTCTCTTTATTATATCGGTTGATGAGCCGTTGCATGACTTCGCGTGTAGTCATTTGAGGGTACGGATCTCTTTTTTTGTATGATTTGTTGCAAAGATCCTTTTTGGTAACGATGACCATTTCTTGAGGAATATGCATATGGCCACATGCAAGGCACCGGTTATGTTGAGGAGCTCGGTAGTTACACGGACAATAGCAGAGTACGTAATGTTCTTGTTTTGTATCACCAAATGTGCGTAAATGATTGCTTGTATCCATACACCCAGGACGAGCATGTACTATGCTTATAAACATAATAGATGCAAGAAGAATAACGCTGAGTCTCATGGCTATTGTTCCGATGAGGATTGTGTGGATTCTTCAGTTTCATAGAGCTCATCGCTAAAAAAAGGCGCACTATCCCGAGTCACTTTTCCGATACACGTAGGGCAATTATAGGCTGAATTTATACAGAATAACAACATCAGAATATGGAGAGCAATCTTCATTTTTATCCTTTAAAAATCAGTCTTTGTTAAGATTACGTCGAACAAAGCTACGTAGTAGCGCAGACTTGTCCAAAGACATGCTGTCTACTCATCATCAGTATATGAGCTTGGATATTCAGTTTGCAACGTTGTTGCTAAATTGTGCAAGTGATTGCCTGAGGGTATGTAGTGCGGTTTAGGTTTCTATTTGTAGCGGATTGCCTCTTTTACTGATTGAATGATCGTATGAGCTCTTTGATAGCCAAGCCATATTGTGGATCAACAGAGCCGTAATGTAATACTGCTTCAAGCCAACCTACGGGATTGCCGGTATCAAAACGTTTTCCATTGATAGTACATGCTAAAACAGGTTCACCACTTGCAATGAGACTACTAATGGCATCAGTTAGTTGTAACTCTTTTCCCGATTGTGGTGTGAGCCGTTCTAAGTGATCAAAGATTTTAGGTGAAAAGACATATCTTCCTACAATTGCCATGCGAGATGGAGCTTCGTGCAATGCGGGCTTTTCTACCACATGTGTGATACGATAAAGGTCTGGATTGTCAGTTGGAGTGCTTGCAATGATGCCATACGCAGAAACACGATCTTCGGAAACCTCTTCAACAGCAATAACAGTGGCATTATATTGTTGCGCATAATTGATAAGAGTTTTAAGTGCAGGAATATCTGATGCAATAAAATCATCAGGAAGAAGAAGACTGAAAAATTGATCGCCAACAAATGAGCGTGCCTTTAATAATGCATCACCCAAACCACGCGGTTCTTCTTGATTAGCAAACGAGATAGTGAGATTCTCTATCAATTTTTGAGTATTTGCAACAAGAGCTGTTTTTCCAAGTTTTTGTAACTGGTGCATAACAAAGGTATCTGAAGAAAAGTGATCTTTAATTGCTTTTTTTGATGTATTAACGATGCAAAGAAGATCGGTTATACCTGAGTGATAACATTCTGACGCGATCTCTTCAATTGCAGGACGATTAAAGAGAGGCATCATCTCTTTTGGGACAGCCTTTGTTGCGGGTAAAAAACGAGTTCCAAGACCGGCAGCAGGAATGATTGCTTTCGTCACTATCATACTATTATTTCCTTACTTAAAATTGATTTAAGAACGAGAGCTTTGCGCTATTGAAAAGACGAATATCAGAAATGCCATATTTAAGCATGGCAAGGCGTGTGAGGCCAAATCCAATAGCAAATCCGCTATATTCATTTGGATCAAGATTGCATGCACGTAATACATTTGGATGAATAAGGCCTGATCCAAGAAGTTCAATCCAACCAGATTTCTTGCATGTTGAGCAACCACTATTACAGAATGGGCACGTAGCATCAATCTCTATACCCGGTTCAACAAATGGAAAATATCCTGGACGCATGCGAATCTGCAAATCATCTTTTTCAAAAAAAGCTTGTAAAAATGAACGTGCAGTTGCAAAGAGGTTTGCAAGAGAGACGTGCTTATCGACAAAGAATACTTCGCCTTGCATGAACATAAAATCATGAGAAGCATCGGTTGCCTCATTGCGGAAGCACCGGCCGGTTGTAAAGATAGCATAGGGTGGCTTGCGCGATTCGAGAATGCGTGGTTGTACATTCGAGGTATGCGTCCGAAGAAGCATATCGGGAATATTTAACCAGAATGTATCATGCATATCGCGAGCAGGATGATCTTCGGGAATATTTAATGTCTGAAAGTTATAATAACTCGATTCAACTTCCGGTCCATCGACAACTTCGTATCCCATTGAGATGAAGATATCTTCAAGCTGTTGTACGATATGAGAAAAAATATGGAGACTTCCTGCAGATGGTTCTTGATAATAAGCAGTAACATCGAAGTGCTTAACTCTGTTATTCTGTTCTTCAATTAATGATTGTTCAATACGTTGCGCTGTTTGTTCATATGTTGTCTGAACTAATTGCTTAAGCGCATTGAGTTGTGGACCTGCAGCACGTTTCTCTTCAAGTGACATCTCTTTGAGTGATGCCATAAGTTCGGTTACGATTCCTGAGCGACCAACATAATAAACCTTATAATCGTCGAGTTCTTTTAACGAAGTGGCAGATGAGATCTTTTGTTCGATCTCTCGCGCAATAATCTCTATTTTTTCTGATAATGATGACATATGAATTCCGTATGTTAAATGCATGTATGGCAGTTATCATACCATATATTTTTGATAAGAGAATGAAAAATTCTTTTATTACTTGATTGAGAGGAGCTCTTTTTGTTGACAAAAGATATAAAAAAGGTATCTTTTTCTTATCTTTTCACATGTCAATCCAAAAATATTTAGCCGGGGTAGCTCAGTGGTAGAGCGTGAGCCTGAAGAGCTCAGCGTCGTTGGTTCGATTCCGACCCCCGGCACCATACTTTGCTAAAGCTTTGTATGGCACAAAGTCATCAAAATGATATTCATTTCAAAAAATAGATTACTAGAAAAAACATAGCGAAGTATGTTCTACGAAGCCTCATGTGAAGAATGGGCTGTATGGATAGCAAAATAAACTCTCTTCGCCAAGGCTTTCGATTGACGGAGCAAGCCGAGTCCGAAGTAGTTTTAACGTAGGCGTATCTTTCTAAGGTAATAATAAAAACATTTGTAGAATAAATCGAAAATTGATCGATCGCAGTCAGATGCAGCCATAGGCATACATAAATATAGACGGTCTATGATTTATACATTTATAAGCTTCTATAATCCCATATATATTGGATTTACATAATAAAAGCAAGATTCTTTAAATCCTGCTTTCAGTCTTTATATTAGCGATATTTACCTTTACGTATTTCACGATTTTCTCGGTTTCTATCTAAGCGCTCAAGTTCTCGATTGATTTTCTTCAAAAAATGAGCTTGTTCTTGAGGGGTTGCATTATCTGATAATATACGACCCGTCAAAGGATCTACCGGGCCAATACTGCCAAAGGATCCTTCTTCTTTACCAGCTATTTTGTAGATTGCATTTATCAATTTTGTAGCATTATCACGACTGGTATGTATTTTACGATTTTCCCGGTCTCTATCTAAGCGTTTAAGCTCTTGAGTGATTCTCTTCAAAAAATGATCTTGTTCTTGAGGTGTTGCATTATCTGATAATATGCGCCCCGTCAAAGGATCTACCGGGCCAATACTGCCAAAGAAGCCGTCTTCATTAATTATTTCTTGTACTATGCCACGGCGATTGGAAGGAAATTGAAGATTTTCCATTCCATAGGTGATAGTGGATGAAAACAATAATAAAAATAGTGATTTATACATTTGTAACCCTGTCGTGTATAATTTGAAGAAATGCAAGTGTATGCTGAACATGTAGTGTAAAACATTATTGCTTCTTTTTCAATGCGTCTATGTCCGCGCCATGTGTAAGGATATATTTGTTGATGAACTAGTATTAATATAGAACAAACTTTTGTACTATTTTCATAAAGCAAATGTAGATGAGTCTCTTATGAAAGGTTAATTAATATGCGTATTGCTACATTTTTTATAATGTCGGTAATTGTATTAAACTTAATTTGCGGTATGAATGTTAGCAACATCAAGAGCGCTGATCTATCAACGAAAGCGTTTTTAGAAAGTCAAACAATCATAGGATCTGTAAACTTGGCTCATAAAAGGTACAATAAATTATCTATTAAAGGTACTGCAACATTAGATGATGTAATAATAATTAATACTCTTACAATACACGGATCATTGTATGCTACATACCTTACTGCACCTATCGTCAAAGTAAATGGCACTTGTACTGTTAATCATAGCAGGGCAAACTATATAGTTGTTAGTGGATCTGCGCATATTGATCACACAGTGGTTGATAATGAAATGAAAGTGCTCGATATGCTAACGGCATCAAATAGCACATTTTCTAATATCATAGGGAATGGCAAAAAAATAGTTATTACCAATTGCAGAGTAAATGGCAATATTATTGTTACGCATAAAGAAAATCCAGTTATTGAACTGCATGATACAATCATTAAAGGTAAAGTTGTTTTTGTAGCGAGCGAAGGAATGGTGCTTGCAAGTGGTGGCAATCGCCCTGCATGCCAAAATGGTCTAGTAGCATGGGAGCCAACTAGATAATAGAGATATCTGTATTATAGATAATTAAAAGCGCTTCGAGTTCTCTTGAGGCGCTTTTTGCTATAGTCATACTTTATATCGCCGTTGGATCTTGCTATACTAGAAACATAATTCTTATACGGTGGTTGAATGCAATGAAAATAGCGGTTTTGGTCTCAGGAGGAGTAGATAGTTCTGTAGCACTTGCCCTACTTAAAAGAGATGGATATGATGTTACAGCCTTTTACTTAAAGATTTGGCTTGAAGATGAATTATCCTATCTTGGTTCATGCCCATGGCAGGAAGATCTTGCATATGTACAAGCAGTCTGCGAAAAACTTTCGGTCCCATTAGAAATCGTCTCTCTGCAAAAAGAATACCATGATCAAGTAGTTGGCTACACTATTGATCAAGCAAAAAAGGGCCTTACCCCAAATCCCGATATTATGTGCAATCAACGCATTAAGTTTGGAGTATTTTGGGACCATGTTGCAGGCTCATATGATAAAGTGGCAACCGGCCATTATGCACAAGTGCGTGAAGAAGATGGTATCTTTTATCTTGAACAATCTCCTGATGCAATCAAAGATCAGACCTATTTCCTTGCGCATATCAGTCAACACCAACTCTCTAAAGCACTCTTTCCTATTGGACATCTGCAAAAAGAGCAGGTTCGTATATTGGCAGAAGAATTTGATTTGCCAAATAAGCAACGAAAAGATAGCCAAGGAATATGCTTCTTAGGGAAGCTCAAGTTTAGTGAATTTTTGAATCATTATCTGGGTGAAAAACCAGGATCTATGATTGAGTATGAAACAGGTAACAATATGGGGACGCATCGTGGTTATTGGTTCTATACCATTGGTCAACGTCAAGGATTAGGCCTTGCAGGCGGTCCCTGGTATGTGGTGAAAAAAGATATTACTCATAATATCATCTACATCTCAAAAGAGTATTATGCGCAGGATAAAAGACGATCGTCTTTTATTGTGAGTCAAGAAAATTGGTTTGCACAAACACGGCCAGAGAATCTCGCATCGTTATCGGTAAAAATGCGACATGGCCCACATAAACATGCCTGTTCAATAGAATATATTGATTCTGATCGAGCATTTGTTACATTAAGTGAAAATGATCAGGGAATAGCTGCGGGACAATTTGCAGTCTTCTATCAAGGTACGCAATGCTTGGGAGGAGCAGTTATTACATCGTGGGATGAACAATGAATTACCGTATCACTAGAAAAGAGAATGAATGAGTGAGTCGTCTACCCAGTCAAAAGCATATCGAATTATCTCTGCCCTTATTTCATTATCAGGAAGAACAGGAAATCGTTCACCAATAGTAGTTGGTCCAATTACAATCTCTACACAACTGACTATTGCACGTATTTTTTTAACGATTCCTATATGCATGGCAATTGCATCGCATTATGTGAGTGCAGCGCTTCTATTATTTGGTATCGCAGCAATAACTGATGCGTTAGATGGCTATTTAGCACGTTTATGGAATGAGCAGACGTTTTTAGGCGCATGCTTAGATCCTATTGCAGATAAAGTTCTTATGACGAGTGTCTTTTATGTGCTTGCGCAGTATCAATCATATATTGCAATACCCATGTGGTTTGTATCATTATTGATTGCAAAAGAAGTACTTCTTGTAGGGGCTACCGTATATCTTTATTGGAACTATGATTGTGTAGAAATACGGCCAACATATATTGGTAAATTTGCTACCATACTACAAGTCTTTTTTGTTGTTTGGTTTTTTGTATGTTATTTTTTTGCTTGGTATGATTCGCTCATATGTAAGTATGGTATGTATTTGCTTGCTATGATTATTATTATATCATTACTCCATTATGGGTGGGTTGGTATTCTATCGCTATACAATCAAAAAAAGGATGTTCATGGCAATAACGTACAAAAGGATATTCTCTAAATATATTATACATATCCTTCTAATAATTATCGCAACTCCATCTCTCTATTCAGAATCATTTACGGTCAAAAAGAAAAAAAGTCGCTCTGAGAGCGCCATGCGAGAAGATACTGCTGAAATGCTCACAACTATGAATCAAACACTCAGCCGTGTTGTCTATAAAGCAGGAAAAGTAGCAAAAAATAATGCATCCACAAAATCAGATCTTGATGTTGTGGCACAGATTAATCACACGATGAGCAAATCGGGAAAAGTTCAGGAACATGCAATACTTGCAATTGAGGGTGTTGTCTATTCTGATAAATCAACACGATTATATCAACTATCTCGTGAACAATTGCAATCGTTACAGCAGCAGATTGATCGTGTAAAAGATAATACAGACCACGTTCTTGATGTGCTCGATCTGTATACTCAAAATAAGAAGAAACCATTGTCGAAGAAAGAATTATACAATTCTTTAACAGCATTGCGTGATGATCTTAAAAAAGTTGATGAGTTTTTAATAGTTTCGTAGTGCAAAGAGTGAAGCTCATATTTTTCTTACGTGACATTTGGATGATTCTGTACTAGTATTGAGCGCAAGCAAAAAGATATATCATCTTCATGTAGTAATGAAAGCATCAATGAAGCGAGCACTTACAGCTATTCTTCTTATATTAGCAAGCATCTATTCTTCAGTTATTACTCCGCGATGGCATGAAGGTGGCTATAC